>NZ_JBICYQ010000003.1:0-630661 GCF_043201055.1 Streptomyces sp. NPDC048338
TTCGGTCTTGCGTTTCCGACTCTATCAGATCTTTCCGATCCGATTTCCTCGGTGCTTTCCGGTCCCATTCGCTTTCGCTCCGGGCCCTTCCGGCGGTTCCGACTCTATCAGATCCTTTCGGGCCTGATTCCCAGTCAGCGGGTTTTGTCTTTGCGGCTGTTGGGCCGTTCCGACGAGTGAGACTTTAGCGGATTCCCTGCCTCCGACGCTAATCGGCGGCTCGCGTCCAGGCTTTCGAACGCGGATTCCTCATTTCGCAAAAGCGCACGGAAAGAAGAACGACGCGACGAAGCGTCGTCTGCTTGAAGTGGTTCTTGCGAGATGGCTGTCCGGGGCCGACCGGAGTCGGTACTCACGTCGGACAGCTCGGAGAACATTACGGATCGGGCAATCCCGTGTCAACCCCTGGCCTCGGGCGTACTCTCTCCGTATGACTACGCATGCGCGCACCCTTCAGTGGTGGGCCGCCTGACGGCGGCCCCTTCGTAGCGCATGCGCACACGGCCGCCGCCTCGGCGGCCGTTCGCGTATCCCCCTCCGGGTGCCGGCCGTCGGGTCGGCATACAGGAGACAGGGAGTGGACGCGATGACGCGGATCTTCAGCGGGGTCAAGCCGACCGGGCATCTGACGCTGGGCAACTACCTCGGGGCCGTTCGCCGGTGGGTCGAGGTCGACCAGCTCCGGTCGGACGCGCTGTTCAGCGTGGTGGACCTGCACGCCCTGACGGTGGAGCACGACCCGGCTCGGGTGCTGCGGCTCAGCCGGCAGGCGGCGACGCTGCTGCTGGCCGCCGGGCTGGACCCGAAGCGGTGCACCGTCTTCGTGCAGAGCCACGTGGACGAGCACGCGCGGCTGTCCTATCTGCTGGAGTGCACGGCCACGGACGGCGAACTGCGGCGGATGATCCAGTACAAGGAGAAGAGCGTCGGGGCGCGCGAGGCGGGGCAGAGCGTGCGGCTCTCGCTGCTCACGTATCCCGTCCTGATGGCGGCGGACATCCTGGCGTACGGCACCGACGAGGTGCCCGTGGGCGACGACCAGACGCAGCACGTGGAGCTGACGCGGGATCTGGCCGTGCGGTTCAACCAGCGGTACGGGCACACCTTCACCGTGCCCCGGGCGACGCACCCCGAGGTGGCCGCGCGAGTGATGGATCTCCAGGACCCGCGGTCGAAGATGGGGAAGTCCCACGAGAACGGGACCGGCATCGTCTATCTGCTCGACGAGGCGGACACCGTCCGGCGCAAGATCATGCGGGCGGTGACGGACAGCGGCGAGGAGGTGGCCTACGACCGGGAGGCCCGGCCGGGCGTCGCCAACCTGCTCGACCTGCTGGCCGCGGCCACGGGCGGGGACCCGGAGACCCTGGCCGGCGCCTACGCGTCGTACGGAGCGCTGAAGAAGGACACGGCGGAGGCGGTGATCGAGCTGCTGAGGCCGGTGCGGGAGCGGCACGCGGAGCTGGCGGCCGATCCCGGTGAGGTCGACCGGGTGCTCCGCGAGGGGGCCGCGCGGGCCCGGGAGCTGGCGCGGCCGCTGGTCGACCGGGCCTATCGGGCGGTCGGGTTGCTGCCCGCCGGGTGACGGAACGCGTGGCGGTAGTCGCGCGGGCTGGTGCCGAGGTGCGAGGCGAAGTGCTGGCGCATCGTGACCTCGCTGCCGAAGCCCGCGCGGCGGGCGACCTCGGGGAGCGGGTGGTCGGTGCGTTCGAGCAGCTTCTGGGCGGCGGCCACCCGTCGGCCGATGAGCCAGTGGAGCGGGGTCGTTCCGGTGGTCGCCTGGAAGTGGCGGGCGAAGCTGCGCGGGGACATGCCGGCCCGGGCGGCGAGGCTCGCGACGGTGTGCGGCTCGTCGAGGTGGGCGAGGGCGTAGGCGCGGATCCCGGCGAGGGCGTCGGCGTCGCGGTCGG
This sequence comes from Streptomyces sp. NPDC048338, assembly GCF_043201055.1. NCBI lineage: Bacteria > Bacillati > Actinomycetota > Actinomycetes > Kitasatosporales > Streptomycetaceae > Streptomyces > Streptomyces sp. NPDC048338. The sequence goes on from NZ_JBICYQ010000003.1 coordinate 1,911, forward strand.
CGCGGGGCGTCGGGTGCTCGATGAACTGGGCCTGGGTGCCCGTGCGGAAGGGCGCGGTGACCATGGCGCGGGCGATGGCGGCCGCGGCCTCGGCGCCGTGGGCGGTCCGGACCAGATGGAGGCAGAGGTCGATGCCGGCGGCGGTGCCCGCCGAGGTCCAGATGCCGGAGTCCTCGACGAAGAGGGCGTCGGGTTCGACGGCGGTCTTCGGGTGACGGGCGGCGAGGGTCGGGGCCAGGTGCCAGTGGGTGACCGCGCGACGGCCGTCGAGGAGACCGGCCCGGGCGAGGACGAAGGCGCCGGCGCACAGGGAGGCGACCGGGGTGCCGGCGCTGTGGGCGCGGCGGAGGGCGTCGAGCACGGGGGCGGGGACGTCCGCGTCAGGGTCCTCGATGCCGGGGACGAGGACGAGGTCGGCGCCGGTGAGCCAGGCGAGCGGGCGGTCGGGGGTGAGGGTGAGGCCGCCGCGCAGCGGGATGGCCGCGTCCGGGTCGGCCGCGACGCGGCGGAGTTCGAAGGAAGGGACGGCCGGCAGGCGGCGGTCGCTGCCCCACACCTCGGTGATGACGGAGACGTCGAAGGCCCGGACGCCGGGGAAGGCCACGAGGGCGATGCGCTGGGGTTCCGCGGTGTCCGTCGACATGGTGGCAGTAAACCATCGATCGCTGACTTTTCCTCCTCTGGGAGGGGGCGCCGGCGGGCGGCAGCATCGTGGTCATGGAGATTTCGGAGAACGCAGCGCTGGTCGTCGTCGATGTGCAGAAGGGCTTCGAGGAGGAGTACTGGGGGAAGCGCGACAACGTCGACGCCGAGGGGAACATCGCGACGCTGATCGACCTGTGGCAGGAGACGGGCAGGCCGGTCGTGTTCGTACGGCACGACTCGCCTGCCGGGTCGCGCTCGCCGCTGCGGCGGGGGCACGTGGGCAACGACTTCAAGGACTTCGTGCAGGAGCGGCGGGGGAAGGGCCGGGGGCCGGAGCTGCTGGTGACGAAGTCGGTGAACTCGGCGTTCTACGGGGAGCCGGACCTGGACGCCTGGCTGAAGGGCGCGGGGATCGGCCAGATCGTGATCGTGGGGATCCAGACCAACATGTGCAACGAGACGACGGCCCGGATGGGCGGGAACCTCGGGTACGACGTGCTGTTCCCGCTCGACGCCATGCACACCTTCGACCTGGCGGGCCCGTTCGGATGGACGGCCGGCGCCGAGGAGCTGACGCGAGCGACGGCGGTCTCGCTGCACGGGGGGCGGTTCGCCCGGGTGGTGTCGACGCGGGACGTCGTGGAGGCGGCGTCCGCCGGGGCGCGGTGACCCCGGCGGAGGACGGTGTCGGTCAGCCGTTGCCGGAGGCGAGCTCGCGGCTGCGGTCGCGGGCGGCCTCCAGGGCGGCGATCAGGGCGGCCCGTACGCCGTGGTTCTCCAGCTCGCGGATGGCGCTGATGGTGGTGCCGGCCGGGGAGGTGACGGCCTCGCGGAGCTTGACCGGGTGCTCGCCGCTGTCGCGGAGCATCACCGCGGCGCCGATGGCGGCCTGGACGATCAGGTCGTGGGCCTGGGAGCGGGGCAGGCCGAGGAGGATGCCGGCGTCGGTCATGGCCTCGACCAGGAAGTAGAAGTAGGCGGGGCCGGAGCCGGAGAGGGCGGTGGCGGCGTCCTGCTGGGACTCCGGGACCCGCAGGGTCTTGCCGACGCCGCCGAAGATCTCCTCGGTGTGCACGAGGTGGTCGGGCGTGGCGTGGCTGCCGCCGGAGATGACCGACATGCCCTCGTCGACGAGGACGGGGGTGTTGGGCATGACGCGGACGACCGGGGTGCCGGCGGCCAGGCGCTCCTCGATGAAGGCGGTGGGGATGCCGGCGGCGGCGCTGATGACCAGCCGGTCGGTGGCGACGTGGGGGCCGAGTTCGTCGAGGAGGCGGCCCATGTCCTGGGGCTTCACGGCGAGGATGAGCGTGTCGGCGCGCTTGGCGGCCTCGGCGTTGGTGACGGTCTCGACGCCGTAGCGGGCACGCAGCTCCTCGGCGCGCTCGGTGCGGCGCGCGGTGACCAGCAGGCTGGCCGGGCTCCAGCCGCCTCGGATCATGCCGCTGAGGAGCGCTTCACCGATCTTGCCGGTGCCGAGGACTGCGACGGTCTGGGTCATGGCTCTGTTCACCTCGCCGGAGGGGGTACGTGTCGCCATCCTCGCACCGCGCCGGTTCCCGCGGGCCGGGTGTCCGAGGGGCGGTCACGCGGTCCGGCGGCGCAGGGTGGCCGCGCCGAGACCGAGGACGAGGACGGCGCAGCCGGCGACGACGAGGACGTCCCGGACGAAGTCCCCGGTGACGTCGGTGCTCCGCAGCACCTCGTTCATGCCGTCGACGGCGTAGGACATGGGCAGCGCGTCGGAGATCCCCTCCAGCACGGGCTGCATGCGGTCGCGCGGGATGAAGAGGCCGCAGAGCAGCAGCTGGGGGAAGATCACGGCCGGCATGAACTGGACGGCCTGGAACTCGGAGGCGGCGAAGGCCGAGACGAAGAGGCCGAGGGCGGTGCCGAGCAGGGCGTCGAGCAGGGCCACCAGGAGGAGGAGCCAGGGCGAGCCGACGACGTCGAGGCCCAGGAACCACACGGCGAGGCCGGTGGCGAGGGCGGACTGCACGACGGCGAGGAGCCCGAAGGCGAGCGCGTAGCCGGCGATCAGGTCGCCCTTGCCGAGCGGCATGGCGAGCAGTCGCTCCAGGGTGCCGGAGGTGCGTTCGCGCAGGGTGGCGATCGAGGTCACGAGGAACATCGTGATCAGCGGGAAGATGCCGAGCAGCGAGGCCCCGATGCCGTCGAAGGTCCGCGGGCTGCCGTCGAAGACGTAGCGGAGCAGGAAGAGCATCACGCACGGCACGAGGAGCATGAGGGCGATCGAGCGCGGGTCGTGGCGCAGCTGGCGCAGGACGCGGGCGGCGGTGGCGAGGGTGCGGGCACCGTTCATCGCTGGATCTCCTCGGCGGGCTGGGTGGTGCGGTCCGGGTGCCGGTCTCCCTGGTGAACGCGGGCGCGGGCGGCGGCCGCGTCGACCAGGCGGAGGAAGGCGTCCTCGACGGTGGCGGTGTCGTTGCGGCGGCGCAGCGCGTCGGGGGTGTCGTCGGCGAGGATGTCGCCCTCGCGCATGAGCAGCAGCCGGTGGCAGCGCTCGGCCTCGTCCATCACGTGGGAGGAGACGAGGATCGCGGTGCCGCGGTCGGCGGCGATGCGGTGGAAGAGGTTCCAGAGGTCGCGCCGCAGGACCGGGTCGAGGCCCACGGTCGGTTCGTCGAGGACGAGCAGTTCCGGTGTGCCGAGCAGGGCGACGGCGAGGGAGACGCGGCTGCGCTGGCCGCCGGAGAGCCGGCCGGCGAGGGAGCCCGCGTGCGAGCCGAGGTCGACGTCGTGGACGGCGCGGTCGACGGCGGTCCGCCGGTCCTCGCGGTGGGCGCGGCCCGGGAGGAGCACGGCGGCGAAGTAGTCGAGGTTCTGGCGCACGGTCAGGTCGTCGTAGACGGACGGCGCCTGGGTGACGTAGCCGATGCGGGAGCGCAGGGTCGCGTCCCCGGCCGGGCGGCCGAGGACGTCGAGGGTGCCGCCGACCTTGGCCTGGGTGCCGACGACGGCGCGCATCAGGGTGGACTTGCCGCAGCCGGAGGGGCCCAGGAGGCCGGTGATCTGGCCGGGCGGCACGGTGAAGTCGATGCCGCGCAGGACCGTGCGGTCGCCTCGTACGACGGTGAGGCCGCGGGCGGCGATCGCGGGCGGCGGAGCCCCCTCGGAATAATTCATCATGCGATGAATAATGCGCGCGGGGGTCCCGGCCGTCAAGCATCCGGAACGGACCCGGAACAGCGGGGGGCGTGCGGGTCGCGGTGGGCCGGCGGCAGCGGCCGGTGGGGACACCGGGACCGGCCGCGAAGGGCCCGGTCGGCCGAAGCCGGGGACCGGCGGGATCGGGGCGGGACGGCGGGAGGCCGTACGGAACGGACCGACGGTCGAGCGGACCGAACGGTCGAGCGGACCATCCGCTCCTCGGTGAGGGCGCGCGCCCGGGCGGTGGGGACACGCGGTCGGGCGGGGCCGGGTCGAAGGCGCGCGCGGGCGGTGACGTGCTCGACGCCGGTGCCGCGCGGGAACGTCGTGAGCGCGGGCGCGACGACGGGGGCGCCCGGCGGCGCGCTCGCGGAGGCGGACGCGCCCGGGTGGACCGGTCGGTCCGGTCGGTCCGGTCGGTCCGGTCGACGAGCGCGCCGTGCGCGTGCGGGGTCCGGGGTGTCTCGTCGATCAGGCCGGATCGGTGAGCGGCGTCCCGGGGACGGCGGTACCCGGGCGGCGTCCGCTGTCGGGCGCGGGCCGCCCCGGGTCAGCGGCGCTTGGGCTTCCGGCGCGCGGACGGGTTGCCCGTGCGGGCGTCGCGGCGCTTCTCGTACCGCGCGCGGGCCGTCTCGTACTCGGCGCGGCGGAGCCGCTCGCCGGGTGCCTCGACCAGGCTGCGGAAGAAGTAGGCGAGGAGCGAGCCGATGAAGCCGATGGCCTTCAGGCCGCGCAGGGCCTCCTCGCGGGCCGGGTCGGCGGGCCGCGAGCCGAAGCCCTCCCAGGTCTTGCGGAAGGCGATGGCACTGCAGATCGCGAACATGACGACGACCAGCAGGTTGACGAAACCGCCGATGTCGGCGATCTCCAGGCCCTCGTACGCGAAGCGCAGCACGAAGCAGCCGGCCGCCGCGGCGGCGAGCGAGCCGACGGCGACACCGGCACGGCGCAGCCCGTAGCCACCGTCGTGGTCGACCCAGGTCGTGCCGAAGAAACGGATCTCCTCGGGCTGCGGTCCGGCGGCCGTGGCCGCGGTCCCGCCCTGGGGAGTGCCGGGGTTCTCGGTCTGGTCGTCGTCGCTCACGGGATCGATTATCCCCGGGCGGCGGGGGAACGGGGCGGCCGCCGCGGCACGTGACCCGCCGGTCGCTCCCCGTTCCCCTTCCCGGCCGGGTCCGGCCGGGTCCCACGGTTCCGTCAGCCGCAGCGCGGGGCGACGTAGCCGTCGCTCCCGGTCCTCACGTACGCGTCCGAGACGAACTCGCCGGGGGCGATGTTGTCCCAGAGGTTCGTGGTGCCGTAAGGGCCGGTGATCCACTCGCCGGCCTTCTGGCAGTAGATCGGCACGCTCACGCCGAGCGCCAGCGTCCGCACGATCGAGTACTTCGTCCCCGGGCCGGAGCGCACGTTGACCCGGTAGCCGGGGGCGATCGGGTAGCGCGCCACCTCCGCCGCCGCGGCCGTCTGCTCGGCTCTCGCTGCGGTGTTCGTCTCCTCGACAGTCATGGTTTCCTCCCCCGTTGGGAACGCGAGCGCTCCGCTGAAATTCACTCTCTGCGACGCGCAGGCTAGCAAGCCCCACCGTCATCGCCCCCACCATCGACTAGGCTCCGTGCGTCGCGCACGCGCGCGAACTCAACGGGGAACCACACGGGGGTGGGCGATGCCGCCGTTGCGCAGTACCGGCGCCGACCGGGACGCGGAAGGACCTGAGTACGCGGGCGAGTACCGCCTCCAAGCCTGTCTCGGCGCGGGTGGCATGGGCATCGTCCACCTGGCCACCTCCGCCTCCGGCCTGCGGCTCGCGGTCAAGGTCGTGCACGGGCAGTACGCCGAGGACCCGGAGTTCAGGGCCAGGTTCCGGCAGGAGGTCGCCGCCGCGCGCAAGGTGAGCGGCGCCTTCACCGCGCCCGTCGTGGACGCCGACCCCGACGCCGTGCGGCCCTGGATGGCGACCCTGTACGTCCCCGGCCCCACCCTGGCCGACCAGGTACGGCGCAACGGCCCGCTCTCCCCCGCCGAACTGCGCCGGCTGACGGCGGGGCTCGCCGAGGCGCTGCGCGACATCCACCGGGCGGGCGTGGTCCACCGCGACCTCAAGCCGAGCAACGTGCTGCTCACCGACACCGGACCGAAGGTGATCGACTTCGGCATCTCCCGGCCCGTGGACAGCGATCTGCACACCGAGACGGGCAAGTTGATCGGTTCGCCGCCCTTCATGGCACCCGAGCAGTTCCAGCGCCCGCGCGAGGTGGGACCGGCGGCGGACGTGTTCGCGCTCGGGTCCGTGCTCGTGCACGCGGCGACCGGCCACGGCCCGTTCGACTCGGACAGCCCGTACATCGTCGCCTACCAGGTCGTGCACGACGAGCCCGATCTGACCGGGGTGCCGGCCGACCTCGCACCGCTCGTCGCCCGCTGTCTCGCCAAGGAGCCCGCGGACCGGCCCGGGCCCGCCGAGATCATGGCGGCACTGCTCCCGCCCTCGTACGAGGCGGCTGCCTTCATACCGGCCCAGCGGCGACCTCTGACCCTGCCGGAGCCCGGGCCCGCGGCCGAGGGCTCCTGGGTCGCGGACACGCCCGTCCGCGTCACGGCCACCGGACGCCGCCGGCGCCGGATCCCGCGCTGGGCGCTCACGTCCGCCGCACTGCTCGTCCTGGCCGGCGTCGTCACCGCCGCCGCGCTCACGCTCGTCCCCGGCACGGACACACCCTCCCGCGAGCCGCACCCGGCCGAGGCGGCCAGGGCCTTCGCCGGCTGGCAGACCCCGCTGGACAAGGACGCCGACGCCACCGCGCCCGCCTGCGGACACGTCGCCGGGGCGCTCTACTGCTCCGGCGGGGGCATCGGCCTCGCCCGGGTCGATCCCGCCACCGGCCGGGTGCTGTGGTCACGGCCGGCCGCCGCCGGCGACGAGGACCTCTCGGCACCCGAGACGCTCTCCGCCGGACTCCTGGGCGTCGTCGCGGACGGCCGCGACCTGCGCACCTACACGCAGGACGGCGCCCCCGGCCGGACGACGGCCGCCGCCGCGGGCGGTGCCGGACTGCGGCCGGCGGGCGACACGGTCCTCCTGCTCGGCGGCGGCGGCACGGTGAAGGCCGTCGACCCCACCACCGGAAAGCAGCGCTGGAGCCATCGGCTGCGCGGCCACTCGACTCCCCGCTTCGGCCCGTACTCCCCGGAGACCGGTCTGCTGCCCGTCTTCGAGAACTCGGCCGGCGGCAGACGGACGCTGGTCAGCATGGTGCGCCCGCGGAGCGGCGAGATCGTCTGGCAGCAACGGCTCGACGGGGACCTCGTGCCGCTGGGCACGGGACCGGACGGCGTGGTCCACCTGCGGTCCGCCGACCGCCAGTCGCGCACCGACGCCGTGGTCCGCTACGACCCGGCCGGGCGCTCCGTGCGTCGCGTCCCGCTGCCCTACCCGATGGACGCGCCCAGCGCCGCGCTGCGCGGCGACACGGTCTACCTCGTGGACGCCTCCGGCCGGCTGCTGGCCCTCGACACCGGGAACGCCGGGAGCACCGAGGGCGGCGGGGCCGCGGACGGCGCCGACCGGACGGTGTGGGAGCTGGAGACCTCGGCCAAGAACGTCTCCGCCCCCGTCGTGGGTCCGGACGACCGCCTCTACCTCTCCGCGTCGGACGGCCGGCTGCTCGCCGTCGACACCGCGCGCGGCGCGTTGCTCGGGCAGACCGGCACCCGGCTGCGGGACGGCCGGCTCGGCTACGCGACGAGCGTGCCGGCCCCGGTCGTGGCCGGCACGCGGGTGTTCGGGACCGCGCCCGACGGTTCGGTGTTCGCCGTGGACGGGCGGGACCCGGCCGCCTGGTGACGGGCACGGAGGACGGGCGCCGGTGACGTCACGCCCGGCCCCGGAACGACCTCGACCCCGCCGGACCGCCGCGAAGGCGGTCCGGCGGGGTCGCGACGACACGTGCGGGACGGCCCCGGTCCGCCCGGGGCCCTTCCCGTCTCAGCCGAGCCGGGTCACGTCCCGGACCGCGCCCTTGTCGGCGCTGGTCGCCATCGCGGCATAGGCCCGCAGCGCGGCCGAGACCTTGCGCTCGCGGTTCTTCGGCGCGTAGACCCCGCCGAGCGCCTCGCGGCGGGCGGCCAGGACGTCGTCGGTGACCAGGAGTTCGATCGAACGGCTCGGGATGTCGATGCGGATCCGGTCGCCGTCCTCGACGAGCGCGATCGTGCCGCCCGAGGCCGCCTCCGGCGAGGCGTGGCCGATGGACAGGCCCGAGGTGCCGCCCGAGAAGCGTCCGTCCGTGACCAGCGCGCAGGTCTTGCCCAGGCCCCGGCCCTTGAGGAAGGAGGTCGGGTAGAGCATCTCCTGCATGCCGGGGCCGCCGCGCGGGCCCTCGTAGCGGATGACGACCACGTCGCCGTCCCTGACCTGCTTGTTGAGGATCTTCTCGACGGCCTCGTCCTGCGACTCGCAGACGACGGCGGGGCCCTCGAAGGTCCAGATCGACTCGTCGACGCCGGCGGTCTTCACCACGCAGCCGTCGACGGCGAGGTTGCCCCGCAGGACCGCCAGGCCGCCGTCCTTCGAGTACGCGTGGGCCGCGTCGCGGATGCAGCCGCCGGCCGCGTCCGTGTCGAGGGTGTCCCAGCGCTCGGACTGCGAGAAGGCGGTGGCGGAGCGGACGCAGCCGGGCGCCGCGTGCCACAGTTCGACGGACTCCTCCGACGGGGAGCCGCCACGCACGTCCCAGGTCCCCAGCCACTCCTTGATGGAGCGGGAGTGGACGGTGTGGACGTCCTCGTTCAGCAGGCCGGCGCGGTACAGCTCGCCGAGGATGGCGGGGATCCCGCCGGCGCGGTGCACGTCCTCCATGTAGTACGTGCCGCCGGGCGCCACGTTCGGCGCGACCTTGGCCAGGCACGGCACGCGCCGCGAGACCTCGTCCATGTCGGACAGGCCGTAGTCCAGCTCGGCCTCCTGGGCGGCGGCGAGCAGGTGCAGGATCGTGTTGGTCGAACCGCCCATGGCGATGTCGAGCGCCATCGCGTTCTCGAAGGCCGCGCGGGTGGCGATGTTGCGCGGCAGGACCGACGCGTCGTCCTCGTCGTAGTGGCGACGGGTGATGTCGACGACCGTGCGGGCCGCGTTCTCGTACAGCGCCTTGCGGGCGGTGTGGGTGGCGAGGACCGAGCCGTTGCCGGGCAGGGAGAGGCCGATGGCCTCGGTCAGGCAGTTCATCGAGTTGGCGGTGAACATGCCGGAACAGGACCCGCAGGTCGGGCAGGCGTTCTCCTCGATGCGGAGGATGTCCTCGTCCGAGACCTTGTCGTTCACCGCGTCGGAGATCGCGTCGACCAGGTCGAGCGTCCGGACCGTGCCGTCGACGAGCGTGGCCTTGCCGGACTCCATCGGGCCGCCGGAGACGAAGACCGTCGGGATGTTCAGGCGCAGGGCGGCCATCAGCATGCCCGGGGTGATCTTGTCGCAGTTGGAGATGCAGATCAGGGCGTCGGCGCAGTGCGCCTCGACCATGTACTCCACGCTGTCCGCGATCAGGTCGCGGGACGGCAGGCTGTAGAGCATGCCGCCGTGGCCCATGGCGATGCCGTCGTCGACGGCGATCGTGTTGAACTCGCGCGGGATGGCGCCCGCCGCGACGATCGCCTCGGAGACGATCCGGCCGACCGGCTGGAGGTGGGTGTGGCCGGGCACGAACTCCGTGAAGGAGTTGGCCACGGCGATGATCGGCTTCCGCCCGATGTCCGCACCCGGTACACCGGAGGCGCGCATCAGGGCGCGTGCGCCCGCCATGTTGCGGCCGTGGGTGACAGTGCGGGACCTCAGCTCGGGCATCGTCGCTCGCTCCTCGTGATGGATGTGCTTGCATTCGAGCGTACGCCGCCCCTCCAAGATCTGGACAGCGTGTCCGTATGCCGGACCGGCTGTTCAGCTTTCGGTCAGCCGGCAGGGGGCCGTGGAGGGGTGCCGTCCGGCACGCTCACGCCTCGGTCAGGTACCGCTGGAGCGTCGGGGCGACCAGCTCCACGATCTCCTCCGGGTCCGCCGAGGCCAGGGGCTCGACCTGGAGCACGTACCGCATCATCGCGATGCCGATCATGTGCGAGGCGGCCAGCTCGGCCCGGAACTTCGGGTTCGGCACGTCGAGATCGGCGGCCACCCGTTCCAGGACCCGGCGCAGGACGAAGCCGCGCAGCACCTTGGCCGCCGCCTCGTGCGTCAGCGCGGAGCGGATGATCGCCAGGAGCGGGGCCCGGCTCGCGGGGTTCTCCCAGACGCCGATGAAGTAGCGCGCGAGACGCTCCCCGATGCCCTCGGTCCCCTCGCCCAGGACGGCCGGGACGATCGTCGCGGGCTCCATGGAGACCTCGATCGCGGCGGCGAAGACCTCGTCCTTCGTACCGAAGTAGTGGTGCACGAGCGCCGCGTCCACCCCGGCCGCCTTCGCGATGCCCCGGACCGAGGTCTTGTCGTAGCCGCGCTCGGCGAACTGCGCGCGGGCCGCCTCCAGGATCCGCTCCCGGGCACCAGGGCCGCTCTCCTCGGCCGCGCGGGAGGGCCGGCCGCGGCGGCGCGGGGCCTCTCCGGTCATGAGCGGGGGATCCGGGGCGGGCGGGCGGACGCCGAGGCCAGGTGCAGCCGGGTGAACGCCAGGGCCTCCGCGAGGTCGGCCTCGCGTTCGGCGGACGACATGGCCCGGCGGGTGTTGACCTCGATGACGACGTGGCCGTCGAAGCCGCCGAGGGCGAGCCGCTCCAGCAGTTCGGCGCACGGCTGCGTGCCGCGGCCGGGGACCAGGTGCTCGTCCTTCGCCGAACCCCGGCCGTCGGCGAGGTGGACGTGGCCCAGGCGGTCGCCCATGCGGTCGATCATGGCGAGGGCGTCGGTGCGGGCTGTCGCGGTGTGCGAGAGGTCCACGGTGAAGTGCCGGTAGTCGTCCTTGGTGACGTCCCACTCGGGGGCGTAGGCGAGCATCTCGCGGTCCTTGTACCGCCAGGGGTACATGTTCTCGACGGCGAACCGGACGTCGGTCTCGTGCGCCATCCGCCAGATTCCGGAGACGAAGTCCCGGGCGTACTGACGCTGCCAGCGGAACGGCGGGTGCACGACGACCGTGGAGGCACCGAGCTTCTCGGCCGCCGCCTGGGCACGCCGCAGCTTCGTCCACGGATCGGTGGACCAGACGCGCTGGGTGATGAGCAGGCAGGGGGCGTGGACGGCGAGGATCGGTACCTGGTGGTAGTCCGAGAGCCGGCGCAGGGCCTCGATGTCCTGGCTGACGGGGTCGGTCCACACCATGACCTCGACGCCGTCGTAGCCGAGGCGCGCGGCGGTCTCGAAGGCCGTCGCCGTCGACTCCGGATAGACCGAGGCCGTCGACAGGGCGACCTTCGCATCCGGGATGCGCACCACTGGTTCTGCCACGAAGGACAGCGTACGGGGCGGGCAGGGGGCCGGGGGGAGTGGTTCCCGTCACGCCGCGTGCACTCCGGGCGCGCGCGGAGCCGCGTGCGCCGCCGGCCACGGGGTGCGGGCCGGACGGCCGTCGGGCCGTGCCCGACCCGCGCCCCGGCGGTCCGGGCTATTCCGCCGGCAGGTGGTCCAGGCGGCGCAGGATGACGCCCTCCCGCAGCGCCCAGGGGCAGATCTCCAGCTCGTCGATGCCGAACAGGTCCATCGCGCCCTCGGCGACCAGCGCGCCCGCGAGGAGCTGCGGGGCGCGCCCCTCCGACACCCCGGGGAGGCCGGTGCGCTGGTCGACCGTCATCACCGCGAGCTTGGGGACCCACTCCTCCAGGGACTTCCGGGTGAGGTTGCGCTGGACGTAGAGCCCGTCGCCCGAGCCGGGCGCCCCGGCGATCCGGGCGAGCTGCTTGAAGGTCTTGGACGTGGCGACGACGTGGTCCGGCTTTCCGAAGCGGCTGAACTCGCCGACGGTCCGCGCGATCTGGGCGCGCACATGGCGGCGCAGCGCCCGTACGTCCGCCGCGTCGGCCGGATCGCCCGGCAGCCAGCCGGACGTGAGCCGGCCCGCCCCCAGCGGCAGCGAGACGGCCGCGTCCGGCTCCTCGTCGATGCCGTACGCGATCTCCAGCGAGCCGCCGCCGATGTCGAGGAGGAACAGCTTGCCGGCGGACCAGCCGAACCAGCGGCGGGCCGCGAGGAAGGTGAGCCGTGCCTCCTCCCCGCCGGTGAGGACCTGGAGGTCGATCCCGGTGCGCTCCTTGATCCGGGCCAGGACGGCGTCCGCGTTGGTCGCCTCCCGCACGGCCGAGGTCGCGAACGGCAGGACCTCCTCGCAGCCCTTGTCCTCGGCGGCCTGGAGGGCGTCCCCGACGGTCGCGATGAGCCGCTCGACCCCGGCGGGGGCGATGGCGCCCCGCTCGTCCAGGAGCTCGGCCAGACGCAGCTCCGCCTTGTGGGAATGGGCGGGCAGCGGGCGGGCGCCGGGGTGCGCGTCCACCACCAGCAGGTGCACCGTGTTCGAACCGACGTCCAGGACTCCGAGTCTCATGGACGGAACGCTACTGCTCCGACGCGCATACGCTTGTCGTGTGCCAAAGACGAAAAAGGCGAAGCCGGGCAAAGACAGTGGCGGCCCCGGCGCCACGAAGGCCCCCAAGGCTCCCAGGACCTCCGGGAAGCAGGGCAAGGCGGCCGAGCCCGACGAGAAGGGGCTCGACTTCCCGCGCGCCTGGGTCGAGTTCCCGGACCCGTCCGACGACGAACAGGTCTACCGCTGCGACCTGACCTGGCTCACCTCGCGCTGGACCTGCATCTTCGGCAGCGGCTGCCAGGGCATCCAGGCGGGCCGTGCGGACGACGGCTGCTGCACGCTGGGCGCGCACTTCTCCGACGAGGACGACGAGAAGCGGGTCGCCTCGCACGTGGCCCGGCTGACGCCCGAACTGTGGCAGTTCCACGACGTCGGTACGCAGACGGGCTGGACCCAGCTCGACGAGGACGGCGACCGCCAGACCCGCCGCTGGGAGGGGTCCTGCATCTTCCAGAACCGTCCCGGTTTCGCGGGCGGCGCCGGCTGCTCGCTGCACATCCTGGCCCTCCGTGAGGGCAAGGAGCCGCTGGAGACCAAGCCGGACGTGTGCTGGCAACTGCCGGTGCGCCGGACGTACGACTGGATCGACCGGCCGGACGACACCCGGGTCCTCCAGGTGTCGATCGGCGAGTACGACCGCCGTGGCTGGGGCCCGGGCGGGCACGACCTGCACTGGTGGTGCACCTCGGCGACCTCGGCGCACGGGGCCGGGGAGCCGGTGTACGTCACGTACCGGCCCGAGCTCACCGAGATGATGGGCAAGGAGGCCTACGACGTCCTCGCGGAGCTGTGCGAGGCGCGGCTCGCGGCGCAGCTGCCGCTGGTGGCCCCGCACCCGGCGGACCCTCCGCGCGAGAAGGCCTGACGCACGGCCGTCGTGCGGGGCGTCCGGTCCGGCGCCCCGCACCGGACGGCTCACGGCGAGACCCGGGCCACGGCACCGGTCCGGCGCCCCGCGGCCACTCGCCGGTTCCGGCACGCCCTCTCCGGCGTCCGTGCGCCCGCCGAGGATCGCGGGACAGCACTCAGGAGGACGAAGGGGACCCCGGCTCGCTCGGGGTGCCCGGGTCCGTCGACGACGGCGGGGTCGCCGGGTCCGTGGACGGCGGCGGCTCCTCCGTCGTCGGAGGCGGCGTGGTCGGGTCCGTGGACGGCGGCGGGGTCGTCGGGTCGGTCGACGGCGGCGGCTCCTCTGTCGTCGGAGGCGGGGTCGTCGGGTCCGTGGACGGCGGCTCCTCCGTCGTCGGAGGCGGCGTCCCGTGACCGGTGATCCGCAGCATGGCGCCGGAGGGCTTCACCCCCACCCGCGCGGACCAGGCGCCGGAGGGCTCGCGCCCGTGGTCGACGGTGATCCGGACCGTCACGGACTCGCCCGGCGCCAGCGTGCCGGAGGCACGGCTCACGTACAGCCAGGGCGCGTCGGTCCACAGCGACCAGCCCGCGGGCGCTCCGCCGGAGTTGGTGAGGGTCAGCAGCGTCGTGGTCCCGTCGCCCTGCGCGGCGACGGTGATCCGGCCGGCCCCGGGCTGCCCGGGCGATGCCCCGTCCACCGGCCCGCCGGGGCTGATCACCTCGACCGAGACGTCCGGTGACCGGCTGCCCCGGGTGAAGCGCGGGTCGGGGGTGATCCGGGCGTTGCCGGCGTTCTCGTAGCGATCGTTCGGGGTGCCGTCCGGGTCCGTGCGCTCGTCCGACTCGCGCGCGGTGACCGGGGCGCCCCCCGCGGCCTCGCCCTCCGCGGGCCCGCCGCGGTACGAAGCCCACAGGGCGAGGACCGGGGCGGCGACGACGGCGGCCACGACGGTGGTGGTCACCGCCCGGGCGCGCATCCGGTCCCGGCGGGCCGCGTGGTCCTTGGGGTCCACCGGGAATCCGGTCGCGCCGAAGCGCGGGGCGCCGGACCGGGCACGGGGGACGTGCGTCATCGCGACGTACGCGGCCGCCCGGGGCGCCTCGACCAGCGGGAGCCGGGCCGGGGAGGCCACCGGTGCGCCCGGCCAGGGCCCGCCGGCGCCCGCCCGCTCGGCGGCCCGCCGGCACCGCGGGCAGTCGTCGACGTGGCGGACGAGTTCGGCGCGCAGGGTCGCGGAGAGCAGCACCTGGTGGTCGCCGGTGAGCCGGGCCACCGTGGGGCAGGTGCCGGTCTCGACGACCGCGAGGGCCGCGCGGGTCCGTTCGACCTCGCAGGCGGCGGAGGAGAGCAGCTCGCGGGCGGCGAGCGGGTCCAGGGTCAGGACGGCCGCCACCTCGCGGGGGCCGAGGCCGTGGCGCACGGCGAGCTCCAGGGCCTCGCGCTGCTCGGGGGTGGTGCCGGCGGCCTCGGGCCAGGCGAGCCGGGCGAGTTCGGCCCGGCGGCGCTCGGCGGTCTCCTCGGAGACGCGGGACGGCGCGGGCGCGGCCGCGGGGCGGCCGGTGTGCGCGCCGGGACGCTTGCGTCGCTGTTCGCCGAGGGTGCGCAGACAGGCCCAGCGGGCCAGGGCGTAGAGCCAGGCGCGGCGTCCGGCCTGGTCGGCCGGACAGCGGCCCTGCTGGCGTTCGGCGATGGCGAGGACGTCGCCGAGGGCGGCGGTCGCGTCGTCGTGGTCGCAGAGCACGGACAGGCAGTAGGTGAACAGGCCGTCCAGATACGCCTCGTAGCGTGCGGGCGGGTGGTGGCCGAGGGTGTGCGGCCCGGAGCGGTTGCCGGAGCCCGCGGCGGCGGAGGACGGTGCGCGGCGGTGCGCCCGGTGTGCGCCGGTGGTGTGTGTGGGGGGATCCAGCCTGCTGCTCGTCACGGGCCGACCGTAGGCAGGCAGGACAGCCCTCTTCGTACCACTTGAACACTTTTAATTCTTACGGGTGAACGTATCCCTCAAAAGGGGACAGGAATATGTCATGACGACCGGTGCGGGAGGCCCCCCGGCCCGGGCCGGACGGCGTTGTCGGTGGGGCCCGCTACGGTTCGGTGCATGGCTGCCCGTACGAAATCCGCCAAGGACAGGCCGTCCTACCGCTGCACCGAGTGCGGTTGGACGACCGCCAAATGGCTCGGCCGTTGCCCCGAGTGCCAGGCCTGGGGGACGGTCGAGGAGTACGGCGCGCCCGCCGTCCGCACGACGGCCGCGGGCCGGGTCTCCACCGCCGCGCTGCCCATCGGCCAGGTCGACGGCCGGCAGGCCACCGCGCGCTCCACGGGCGTCGACGAGCTCGACCGGGTCCTCGGCGGCGGGCTGGTCCCCGGCGCGGTGGTCCTGCTCGCCGGCGAGCCGGGCGTCGGCAAGTCGACGCTGCTGCTCGACGTGGCCGCGAAGGCCGCGAGCGACGAGCACCGCACGCTGTACGTCACCGGCGAGGAGTCCGCGAGCCAGGTCCGGCTGCGCGCCGACCGGATCAACGCGCTGAGCGACCACCTCTACCTGGCCGCCGAGACCGACCTCTCCGCGGTGCTCGGCCACCTCGACGCCGTCAAGCCCTCGCTGCTGATCATGGACTCGGTGCAGACCGTGGCCTCCCCCGAGATCGACGGGGCCCCGGGCGGCATGGCCCAGGTCCGCGAGGTCGCCGGGGCCCTCATCCGCGCCTCGAAGGAGCGGGGGATGTCCACGCTCCTCGTGGGCCACGTCACCAAGGACGGAGCCATCGCCGGCCCCCGCCTCCTGGAGCACCTGGTCGACGTCGTGCTGAGCTTCGAGGGCGACCGGCACGCGCGGCTGCGCCTGGTCCGCGGTGTGAAGAACCGCTACGGGGCGACGGACGAGGTCGGCTGCTTCGAACTGCACGACGAGGGCATCACGGGCCTGGCGGACCCGTCGGGGCTGTTCCTCACCCGGCGCGACGTGGCCGTGCCCGGCACCTGCCTGACGGTGACCCTGGAGGGCCGCCGGCCGCTCGTGGCCGAGGTGCAGGCCCTGACGGTCGACTCGCAGATCCCCTCGCCCCGGCGGACGACCTCGGGCCTGGAGACCTCCCGGGTGTCGATGATGCTGGCCGTGCTGGAGCAGCGAGGCCGGATCAGCGCGCTGGGGAAGCGCGACATCTACAGCGCGACCGTCGGCGGCGTGAAGCTCTCCGAGCCGGCCGCCGACCTGGCGGTCGCCCTCGCGCTGGCCTCCGCGGCCAGCGACACCCCGCTGCCCAAGAACCTGGTCGCGATCGGCGAGGTCGGGCTCGCGGGCGAGGTCCGCCGGGTCACGGGCGTCCAGCGCCGTCTCACCGAGGCCCACCGCCTCGGCTTCACCCACGCCCTGGTCCCGACCGATCCCGGCAAGGTCCCCGCGGGCATGAAGGTGACGGAAGTGGCGAACATCGGCGAGGCCCTCCAGGTCCTGCCGCGCAGCCGCCGGGCGGCGGCCCCGAAGAGCGCCGAGGGATAGCCGCCGGGCGGGCGGGCCGCCCCGGAGGCTGCACGGGCCGGACTCGGGCCGGGCAGGGAAGGCGGCGCGGGGCGGGGCGGACACGGCACGGGCCTGCTGCGAGGGCGGCCGGACCGGCTTCGCGGGCCGCCCGCCGGAGCCCTTGCGGCAGGCCGGGAGAGGGCTCCGGCGGGCGGCCCGCGCGGCCTCCCGGCACCCTCCGCCGGAACGCGCCGACCGGGAGGCGCGGCCGTCGGGAAGAGTTGCCCACCACCGGTATGCAAACTCGGCGCGGAACGGTGTCGCTAGACTTTGCCCTGGTCTCGCCCAACCGTACGAGCCGGAGGAGTGCAGTGGCAGCCAAGGACGGGGCAGCAGCTCCCGGAAAGTCCGGCGCGGGCTCCGGCAACGAGGCGCTCATGCGCGCCTCGCTCAGCGCCGTCGCCCCCGGCACCGCCCTGCGGGACGGCCTGGAGCGGATCCTTCGGGGCAACACCGGAGGACTCCTCGTCCTCGGTATGGACAAAACGGTCGAATCGATGTGCACCGGCGGCTTCGTGCTGGACGTGGAGTTCACCGCGACCCGGCTGCGCGAGCTGTGCAAGCTCGACGGGGCGCTGATCCTCGACAAGGACATCACCAAGATCCTGCGGGCCGGCGTGCAGCTGGTCCCGGACGCGTCCATCCCCACCGAGGAGACCGGCACCCGCCACCGCACGGCGGACCGCGTCTCCAAGCAGTGCAACTTCCCGGTCGTCTCCGTCTCGCAGTCCATGCGCCTGATCGCGCTGTACGTGAACGGTGAGCGCCGGGTCCTGGAGGAGTCGGCCGCGATCCTCTCCCGCGCCAACCAGGCCCTCGCGACCCTGGAGCGGTACAAGCTCCGTCTCGACGAGGTCGCCGGCACGCTGTCCGCGCTGGAGATCGAGGACCTGGTCACGGTCCGGGACGTCACCGCCGTCGCCCAGCGCCTGGAGATGGTCCGCCGGATCGCCACCGAGATCGCCGAGTACGTCGTCGAGCTCGGCACCGACGGCCGCCTCCTCTCGCTCCAGCTCGACGAGTTGATCGCAGGTGTCGAGCCCGAGCGCGAGCTCGTCATCCGCGACTACGTGCCGGAGCCGACGGCCAAGCGGTCCCGCACGGTCGCCGAGGCGCTCACGGAGCTGGACGCGCTCAGCCACGCCGAGCTGCTCGAACTGCCCATCGTGGCGCGCGCCCTCGGTTACAGCGGCTCCCCCGAGACGCTCGACTCCGCCGTCTCCCCGCGCGGGTACCGGCTCCTGGCCAAGGTCCCGCGCCTGCCGGGGGCGATCATCGAGCGGCTCGTCGAGCACTTCGGCGGCCTGCAGAAGCTGCTCGCGGCGAGCGTCGACGACCTCCAGGCCGTGGACGGCGTCGGCGAGGCCCGGGCCCGCAGCGTCCGTGAGGGCCTCTCCCGGCTCGCGGAGTCCTCGATCCTCGAGCGGTACGTGTAGCCGCGGGTCCACCCACCACACGCGGAAGGGGCGGTACGGGAATCCCGTACCGCCCCTTCCGCGTGCCGTGCCGCCGTGCGGTCAGTCCTTCGCCAACGTGAACGAGGCCGGGGAGACCTTCGTGCCGGGCAGCGCCGCCTCCACCAGGTACGTGCCCGGGCCGACCGGGCCCGCCGGGGCGGTGGCGCACCGCGGGGCGCTCTGCCCGCGGTCCCAGTCCACGGTGTGCGTGATCGCGGTGCGGGCGGGGACGCGCAGCAGGACGGGGGTGCCGGGTCGGGGGCAGTCCTGCGAGGACCAGATCTGGGCGCCCTTGTCGTTGCTGATCTTCAGGACCGCGCTCTTCGGGCCGAAGTCGGCCTTGCAGTCGGTGCCCGTGGCGTTCCGGGCGATGAGCCGGAACCGCGGCTTGTCCCCCGGCGCAAAGGAGAGCTTGTCGCTCTTCAGCGTCAACTGGAGTGATCCCGGGGCGCAGTTCGGGAGCGGGGAGCCGGCCGGCACCTGCTGCCCGGCGGTCGAGCCCGCGCCGCCGTCGCCGCCCCCGCCGTCCGTATCGCCGTTCTTGCCGCCGCCCTCGGTGCCGGCGGAGGCGTCTTCGCCGGTGCCGTCCTCGCCTCCCGTGGTCTCTCCGGAGTCGCCCGACTCGTCGCGTCCGCCGGGCTGTTCACTGATCGCCGGACCGGAACCAGAGGGTCCGGGAGTGATCGAGGGCGCGGGGGACGCCCCGTTGGCGCCGTCGTTCGGCTTCCTCCCGCCGCCGCCACCGGAGGTGACGGCCCAGAGGGTGAGCAGCGCGAGGAGTGCGATCAGGCACAGCGCGACCGCCCTCCGTCGCCAGTAGATGGAGGAGGGAAGCGGCCCGACCGGATTGCGCAGTGATCCCACGCCCCGAACCTTACGAGAGATCGCGGCCAACTCCCGCCCCACCCGCCGCCCCAGGCACCAAGTTTTGCCGATGATCACATCTCCGGTGCCGGACTCATCCGTTCCGCCCCCACTTTCGTCGGGGAGGGGTATGGACCTTCGGCCCGGGCGCCGAGTGCCGTACTCCGGTTAGCGTCTCCCCTCATGAACACGCTTTCCGATCTCTCGGGCGACCTCTACCGCGACGTCACCGACTTCGCCCACTCCACCCCGCACTGGTTCCAGCAACTCGCCGAGGTGTGGACCGAGGCCGGACTGCTGCTGTTCGGCGTGCTGTTCCTGGCCGGCTGGTGGCGGACCAGGACGGCGCCGAGCGGCGCCATGGCGCTCGCGCTGCTGGCTCCGCTCGCGACCGGTTTCGGATACGTGGTGAGCGAGGCGCTCAAGTCGCTGGTGGACGAGGAGCGTCCGTGCCGGGCGGTGGCCGGGGCCGCCGCCTCGCTCGTCCCCTGCCCGCCCTACGGGGACTGGTCGTTCCCGAGCAACCACTCGGCGATCGCGGGAGCCGCGGCCGTCGCCCTCGCGCTGTCCTGGCGCGGCATGGCCTGGCTGACCGTGCCGATGGCGCTCCTCATGGCCTTCTCCCGGGTCTTCGTCGGCGTGCACTACCCGCACGACGTGACGGTCGGCCTGCTGCTGGGAGGAGCGGTCGCGTTCCTCGTCGTCAAGGCGGCGACGCGGCCCGTCCGGACCCTGGTGGACACGGCCCGCACCAGCGGCAACGGCGCGGTGGTGTGGTGCGCGGGGCGCGGCCCGCGCCAGCACGCCTCCACGCGCCGTGAGGGCGTGCGGCACGGCGCGTACTGAACGTGCCAGGATCGGAGGTGCCATGACTTCCATCGATGCCTCCACC
The DNA here is from genome assembly GCF_043201055.1 of Streptomyces sp. NPDC048338. Classification (NCBI taxonomy): domain Bacteria; kingdom Bacillati; phylum Actinomycetota; class Actinomycetes; order Kitasatosporales; family Streptomycetaceae; genus Streptomyces; species Streptomyces sp. NPDC048338. The sequence goes on from NZ_JBICYQ010000003.1 coordinate 21,871, forward strand.
ACGTCCCCCGTCCCCTCCGACGGCCCCGCGGCCGGGTCCGCCCCGGCGCCCGCACCCGACCGGCTGCACGGGCCCGTCCTCGCCTGGTTCGACCGGCACGCCCGCGATCTGCCCTGGCGCCGCCCCGAGGCGGGCGCGTGGGGCGTGATGGTGAGCGAGTTCATGCTCCAGCAGACCCCGGTCGTCCGGGTCCTGCCGGTGTACGAGCAGTGGCTCGCGCGCTGGCCGCGACCGGCCGACCTGGCCGCCGAGGCGCCGGGCGAGGCGGTCCGCGCCTGGGGCCGGCTCGGCTATCCCCGGCGCGCCCTGCGGCTGCACGGCGCGGCCGTGGCCATAACGGAGCGGCACGGCGGCGACGTCCCCAGCGAGCACGGGCAGCTGCTCGCCCTGCCGGGCATCGGGGAGTACACCGCGGCGGCGGTGGCCTCCTTCGCGTACGGGCAGCGGCACGCGGTGCTCGACACCAATGTGCGCCGGGTCTTCGCCCGGGCGGCCACCGGCGTCCAGTACCCGCCGAACGCCACGACGGCGGCCGAGCGCAGGCTGGCGCGCGACCTGCTGCCGGAGGACGACGCCACGGCCGCCCGCTGGGCGGCGGCCTCCATGGAGCTCGGCGCGCTGGTGTGCACCGCGAAGAACGAGGACTGCGGGCGGTGCCCGATCTCCGCCGAGTGCGTCTGGCGGCAGTCGGGGAAGCCGGCCCACGACGGCCCGCCACGGCGCGGTCAGACCTACGCCGGCACGGACCGACAGGTCCGCGGCAAGCTGCTGGCCGTCCTGCGGGAGGCCACGGACGCGGTGCCGCAGTCGTCCCTGGACGCCGTCTGGCACGACCCGGTCCAGCGCGACCGTGCCCTGGACGGCCTGGTCGCCGACGGCCTGGTCGAACCCCTGGAGGGCGGGCTCTACCGCCTGCCGCAGTCCTGACGTCCGCTGTTCCCCGAACACGGGGCGGCGCCCCCCGGCGGCGCCCGGGCCGGTGCCGCCGGGCGGCCGCCGTCCGGTCAGCGGCGGCCGGGTCCCGGTCACGCCGGGTGGCCGGGACCACCCGGCCACCCGGCGCCTCCGCTCAGTGACCGTCGGGGACGGTGAGGTCGAGAGCGCGGAGCCGCTCCGGCTCCGCGACGACGTCGATCTCGGTGATCAGGCCCTCGACGATCGTGAAGGCGAGCGCCACGGCCGGCCGCCCGTGCCGGGCCATCGCCAGCCCGACCGCCCCGTCGATCCGTACGGGTCCGGTGAACCGGGCCCGGCCCACCGCCGCCATCGCGCCCTTGGCCACGGTGTGGGCCCCGAGGACGACGACCGGCTCGGGCGTGGGCACGACCGCCGCGTCGGCCCGCAGCACCACGTCGGGGTGCAGCAGCCCCACCAGCGCCTCGAAGTCACCGCGGCGCGTGGCGGACAGGAACGCGTCGACGACCTGGCGGCGCCGCACCTGATCCGGTCCGGGCGGCGTACCCGCCCCCTTGACCCGGCGACGGGCCCGGCTCGCGAGCTGCCGCGCGGACACGGGGGTCCGCTCCAGCATCGGCCCGATGTCCTCGAAGGGCACGGCGAACATGTCGTGCAGGACGAAGGCGAGCCGCTCCGCGGGCGACAGCCGGTCCAGCACCACCAGCAGGGCGACGCCGACCGAGTCGGCCAGCAGCGCCTCCTCCTCGGGATCGCCTGTCCCGTCGCCGCCCGCCGACCCCTCGGGCGCGAACGACCCGGGCGGCTCGTCGAAGAGGTCCTCGCGCCGCGTCCGGCGGGTGCGCAGGGTGTTCAGGCAGACCCGGGACACCACGGTGGTCAGCCAGCCGCTCAGGTTCGCGACCCCCTCGGTGCCGGCGGCGCTCGCACGCAGCCATGCCTCCTGGAGCGCGTCGTCGGCCTCGGCGACCGAGCCGAGCATCCGGTAGGCCACCGCCCGCAGCCGGCCGCGCTCCTCCTCGAAGCGGGCCGCCAGCCCCACGTCGTCCAACCCCGCGTCGCCCTGCCCCCCGCCGCTCCGCCCCGCGTCGTCGTCCATGGTTCCCCCCGTCCTCCCCCGCCGCTGCCCGCGCGCGGACACCGCGAACCTACCGACCGTCCGACAGGGGCCGGACGCCCGGCCCGTCCCCGGCCGTTACACAACCGATGGACAGCCGTGCGTCCGCCGACGGCTGCCGCGCACAGCCTCGTGACAACCGCTCCGTAGCGTCGTCGACGTACACGGAAACAGTGCTGGTCACGGGGATCGGAGGCGGTTGGGAATGGCGCACGGCGAGGTGCTCGACTTCGAGGAGTACGTCCGTACACGGCAGGACGCCCTGCTGCGCAGTGCCCGCCGTCTCGTGCCCGACCCGGTCGACGCGCAGGACCTGCTGCAGACCGCGCTGGCCCGGACGTACGGCCGCTGGGACGGCATCGCCGACAAGTCCCTGGCCGACGCCTACCTGCGCCGCGTGATGATCAACACCCGCACCGAGTGGTGGCGTGCCCGCAAGCTCGACGAGGTGCCCACCGAGCAGCTGCCCGACGCGTCCGTCGACGACGCCACCGAGCAGCACGCCGACCGGGCCCTGCTCATGGACATCCTCAAGGTCCTCGCGCCCAAGCAGCGCAGCGTCGTCGTCCTGCGCCACTGGGAGCAGATGAGCACCGAGGAGACCGCGGCGGCCCTCGGCATGTCGACCGGTACGGTGAAGAGCACGCTCCACCGTGCACTGGCCCGACTGCGCCAGGAACTGGAGAGCCGGGGCATCGACCACGACGCCCGCGCTCTGGAGCGGTCGACCGAACGACGCGAGGAACGGGGGCGGGACCGGTGCGCGGCCTAGGAAGCAGACACGACGGCGGGGAGAACGGCCCGTGCGGCACCCACGCGGCGGCGAGCACCACGGCACTGGCCGGGCTCGTCGCCGTCGGCCTGCTCGTGACCGGCTGCTCGACCGGCGGGACGGGTTCCCGTGACGAGGGCGCGGCCCGCGCCGACGACGTGACCTCGACGGCCCCGGCCGCCTCCCCGTCCTCCTCCACGGGCAAGCAGTCGGCCAAGCGGGTCGACCCGATCGCGCTGCTGAAGTCCGACCCGAAGATCGGCGAGCGTCTGAAGGGCGACCTGAAGCCCTGCGTCGCGGACGCGTACCCGGTGGACACCTCCTACGGGAACCTGACCGGCGGGGGGTCGCCGGACGTCGTCGTCAACGTGATGACCTGCGGCGACGCCGTCGGCATCGGGACGTACGTGTACCGCGAGGAGAACAAGGAGTACAAGAACGTCTTCATGACCGAGGACGCCGCCGTCTACGCGACGATCGACCGCGGCGATCTGATCGTGACCCGGCAGGTGTACGCCAAGGGCGACCCGGTGGCGTACCCCTCGGGCGAGGACGTGATCACGTACCGGTGGTCGGGCAACAGGTTCACCCAGCACGACTGGGTGCACAACGACTACAGCCGCGCGGTCGGTGACGGCGGCATCGACGGCTCCGCGCCGGCGCCCGGCGGCGGCTGACCGCGACGTGATGCCGGCTCCGGAGACGGGCCGGCGCGAACACCCCCGCCGGCGTGCGACGCCGGCGGGAGAGAAACGGAAAGGGCGCCCGATGGCCGAGACCCATGTGCTGTTCGTCGAGGACGACGACGTGATCCGCGAAGCCACCCAGCTCGCTCTGGAGCGGGACGGCTTCGCGGTGACCGCGATGCCCGACGGGCTCTCCGGTCTGGAGGCGTTCCGGGCCGACCGCCCGGACATCGCGCTGCTCGACGTGATGCTGCCGGGCATGGACGGCGTCAGCCTGTGCCGCCGGATCCGCGACGAGTCGACCGTGCCGGTGATCATGCTGTCGGCGCGCGCCGACTCCATCGACGTCGTGCTGGGCCTGGAGGCCGGGGCCGACGACTACGTCACCAAGCCCTTCGACGGATCCGTCCTGGTGGCCCGGATCCGGGCGGTGCTGCGCCGCTTCGGGCACGCGGGCGGCGCGGCCGGCGGGGACGCCGGGCGGGACGAGGGCCCCGACGGCGGCGTGCTGGTCTTCGGCGAGCTGGAGGTCGACACCGACGGCATGGAGGTCCGCAGGGGCGGGGCGCCGGTGGCGCTGACGCCGACGGAGATGCGTCTGCTGCTGGAGTTCTCCTCCGCACCCGGCACGGTCCTGTCGCGCGACAAGCTTCTGGAGCGGGTCTGGGACTACGGCTGGGGCGGCGACACCCGGGTCGTGGACGTCCACGTGCAGCGCCTGCGCACCAAGATCGGCCAGGACCGGATCGAGACGGTCCGCGGCTTCGGCTACAAGCTCAAGGGATGACGCGGGGGATGAACGGATGAGGCGGCTCCCCCTGCGCACGGGCGTCCGCTGGAAGATCTCCGTCGCGATCGCCGCGGTCGGCGCGCTCATCGCGGTCACGCTCAGCCTGGTCGTCCACAACTCCGCGCGCGTCTCGATGCTGGACAACGCCCGCGAGGTCCAGATGGAACGGCTGCTCTTCGCCCAGCGGATGTACGAGGGCTCCAAGCCCAAGGAGCCCCGCTTCGGCACCAAGATCAACGACCCGATGCTGCCGCGCCAGCTCGACCAGCTGATGCGGGACAACCGGCGTGGCACGTACGTCCAGGAGCACAGCCACGGCGGTCCGCCGGACGTCTGGGCGGCCGTGCCGCTGGCCAACGGCGACGTGCTGTCGCTGCACATCCCCTTCGCCGACCGCAGCGCGGCCATCATGAAGGACCTCGACCGGGCGCTGATCATCGGCTCCGTCTCGGTGGTCTTCGGCGGCTGCGCGCTCGGCGTGCTCATCGGCGGCCAGCTCTCCCGACGACTGCGGAAGGCCGCCGCGGCCGCCGGGAAGGTGGCCCAGGGCAACACGGGCGTCCGGGTCAGGGACGCGATCGGCGGGGTCGTCCGCGACGAGACCGACGAGCTGGCCCGCGCGGTCGACGGCCTGACCGACGCTCTCAACGAACGGATCGAGGCCGAGCGCCGGGTCACGGCGGACATCGCGCACGAGCTGCGCACGCCGGTGACGGGCCTGCTGACGGCGGCCGAGCTGCTGCCGCCCGGGCGGCCCACCGAGCTCGTACGGGACCGGGCGCAGGCCATGCGGACGCTGGTCGAGGACGTGCTGGAGGTGGCCCGGCTGGACAGCGCCTCGGAGCGGGCCGAGCTGCAGGAGATCGCGCTCGGCGAGTTCGTCGAGCGGCGGGTGCGGACGCTCGACCCGGACGTGGTCGTCCGGGTGGTCCACGAGTCGTGGGTGAACACCGATCCGCGCCGGCTGGAGCGGATCCTGGGCAACCTCCTGGCGAACGCGGCCAAGCACGGCAGCAAGCCGGTGGAGGTCACGGTCGAGGGCCGGGTGCTCCGCGTACGGGACCACGGCCCCGGCTTCCCCGAGGAGCTGCTGCGCGAAGGCCCGAGCCGCTTCCGGACCGGGGCGAGCGACCGGGCCGGCCAGGGCCACGGGCTCGGCCTGACGATCGCGGCGGGGCAGGCGCGGGTCCTGGGCGCCCGGCTGACGTTCCGCAACGCGGCCCCCTCGGGGGCGCCCGCCGGGACGCAGGGCGGTGCGATCGCGGTGCTCTGGCTCCCCGACCACGCGCCCACGAACACGGGCAGTTTCCCGATGATCAGGTTCCCGGACTAAGGGCTGTCCCGTAATCCGCGGTGGGTCGGCGCACGGCGTCGGATGCGGTGCATCGCAAGGCGGAGGGTCGTCCTCATACCGGGCGTATTCGGGCGATCCGACAACGCAGCGTGGGGGCACCCCCGGCCGAAGGCTGGGGGAGGGCCGTAGCCGACGTCGTGCGCCCGCCGCGGATTACGGGACAGCCCTTAGGGCGTCGTCTCCGGCAGACGACCGAAGGCCCCCGGCGCGCTGTCGCGCCGGGGGCCTTCGGGCGTGTGGTGCCCGGGGGCGGGGTCAGACCGTCTCGGCGACCTTCACGGTCTCTCCGTCGGCCGGCTTGGGGGCCGGTCCGGTCCCGCGCAGGGCCACCTCCTTGACGAAGAACGCCAGGACGAAGCCGATCACCGCGACCGCGGAGCCCACCAGGAAGGCGGAGTGGGTGCCGGACGCCACGGCGTACTGGTACGCCTCGCGCAGCGCGGCGGGCAGCTTGGCCAGGCTGGCGGCGTCGAGCTGGGCCGACTGCTGGGTCAGCCCGGAGCCGCCGCGGGTCGCCATCTCGTCGTGGACGCGGCTGGTGAAGAGCGCGCCCATGATCGCGACGCCGAAGGACGAACCGAGGGTCCGGAAGAGGGTGGTCGACGAGGAGGCGACCCCCATGTCCTTGAGCTCGACGCTGTTCTGGGCCACGAGCATCGTGATCTGCATCAGGAAGCCCATGCCGGCGCCGAGGACCGCCATGTAGATCCCGGAGGTGAGCCGGGAGGTGCCGGTGTCCATCTGGGCCAGCAGGAACAGGCCGACGACCATCAGCGCGGTGCCGATGATGGGGAAGATCTTGTACTTGCCGCTGTTCGTGGTCACCCGGCCGGAGATCAGCGAGACGACCATCATCGACAGCAGCATCGGCAGGAGCAGCAGGCCGGAGTTGGTGGCCGAGGCGCCCTGCACGGACTGCTGGAAGAGCGGCAGGAAGAGCACCGCGCCGAACATCACGAAGCCGGTGAGGAAGCCGATCACCGACATGAGGGTGAAGTTGCGGCTGCGGAAGATGTGCAGGGGCATGATCGGGTCGCTCGCGCGGGTCTCGACCAGCAGGAACGCGGCGAGCGCGACGACGCCGGTGACCGCGAGGCCCACGATGGTCGCCGAACCCCAGGCGTACTCGGTGCCGCCCCAGGTGGTGACGAGCACGATCGTGGTGATACCGACGGTCAGCAGCGCGGCGCCGAGGAAGTCGATCCGGGTGCCGGCGGTCCGCTCCTTGCGGGGCAGGTGCAGCACGGCGGTGACCATCGCCAGCGCGACCACGCCGAGCGGCAGGTTGATGTAGAAGGACCAGCGCCAGCCCCAGTGGTCGGTGATGGAGCCGCCGACGAGGGGTCCGCCGATCATGGCGAGCGCCATCACGCCGGCCATCATGCCCTGGTACTTGCCGCGCTCCCGGGGCGGGATCAGGTCGCCGATGATCGCCATGACGCCGACCATCAGACCGCCGGCGCCCAGGCCCTGGACGGCGCGGAAGCCGATGAGCTGGCCCATGTCCTGCGCCATGCCGCTGAGCACCGAACCGATCAGGAAGACCACGATCGAGGTGAGGAACACGCCCTTGCGGCCGTACATGTCGCCGAGCTTGCCCCAGATGGGAGTGGAGGCGGCGGTGGCCAGCGTGTAGGCGGTGACGACCCAGGAGAGGTGCTCCAGGCCGCCCAGCTCGCCGACGATGGTCGGCATGGCCGTGCCGATGATCATGTTGTCCAGCATCGCGAGCAGCATCGCGATCATCAGGGCGAGCAGCACGACGCGCACACTGCGCTGCTGTACCTCCGCCCCGCCCCCCTCGGCTGCCTTCACTGACTCGGTCGTCGCCATGTCCCCTGCTCCCCACACCTTCAGACGCTTACTTGCCGCCCGGCTAGTTACTAGACTAGGAAGGTAGAAGGCCAACTAGCCGGGCGTCAAGTAAGTAACAGGGTGTGGGGAGAAGAGCATGGTCAGAGGCAACACCCGCCAGCGCATCCAGGACGTGGCCCTGGAACTCTTCGCCGAGCAGGGCTACGAGAAGACCTCGCTGCGCGAGATCGCCGAACGGCTGGACGTCACCAAGGCCGCCCTCTACTACCACTTCAAGACCAAGGAAGACATCCTCATCGGGATCTTCCAGGACCTGACCCGGCCGATCGACGAGCTGATCGCCTGGGCCCAGGAGCAGCCGCGCACCCTGGAGACCAAGCAGGAGACGCTGCGCCGCTACCAGTCGGCACTGGCCGACGCGGCCCCGCTGTTCCGCTTCATGCAGGAGAACCAGGCCACCGTGCGCGAACTGAGCATCGGCCTGACCTTCAAGGAGCGCATGGTCACGCTGAGCGGGCTGATCCAGGAGCCGGACTTCGCGATGGCCGACCGGGTCCGCTGCATCAGCGCGCTGTTCACCATGCACGCCGGCATGTTCTTCATGCAGACGATCGAGGGCGACCCCGAGGAGAAGCACGAAGCCGTCCTCGAGGTCGCCCTCGATCTGATCACCCAGGCGCACCACGCCTGAGACCACTCCCGGCAGGGCCGGGTCCGGTCGCGTCGGGTCAGATGGTGACGCCGACGGAGCGCAGGAACGCGGCCGGGTTGAGCGCGGAGCCGTAGTTCGGGGTCGTACGGATCTCGAAGTGCAGGTGCGGGCCGGAGGAGTTGCCGGTGTTGCCCGACAGCGCGATCTTCTGGCCGGCGCCGACCTTCTGGCCGATGTGCACGTTGATCTTCGACAGGTGCGCGTACTGCGAGTACTTGCCGTTGGCGTGCTTGACGACGATGGCGTTGCCGTACGCCGGGCCGTCGCCGCCGCCGTAGGGGCCGGCCTTCACGACGGTGCCCGCACCGGCCGCCTTGACGGGGGTGCCGACCGGGACGGCGAAGTCCTGGCCGGAGTGCTTGTGGGCCCACATGGCGCCGCCCTGGTTGAAGCTGGCGCTCAGCGAGTAGCCGGCGACCGGCTTGACCCAGGACGGAGCCTTCTTGGCGGCGACCGGGGCCTTTTTCGCCGCTGCCTTCACGGCGGCGGTCTTCGCGGCGGCGGCCTTGACCTGAGCGGCCTTGACCTGAGCGGCGACCTTCGCCTGGGCGTCGGCCTGGGCGGCGACGGCGGCGGAAACACCGACAGGGGCGGACGCGATGGCCTTGCCCTCGGCGGCGAAGGCGGAGCCCGCTCCGGCCACCAACGACGCTCCCAGGCCGGCGGCGGCGAGAGCGACGACGGTGGTACGGGTGGGGTTCATGACGCGCTTCGACATACGGGGGAAAACCTCCGGGAAGTACGGGACCGACGCTGTGCTGCGCCGGGCTGGCCATCCCTTGGTAACCCGCCACCCCATCTCGCCTCAAACCCCCCATCTACGACATGGCGTCGTAGCGATCTCCTTGAAAGTTCAGGTCTTGACGACCCCCGGACCCCGTCCTTGAAATCGGACAAACCGGCACAAGTAAATCGGTTTATCCGCATGTCGCCCCTGTCCGGATGGGCCCGAGAGGCCGCCTCTCGCCCGGTTCGGGACCCCCCGGGACCAAGGTCCCGACGCGAGGGACCGAAACGTCCCGAATTGCCCCCGAACGCCACCACTATCCCGGCTAGTACCCCTCGAAACGCCTGTGCGCCTTGTCACGGCGCACCCCCCACCATTGCGACCTGGGTCACGCAACCGGAGGCCCCCGGAAGCCGTCCCCGACTACGTCGGCGACACGGCCGGACAGGACACGGATGCTTCGGGGGACGTACGTGGATCCAGCGCTCATCGGCACCCGTCTGGTCTCCGGCGCGATCGGCCCGCTGCTCAAGAAACTGCTGGTCACCGACGGTCCCGGGGCCGGCCTACCCGGCGAGGGCCGCCGCGTCCGGCTCTCCCGGCTCGTCTCCTTCCGCGGCGAGCGGCGCACCCTCACCGACCGGGAGGTCCGCACACTGGCCGCCACCCTCGTCGAACGCGCCCTCGCCGGGCCCGGAGAACCGCCCTTCCCGGCCGACGAGACCGAGGCCGTCACCGACACCCTGGCCACCACGCTGCTCGCCCTCGGCGACCTGGACATGGACGACGTCCAGGCGGTCGCCCTGGGCCACACCACCCTGGCCCGCCGCCTGCGCGCGGCCGCCCCGGCCCCGGACGGGCTCACCACGGACTCCGTCCTCTTCCTGGGGACCCTGACCGAATGGGCCTGCCTGCACATCCTGGAGTTCTTCACCCAGCGCTCCACCTTCGTCGCGCGGACGCTGGTCGAGCAGACCCGCGGCCAGAGCGAGCTGGTCGCCAAGGTCGACGCACTCCTCACCCGCACCCCGCGGCCGGACGGCCGCGACACCGAGTTCGAGCGGCGCTACCGGGCGCACCTGGCGAGGAAGCACGGCCGCCTCACGATCTACGGAGTCGACCTCCACCACTCCCCGGACACCTGGCCCCTGGACAGGGCGTACCTGCCGCTGGAGGCGACGGGCCCGGGACCGGCGGGCAGGTGGCTCGCCGCCCTCGACGAGCCCCGGGACGGCGACGGCAGCGCGGACCCGGCCCCGTACGCCGCCCCGGACACTCGCGCCCCGTACGCCTACGACGAGCACGTGACCCCCCTGCGCCCCACCGCCGGCTCCCTGCGCGCGGAACTCGCCCTCGCCCGCCACGACAAGGTCCTCCTGCGGGGCCTGGCCGGATCCGGCAAGACGACACTGGTCCAGTGGCTGACGGTCAGCGCCGCGAACGACGGCCGGGACGAGGGCATGGGGTACCTGCGCGACCGGATCCCCTTCGTCCTCCCCCTGCGGGCCCTGACCCGCCACGGCGAGCGCCTCCCCTCGCCCGACCGCTTCCTGGCCGCCGCCGGCTGCCCCCTGACTCCTCCCGACGGCTGGGCCGAGCGCGTCCTCGCCGCCGGCCGCGGCCTGATCCTCGTCGACGGCATCGACGAGGTCCCCGAGGCCGAGCGCGGGCGCGCCCGCGGCTGGCTCCGCGACCTCCTCGACGCCTACGAGGGCAACCGCTGGCTGGTCACCTCCCGCCCCACCGCCGTACGCGAGGACTGGCTCACGCCGGACGGGTTCACCGAACTGACCCTCTCCCCCATGTCCCGGGCCGAGGTCACCGCCTTCGTCCGGCGCTGGCACGACGCCGCCGGACCCGACGCCGCCCCGTACGAGAAGCCGCTCCTCGACGCCCTGCGCACCACCACGCACGTCGCCCAGCTCGCCACCAACCCCCTGATGTGCGGGCTCATCTGCGCCCTGCACCGCGATCGCCGGGGCTTCCTGCCCCGCGGCCGGAAGGCGCTCTACGAGGCGGCGCTCTCGATGCTCCTGACCCGCCGGGACCGCGAGCGGGACATGGGGACGCCGTACGGGATCGCGCTCGGCGAGGCCCCGCAGATCCAGCTGATCCAGCGGCTCGCCCACTGGCTCACACTCAACGGCCGCACCCAGATGGACCGTTCGCGCGCCGAAGCACTGGTGCGGGCGGCCGTCCCGGCCGTGCCGGAGGCGGCCGCCCACGAAGACCCCGGTGCGGTCTTCACCCACCTGCTGCACCGCAGCGGCCTGCTGCGCGAACCCAGCCCGGACACGGTCGACTTCGTCCACCGCACCTTCCAGGACCACCTGGCCGCCAAGGCCCTCGTCGACGAGTGGCACATCGGCGTCCTCGCCGACCACGCGGCCGACGACCAGTGGCAGGACGTCGTCCGCATGGCGGTCGGCCACGCCCGCCCGCGCGAGTGCGCGGAGATCCTCGGTGAACTCCTGAAGGCCGCGGACCGTACGACGGACCGCCGCACCCGGCTGCGCGTCCTCGTGACGGCGGCGACGGCCCTGGACGAGGCGACGGAGGTCGCGCCGGACATCCGGGAGCGGATCCTGCGACGGACGGCGGAGGTGATCCCCCCGCGCGACCCGGAGGAGGCACGCGAGCTGTCGTCGGCGGGACGGGCGGTCCTGCACCTGCTGCCGGGCCCGGACGGACTGAGCGCCCGGGACGCGCTCATGTCGGTGATCACCGCCACCCACGTCACCGACGACGCCGCGCTGCCGTACCTGGCCGGGTTCGCCCGACACGAGTCGATCGAGGTCCGGTCACAGCTGATGTGGGCGTGGTCGCGCTTCGACACCCGGGACTACGCGCGGGAGGTCCTCGCCCACCTCGCTCCCGGCTCCCTCTACTTCACCCTCCGCTCCGACGACCAGGTCGACGAACTGGTCCGCCGGGGGATCCGGCCCAGCTCCCTCGACATCCGTGAGGGCCTCTCCTGCCACGGCGTCGCCGCCCTCGAACCGCTCCTGGAGCAGACGCAGTACCTGCATGTCGCGCTGGTCTCGGCGGGGACCGCCGTGGCGAGCCTGCTGCGCGACGGCGACGCGCCTGCCGGAGCGTGCCGTGTCCCGCGGCTACGCCATCTCGACCTCTACGGGGCGGCGTCCCCCACGGCGGCGGACTGGCGCGCCGTCGCCGCCGTGCCCGGCCTGCGCGAGCTCGCACTCGACCCCCGCCATCTCGACGGCTGCCCCGACGGGCTCGTCCTGGCGCAGGTCGACCACCTGGTGGTGGCGGGCGACGACGCCGATCTGCCGTTCGAGCGGATCGCCGAGATCTTCCCGGGACTGGGCGCGCTGCTCCTCTCCGGTCGCTGCGAGGGACGGACGTACGACCTGAGCCCGCTGGCCGGCCTGCCCGACCTCGCGCTCGTCGAGCTGCCCGGCGCCGAGGTCATCGGCACCGGGCACCTGCCTCCCACCCTCCGCATCGCCACCTGATCCGCCCCCGGCTCCTCCGCCGGGCGCCCACGGAAAAGGGGCTGCCCCGGCCCGTACGTCTCCGTACGGGCCGGGGCAGCCCCGTCAGCCGCTCAGTGCGGCGTCACGCGTCCTTCGAGAGGTTGGGGCCGGCTCCGCCGGTCGCCTGCTCGATCGGGGGGACGTCGGGCAGCGCCGACTTCTCCTCGCCGCGGAAGGTGAACTTCTTCTCCTCACCCTCGCCCTCGGTGTCCACGACCACGATGTGACCGGGGCGCAGCTCGCCGAAGAGGATCTTCTCCGACAGCGAGTCCTCGATCTCGCGCTGGATGGTCCGACGGAGCGGACGGGCACCCAGAACGGGGTCGTAGCCCTTCTTGGCGAGCAGGTCCTTCGCGGACTGGGAGAGCTCGATGCCCATGTCCCGGTCCTTCAGGCGCTCGTCGACCCGGCCGATCATCAGGTCGACGATCTGCAGGATGTCGTCCTGGGTGAGCTGCGGGAAGACGATGATGTCGTCCACACGGTTCAGGAACTCCGGGCGGAAGTGCTGCTTCAGCTCGTCGCTGACCTTGGCCTTCATCCGCTCGTAGTTGGACTTCGTGTCGCCCTGGGCGGCGAAGCCCAGGTTGAAGCCCTTCGAGATGTCCCGGGTCCCGAGGTTGGTCGTCATGATGATGACCGTGTTCTTGAAGTCCACGACCCGGCCCTGGGAGTCGGTCAGGCGACCGTCCTCCAGGATCTGGAGAAGGGAATTGAAGATATCGGGGTGGGCCTTCTCGACCTCGTCGAAGAGGACGACGGAGAACGGCTTGCGGCGCACCTTCTCGGTGAGCTGGCCGCCCTCTTCGTAGCCCACGTATCCGGGAGGCGAACCGAAGAGACGGGAGACCGTGTGCTTCTCGCTGAACTCCGACATGTCGAGGGAGATCATCGCGTCCTCGTCGCCGAAGAGGAATTCGGCGAGCGCCTTGGACAGCTCGGTCTTACCGACACCGGACGGGCCGGCGAAGATGAACGAGCCACCGGGACGCTTCGGGTCCTTCAGGCCGGCCCGCGTACGGCGGATCGCCTTCGACAGACCGCGGACGGCGTCCTTCTGGCCGATGACGCGCTTGTGGAGCTCGTCCTCCATGCGGAGCAGACGCGAGGACTCCTCCTCGGTCAGCTTGAAGACCGGGATGCCGGTGGCGGTCGCGAGGACCTCGGCGATCAGCTCGCCGTCGACCTCGGCGACGACGTCCATGTCGCCGGCCTTCCACTCCTTCTCCCGCTTGGTCTTCGCCGCCAGCAGCTGCTTCTCCTTGTCGCGGAGAGACGCCGCCTTCTCGAAGTCCTGGGAGTCGATCGCGGACTCCTTGTCCCGGCGGACGCCGGCGATCTTCTCGTCGAACTCGCGGAGGTCCGGCGGCGCGGTCATCCGGCGGATGCGCATCCGGGAGCCGGCCTCGTCGATCAGGTCGATCGCCTTGTCCGGGAGGAAGCGGTCCGAGATGTACCGGTCGGCCAGGGTCGCGGCCTGGACGAGGGCCTCGTCCGTGATGGAGACCCGGTGGTGGGCCTCGTAGCGGTCGCGCAGACCCTTGAGGATCTCGATCGTGTGCGGCAGCGACGGCTCCGCGACCTGGATGGGCTGGAAGCGGCGCTCGAGGGCCGCGTCCTTCTCCAGGTACTTGCGGTACTCGTCGAGCGTGGTGGCACCGATGGTCTGGAGCTCACCGCGGGCCAGCATCGGCTTGAGGATGCTGGCGGCGTCGATCGCGCCCTCGGCGGCACCCGCACCCACCAGGGTGTGGAGCTCGTCGATGAACAGGATGATGTCGCCGCGGGTGCGGATCTCCTTGAGGACCTTCTTCAGGCGCTCCTCGAAGTCACCGCGGTAGCGGGAGCCGGCGACCAGCGCGCCGAGGTCCAGGGTGTAGAGGTGCTTGTCCTTGAGGGTCTCGGGCACCTCGCCCTTGACGATGGCCTGCGCCAGGCCCTCGACGACGGCGGTCTTGCCGACGCCGGGCTCGCCGATCAGGACCGGGTTGTTCTTGGTGCGGCGGGACAGCACCTGCATGACCCGCTCGATCTCCTTCTCGCGCCCGATGACCGGGTCGAGCTTGGACTCGCGAGCGGCCTGGGTGAGGTTCCGGCCGAACTGGTCGAGGACCAGGGACGTCGAGGGGGTGCCCTCCGCAGGACCGCCGGCGGTGGCGGCTTCCTTGCCCTGGTAGCCGGAGAGCAGCTGGATGACCTGCTGCCGCACCCGGTTGAGATCGGCGCCCAGCTTCACGAGGACCTGGGCGGCGACGCCCTCGCCCTCGCGGATCAGGCCGAGCAGGATGTGCTCGGTGCCGATGTAGTTGTGGCCGAGCTGGAGGGCCTCGCGGAGCGAAAGCTCCAGGACCTTCTTGGCACGAGGGGTGAAGGGGATGTGCCCGGACGGGGCCTGCTGGCCCTGACCGATGATCTCCTCCACCTGCTGTCGGACCGCCTCGAGCGAAATCCCGAGGCTCTCCAGGGCCTTAGCGGCGACACCCTCACCCTCATGGATAAGGCCCAGGAGGATGTGCTCGGTGCCGATGTAGTTGTGGTTGAGCATCCGGGCTTCTTCCTGAGCCAGGACGACAACCCGCCGCGCGCGGTCGGTGAACCTCTCGAACATCGTTAATCGCTCCTCAGAGCGGTCAGTCAGTTAGGGGTCGATCCCCTCCCTGTCCTTCCGCAGCTTAGTCCCGCAAGCGGGGACCGCTCATTCCAACTGCCGACATCCGTCCGGATCACCCCCTCTCTAGCGGGGAGACCTGCTGCCGAACAACCGACAAATGCTCCAACCCGATGGTGCGAGACGATGTTCCCGCAGGCCAAGCAGTTACCCGTGCCATCTGTACGCCGATGGCGAACGTGAGACGCCCAAGCCCGCGGGTTGCCCCTTCCCACTAGGAATGTCTTACCCGTCAGGACTGACACTCCATGCAGCACACCCCGGTTCCCTCCGCTACGGGCGAACATCCTTGCGCTCTCGAATGCACCCGTACGCCCCCATCATGGACACTCTGCGCACCTGATCGAGGACGCTGGGTCACCACGGGCGTAACCAGGAAGCCGTCCCGGCCGTTCCCCGGGTATGGCCCTCACCGTTCCGCCTCCCTGCTCGCCGCGCGACGGCGGTGTGGCGCGGTGGTACGAGCACGAGCTCGGCTGGGCCACCTCGTCCGGGTCGGGACAGCCCGTGCAGCTCGTGACGGGGCTGCGCTTCGACGTCCTGGAACTGCCCGCCACTGCCGGCCGTGCCGTCCTGCGCAGGGCGGGAGCGGGCGTCGGGCCGGTGGCCCTCATGGGGCGGCGGATGCGGCTCCTGGTGGCCGCGGGGAGCGCGGAGGAGCTGCCGGGGCTGCTCGACTGGCTGGAGTGGGGCGGGATCACGCTGGATCTCGCCGCGCTGGGCGCGGGCGGCCGGATGACCGCCCCCGTCCCCCCGGGATGGGGCGGCCCCGGCGCACCGGGCGCCGCGGTGTGGCTGCGGGCCCCGGAGCCCGGGCGTGAGGTGGAGTCCTCCCTGCCGGCCCTGCAGGCCGTCGCACGGGGCGGTGCGGGCGCCCCCTGCCTCGTGCGCCTCGTGGCCGCCGCGGCAGCGGAGTGCCATCGGGTGCGGCTGCTGAGCGCGGCCGCCGGCGAACCGGCCGCTCAGCAGCTGGCGCCTCAGCGGTTCGCGTCCTCGTAGGCCGCCTTGATCTCGGCAGGCACGCGACCGCGGTCGTTCACGTTGTAGCCGTTCTCCTTGGCCCACGCGCGGATCTTCGCGGTGTCCGGGCTGCCGCCGGCGGCGACGCGGCCCTTTCCACGCGTACCGGCACTGCGGCCACCGGTGCGCCGACCGCTCTTGGTGTACGGCTCGAGCAGGCCACGGAGCTTGTCCGCGTTGGCGGTGGTGAGGTCGATCTCGTAGGTCTTGCCGTCCAGCGCGAACGTCACGGTCTCGTCCGCCTCGACACCGTCGAGGTCATCGACAAGAAGGACCTGAACCTTCTGTGCCACCGGATTTCCTTTCATCGAAAATGCAGTACGCGGAAAGGAAACCGCTTTTCCCGGAAAAACACAAACCCCCGGCAGAGGTTCAGAAGCCCGGCAACGCGGGAAACATGCGCGATTCGGACATAGGGTTCCGGAGGTTCGTCACGGTCACAGGTGCAGAAGCATCCGACTGTTACCCAAGGTGTTCGGCTTCACTCGTTCGAGACCCAGGAACTCGGCGACACCCTCGTCATAGGAACGCAGGAGCTCGCTGTAGACATCTCCGTCCACCGGAGTCTCCCCGATCTCGACGAAGCCGTGCTTCGCGAAGAAGTCGACTTCGAAGGTCAGGCAGAATACCCGGCGCACCCCGAGCCATCGGGCGGTGTGCAGCAACTTGTCGAGCACGAGATGACCCACTCCGGCGCCCTTGAACTCGGGATCGACCGCGAGAGTACGCACTTCGGCAAGGTCTTCCCACATCACGTGGAGTGCGCCGCAGCCGACGACGACTCCGTCCTCGTCGCGTTCGGCGACCCAGAACTCCTGGATGTCCTCGTAAAGCGTCACGGTCGCTTTGTCGAGCAGGATGCCGCGCCCCACGTACGGGTCGACGAGCCGGCGAACGGCGGCGACGTCGCCGGTGCGGGCCCGGCGTACGGTGACGGTTTTCGGGGCGGGTGCGGAAGCGGGCACGGAGGACTGCATGAGGGGACGCTATCGCCCCTCGGACCCCGTCCCACCGGCACCCTCCGCCGGTGGCGCGGCGGCCTCGGGGGCGTTGTACCCGACCACGCGGATCGCGTCGCCGAGCGCCTCGCGCTGTTCGGGCGACATCATGCCGAAGAACGCGACGAGCGCCGCGGCGGGGTTGTCGCTCTGCGACCAGGCTTCGTTCATCAGCGCGGCCGAGTAGGCGGCGCGAGTGGAGACCGCGGTATATCGATAGGCGCGCCCGTCGACTTCCCTGCGCACCCAGCCCTTCTGATGGAGATTGTCCATAACGGTCATGACGGTGGTGTAGGCGATGGACCGTTCCTGCTGGAGATCCTCCAGGACTTCCCGGACGGTCACCGGACGGTTCCATTGCCAGACGCGCGTCATGACGGCGTCTTCCAGCTCTCCCAATTGACGGGGCACAGGGCCACCCTAGTGCGCGATGCCGGGAATGGGCCGCCTATTGCGACCGGAAACGCAACAGACGCAACAAAAAGGACGTACGGCCTGAAATCGGCCGTACGTCCTTGGGTCGAGCGGGGTCCTACGAGGCGGTCGCGCCGCCGTCCGCCTGGCGGGCGGTCTCGGCACGGGCGAGGGCGGCGTCCACGGCCGCGTCCTCCTTGGCCTTGTTGGGGCCGCCCTGGCTCTTGACGATCGTGACGACGAGGCCGATGAAGAACGCGGCCATCACGACGGGGGGCAGGAGCGCGGATACGTAGTCCATGCCGTCCAGAGTAGCTATCCGGCGGCGCGTTCCTCGGGCGGGGGCGGGGGTACGGGCCGTCGGCGCGGCGGGAACACCTCGGAGGGCTTGGGCACCGGACGCTCGCCCGGCGGCGGCGGCTTGGGGCCGCTCGGGGTCGGCTTGGGCGGGTCGGCGGCGCGCCCACCGGGCAGCGCGAGCAGCCGGGCGCGGGGCGCGGGGGCGGTGCGCGCGCCCACCTGGGAGACGCGGGCCAGCCGGGCGCGCACCGAGCGCTCCGCGATCACCTGGCAGCGCGCCAGGAGGGCGGCGGCCCGCGGGGTGCCGCGCAGTGCGCGCAGGGCTGCGAGGTCGTCGACGCCGGGCTCGTGGCCGGCCGCGAGGGCGTCCTGGAGCAGCTCCAGGTAGCCGGCGAGGGAACCGGGCAGGGCATCGCGGTAGCGGGCCAGGTCGGCGAGGAGGAAGGCGCGCAGCCGATCCGCCTCGCGGACCGCCTCGTCCACGGATTCGGCGAGACGCAGGCAGTCCCGGACGTCCTCGTCCTGGAGGGGGGCAGGGTTGAGGGCGGTGGCGAGGGCGCGTCGGAGCACACGCAGCTCGTCCGCACTGAACACCATGCCGCCGCGGGATCCGTATGGCGTGGGCATGGGGTGACGATACGCGCTAATCGGACAATTTCTGACTTATTGATCACTTCGGGCGCGGCGCGGGGGCGGGCCGGCCGGGGCGCGGCGACCGGCCCCGCGGGGGCCCGAACCGGGCGGCGGCCGGGAGGACGCGAGCGGGGCGGCCGCCGTCGGCCGCCGCCCCGCTCCTCCCCGCCTCCTACATGCGGGAGACGTTCCGCTCGTAGACCAGGCGCAGACCGATCAGGGTCAGCCACGGCTCGTGCTCGTCGATCTCCTTGGCGTCGGCCAGGACCATCGGGGCCAGACCGCCCGTCGCGATCACCGTGACGTCCGAGGGGTCGCCGTCGCGGCCCACCAGCTCGCGCTTCATCCGGGACACCACGCCGTCGACCTGGCCCGCGTAGCCGTAGACGATGCCCGACTGCATCGCCTCGACGGTGTTCTTGCCGATGACGCTGCGCGGCCGGGCCAGCTCGATCTTGCGGAGCATCGCGCCCCGGACGCCGAGCGCCTCGACCGAGATCTCGATGCCCGGCGCGATGGCACCGCCCGCGTACTCGCCGCGTGCGGTGATCGCGTCGTAGGTGGTCGCCGTGCCGAAGTCGACCACGATCGCCGGGCCGCCGTAGAGCTCGACGGCGCCGACGGCGTTGATGATCCGGTCCGCCCCGACCTCCTTGGGGTTGTCCGTGAGGATCGGGACGCCGGTCTTCACGCCCGGCTCCACCAGGACGGCGGGCACGTCGCCGTAGTAGCGGCGCGTCACCTCACGCAGCTCGTGCAGGACCGAGGGGACGGTCGCGCAGATCGAGATGCCCTCGATGCCGTCGCCGAGCTCCATCCCGAGCAGCGGGTGCATGCCCATCAGGCCCTGCAGCAGGACCGCCATCTCGTCGGCCGTGCGGCTCGGATCCGTCGAGATCCGCCAGTGCTCGACGATCTCCTCGCCGTCGAACAGGCCGAGGACGGTGTGCGTGTTGCCGACGTCGATGGTGAGGAGCATCAGACAGCCGCCTCGGAGGCGTCCCGCAGGTCGAGGCCGATGTCGAGGATCGGGGACGAGTGGGTGAGCCCGCCCACCGCGAGGTAGTCCACGCCGGTCGCCGCGTAGGCCGCCGCGTTCTCCAGCGTGAGGCGGCCGGAGGACTCCAGGGCGGCACGGCCCGCGACCAGCGCGACGGCCTCCTCGGTCTCCAGCGGGGTGAAGTTGTCCAGCAGGATCAGGTCGGCGCCGGCGTCCAGGACCTCGCGGACCTGGTGCAGGGTGTCGACCTCGACCTCGATCGGCAGCTCGGGGAACAGCTCGCGCACGGCCTTGAACGCCTCGGCGACGCCGCCGGCGGCCACCACGTGGTTGTCCTTGACCAGGGCGGCGTCGGAGAGCGACATGCGGTGGTTGACGCCGCCGCCGCAGCGCACGGCGTACTTCTCCAGGGCGCGCAGGCCCGGGGTGGTCTTGCGGGTGTCGCGGACCCGGGCCCTGGTGCCCTCCAGGACGTCCGCCCACGCGCGGGTCGCGGTGGCGATGCCGGACAGGCGGCACAGGAGGTTCAGCGCGCTGCGCTCGCCGGTGAGCAGGTCCCGGGTGCGGGTGGTGACCGAGAGCAGCTTCTGGCCCGCCTCGACCCGCTCGCCGTCCTCCACGTGCCGCTCGACCTCGAAGGTCTCCGTGCAGACGATGGACAGGATCGCCTCGGCGACCCGCAGGCCGGCCACGACGCCCGCCTCGCGCGCCGTGAAGTCGGCGGTGGCCACGGCGTCCTCGGGCACGGTCGCGACGGTGGTCACGTCCACCCCGCCGTCGAGGTCCTCCTCGATCGCCAGGTGGGCGATGTCCTCGACCTGCACCGGGTCGAGGCCGGCGTCGGCGAGCAGCTGGGCGAGGGCCGGGTCGAGGCCGCACTCGTACACCTCGTCGTCGGCGCAGCCGCAGCCGTCACCGCAGCCGCCGGCATCCGCCGAGGCCGTGCCCGGGGCGCCGATCTGGATCAGGGGCACGTCCACGGGCTGCGGGCGGGCTTCTTCGGGCGTGCTGGGCGTGCTCACGGGTTACAGCTCCCTGGGGGCGTCGTCGGCGGTGGGGGGAAAGTCATGGGTCTCGGTGGTACGGAGGTCCAGCGTCCGGTCCGGTTCGAGGCGCACGACCAGGTGCCGGCGCCAGGCCGCGTCGTCCCGCTCCGGATGGTCCTCGCGCCAGTGGCAGCCCCGGGTCTCCTCGCGTCGACGGGCCGCGGCGACCAGCACCCGGGCGACGCACAGCAGGTTGGTCGTCTCCCAGGACTCGACGCCCGGCTCGGACGCCTTGTGCTCGTCGTGCTCCCCGGTGGCCGCGGCGACCGCCTCGGCGTGCAGCGTGTCCAGGCCCGCGGCCGCGGCCGCCAGGCTCTCGGCGGACCGCAGCACCCCGGCGCCGTGCGTCATGACCCGCTGGATCCTGATGCGGGCGCCCGGGTCGGGCAGCGGGAGGGTCACCGGCGAGGGGTGCGGCGCCGGGACGCCCGCGGTCCGTGCCGCCAGGGCCGTGACCTCGTCGGCGATGCGCTCGGCGAAGACCAGCCCCTCCAGGAGCGAGTTCGAGGCGAGCCGGTTGGCCCCGTGGACGCCCGTGCAGGCGACCTCGCCGCACGCGTACAGGCCCGGGACGGTGGTGCGGCCCCGCAGGTCGGTGCGCACGCCGCCGGAGGCGTAGTGGGCCGCCGGGGCGACCGGGATCGGCTCGGAGACGGGGTCGATGCCGTGGGCGCGGCAGGCGGCCAGGATCGTGGGGAAGCGGTTCTCCCACATCTCGGCGCCGAAGTGGCGGGCGTCGAGGTACATGTGCTCGGCGCCCTTCTCCTGCATCCGGCGCATGATCGCCTTGGCGACGATGTCGCGGGGGGCCAGCTCGGCCAGCTCGTGCTGCCCGAGCATGAACCGGACGCCGTCCGCGTCGACGAGGTGCGCGCCCTCGCCGCGTACCGCCTCGGAGACCAGCGGCTGCTGGCCCTCGGAGTCGGCGCCCAGGAAGAGCACGGTGGGATGGAACTGGACGAACTCCAGGTCCGAGACCTCGGCGCCGGCGCGCAGCGCGAGCGCGACGCCGTCGCCGGTGGAGACCGCCGGGTTGGTGGTCGCCGAGAAGACCTGGCCCATGCCACCGGTGGCGAGGACCACGGCCGGGGCGTGGACGGCGCCGACGCCGTCGTGCTGCCCCTCGCCCATGACGTGCAGGGTGACGCCGGCCGTGCGGCCCTCGGCGTCCGTCAGGAGGTCCAGGACGAGGGCGTTCTCGATGGTGCGCACGGCGTCGGCGCGCACCGCCTCGACGAGGGCCCGGGAGATCTCGGCGCCGGTGGCGTCGCCGCCCGCGTGCGCGATCCGGCGCCGGTGGTGCCCGCCCTCGCGGGTCAGCGCGATCGTGCCGTCGGCGGTCTTGTCGAAGTCGGCGCCGGTGGCGATCAGCCGGCGGACGGCGTCGGGTCCTTCGGTGACCAGGAGCCTGACCGCGTCCTCGTCGCACAGGCCGGCTCCGGCGACGAGGGTGTCCTCCAGGTGCTGCTCGGGGGTGTCTCCCTCGCCGAGCGCCGCGGCGATGCCGCCCTGGGCCCAGCGGGTGGAACCGTCGTCGAGGCGGGCCTTGGTGACGACGACCGTACGCAGTCCGGCGGCGGTGCAGCGCAGGGCGGCGGTCAGGCCCGCGACACCGGAGCCGACCACAACGACGTCGGCGTCGATGGACCAGCCCGGGGCGGGCGCGTGCAGCCGTATTCCGGTCACTTGGGGGCTCCGAAGGTCAGCGGGATGTTGTCGATCAGCCGCGTGGCGCCCACGCGCGCGGCGACGGCGAGGATCGCCTCGCCGTCGTGGTCCGCGCCGACGTCGGTGAAGTCGGCCGGGTCGACGAGGGCGAGGTAGTCGAGGGTCAGCGGGGGCTCCGTCTTGGCCGCGTCGTCGAGGACGGCGCGGGCCGCGGCCCGTACGGCGTCGGCGCCGCCGCCCTCGGTCGCCTGGGCGACGGCGTGCGCGTCGGCCGCGGCACGGGCCTCGCCGAGCTTGGACAGCGCCTCGGCACGGGTCTCCGAGGCGGGCAGCGAGGCGGCACGGGCGCACAGCGCCTGCTGGGCGGCGAGCCGGTCGCCGGCGGCGAACAGGGCGCGGGACAGGGACAGGGCCGTACGGCGCTCGGCGGCCGAGAGGTAGCGGTTGCGGCTGGACAGGGCCAGGCCGTCGGCCTCGCGGACGGTCGGGACGCCGACGATGTCGACCGGGAAGTTCAGGTCGCGGGCCATCCGGCGGATCAGGGCCAGCTGCTGGGCGTCCTTCTGGCCGAAGAAGGCCACGTCGGGGCGCGTCAGGTGGAGCAGCTTGGCGACGACGGTGAGCATCCCGTCGAAGTGGCCGGGCCGGGAGGCTCCTTCGAGGCGCTCGCCCATGGGGCCCGCGGTGATCCGCACCTGCGGCTCGCCACCGGGGTAGACCTCGTCGACGGCGGGGGCGAAGACGGCGTCCGCCCCGGCCGCGCGGGCCACCTCGAGATCGGCGTCGAGGGTCCGCGGATACCGGTCGAGGTCCTCGCCGGCCCCGAACTGGAGCGGGTTGACGAAGACGGTGACGACGACGAACCCGTCGGGCCCGACGTGCTCGCGGGCCGTCCGGACGAGCGTGGCGTGCCCCTCGTGGAGGGCGCCCATGGTCATGACGACGGCGCGCCGGCCGGGGCCCGGCAGCGCGTGCAGGGCCTCGGCAGTACGGACGGGAGCGAACGGCGCCGGGGCCGCGGGGGCCGGCGCGACGGCGCCCGGCGCCGGGGCCGCCGTGGACGGGGTGGTCTTCATCGGGCTTCCCCCTCGGCGAGCACGTCCAGCAGTTCCTCGGCCAGTTCGGGCTTGAGCAGGCCGTGCGCGAGCGCCCGGTCTGCGGTGGTGCGGGCCATCGCCAGATAGCCGGAGACGGTCCCGGGGGCGTGCTTGCGCAGCTCGGCCACGTGCGCGGCGACCGTGCCGGCGTCACCGCGGGCGACCGGGCCGGTGAGCGCCGCGTCGCCGGACCGCAGGGCGTTGTCCAGGGCGGCGCCGAGGAGCGGGCCGAGCATCCGGTCGGGGGCGGAGACCCCGGCCGTGCGCAGCAGGTCCATGGACTGGGCGACCAGCGTGACCAGGTGGTTCGCGCCCAGGGCGAGGGCCGCGTGGTAGAGCGGGCGGGCCTCCTCCTCGATCCATTCGGGCTCGCCGCCCATCTCGATGACCAGGGCCTCGGCGGCCAGCCGCAGCTCCACGGGCGCGGTGACGCCGAACGAGCAGCCGGCCAGCCGCTGGATGTCGACGGAGGTCCCGGTGAAGGTCATCGCCGGATGCAGGGCCAGCGGCAGCGCGCCGGCGCGGCGGGCCGGGTCCAGGACCTTCACCCCGTACCGCCCGGAGGTGTGCACCAGGAGCTGTCCGGGCCGTACGGCCCCGGTCTCGGCGAGTCCCTCGACGAGACCCGGCAGGGCGTCGTCGGGAACGGTCAGCAGGACGAGGTCGGCGCGGGCGAGCACCTGGGCGGGCGGGACGACCGGAACGTCCGGCAGCAGCGAAGCGGCCCTGCGCAGGGAGGCGTCGGAGACCGCGGACACGGCGACGGGACGGTGCCCGGCCAGCTTGAGGGAGGCGGCCAGTGCCGGCCCCACCCGGCCCGCTCCCACGACTCCGACGGTGAGTCGTGCGGGTCGGTCCTCGGCTCGGGGTTCTGCTGGTTGGTTCACGCGGCTACGGCCTTCCGTTCCAGTCCGCGGTGGGTACCGGACGATTTCTGGTCATGCTACGCCAGCGTTTCGCGCGTGCTCGTGGCCTGTCCACAGGGTGTGGGCGACGGTGTGATGATCGGTTCATGGATGAGGTGGGCGAGACGGACGAGATGAACGAGCCGGAGCCGGACGAGCGTCGGCGCAGAGCCGCCGCGTGGTCCGGCGCGAGCCGCAGGCTCTGGGACACACCGGTGGAGCGGACGGTCGGCGAACGCCTGGACCAGCTGGCGGAACTCGCCCGCCGGGGGCACGCCTTCACCGATCCGCACGAACTGGTCGACACCTACGGCGGCGGTCCGGTCGCCGAGGTGGAGCGGCGGGTGGCCGAGCTGCTGGGCTTCCCCTCGGCCGTCTTCTTCCCCACCGGCACCATGGCCCAGCAGGTCGCGCTGCGCTGCTGGGCCGGCCGCACGGGCAGCGACGTGGTCGCCCTGCACCCGCTCGCCCATCCCGAGGTCCACGAGGACGGGGCGCTGGTCGCGCTCACGGGACTGCGCACCGTCCACCCCACGGGCGAGCCGCGGCTGCCCACGGCGCAGGAGGTCCGCGACCACCCGGAGCCGTTCGGCACGCTGATGCTGGAGCTGCCCCTGCGGGACGCCGGCTTCGTGCTGCCGACCTGGGACGAGCTGGTCGACGTCGTGGACGCGGCCCGCGAACGTGACGCAGTGGTGCACGTCGACGGCGCGCGCCTGTGGGAGTGCGCCCCTCACTTCGGGCGCACACTGCCCGAGATCGCGGGCCTCGCGGACAGCGTCTACGTGTCCTTCTACAAGTCCCTGGGCGGGATCTCGGGAGCCGCCCTCGCCGGCCCCGAGGACCTGGTCGAGGAGGCCCGGGTGTGGCTCCACCGCTACGGCGGCCTGGTCTTCCAGCAGTTCCCGACGGCCCTGGCCGCGCTCCACGGCCTGGCCGTGGAGCTGCCCAGGCTCCCCTCGTACGTGGCGCACGCCCGGGTGGTCGCGGACGGGCTGCGGGCGGGCTTCGAGGAGGCGGGGGTGCCGTGGTTCCGGGTCCACCCCGGGATCCCGCACACCCACCAGTTCCAGGTCTGGCTCCCCTACGACCCCGAGACGCTGACGGCGGCCTCGGTCGCGCTGGCCGAGACCTCCGGCACGGTCCTGTTCCGCCGCTGGTTCTCCCCCGGCGCCGGCGGGCCGCCGGGCGTGGCGGCGACCGAGGTGACGGTGGCCGGGCCGGCGCTCGACTGGACCGGGGCCGACGTCCGCGAGGCGGTCGCGGCCTTCCTCTCCCACCTCGCCTGACCGGCTCGCGGCACCGGCCCTCGCCCACCGGGGGCCGCCGCCCGCCGGGGCACACCTCAGGCCCGGCCGGTGCCGCCCGCCCGCACCAGGCCGGTCTCGTACGCCAGGACCACGACCTGCACCCGGTCGCGCAGGTCCAGCTTGGTGAGGATCCGGCCGACGTGGGTCTTCACCGTGGCCTCCGACAGCACCAGCCGGGCCGCGATCTCCCCGTTCGACAGTCCCTGCGCGACCAGGAGCATCACCTCGCGCTCCCGGTCGGTGAGCCGGTCGATCTCCTTGTGCTCGGGGTCCTTGCCCGTCGTCGGCAGCATCGGCGAGAAGCGGTCGAGCAGCCGGCGGGTGGTCGAGGGCGCCACGACCGCGTCCCCGCTGTGCACGGAGCGGATCGCGCCGAGCAGCTCGGCCGGCGGCACGTCCTTCAGCATGAAGCCGCTCGCGCCCGCCTTCAGCCCGGAGAAGGCGTACTCGTCCAGGTCGAAGGTGGTCAGGATCAGCACCTTGGGGGCGTCGGGCTGCGCACAGATCCGCCGCGTCGTCTCGACCCCGTCGAGCTTCGGCATCCGGACGTCCATCAGCACCACGTCCACGGCCGTGGAGCGCAGCACGGCCAGCGCCTCCACGCCGTCGCCCGCCTCGGCCACGACCTCCATGTCCGGCTGGGCGGCGAGCACCATGCGGAAGCCGGTGCGCAGCAGCACCTGGTCGTCGACGAGCATCACGCGGATGGACATGTGGGTTCCTTAGGAGCGGCGGTCTGGAGGGCGTCCGGTCGATCGCGTCGGGAGCCCGGCACGATCGACGAGGCACCCCTTAGTGAGCGGGCTTGAGGGGGAGCAGGGCGCTGATGCGGAAGCCGCCCCCGGGACGCGGCCCCGCGTCCAGGGTGCCGCCGACCATGCCGACCCGCTCGCGCATGCCGATCAGGCCGTGGCCACGGCCGTCGGCACCCCCGTCCTCGTACATCTCGTGGGTCGCGCCCCGCCCGTCGTCCTCGACGAGCAGCCCGAGACCGTCGTCGAAGTACACCAGGCGGACACTCGCGCCGGCGTCCGGACCGCCGTGCTTGCGGGTGTTGGTCAGCGCCTCCTGGACGATCCGGTACGCGGTGAGCTCCACGCCGCTGGGCAGCGGGCGCGGGGTCCCCTCGACCCGGAAGTCGACCGTGAGGCCCGCGCCGCGGACCGTCTCGACGAGGTCCTCGATCTGCTCGACGTCGGGCTGGGGCACGTACTCCCCCGCCTCCTGGTGCTCGCCGGTGCGCAGGATGCCGAGCAGCCGGCGCATCTCGGCCAGCGCCTGGCGGCCGGTGGAGGAGATGGTCTCCAGGGCCTGCTTGGCCTGGTCGGGCGAGGCGTCCAGGACGTACGCGGCGCCGTCGGCCTGCACCACCATCACCGAGACGTTGTGGGCGACGACGTCGTGCAGTTCGCGGGCGATCCGGGCACGCTCGGCCGCGACGGCCACCTTGGCCTGCGCCTCGCGTTCCTGCTCCAGGCGCGAGGCCCGCTCCTCCAGCTGTGCGAAGTAGGCGCGGCGGGTCCGCAGGGAGTCCCCGAGGACCCAGGCGAGGACGAACGGCACGGTCATGATGACCGTGAAGAAGACGTGGGCCGCGGTGGAGTCGATCTCCTCCTGTTCCGGCCAGCGCACCTGGGAGAGCGTCGCGGCGCTCAGACCGCCCGCCAGCGCCAGCCGGGAGGCCCACCGCGGCCCGTCGTGCGCGGCGACGGTGTAGATGATCACGAGCATCGCGAAGTCGGCGAAGAACGGCATCAGCCCGAAGGCGAGCTGGGCGACGCCCAGGACGACCGTGAGCACCAGCATCTTCTCGGGCGCGCGCCGCCGCAGGGCCACGACCAGGCACAGCAGCGCGGCGACCACCCCGTACGCGGCGGGATGGTCCACCGCCGGGTAGGTCGAACCCACCCACAGCAGGGAGAACCCGAACAGGACGACGGCCCAGAAGGTGTCGACGCCCGTCGGGTGTCTGCGGATGAAGTCGTAGAGGCGCTGCACGTGACCCAGCGTAGGGAAGGCGGATAGGTGCAGGGGTCAACCGTGGGGTCGATCCTTGGCGTGAGGACCGTACTCCGCAAGGTGGAGACTGGGGCCTGTGACGGATGAGACGTGTCAGCGGCGGGAGCGCGAGGGGTGGCTGCGGTGGCGCGAGGCCACCGAGCGGGCGCTGTACGGGACGGGTGGTTTCTATCTGCGGCCCGAGGGCCCGGCCGGGCACTTCCGCACCTCCGTGCACGCCTCCCCGCTCTTCGCCCGGGCCGTCGCCCGGCTGCTGACGGAGGTGGCCGGGGAGCTGGGGACGGACGAGGTCGCGCTGGTCGACATGGGGGCCGGGCGCGGGGAGCTGCTGACGGGCGTGCTGGCCGCGGTGCCGCCCGGGCTCACCGTGCGGCCGTACGGCGTGGAGCGCGCCGCCCGGCCCGACGGCCTCGACCCGCGCGTGGTGTGGACGGACCGGGTGCCCCGGGGGGTGCGGGGGCTGCTCTTCGCCAACGAGTGGCTCGACAACGTGCCGGTGGACGTCGCGCAGGTCGACGCGTCGGGAACCGTCCGCTACGTGGAGGTGCGGGACGACGGCACGGAACGGCACGGCGACCCCGTGACGGGCCCGGACGCAGGATGGCTGGAGCGGTGGTGGCCGCTGCGGGAGCCGGGCGAGCGCGCGGAGATCGGACGGCCCCGGGACGAGGCGTGGGCGGACGCGGTCGACGCGCTGGCGGCGGGGACGGCGGTGGCGGTGGACTACGGGCACCTGCGGGCGGCCCGGCCGCCCTTCGGGACGCTGACGGGCTTCCGGGCCGGGCGCGAGGTGGCCCCGGTGCCGGACGGGTCGTGCGATCTGACGGCGCACGTGGCGATGGACGCGTGCGCCGCGGCCGGCGGGGAGCTGCGCACCCAGCGGGAGGCGCTGGGACGGCTGGGGGTGGCCGGCGGCCGGCCGCCGCTGGCCCTGGCGTCGAGCGACCCCGCCGCCTACGTGCGGGCGCTCGCCGCGGCGGGCGAGGCGGCCGAGCTCACCTCCCGGGGCGGCCTCGGGGACTTCCTGTGGCTGACCCGGAGCGTCCCGGCCGGGCCGGACCGGCCGGTCTGAGGGGACCGGGGCCGGCGGTCCGTCCGCGGCCCGGGCCGCGGACGGTGGACGCCCCCGACGGCGGCCGTCCGGTGCAGGGATACTGTCCCCATGACGGAGACGACGGTCGGAATCGGCGGGGCGGCGGAGAGCACCGACATGGTGCTGAACATCGGGCCGCAACATCCCTCGACCCATGGTGTGCTCCGCCTCCGGCTCGTCCTGGACGGCGAGGTCATCCGGCAGGCCGAGCCCGTGATCGGCTACATGCACCGCGGCGCCGAGAAGCTCTTCGAGGCGCGCGACTACCGCCAGATCGTCATGCTCGCCAACCGCCACGACTGGCTGTCGGCCTTCTCCAACGAGCTCGGTGTCGTCATGGCCGTCGAGCGGATGCTCGGCATGGAGGTCCCCGAGCGTGCCGTGTGGACCCGCACGCTGCTCGCCGAGCTGAACCGGGTGCTGAACCACCTGATGTTCCTCGGCTCGTACCCCCTGGAACTGGGCGGCATCACCCCGGTCTTCCACGCCTTCCGGGAGCGCGAGGAGCTCCAGGCCGTGATGGAGGAGGTCTCCGGCGGCCGGATGCACTACATGTTCAACCGGGTCGGCGGCCTCAAGGAGGACCTGCCGGCCGGCTGGCTCGGCCGGGCCCGGCTGGCCGTCGCCGACGTCCGTTCGCGGATGGACGTGTACGACAAGCTCGTCCTCGGCAACGAGATCTTCCGCGGCCGCACCCGGAACGTCGGCGTGCTCCGGCGGGAGGCCGCCCACGCCTACGGCGTCTCCGGGCCCATCGCCCGCGCCTCCGGCGTCGACTTCGACCTGCGCCGCGACGAGCCCTACCTGGCCTACGGGGAGCTCCAGGACACCCTGCGGGTCGTCACCCGCGAGGAGGGCGACTGCCTCGCCCGCTTCGAGTGCCTGCTGGAGCAGACCCACAACTCCCTGGACCTCGCGGACGCCTGTCTCGACCGGATGGCGGAGCTCGCGCCGGGGCCGATCAACCAGCGGCTGCCGAAGGTCCTCAAGGCGCCCGAGGGCCACACCTACGCCTGGACGGAGAACCCGCTCGGCGTCAACGGCTACTACCTGGTGTCCAAGGGCGAGAAGACGCCGTACCGGCTCAAGCTGCGGTCGGCGTCGTTCAACAACATCCAGGCGCTGACCGAACTGCTGCCCGGCACGCTGGTCGCCGACATGGTGGCGATCCTCGGCTCGCTGTTCTTCGTGGTCGGGGACATCGACAAGTAGGCCGGGCGCGGTGCGCTCCGCAGGGCGCGGGGGTCAGCCGTGCCGCATGACGACGAAGGGCCGCGGGTCCTTCTCCGGCAGCCTCCGCTCGACCACGCGCCAGCCCCAGCGGACGTAGCGGTCGCGCAGCTCCGGCACGTCGAGGGTCATCAGCAGGCGCGGCGCGGGCGCCCGGTCCAGCAGGGCGTCGTGCAGCGCGCGGCCCAGACCACGGCCCTGGTGGGCGGGTGCGACGACGAGTTCGGCGAGTTCGAAGGCGTCGTCCGCGCCGGACAGGGCGCGGTCGGACCAGCCGGCCGCGAAGCCGGCGAGCGCGCCCCCGGCGCCTTCCGCGCCGGGCGCCCCCGCCCGCGCCCGCGCCCGCGCCGGGAGGGTGCCGCCGTCGAACGCCGCGACGCAGCGGAAGCCCTGCCCTCCGGTCCGGCCGAGGAGCCGTTCCACGATCCGCAGGGCCCCCCGCGGAGGCTCGTGCCACGGTGCGCCGCAGAAGGCCTGGGCGCACAGGGCGATGAGTTCGTCCCGCAGCCCGTGCGCCTCGTCGGCGCCCAGGGCGGCGGTCCGCAGGCTCACGAGTTGACCGCTCCCCGCAGCTCCACCACGTCGATCTGCTCGGTCTCGTCGTGCGCGGTCAGGTCGATGACATGACCGATGGCCCGCTTCTCGCGCGTGCGGGGGGCGGCGTCGGCGAGGGCCTCCTCGCCGACCACGTCCGCGAGGTCGGTGTCCTGGACCGCCTCGATCGCGGCCGTCGCCTTCTGCATGCCGAAGAAGTCGAAGCCGCCCTCGGGGCGCGGGGCGGGCCGGCGGGAGGCGTAGGGGACGATGGCCGCCGCGGCCGGGATCGCCCGTACGGGAGGTACGGCGGCGATCGACGGACGAGCGTGCCGCTCGGTCCCGGCGACCGCCGCGTGCTTCCCCTGCGGCTCCTCCGTCTCCCGGGCGCGCTCCGCCAGATCGCGGCTGCGGGCCGCCTCCGCGGTGCGGCGGGCCTGCTGGGCGGCGGCGTTGCGCGAGAGGCTGCGCAGGGCCTCGGCGGCCTGGCGGTAGGCGGCCGGCGTCGGCGTGGACCCGGCGGCCGGCAGCTCCTTCGCGGGGGAGGACGCCTCCAGGGCGAGCTGACGGCGGCCTTCCAGGGCGCTGGCCCGCTCCGTCTCCGCGGTGGCGTACCGGCGCAGCAGCTCGGCGTGCTCGCCGCGCAGCCCGGCGAGCTCGACCCGCTTGGCGCGCAGCTTCTTGTCGAGCCGGGCGCGCAGTTCGCGCGACTCCTCGATGTCGGACTCGAGCTCGGCTATCCGCTCCTCGGTCTTCCACTCGTCCGCGGTCCGCGCCCGGATCAGCTCGGCGACCTGCCGGCCGGCGCCCCGGTCCCAACTGCGCATCATGACGGCGCCGGTGACCGCGGCGGCCGCCGCGGCCGCGACGAGCAGCCGCAGCGCCACCGGATCCGCGAGCAACCAGGCGCCCGCGGCACACACGGCCGCAGCCCCGGCTACCGCGGAGGGCGGCAGAAGCTTGTGCAGAGGAGGTGAATGGCGGTGGCGTCCACGTGGCATGGCCTGAAATTTACCGTGCGTAGGCGCCGTATGGGGGGTCGGCCCGGCAATCTCTTGGCCACTTCTCGCCGTCGGCCCCGGACCCACCCGGGACCGGGCCGACTCCCCCTGCCGGAACGCTACTTCCCGATCAGCCCCTTCGACTCCAGATAGGCCTTCGCGACGTCCTCCGGCTTCGCCCGCTCCGCGTCCACCTTGCGGTTGAGTTCGGCGAGATCAGCCGTCGTCAGCACCTTGGTGATCTTGTCCAGCGCGGCGGCTATCTCCGGAGATCCGGCATCCTTCGCATTCACGACCGGCAGCACGTTGTCGGCGTTCTGGAGCTTCTTGTCGTCGGCCAGGAAGACGAGCCCGAAGCTCTCGATCGTCGCGTCCGTCGTGGTGGTCAGCACCAGCTGGTCCACCCCGTCCTTGACCGCCTGCT
This sequence comes from Streptomyces sp. NPDC048338, assembly GCF_043201055.1. NCBI lineage: Bacteria > Bacillati > Actinomycetota > Actinomycetes > Kitasatosporales > Streptomycetaceae > Streptomyces > Streptomyces sp. NPDC048338. The sequence goes on from NZ_JBICYQ010000003.1 coordinate 53,619, forward strand.
TCGACTGCGGCGTCCCCACACCCTTGGGGTCGATCCCGGCGACGTCGATCCCGTAGACCTTCTTCAGACCCGGCGCGCAGAAAGGCCGGATCTCGCATTCGTCACCCGCCGCGATCTTGACCTTCAGCTTCGCCCGGCCGAGATCCGAAAGCGTCGTCAACTTGTTCTTCTCGGCGAATTCCTTCGACACCGCGAAGGCGTTCTGGTCGACCGCCTCCCCGACCGCCAGCACCTTCAGTCCACGCGGCTCGGCGAGCTTCTTCAGCTCCGCCACCGTGGCAGCCGCGTCACCCGAGGCGACCGGCTTCTCCTCGGGCGCCTTCGCACCGTTCACCTTGGCATTGAGGAATTCCGCGATCGTCGCCGCGTATTCCGGGACGACGTCGATCTCGCCCTTCTCCAACGACGGCTCGTACAGCTCGCGGTTCTTCACCGTCGTGACGCTCGCCGCGTACCCGGCGTCGCCCAGCACCTGCGCGTACAGCTCCGCCAGCACCTTCGACTCGGTGAACGCCGCCGCCCCGACGACCAGCGACCCCTTCTTCCCCGAGTCGCCCGTGCTCCCGCCGGAACCGCCCGCCTTGCCCTCCTCCAGGCTGTCGCCGCCGCACGCGGCGAGCGAGACGGTCAGCGCCGCCACGCCCAGTACCGCACCAGCGATGCGCGAGGTCCTGCTCACGAGATCACCCATTCCATTCGGTTCGTCCATCGGTCCGTCGTCACAGCGTCCTGCGGCCGAGCAGTCGGTCCGCCCCCACCAGCACCGCCTCCACCAGGAGGGCCAGCACGGCCACGAGCAGCGCGCCCGCGACCACCTGAGGGGTGTCGTACGTGTTGAACCCGGCGGTGATGATCCGGCCCAGGCCGCCCTGGCCGACCATCGCCGCGATCGTCGCCGTGGCCACCACCTGCACCGCCGCCGACCGCAGCCCCGTCATCAGCAGCGGACGGGCCAGCGGCAGCTCCACCCGCAGGAACAGCTGCCCGCCCGACATCCCCATCCCCCGCGCGGCCTCCACCACCGCCCGGTCCACCTCCCGGACCCCCACATAGGCGTGGGTCAGCAGGGGCGGCACCGCGAACAGCACCAGCGCGATCACCGTCGGGACATAGCCCGCGTTGCGCAACGGCGACACCATGAACAGCGCCAGCACCGCGAAGACCGGGACCGCCCGCCCCGCGTTGGAGACGTTGATCGCGACCGTGCCGCCCCGGCCCAGATGACCGAGGAACAACCCGAGCGGCAACGCCACCGCACAGGCCAGCGCCAACGACACCCCGCTCACGTACACGTGCTCGCCGAGCCGGTGCCACACCCCGCCCTCACCGGACCAGTTGGCCCCGGTGACCAGCCACTCCCAGGCACCCGTCACGATCCCCATGTCACCCCGCCCCCCGCCCGGCACGGATCCGCGTCCACGGCGTCAGCAACCGCTGAACCCCCAGCAACAGCAGGTCCGCGACCACCGCCAGCACCACGCACAGCACCGAGGCGGCCAGCACCTGCGCCTTGAAGAACGTCGGCAGCGCGTCCTCGATCAGATTGCCGAGCCCCCCACGCCCCACGATCGACCCGACGGTCGTCAACGCGATCGTGGACACCGTCGCCATCCGCAGACCCGCCATCAACGCCGGCAGAGCGAGGGGGAGTTCGACCTCCCACAGCATCCGGCCCGAGCCGTACCCCATACCCCGCGCGGCCTCCCGCGCCTCCGCCGGCACCGCCTGGAGACCGGCCAGGATGTTCCGCACGAGGATCGTCAGCGAATACAGCACGAGACCGGTCACCACCAGCGCCGCCGACAACCCGAAGAACGGCAGCAGCAGCGAGAACATCGCCAGCGACGGAATCGTGTAGAGCAGCGTCGTCAGACCCAGCACCGGCCCCGCCCACCGCGGACGCGCCCGGGCCAGCAGCGCCAGCGGGAAGGCGATCATCAGCCCGATCACCACGGACACCACGGTGATTCCCACATGCTGGAGCGTCGCCTCGGTCAACTCCCCACTGCGGGTGCGCAGATACTCCCCACAGATCCAGTCGTTCGTCACCAGGCAGTTCGCCGCAGCCATGAGCCCTCCCCCCGCCGCCCGCACTCCGAACGTACGTCTGACCCGACCCTAGCCCTCGACGCCGGCCATCACCGAGGACCGCCACAATGCGGCAACACGCCCTTCACACGCCCCCGGCCGTAAGGGGACAGAATGGTGAACCATGATCCGGTTCGAGCACGTCACCAAGCGCTACGCGGACGGCACCACCGCAGTCGACGACCTCTCCTTCGAGGTCGCCGAAGGCGAACTGGTCACGCTCGTCGGCCCGTCCGGCTGCGGCAAGACCACCACCATGAAGATGGTCAACCGGCTCATCGAACCCACCTCGGGCCGCATACTCCTCGACGGCCAGGACATATCCGCCGGCGACCCCGTCCGACTCCGCCGCCGCATCGGCTACGTCATCCAGCAGGTCGGCCTCTTCCCCCACAAGACGGTCCTCGACAACACCGCGACCGTCCCCCACCTCCTCGGCGCCCCCCGGGCCCAGGCCCGCGCCCGCGCCGCCGAACTCCTCGAACTCGTCGGCCTCGACCCGAGGAAGTACGGCCCCCGCTACCCCGAACAACTCTCCGGCGGCCAGCGCCAGCGCGTCGGCGTCGCCCGCGCCCTGGCCGCCGACCCGCCCGTCCTCCTCATGGACGAACCCTTCGGCGCCGTCGACCCCGTCGTCCGCGAACACCTCCAGAACGAGTTCCTGCGCCTGCAGTCCCAGGTCCGCAAGACCGTCCTCCTCGTCACCCACGACCTGGAGGAAGCCGTCCGCCTCGGCGACCGCATCGCCGTCTACGGACACGGCACCATCGAACAGCTCGACACCCCCGCCACCGTCCTCGGCGCCCCCGCCACCCCCTACGTCGCCGACTTCGTCGGCGCCGACCGCGACCTCAAGAGGCTCTCCGTCACCGCCCTCCGCCGCGACGACCTCGAAGAAGCCCCCACCCTGCGCCCCGGCCCCACCGCCGGCACACCCGACGCCCCCTGGGGAGTCGTCCTCGACGCCGACGGCCGGCCCACCGGCCGCTTCCACGCCGACGACCCCGGCCGCACCCACCCCGCGCCCCCACCCGTCCCGCTCGGCGCCTCCCTCAAGGACGCCCTCGCCGCCCTCCTCCAGGACGACACCGGCTGGCTCCCCGTCACCGACCCCGCCGACGGCGGACGGTACGCCGGCGTCCTCACCCCCGCCGCCGTCCACCGCGCCCTGCGCCGCGCCCGCCCCGGCACCACCGACGACCGGCCCAGCACCACCGGCGGACCCACCGCGACGGACACCACCGGGGACACCCTCAGTTCGCGCTGAGCCGCCCGCTCATCCACACCAGACCCGGCGGGATCTCCCGGTTCCACGTGTTGAAGTTGTGGCCGCCGCTCTCCAGCGTGATCGAGGAGACCCGCGCCGGACTCCGCACCTTCGCGATGAACTCCCGCGTCCCCTTCAGATTCCCCTCACCCTGCTTCGACGTCGTCACCAGGAACGACGACCGCCCCTGCTTCACGTGATCCAGACTCCACAGCAGATCGGCCCGCCGGCGCGCCGCCCCGTCCCCATGGAACAGATCACCCGTCGTCACGTCCTCCGCCGCCCGGTAGTACGCCGAGAAACCCGCACCCGCGGCGAACCGGTCCGGATGGTGCAACGCGATCTTCAACGCGCAGTACCCGCCGGTCGAGTTCCCCATGAACCCCCAGTTCCGCGGCTTCGTCCCCACCCGGTACGTCTCCGACACCGCCTTCGGCAGATCCTCCGCGAAGAACGTCTCCGTCTGCGGACCGCCCGGCACGTCCACACACTCCGTGTCCCGCGGCGGCGCCACCGTCGGACGCAGCATCACCAACACCATCGGCTGCATCCGCCCCTCCTTCACCTGCTGGAAGGCCGTCCGCGGATACCGCAACCCCTTCAACAGGTTCTCCGCCGTACCCGGATACCCCGTCAGCACCACCGCGGCCGGGAACGTGCTCCGCGCGTACCGCGGCTGGAAGTACTCCGGCGGCAGATACACGTACGCGGGAGAGTCGATCCTCGACTTCTCACCCGCTATCACCACCTTCTGTATCTGCCCGCCCACCGACGGCCGGTCCCCACCCGGAACATCCACCGGCTGCGTCCCCAGAACCTTGACGTCCCTGGAGCCGGCCGAGTGATCCACCACCACACCCAGATCCTGCTCCTGCCCGAAAAGATCCGCCCAGGAGCCGTAGAACAGGAACGAATTGTTCGCCGCCAGACCGACCGAGGCGAACAGCGCCACCTGCGTCGCGACCAGCAGACCGACCCTCCCCAGCACCGCCCGCCCCCCGCCACCGGCCAGCCGCGGCCACAGCCACACCGTGGCGGCGAACAGCGCGACGGCCAGCACGACCGCAAGCGCCAGGACAACGTTGCTGGTGAGACCCATGAGTCCTTCGAGCTTCTTCCGTGAGAATTTCCTGTGCGTGAATGAACCCACCGCCCCACCGCGCCGTCCTAGAAGGCGCAATACCCTCCGGCAGGCCCGCCGCACGACCGCCCGGCCCGCCGGATCCAAGAATCCTCGCGAAACCACGGGAAGCACGGGAAGCGATGTCTGTCACGGTAGATGGGGACAAATCAGGATCGGTTCCGGTTCGCGTACGCCGGATTCTCCGCGGACCACGCCCCGAGAAGGTCCCCACCCTCGTCGGAACGGCCTGCACGCTCATCGGCCTCATCGACATCGCCGCAGGCGTCTTCCCCCGCTTCCGCGCCAGCCGCATGCACGCCGTCGCCGAAGTCCTCCCCGGCACCCTCGGCCCCCTCTCCGCCGCACTCTCCCTCAGCGCCGGAGTCCTGCTCCTCCTCCTCGCCCACGGCCTCAAGCGACACAAGCGCCGCGCCTGGCGAGCCGCCGTCGTCCTCCTCCCCCTCGGCGCCGCCGCCCAGTTCGTCTGGCGCCACTCCGTCCTCGGCGCCCTGCTCTCCCTCACACTCCTCGCACTCCTGCTGCGCCACCGGAGTGAATTCGCCGCCCTCCCCGACCCCCGAAGCCGCTGGCGCGCCCTCGCCAACTTCGTCCTCATGGGAGCCGGCTCCCTCGCCCTCGGCCTCGTCATCGTCAGCGCCCACCCCCGCCGCATCATCGGCAACCCCAGCCTCACCGACCGCCTCGAACACGTCCTCTACGGACTCCTCGGCATCGAAGGCCCCATCGGCTACACCGGCGACGTCGACTGGACCGTCGGCTACTCCCTCGGCGCCCTCGGCATGCTCACCGCCCTCACCACCATCTACCTGACCTTCCGCCCCGAGCACCCCGCCGCCCGCCTCACCGAACACGACGAGACCCGCCTCCGCGCCCTCCTCGACAAACACGGCGCCCGCGACTCCCTCGGCCACTTCGCCCTCCGCCGCGACAAGGGCGTCGTCTTCTCCCCCAGCGGCAAGGCCGCCGTCTGCTACCGCGTCGTCTCCGGCGTCATGCTCGCCAGCGGCGACCCCATCGGCGACGTCGAAGCCTGGCCCGGCGCCATCGAACGCTTCATGGACGAGGCCAAAGCCCACTCCTGGACCCCCGCCGTCATGGGCTGCTCCGAGACCGGCGGCGAGGTCTGGACCCGCGAGACCGGCCTCGACGCCCTCGAACTCGGCGACGAAGCCATCGTCGACGTCCCCGACTTCTCCCTCACCGGCCGCGCCATGCGCAACGTCCGCCAAATGGTCAAGCGCATCGAACGCAACGGCTACACCACCAAAGTCCGCCGCGTCCGCGACCTCACCGACAGCGAACTCGCACACATCCGGCAAGCCGCGGCCGACTGGCGCGGCACCGACACCGAACGCGGCTTCTCCATGGCCCTCGGCCGCATCGGCGACCCCGGCGACGGAGACGCCGTCATAGCCACCGCCCACAAGAACGACCCCGACCAGCCCGCCGACCCCCACTCCCCCTACGGCGACCTCAAAGCCATCATCCACTTCGTCCCCTGGGGCACCGACGGCATGTCGCTCGAACTCATGCGCCGCGACCGCAGCGCCGACCCCGGCATGAACGAGCTCCTCATCGTCGCCGCCCTCCAGGAATCCCCCCGCCTCGGCATCACCCGCGTCTCCCTCAACTTCGCCATGTTCCGCTCCGCCCTCGCCCGCGGCGAGAAGATCGGCGCCGGCCCCGTCCTCCGCGTCTGGCGCGGACTCCTCGTCTTCCTCTCCCGCTGGTTCCAGATCGAGTCCCTCTACAAGTTCAACGCCAAGTTCCGCCCCCGCTGGGAACCCCGCTTCGTCGTCTACCGCAAGAGCGGCGACCTCCCCCGCATCGGCCTCGCCGCCATGCAGGCCGAAGGCTTCGTGAACTTCCGCGTCCCCCGCCCCTTCACCCGCCGCACCACCCCCACCGCCCGCCCCTGCCCCCACATCGTCGGCTCCCCCACCGGCCACGAAGCCCGCGCCGCCTGAGCGACAGGGCCTGATCGGCAGAGCATGACCGGCAGGACACCCCCTAGGCTGGACGCATGAGTACGTTGAGCGGACGGGGCACACCCCGAGGCCTGCCGGAGTGGGACCGCTGCGCGGTCATGGGCGTCGTCAACGTGACGCCGGACTCCTTCTCCGACGGCGGACGCTGGTTCGACACCACCGCCGCCGTCAAACACGGCCTCCACCTCGCCGCCGAAGGAGCCGACCTCGTCGACGTCGGCGGCGAATCCACCCGCCCCGGCGCCACCCGCGTCGACGAGGAAGAAGAACTCCGCCGCGTCGTCCCCGTCGTCCGCGGCCTCGCCGCCGAAGGCATCACCGTCTCCGTCGACACCATGCGCGCCTCCGTCGCCCACGCCGCCGTCACCGCCGGCGCCACCCTCGTCAACGACGTCAGCGGCGGCCTCGCCGACCCCGGCATGATCCCCGCCGTCGCCGCCGCCGAAGTCCCCTTCGTCGTCATGCACTGGCGCGGCTTCAGCCAGGACATGAACAACCTCGCCGTCTACGACGACGTCGTCACCGAAGTCGTCACCGAACTCCGCACCCGCATGGAAGCCGTCATCGACGGCGGCATCGACCCCGACCGGATCGTCCTCGACCCCGGCCTCGGCTTCGCCAAACTCGCCCCCCACGACCTCGCCCTCGTCGCCCACCTCCCCCGACTCCGCGCACTCGGCCGCCCCCTCCTCGTCGCCGCCTCCCGCAAACGCTTCCTCGGCCACGTCCTCACCCGCGAAGGCGCCGGCCCACCCCCCGCCCGCGAACGCGACGCCGCCACCGCCGCCGTCTCCGCCATCGCCGCCCACGAAGGCGCCTGGGCCGTCCGCGTCCACGAAGTCAGAGCCACCGCCGACGCCGTCCGAGTCGCCAGAGCCGTCGAAGGAGCCGCGTGACCCACACGGCCGACACCGAAGCCGTCCAAGCCGCCAACACCGCCTTCTACGAGGCCATGGAACGCGGCGACTTCGAAGAGATCTCCACCCTCTGGCTCGACGACGGAGCCACCCCCATCAGCTGCGTCCACCCCGGCTGGCCCGTCCTCACCGGCCGCGGCGAAGTACTCCGCTCCTACGCCCTGATCATGGCGAACACCGAGTACATCCAGTTCTTCCTCACCGACGTCAAGACGTCCCTCACCACCGACGTGGCCGTCGTCACCTGCACCGAGAACATCCTCAGCGGCGGCCCCGCCGAGGACGGCGCCGAACTCGGACCCCTCGTCGGCCAGCTCGTCGTCGCCACCAACGTGTTCCGCCGCACACCCGACGGCTGGAAGATCTGGTCCCACCACGGCTCCCCCGTCCTCGCCGAATCAGACGACGAAGACGACGAAGAACCAGGCACCTGACGCAATCCTGCGCCGTTCGAGTGGCCCGGGGGATTGGAATCCGGCCCCCGGGGTAGGGGCCGCACCCAGCCAGTGTGCCCCTCACCTCCCGCCCCCACGGGCAAGAGCTGTCGGCGCTCGCAGGTAGATTCGAAGGAGGACACCCGGCCGTCCGCACCCGGCTGCGTGGCCCCCGGAACTACGACAGCAGGAGGAACCCCCCGTGGATCGTGTCGCGCTGCGCGGCCTCAAGGCCCGAGGACACCACGGCGTCTTCCCCAAGGAGCGCGAGGAGGGCCAGACCTTCATCGTGGACCTGACCCTCGGCCTCGACACCCGCCCCGCGGCCGCCGACGACGACCTGACCAAGACCGTCCACTACGGCGTCGTCGCCGAAGAGGTCGTCGACGTGGTCCAGGGCGAACCGGTGGACCTCATCGAGACCCTCGCCGAACGCATCGCCCAGCAATGCCTCAAGCACCCCGGCGTCCAGGAGGTCGAAGTCGTCGTCCACAAGCCCGACGCCCCCATCACGGTCCCCTTCGACGACGTGACCGTCACCATCACCCGGAGCCGAGTATGAAAGCCACGCACAGCGATCCCACCGTGCAGCCCGTACCGGCGTCCGTCGTCGCAGCCGTCGACGCCGCCGACACCACCCTCTCCAACCCCAAATGGGCCGTCATCGCCCTCGGCTCCAACCTCGGCAACCGCCTCGAAACCCTCCAGGGCGCCATCGACGCCCTCGAAGACACCCCCGGCGTCCGCGTCAAGGCCGTCTCCCCCGTCTACGAGACCGAGCCCTGGGGCGTCGACCCCGGCAGCCAGCCCTCCTACCTCAACGCCGTCGCCCTCGTGAAGACGACCCTGCCGCCCTCCTCCCTCCTGGAGCGCGCCCACGCCGTCGAAGAGGCCTTCCACCGCGTCCGCGAAGAGCGCTGGGGCGCCCGCACCATCGACGTCGACATCGTCGCCTACGCCGACGTCGTCTCCGACGACCCGGTCCTCACCCTCCCCCACCCCCGCGCCCACCAGCGCGCCTTCGTCCTCGCCCCCTGGCACGACGTCGACCCCGAGGCCCGCATCCCCGGACACGGCACCGTCGGCGAACTCCTCGCCTCCCTCGGCCACGACGGCGTCATGCCACGCACCGACCTGGAACTCCGTCTGCCCGAGTAGTCGTTAGTCTCGTCAGAGATCGACTACAGCCCCGACGACTCCGACCCCCCGAAGGACACCCGGTGAAACAACTGCGGCTCAAGGTTCTCGCCGGACTGTTCATCGTGGCCGGAGTCCTCTCCTGGGGCGGCGCCCGGCTGTGGGACGCCGTCGGCACCCTGCCGAGCGTCCCCCTGGCCGCGCCCATCGTGCTCGCCGCCATCGCCGCCGTCCTCACCGCGACCGCCCTCTCCATCCGCGTCCGCCTCAAGGCCCAGCGCGAGCGCCGCCCGGACGCCAAGGGCGTGGAACCGCTGATGGCGGCCCGCGCGGTGGTCTTCGGCCAGGCCAGCGCCCTCGTCGCCGCCCTCGTCGCCGGCATGTACGGCGGCGTCGGCGTCTTCCTCCTCGGCTCCCTGGACGTCCCCGCCCGCCGGGACCAGGCCATCTACGCCGGCCTTGCCGTCCTGGCCGGCGCCGCGGTCATCGCGGCGGCCCTCTTCCTGGAGCGCGTCTGCAAGCTCCCGGAGGACGAGAACAACGGCAAGAACGGCTCGGCGCCGGTCACCTGACCGGCCCCGGCCGGCCTACCGGGGCTCGCGCACGAGGTGCCCGTTCACCAGGAACGTGGGATACGGCGCGAGCCGGTAGCCGTAGAAGGTGAACGGCTTGGTCCCTGCGGCGGGCCGGGGACGCACGTCGCGCACCGTGACCCAGGAGGACTCCGGTGGATCGGTGCGGTGGTACTCGGGCACGAAGGTGCCCCGGCTCTCCCAGCGGTCCGACACGCAGAGCTGCGAGGCCGGCACCTTCCTCGACGGGGTGAACCGCGCTCCGACGATCTGCGCCAACTCGGTCAGGAACGGCACGTTGGCGCTCGTGACCACCCGGCCCGGCCAATGCCTGATGGGGCAGCCGTCACCGTCGACGTAACCGTCGAGGAATCCCCGGAACGTCTCGATGTCCCTCAGCACCACCCTCGGAAAGCGCTGCCGCATGTGGTGGGCGTCGCCCGCATAGTGCCGCAGGGCGTCGGCGAGGTAGGACGAGACCACTCGTACCCGGAAGCCGGGAGCATCCCGTTCCAGATACCCGGACGGCCGGCTCACCGGCTCCAGACGCGCGGGCAGCCCGGTACAGGCGGTCAGTGCGGCCGCGTACCGGGAAGCGAACCATTCCTCGTTCACGACCAGCGACACGTAGTTCCGGCCGACGGTCCCGTCCGCGCAGGTCGCGCCGACGAAGTAGCCGAAGTCGTACCCCGGCCCGATCCGGAGCCGCTCCCTGCGCAGCTTCCGCGCCGGGGTCCACGCGACCGTCGCCCCGGCGGCCTCGCCCGCCTGCGTCCAGCCGTCCGGCGTCGCCAGCAGCAGATCCGGACTGGCGACGAAGGTCATGTGGTCGGTGACCACTTCGACGGCCTCGCGGGCCTTGGCCGCGGTCACCTCCGAGACGACGGTGTGCACCGTCCGGTCGCCGTCCAGCGTCCACAGGACCTGGCCCGGAACGACCGTCCTGGCCTGGGCGCACCCCTCCACCAGGTTCACCAGCATCTTGCTGGAAAGCCCGTATCCCATGAAAAAAACCTCCCCGGTCGGTGATCGAGTCACTGACCGGGGAGGTTATGAACCCATACGGGATATCCGCGACTAACGTGCCACTATCAGGGACATGGCCTCGGCTCGCGTAGTAGCGTCACGCAGTTGGCCACGTACCGCGGAGGTCGTCGTCTTCGCGCCCGGCTTGCGGATGCCGCGGACGGACATGCACATGTGCTCGGCCTCGATCACGACGATCGCCCCCCGCGCCTCAAGGATTCGCATGAGTGAATCCGCGATTTGCGTAGTGAGCCGCTCCTGCACCTGCGGGCGCCGAGCGAAGACATCCACGAGTCGCGCAAGCTTGGAGAGACCTGTGATTTTCCCGGAATCCGCCGGGATGTAGCCCACGTGGGCCACTCCATGGAACGGGAGAAGATGATGTTCACAGAAGCTAACCAACTCGATGTCCTTCACCAGGACCATCTCGTCGTGGCCCAGGTCGAACGTCGTCGTCAGGACATCCTCCGGGTCCTGCCGCATCCCCGCCAGGAGCTCCCTGTACGCGCGTGCAACCCGCGCCGGCGTCTCCCTCAGCCCCTCGCGGTCAGGGTTCTCTCCGACCGCGATGAGGAGCTCGCGCACGGCGTTCTCGGCGCGCTTCTCGTCGAACTCGCCGATCGTGCTCTCGCCGTCCAGCGTCACCGGGTCGGTCATCTGTGCCTCGTTCCGTCTGCCCTGAGTACGCGAAATGCCGCGCCCCCACAGGCTAAAACCTGGGGGGCGCGGCATCCATTCCGGGTCAGGACTCCGGGGTGTCCTCCGGGGCGATCTCGATCGCCTTGGTGGTGTCGACCGGGGTCGCGCCGTTCGCGCTGTTCGTCAGGGCCAGCTCCTTGGGGGAGAGCACCGGCGGACGCGTGGAGGGCGTCCGGCGGGCCGATCCGGTCCAGGCGGGGCGGGCCGGGCGCTTGACGATGGGGGCGAAGATCTCGGCGATCTCCTCCTTGCCCAGCGTCTCCCTCTCGAGGAGCTGCAGGACGAGGTTGTCGAGGACGTCGCGGTTCTCGACGAGGATCTCCCACGCTTCGTTGTGCGCGGTCTCGATGAGCTTCTTGACCTCTTCGTCGACCAGCGCGGCGACCTCTTCCGAGTAGTCGCGCTGGTGGGCCATCTCACGGCCGAGGAACGGCTCGGTGTTGTCGCCGCCGAACTTGATGGCGCCGAGTCGCTCGGTCATGCCGTACTGGGTGACCATCGCGCGGGCCGTGGTGGTGGCCTTCTCGATGTCGTTCGCGGCGCCCGTGGTCGGGTCGTGGAAGACGAGTTCCTCGGCGGCGCGTCCGCCCAGCATGTAGGCCAGCTGGTCGAGCATCTCGTTGCGCGTGGTCGAGTACTTGTCCTCGTCCGGGAGCACCATCGTGTAGCCCAGGGCGCGGCCGCGGGACAGGATGGTGATCTTGTGGACGGGGTCGGAGTTCGGGGATGCCGCGGCGACCAGGGCGTGTCCGCCCTCGTGGTACGCGGTGATCTTCTTCTCCTTGTCCGACATGATCCGGGTCCGCTTCTGCGGGCCCGCGACCACGCGGTCGATCGCCTCGTCCAGGGAGTGGTTGTCGATCAGCTTCTTGTCCGAGCGGGCGGTGAGGAGCGCCGCCTCGTTCAGGACGTTGGAGAGATCGGCACCGGTGAAGCCGGGGGTGCGGCGGGCGACGGCGCCGAGGTCGACGTCCGGGGCGACCGGCTTGCCCTTCTGGTGGACCTTGAGGATCTCCAGGCGGCCCTGCATGTCCGGGCGGTCGACGGCGATCTGCCGGTCGAATCGGCCGGGGCGCAGGAGTGCCGGGTCGAGGATGTCGGGTCGGTTGGTGGCGGCGATCAGGATGACGCCGCCCTTGACGTCGAAGCCGTCCATCTCGACGAGGAGCTGGTTGAGGGTCTGCTCGCGCTCGTCGTGACCGCCGCCGAGGCCGGCGCCGCGGTGGCGTCCGACGGCGTCGATCTCGTCGACGAAGACGATCGCGGGGGCGTTCGCCTTGGCCTGTTCGAAGAGGTCGCGGACCCGGGAGGCGCCGACGCCGACGAACATCTCGACGAAGTCGGAGCCGGAGATCGAGTAGAACGGCACGCCCGCTTCTCCCGCGACGGCGCGCGCGAGGAGGGTCTTGCCGGTGCCGGGCGGGCCGTAGAGGAGCACGCCCTTGGGGATCTTGGCGCCGACGGCCTGGAACTTGGCCGGCTCCTGGAGGAATTCCTTGATCTCGTGGAGTTCCTCGACGGCCTCGTCGGAGCCCGCCACGTCGGCGAAGGTGGTCTTCGGGGTGTCCTTGGTGATGAGCTTGGCCTTGGACTTCCCGAAGTTCATGACTCGGGAGCCGCCGCCCTGCATCTGGTTCATCAGGAAGAGGAAGACGACCACGATGAGGACGAAGGGGAGCAGCGAGAACAGGATCGAGAGGAAGGGGCTCTGCCGCTCGGGGGAGACGGTGTAGCCCTTGTCCAGTGCGCCGGAGGCGGACTGTTCCTGGAGGGTGGTGGTCAGGTTGGCGCCCTGGTCACCGATGTAGCTGGCCTGGATCTTGGTGCTGCCGCCGTACTTGTCCTTGTCGGCGTCCTTCTTGAGCTCGACCTTGATGACCTGCTCGTCGCCGGTCGTCAGCTTGACCTGGTTGGCCTGCTTGTCATTGATCGCCTGGACTACCTTGCTGGTGTCCACCGTCTTGTAGCCCTCGGACGAGCCGACGACCTGCATCAGCACGACCACGGCGAGGACGGCCAGCACGATCCACATGACCGGCCCACGGAAGTATCGCTTCACGTCCATCCATACGGAGCGGGTACGCTCCGTCCCTCCTGCCCGTAGGTAAATGCTGCTGTGAGAAAAAGCTGTTCTTCGGACGGTACCCCAGCATGAGGGCCGGAGACCGCCTTCCCTTGCTCCAACGGCGGGAAGGCGGTGCTGGTTCCCTGGATCGCGGGGTGGGGTCCGGTGGGGTCAGCCGCCGTAGACGTGGGGGGCCAGGGTGCCGACGAAGGGGAGATTGCGGTACTTCTCGGCGTAGTCCAGTCCGTATCCGACGACGAACTCGTTGGGGATGTCGAAGCCGATCCATTTGACGTCGATGGCGACCTTGGCGGCGTCGGGCTTGCGGAGCAGGGTGCAGACCTCGAGGGAGGCGGGCTCGCGCGAGCCGAGGTTCGACAGGAGCCAGGACAGGGTCAGGCCGGAGTCGATGATGTCCTCGACGATGAGGACGTGCTTGCCCTTGATGTCGGTGTCGAGGTCCTTGAGGATGCGGACGACTCCGGAGGACTGGGTGCCGGCTCCGTAGGAGGAGACGGCCATCCAGTCCATGGTGACGGGGGTGGACAGGGCGCGTGCCAGGTCCGCCATCACCATCACGGCGCCCTTGAGGACTCCGACGATGAGCAGGTCCTTGCCCGCGTACTCTGCGTCGATCTTCGCGGCCAGCTCGGCCAGCTTCGCGTCGATCTCTTCCTTGGTGATGAGCACCGACTTGAGGTCGGTGCCCATGTCCTTCTCGTTCACCCGGGTCACTTTCGTTGCAGCTTGCGTCAGCCTTGCCGAATGACCAGTCTGCCACCCTGCCGGCGTGCCTCGACGCGGCCGGGCAGATTGATGGCTCCTTGGCCGCGCCAGCCGGTGATGAGTCGGTCGACCTCTTCGATGTGGCGGGCGAAGAGGGAGCCGGCGGGGGCGCCCTCGGCGATGACGGCGCGGCGGAGGACGCGGCGGCGGACGGCGGGGGGCAGTCCGAAGAGTTTGGCGCATTCGAGGCGGCCGGCGTCGTCGCGTACGGAGGCGTCGGCGTCGGCGGCCCAGGAGTCGAGGGCGTCGGCGTCGTCGCGGGAGAGCTGGGCGGTGCGGGCGAGGGCTTCGACGACGCCTTTGCCGAGGGCTTTCTCGAGGGCGGGGAGGCCTTCGTGGCGGAGTCGGGAGCGGGTGTAGGCGGGGTCGGCGTTGTGGGGGTCGTCCCAGACGGCGAGTTCCTGGGCGACGCAGGCTTTGCGGACGGTCTGCCGGTCGAGTTCCAGGAAGGGGCGTCGGTAGCGGCGGGTGGTGCCGGAGACGGCGGCCATGCCGGAGAGGGAGCGGATGCCGGAGCCGCGGGCGAGGCCGAGGAGGACGGTTTCGGCCTGGTCGTCGCGGGTGTGGCCGAGGAGGACGGCGGTGGCGCCGTGGTGTTCGGCGGCGGCGTCGAGGGCGGCGTAGCGGGCGTCGCGGGCTGCGGCTTCGGGTCCGCCTTCGCGGCCGACGGTGACGGCGGCGGAGTCGACGGGGTCGAGGCCGAGTGCGGTCATGCGGTCGGCGACTTCGGCGGCGCGTTGGGCGGAGCCGTCCTGGAGTCCGTGGTCGACGGTGATGCCGCCGGCGCGGAGGGGGAGTTTGCGGGATTCGAAGGCGAGTGCGGAGGCGAGTGCCATGGAGTCGGCGCCGCCGGAGCAGGCGACGAGCACCAGGGGCTCGGTGGTCGGCTCGCCGGTGTCGGTGTGGTGTTCGGTGAGGATGTCGTGGAGTACGCGGCGGACCGCCAGGCGTATCGCCGCGACCGCAGGATGGGGACCCATGTCCGGTGCCCTTCGTGAAGGAGTGGGGTGCCTCGGTCGGAGACTTAACGGTCGGAAGAGGGGGTTCGGTCACTCAGAGTGCGTCGATGGTGACAGAACCCGGCCGTTTACCGAGCATTGCACGCCTGCTCTTCGCCTATGGTCCCTCGGATGGGTGATTGGTGGCGCTTTCTTCTGCCGTCCGCGGCCTGCGTCTCAGGAGTCTGCCTTACGGTGCACCCTCGCGATCCAGTCGGCGGGTGCGGCGATCTCGGCCTTGGTCGGAAGGGTGTTCGGGGAGGTCCAGACGCGGTTGAAGCCGTCCATGCCGACCTGGTCGACGACGGCGCGGACGAAGCGTTCGCCGTCGCGGTACTGGCGCAGTTTGGCGTCGAGGCCGAGGAGGCGGCGGAGGGCCAGGTCGAGGCGGGAGGCGCCGCGGGCGCGGCGTTGCTGGAACTTCTCGCGGATCTCGGCGACGGAGGGGACGACCTGGGGTCCGACGCCGTCCATGACGTAGTCGGCGTGTCCTTCGAGGAGGGACATGACGGCGGTGAGGCGGCCGAGGATCTCGCGCTGTTCGGGGGTCTGGACGAGTTCGACGAGGGAGGGGGAGGGTTCTCCCTCCTCGCCTTCGGGGCGGCCTCCGGCGAGTGCCTGGGCGGCTTCGCGCAGGCGCTCGACGACGGTGGACGGGTCGACCTCGGTGGCGCCGAGGAATGACTGGATCTCGCCCTGGAGGTGGTCGCGGAGCCAGGGGACGGCGGTGAACTGGGTGCGGTGGGTCTCTTCGTGGAGGCAGACCCAGAGCCGGAAGTCGTGGGGGTCGACGGCGAGTTCGCGTTCGACGTGGACGATGTTGGGGGCGACGAGGAGGAGTCGTCCGCCGCCGTTGTCGCCGGTGGGGAGTTCGCGGGTGGCGGGGGCGAAGGTCTCGTACTGGCCGAGGATGCGGGAGGCGAGGAACGACAGGAGCATGCCGAGTTCGACGCCGGTGACCTTGCCTCCGACGACGCCGAGCATGGCTCCGCCGGTGGTGGTGGAGCGGCGTTCCTGCATCTTGTCGAGGAGGGGCGAGAGCAGTTCGCGGAAGCCGGCGACGTTGGCGCGGACCCAGCCGGCGCGGTCGACGACGAGGACGGGTGTGTCCCGTGGTTCGTGGCCTTCGGGGACCATCCGGGTGAAGGCGCGGACGTGTTCCTCGGACGCCTTGGCGTGCCGGCGGAGTTCCGCGACGACCTCGCGGGCTTCGTCGCGGGTCACTTCGGGTCCCGGGCGCAGGAGTCGGGTCGCGGTCGCGACCGCGAGGTTCCAGTCGACCATCTCGACACCACCGATGCTCGTCATGCGTCAACCGTACGTTCTCGGCGCCGGTTCGGGAGGGGCTTGGAGCGGGTTCGGTGTGGTTCGGGTGGGGGTCGGCGGCGGGTCAGCGGGGTGCGGTGAGGGCGGCGGAGAGCCGGTCCAGGGCGGGCTGCGCGGTGGCGGGGGAGGGTGTGCGGCCGGCGAGGAAGGCGAAGGCGAGGAGTCGTCCGTCGGTGGTGACGACGGTTCCGGCGAGGGTGTTGACGCCGGTGAGGGTGCCTGTCTTGGCGCGGACGAGGCCGGCGCCGGTGTGGGCGGTGGTGGTGTCGAAGCGGTCCTGGAGGGTGCCGGTGAAGCCGCTGACGGGGAGGCCGGTGAGGACGGGGCGCAGGGCCGGGTGCGCGGGGTCGGCGGCGCGGGTCAGCAGGGCGGTGAGGAGTGCGGCGGAGAGGCGGTCGGCTCGGGAGAGGCCGCTGCCGTCGGCGAAGTGGGCGCCGGTGGTGGGGAGGCCGAGGCGGGTGAGTTCGTCGCGTACGGCTTTGGCGGCGCCGGTGAAGCTGGCGGGTTGCCGGTGGGCGAGGGCGGTCTGGCGGGCGAGTGCTTCGGCGAGGTCGTTGTCGCTGTGGGTGAGGGTGCGTTCGACGAGGTCGGCGAGGGGTGCGGAGTGGGTGCGGGCGAGGAGGGTGCCCGTCTGGGGGGTCTTGGGGTCGGTGGTGGTGGTCGTGCCGGTCGTGGGGGTGGTCGGGGTGCCGGTGTTGGTGGCTCCCGGGCTCGCGGGGGCCTTGTGGTCCTGGGCGGTGGTGACGGTGGGGGCACGGCCGGGGGTCGGGGTGCCGGTGACGTGGACGCCGGCGCGGCCGAGGAGTCCGGCGAAGGTGGTGGCGGTGTCGGCGGCGGGGTCGGCGGTGCGGGGGGCGGGGCCGTGGGTGGAGTCGTCGAGGCGTCCTTCGCGGGTCATGAGGGCGCTGACGGGGGCGATGTTGTCGTTGGGGCCGATGGGGTGGCGGCTGGGTCCCTGGTAGAGGCTCGTGTCGTAGGTGAGCCGTACGGGGGTGGTGCGGCGCGGGCCGAGGGCGCGGGCGGTGCTCGCGGCGAGGGTGGTGAGCCGGGCGCGGTCGAGGGTGGGGTCTCCGCCGCCGACGAGGGTGAGGGTGCGGCCGTCGGGTGAGGCGACGACGGTGGTGGTGATGCGGTGGTCGGGGCCCAGGGCGGAGAGGGCGGCCGCGGTGGTGGCGATCTTGATGGTGGAGGCGGGGGTCATGGGGGTGGTGGCGCCCTCGCCGTAGAGCTGTCTGCCGGTGGCGACGTCGACGACCGAGGCGGTGCGCAGGGGGCCGAGGCCGGGGTCGGCGAGGAGGGGGACGAGGGTGGCGGCGAGGTCCGCGGGGCGGGTGGTGCGGGGGGTGTCGAGGGCGCGGAGGACGCCGGCGGCGCTGGGGGCCGGTGCGGGGCGCGGAGGGGCGGCGGGGGCTCCGGTTCGCGCGTGATGTGCGCCACCTGTCCCCTCGGTGGCGGCTGCGCGGGCCCGCTCGGCCTTACGCTGACCCGTGTCCCATGGGCCGGCGGCGGCCACCGCTCCGGCGGCCAGTGCCAGACCGAGCACGGCAGAGCACGCCGTGAGCTGCCACAGCCTCGGCTCCGGCATTGCTGACCAGCCCCTTTCGCGATCACACACAGGCGTGAGGGACACTTAATCACTGCGCGTTGCCGCAGGGCATTCACATGTGTTGATTCAGGAGGAGCCACCCGTGGAGTTCGACGTCACCATCGAGATCCCGAAGGGGTCGCGGAACAAGTACGAGGTCGACCACGAGACGGGTCGCATCCGTCTGGACCGCCGTCTGTTCACCTCGACCAGCTACCCGGCCGACTACGGCTTCGTCGAGAACACCCTGGGCGAGGACGGCGACCCGCTGGACGCCCTGGTCATCCTCGACGAGCCGACGTTCCCGGGCTGCCTGATCAAGTGCCGCGCGATCGGCATGTTCCGGATGACGGACGAGGCCGGCGGCGACGACAAGCTGCTGTGCGTCCCCGCGTCGGACCCGCGTGTGGAGCACCTGCGTGACATCCACCACGTCTCCGAGTTCGACCGCCTGGAGATCCAGCACTTCTTCGAGGTCTACAAGGACCTGGAGCCGGGCAAGTCGGTCGAGGGTGCGGACTGGGTCGGTCGCGCCGAGGCCGAGGCCGAGATCGAGGCCTCCTACAAGCGCCTGGAGGCGCAGGGCGGCGCCCACTGATCGGGGCGTTCCCATAGGCGTACAGCTGTGACGCGGCGGGCGGCACACCTCTCGGGGTGTGCCGCCCGTCGCGCGTTCATACTGGTTTCGGCCGTGTGTGCCGCGGAGTGAGGGCGAGAACAGTGGCGGAGCCGGAGGGCCCCGAGGACCGCAAGCCGCAGTCGGACGAGGCGCGCAGCGCTTTCACCCCGCCCGCGGGGGTCGAGCAGCCTGTGCCGCCGGAGGAGGAGCATCCGACCTCCGAGTTCGCCGTGCCCAAGGGCTTCCATCCGGAGCCGGCCGCGGAGCCGGAGGGGTCGGCGTTCGCCACGCCGTCGACGTATTCCGTGAAGCAGGCGCCGGCGGCGTTCACGCCGGCGCACGGCATCCCGCTGGCGAAGCTGCCGGTGGACGCGCCGTGGCAGGACCGGATGCGGACGATGCTGCGGCTGCCGGTGAGCGAGCGTCCGGTGCCGGAGACGCGCAAGGAGGACGAGTCCGGGCCGGCCGTGGGGCGTGTCCTGGACCTGACCCTGCGCATCGGGGAGCTGCTGCTGGCGGGCGGCGAGGCCGCGGAGGACGTCGAGGCGGCGATGTTCGCGATCTGCCGCTCGTACGGGCTGGACCGGTGCGAGCCGACGGTGACGTTCACGCTGCTGTCGATCACGCACCAGCCGTCGCTGGTGGACGATCCGATCACGGCGAACCGGACGGTGCGGCGGCGGGGCACGGACTACACGCGGCTGGCGGCGGTCTACCAGCTGCTCGCCGACATCAACGCGGAGGCGCACGAGGTCACGCCGGAGGAGGCGTACCGGCGGCTGGCGGACATACGGCGTAACCGGCACCCGTATCCGGGCTGGGTGCAGACGGCGGCGGCGGGCGTGCTGGCGGGTGCCGCCTCGGTGCTGCTGGGCGGTGACACGACGGTGTTCTTCGTGGCGGCGCTGGGCGCGGTGCTGGGCGACCGGCTGGCGTGGCTGTGCGCGGGGCGCGGGCTGCCGGAGTTCTACCAGTTCCTGGTGGCGGCGATGCCGCCGGCCGCGATGGGGGTGCTGCTGACGCTGCTGCACACGGATCTGAGGCCGTCGGCGGTCATCACGGGTGGCCTGTTCGCGCTGATTCCGGGGCGGGCCCTGGTGGCGGCGGTGCAGGACGGTCTGACCGGCTTCTACATCACGGCCTCGGCCCGGCTGCTGGAGGTCGGGTACTTCTTCGTGGCGATCGTGGTGGGCGTGCTGTCGGTGCTGTACCTGGCGGTGCAGTTCGACGCGCAGCTCAATCCGGAGGGCGCGCTGAGCGCGGTGGAGCGGCCGGCGATCCAGATCGTGGCGGCGATGGTGCTGTGCGCGACCTTCGCGATCCTGTTGCAGCAGTCGCGCGAGACGGTGGTGTTCGCGACGCTGAACGGTGGCGTGGCCTGGGTCGT
Source organism: Streptomyces sp. NPDC048338 (assembly GCF_043201055.1). Lineage (NCBI taxonomy): Bacteria > Bacillati > Actinomycetota > Actinomycetes > Kitasatosporales > Streptomycetaceae > Streptomyces > Streptomyces sp. NPDC048338. The sequence continues at coordinate 73,657 of NZ_JBICYQ010000003.1, forward strand.
GTACGCGTCGATCGCGGTGACCGCGGACGGGTCGGCGGTGATGGCGACGGCGGTGGCGGCGGGCCTGGTGGGTCTGTTCGGGCAGCTGATCGCCCGCTACCACCACACGTCCTCGCTGCCGTACGTGACGGCGGCGATCGGGCCGCTGCTGCCGGGTTCGGCGACCTATTTCGGGGTGCTGGCGATCGCGCAGAACAACCTGGACCAGGGCTTCGCGTCGCTGGCCAAGGCGGCGGCCCTGGCGCTGGCGATCGCCATCGGGGTGAACCTCGGAAGCGAGCTGGCCCGGCTGTTCATGCAGGCGCCGCGCGCGGCGGCGGCCCGCCGGGCGGCGAAGCGGACGAGGGGCTTCTGAGCCCTGTCGAGACCTTCGGGGCGGGACCCGGGGGGACGCCGCGGTGGCGCCCGCGCGGTCGTCCCGTACGGGTCCTCCACGCAGGCGTCCCGCGGGCTCGCAGGGTGCCTGCGGGGCCGCGGGACGCGGGAGGGTCCGGCCGGGGGCCGGGGGTCTCTAGGGCCTGTCTTCAAAGTAGCGCCGGTCGGGCTCGCGGTGTCCGGTGCCGTGCATCGCAAGGCGGAGGAGCGTCCGCGTACTGGACGTACTCTGACGCTTCGACAACGCGGCGTGGGGGCCCCTCCCGTGCCCGAAGGGCCACGGGGGAGCGCGGTACCGGGCGCCGCGAGCTGGGGGCACCTCCCGGGCGAAGCCCAGGGGGAGGGACTTTGAAGACAGGCCCTAGCGCTTGGCGTGCCGGCCGCGCTCCGTGGAAGTCGGGGAGTCGCCCTGGTCGCCCTGGGCGCGGGCGGCCTTCTTGCTCTGGGAGCGGGCGCGGAGGAACTCGATCGCGATCGGGACGACCGAGATGAGGACGATCAGGATGAGGATCGCCTCGATGTGCTCGTGCACGAAGTCGATCTTGCCGAGGGAGGCGCCCAGGAGGGTGACCCCCACGCCCCAGAGCAGACCGCCGACGATGTTGAAGATGATGAACGAGCGGTAGTTCATCCGGCTCACGCCGGCGATGATCGGCGTGAACGTGCGCACGATGGGCACGAAGCGGGCCAGGATCAGCGACTTCGGGCCGTGCTTCTCGAAGAACTCGTGCGCCTTCTCGACGTTCTCCTGCTTGAAGAGCTTGGAGTCGGGGCGCTTGAAGAGGGACGGGCCCACCTTGCGGCCGAAGAGGTAGCCGACCTGGTCGCCGATGATCGCGGCGAGCGCGACGAGGGTGCAGACCAGCCACAGCGGTGTGTCCAGCTTGCCGGTGGTGACCAGCAGGCCGGTGGTGAAGAGCAGCGAGTCACCGGGCAGGAAGAACCCGATGAGCAGGCCGGACTCGGCGAAGACGATGACCAGGACACCGATCAGACCGAAGGTCTGGATCAGGTAGTCCGGGTCCAGCCAGCTCGGTCCGAGGGCAAGCGTGTTCACGGGTTCCGGGCTCCTGCTCGGTCGATGGGGGCGGGGGTACGGCCGCCTCAAGGTATCAACGCATTCTTTCGGGTCCGGGTTCCACCGGCCCCCTCCAGGATGCGGCAGGGCGTGGAGCGCCCGAGGCTGGGGGCCAGGAGGTGGATGCGCATGGGCATCGAGGATTACGGCGGCGGGCAGGGTCCGCAGTCCGATGTGCTGGTCGTCACGACCAACGACGTCCCCGGCTACCAGGTCCAACAGGTGATCGGCGAGGTCTTCGGGCTCACCGTGCGGTCCCGGCATCTGGGCAGCCAGATCGGCGCGGGGCTGAAGTCGATGATCGGCGGTGAGCTGAAGGGTCTGACGAAGACCCTGGTCGAGACCCGCAACCAGGCGATGGAACGGCTGGTGGAGCAGGCGCGGGCGCGCGGCGCGAACGCGGTGCTGATGTTCCGCTTCGACGTGACGGAGGCCGCGGACGTGGGCACGGAGGTCTGTGCCTACGGCACCGCGGCCGTGATCGCCCCCCGCGCCTGATCCGGGGCGCGGTCGCGGTCGGCGCGGTGGTGTGGGCGGAGCCGGCGGCCGCGCTCCCGGCTCCGCCCCGTACCGCCGCGGCCGGGCGGGCCACCGGTCCGCGGTCACGCGGGCGGGTGTACGGAGGTGCTCAGCCGGTCCGCGGTGGAGCGGATTCGCCGACGCGACGTGAGGTGCCGCCCGAATCTCGGGATGTTATGCGGCTTTTGCTCACATATGGTGAGCCGGTGGTCACCGATACACCGTCGCCCGCGCCCGTGCCGCCGGCCCCGCTGCGGGTGCTGCTGCCGCAGATCCTGCCCGCCCTCGTGGTCGGCGTGGCCGCGAGTCTGCTGTTCCTGGGCGTGAGCGTGGCGGCCGAGGAGTTCCAGCACGTCCTCTGGAAAACCCTTCCGGACGCACTGGGCATCGGCGGCTACTCCTCCCTCTGGATGATCGTCATGCTCACCGCCACCGGCATCGCGGTCGGGCTGGTCGTCTGGAGGATCTCCGGGCACGCCGGACCCGACCCCGCCTCCACCGGACTCGGCGGCGCCCCCATGTCCCCGCGGATCGTCCCCGGCCTGCTGCTCGCCACGGCGCTGGCGCTGGCGGGCGGGGTCAGCCTCGGCCCGGAGAACCCGATCATCGCGGCCAACATCGCCCTCGCCTACTGGCTCGGCACCAGGGCCCGGCCCTCCCTGCCGGGCGCCCTGTGGGTCTCGCTCGCCTCCGCGGCCACCATCGGCGCCCTCTTCGGGACCCCCGTGGCGGCCGCCCTGGTCATCTCCGAGGCCCTCACCCACACGCCCGGCCCCGGATCGCTCTGGGACCGGCTCTTCGCCCCACTGGTCGCCGCGGGAGCCGGGGCGATGACCACGACGCTGCTCGCGCACGCCAGCTTCGACCTGGCGCTGCCCCCGTTGAGCGACCCGGGCTGGGGCGACCTGCTCGCCGCGATGGTCATCGCCACGGCCGCGGCCCTCTTCGGCCTCCTCGCCTGCTACGCCTTCCCCCACGTCCACCGCGCCTTCCACCGGCTGCGGCACCCGATGCTGATGCTGCCGCTCGGCGGCCTCGTCCTCGGCCTGCTGGCGACCATCGGCGGGCATCTGACGCTCTTCAAGGGCCTGGAGGAGGTCAAGACGCTCACCGCGGACATCGGCGACTGGACGCCGGGCGAGCTGAGCCGGATGGCCGTGGTCAAGCTCGCCGCCCTGCTGGTCGCCGCGTCCTGCGGCTTCGTCGGCGGCCGGATCTTCCCCGCCGTGTTCATCGGCGTCGCCTTCGGCCTGTTCGCCCAGGCCCTCGTACCGGAGATCGCACCGGCCGTCGCCGTCTCCTCCGCCGTGCTCGGCGTGCTCCTCGCGACCACCCGGCAGGGCTGGGTGAGCCTCTTCGTCGCCGCCGTCCTCGTCGCCTCTCCCCCGGTGCTCCCCCTGCTCTGCCTGGCCTCGCTGCCGGCCTGGCTGGTCGTCACCGGGCGGCCCCAGCTCGAACTCGACCCGTCCGGTGCCTCCCTGCACTGACACCCCATCCGAAGGAGTCTCCCCATGCCCCTGCACAAGGGCCCCGGCGAACCCGGGGCGGACCGTCGCCTCGCCCTCAACCCCTTCTACGGGCTGGCCAACCCCATCGGCGGCATGACCGACGCGCCCCCGCACCACCGTCTGCCCGACGGGCCCCTGCCACCCATGAGCGCGTACCAGCTCGTCCACGACGAGCTGATGCTCGACGGCAACTCGCGGCTCAACCTCGCCACCTTCGTCACCACCTGGATGGAGCCGCAGGCCGGGGTGCTGATGGCGGAGTGCCGCGACAAGAACATGATCGACAAGGACGAGTACCCGCGCACCGCCGAGCTGGAGCGCCGTTGCGTGGCGATGCTGGCCGACCTCTGGAACGCCCCCGACCCGGACACCGCCGTCGGCTGTTCCACCACCGGCTCCAGCGAGGCGTGCATGCTCGCCGGCATGGCCCTCAAGCGCCGCTGGGCCCAGCGCAACGGCGACCGCTACCCCGGCAGCGCCCGGCCCAACCTGGTGATGGGCGTCAACGTCCAGGTCTGCTGGGAGAAGTTCTGCAACTTCTGGGAGGTCGAGGCCCGCCTCGTGCCCATGGAGGGCGACCGCTTCCACATGGACGCGCAGTCGGCGGCGGACCTCTGCGACGAGAACACCATCGGTGTCGTCGCCGTGCTCGGCTCCACCTTCGACGGCTCCTACGAACCCGTCGCCGAGATCTGCGCCGCCCTCGACGCCCTCGAGGAACGGACCGGGCTCGACATCCCCGTCCACGTGGACGGCGCCTCCGGCGCGATGATCGCCCCCTTCCTCGACGAGGACCTGGTCTGGGACTTCCGGCTGCCGCGGGTCTCCTCCATCAACACCTCCGGCCACAAGTACGGCCTGGTCTACCCGGGCGTCGGCTGGGCCCTGTGGCGCTCGCCCGCCGAACTGCCCGAGGAACTGGTCTTCCGGGTCAACTACCTGGGCGGCGACATGCCCACCTTCGCCCTCAACTTCTCCCGGCCGGGCGCCCAGGTCGTCGCGCAGTACTACACGTTCCTGAGACTCGGCCGGGAGGGCTACCGGGCCGTCCAGCAGACCAGCCGCGACATCGCCCGCGGGCTCGCCGAACGGATCGACGCGATGGGCGACTTCCGGCTGCTGACCCGCGGCGACCAGCTGCCCGTCTTCGCCTTCACCACCGCCCCCGAGATCACGGCCTTCGACGTCTTCGACGTCTCGCGGCGGCTGCGCGAACACGGCTGGCTCGTCCCCGCGTACACGTTCCCCGCCGACCGGGAGGACCTGTCCGTCCTGCGCGTGGTCTGCCGCAACGGCTTCTCGGCCGACCTCGCGGACCTCTTCGTCGACGACCTGAACCGGCTGCTCCCCGAGCTGCGCGCCCAGCAGCACCCGATGAACCGCGACAAGTCGGCGGCGACCTCCTTCCACCACTGAAGGCCGCCACCGAAGGCCACGGGGGACGGGGCGCGCCCGCCGGCGCACCCCGTCCGGCCGGGTCCCGCCCGGGCGGGACCCGGCCGCTCAGCCGCTCAGGCGCCGGAACCTGCCGACCGCCAGCGGGAAGAAGACCGCGAACAGCACCACCGGCCACACCACCGCCGCCATCACGTGCCCCGGCTCCCCGCCCGGGTTGCCGAAGAGGTCACGGACCGCCGTCGCCGTCGCCGACATCGGGTTCCACTCCACGACGGAGGCCAGCCAGCCCGGCATGGACGCGGGAGAGGCGAAGGCGTTGGAGAGGAAGCCGATCGGCCAGACCAGGATCTGCACCGCCTGGACCATCTCCGCCCGGCCCGCGACCATCGCGAGGAAGATCCCCATCCACAGCATCGCGAAGCGCAGCAGGAGCAGCAGCCCCAAGGCCCCCACGAAGGCGCCGAATCCGCCGTGTGCGCGCCAGCCGATGGCGTAGCCGACCCCGGCCATCAGCAGCAGTCCGGCCGTCGACTGGAGCATGTCCGCGGCCGAACGCCCCACAAGGACCGCGCCGTCGGCCATCGGCATCGAGCGGAAGCGGTCGATCACGCCCTTGTTCAGGTCCTGGGTGACCGCCGTCATCGTGCCTTCGAGCCCGAAGACCATGGTCAGGGTGAGCATGCCGGGCACGAGGAAGTCGACGTACTCCCCCTCGACCCCGCGCCCGCCGCCGACGAGGTAGCCGAACATCAGCAGCATCATGACCGGGAAGACCAGCCCGACCAGGACCTGTACCGGCTGCCGCGCCCAGTGGGCGAGTTCACGCCGGGTCATGGTCCAGCAGTCGCTCACCACGTAGACCGCGCTCATGCGGCCACCTCCTTCGCGTCGGTCAGGTGGAGGAAGACCTCGTCCAGGGTGGGCCGCCGGACGGCGATGTCCTCCGCCTCGATCCCGGCCGCCTCCAGGGCCCGTACGGTCTCGGCCAGTGCGGCCATCCGGTCCCGTACCGGGGCGCTGATCCGCCGCCGGTCGCGGTCGACGGCCGGTTCAGCCGAGGGGAGCAGCGCCGCCGCCTCGTCCAGGCGCCGGGCGTCGCGCAGCACGACGTCGATCCGGTCGCCGCCGACCCGGGCCTTCAGCTCGTCGGCGGTGCCGTCGGCGACGACCCGCCCGCGGTCCACCAGCGAGATCCGGTCGGCGAGCTGGTCGGCCTCCTCCAGGTACTGCGTGGTCAGCAGGACGGTCGTGCCGCCGCCGACCAGGGAACGCACCGATTCCCACACCTCGTTGCGGCCGCGGGGGTCGAGTCCGGTGGTGGGTTCGTCGAGGAACAGCACGTCCGGCTCGGTGATCAGCGAGGCCGCGAGGTCGAGGCGGCGGCGCATGCCCCCGCTGTAGCGGCCGACCGGCCTGCGCCCGGTCTCGGTCAGCCCGAAGCGTTCCAGGAGTTCGTCGGCCCGGGTCCCCGCGCGCCGGGCGCCCAGGTGGTGGAGCCGGCCGAACATCTCCAGGTTCTGCCGGCCGCCGAGCTCCTCGTCCACGGCGGCGTGCTGGCCGAGCAGTCCGATCCGCCGCCGGACCTCGCCCGCCCGGGTGCGGACGTCGAGCCCGGCGACCCGGACGGTCCCCTCGTCGTGGCGGAGCAGGGTGGCGAGGATCCGCACCGCCGTGGTCTTGCCGGCGCCGTTGGGTCCGAGCACGCCGTGCACCGTGCCGCTCCCGACGACCAGGTCCAGGCCGTCGAGAGCCTGCTTGTCCCCGTACCGTTTGCGCGCGCCCTCGACGACGATCGCGTCAGTCATCCGTGGTCCTCCAGCCGTCCCACTCGGTAATCAAATTTGACTACTCCATCAAACTAACCCTGCCGGTCCCATTGGTCAAACTTGAATAGTCATCCTCCGGCGACGCCCCGGTCAGGACTCCGCGTCGCCCTCACCGTCGTCGCCACCCGTCGCGTACGGGTTCTCCTGCCCCTCCGCGAGGACGCCGAGGAAGGGCTCCCCGCCCTCTCCGGCGAAGGAGTAGGCGCCCGCCTCGATCCGTTCGATCAGGCCGAGCGTCCACTCCTTGCCGGCGTCGGCCGAGTGGACCCACATGTGCATGATCTCGCCGATGTGGCCCAGCTGCCCCGGGCCGCCCTCGGGGGTGTAGTACTCGGTGACGGTGGCGCGCCACGCGTCGAGCCCCTGGACCCGCCGCCGCAGCAGCTCCACCACCTCCGCCCGCGGGAGGTCGACGATGAAGCCGATCCCCGCCGACAGGACGTCCGTCTTCTGGTCGTGCGTGGCCAGCGCCTCACGCAGCAGCGCGAAGTACTCCTCCGTGCCGCGCCCGGTCACCTCGTACTCGGTCCTGGGCGGGCCGCCGGCGGTGCTCGGCGCGATCTCGTGGGCGCGGAGCAGTCCCTGCTTCTCCATCTGCTTGAGCGCGTGGTAGATCGAGCCGGGCTTGGCGTTGGACCACTCGTGCGCGCCCCAGAACTCCAGGTCGTTGCGGACCTGGTAGCCGTGGGCGCGGCCGTGCTGACGCACCGCGCCCAGGACAAGAAGCCGGATCGCCGACATCCGCACACCTCCTAGTCAATTTTGACTAGGGTACGGGGGATTCAGTGCCCCTGCTCCAGCGCCACCAGTTCGAAGGACGTCCTGCCGTCCAGGGACTCCCGGATGATGTCCGCGTGCCCGGCGTGCCGGGCGATCTCCTCGACCAGGTGGAGCATCAGCCAGCGCATCGACACGGCGCCGTCCTCGGGGAACCAGGGGGCCGGCGGCAGCGGGAAGGTGTCGTCGAGGGCGGGCACGGCGAGGATGAACGCCTCGGTCTCCTTGGCCACGTCGTCCCAGAAGGCCAGCACGTCCGGGATCGACTCGCCCTCGACGAGCCGGAAGCTGTCCCCCCAGGTCTCCTGCGTGCGCTGGCGCTCGTTGGGGCGCTGCTGGGCCAGCCGAAGCCAGTTGAGCTCCATCTCCGCCACGTGCTTGACCAGCCCGGACAGGCTCAGCTCGCTGGCGCTGGGGCGGCCGGCGGCCTGCTCCTCGGTGAGTCCGAGGACGGAGCGGCGGACCGCCGCGCGCTGGGCCTCGACGAAGTTCAGGAGCGTGCCGCGCTCGTCGCCGGGAGCCGCCGCGGGAACGTGGGTGACCATGGGTGTCCGCCTCTCAGTGGTGTGCCGGGTGCACGGCCGGGGGCCCTGCGCCTTCCCGACAACCCCCACGCTACGGAGGCTTGCGGACAACTACGGTCCGCAACTCGACGCGGGAGGGTGACGGGCCGGGAACGACCCCGCGAAGGCCCTCCCGGGAACCCCGGCCGGACACCCCGGCCGGGGCCGGGGGTCAGAACGGGAAGCGGCTGCGGCCGTGCTGGACCGAGATCCACTTCTGGGTCGTGAAGGCGTCGATCATCGAGTCGCCGTTCAGCCGCCCTATGCCCGAGTGCTTCTCACCGCCGAACGGGACGATCGGCTCGTCGTGCACGGTGCCGTCGTTGATGTGGATCATGCCGGTGTGGATGCGCTTGGCGATCCGCACCCCGCGCTCGACGTCACCGGTGTGGACGGCGCCGCTCAGCCCGTAGGGCGTGTCGTTGGCGATGCGCACCGCCTCGTCCTCGCCGTCGAAGGGGACGATCAGCGCCACCGGGCCGAAGATCTCCTGGCTCAGCACGGGCGCGTCGGGCGCGATGCCGGTGAGGACGGAGGGCGAGACGAGATTGCCGTCCACCGAGCCGTGCAGGAGCGCCGTGGCGCCGTCCTCGACGGTCTGGTCGACGAGCGCCGAGACGGACTCGGCCTGCTGGGAGTTGATGAGCGGACCGATGTGCGTGGCCGGGTCGGCCGGGTCGCCGACGCGCAGCGTCGCGACCTTCGCCGTGAACTTCTCGGTGAACTCCTGCTCCAGGGTGCGGTCCACGAGGATGCGGTTGGCGGCCATGCACACCTGGCCCTGGTGGACGAAACGGCTGAAGACCGCCGCGTCGACCGCGTAGTCGACGTCGGCGTCGTCCAGCACGATGAGGGCGCTGTTGCCGCCGAGTTCGAGGACGGCGTGCTTGAAGTGCTGCGCGCAGACCGTGGCGACGTGCCGCCCGACCTTGTCCGAGCCGGTGAAGGAGATGACCTTCGGCACCGGGTGGGTCAGCAGGGCGTCGCCGATCTCGGCGATGTCCGTCACGACGACGTTCAGCAGGCCGGCCGGCAGACCGGCGTCCTCCAGGACCTTCGCGACGAGGGTGCCGCCGCAGATCGGGGTGTTCTGGTGCGGCTTGAGGACGACGGCGTTGCCGAGGGCCAGCGCGGGGGCGACCGACTTCAGCGACAGCAGGAAGGGGAAGTTGAAGGGGGAGATGACACCCACGACGCCGACCGGCAGGCGGTAGACGCGGTTCTCCTTGCCGTCGACCGGCGAGGGCAGGATCCGGCCCTCGGGGCGCAGCGCCAGCTGGATCGCCTCGCGCAGGAACTCCTTGGCGAGGTGCAGTTCGAAAGCCGCCTTGAGGCGCGTGCCGCCGAGTTCGGCGACGATCGTCTCCGCGATCTCCTCCTCGCGCTCCTCGACGATGCGCAGCGCGCGCTCGAAGACGAGACGGCGGGAGTACGGGTTCGTCTCGGCCCACGCCGTCTGGGCGCGCTCGGCCGCCCGGTAGGCGCGGTCGACCTCTTCGGCGGTGGCGACCGTGATCGAGGCGAGCTTCTCCCCGGTGTACGGGTTGAAGTCGATGATGTCCCACGATCCGCTGCCGGGCTTCCACTCGCCGTCGATGTACTGGTGGGCCAGGTCGGTGAAGTAGGACATAGGACGAGACCCCTTAACCCGCGGTGGCGGACGTCGGCACGGACGTGAACTGATGTCACGTCATCGTACTTACGTATCAGGAGAGTTGAAGGAGTCCTCGGAGAAGATCACGGGTTTCCGCCGGATCGGGGCTGTCCTCCTGGAGGCGCTCCATCACCCGGGTGTACTGACCGACCTCCTCGCGCTTGTCGAGGTAGAGGGCGCTGGTGAGCTGCTCCAGGTAGACGACGTCGGACAGGTCGGACTCCGGGAAGCTGAGCATGGTGAAGGCGCCGCTCTCGCCGGCGTGGCCGCCGAAGCTGAAGGGCATGACCTGCAGGGTGACCGAGGGGTGCTCCGAGACCTCGATGAGGTGCTTCAACTGGCCGCGCATGACCGAGCGGTCGCCGTAGGGCCGGCGCAGGGCGGCCTCGTCGAGGACGGCGTGGACGCGCGGGGCGCGCTCGGAGACGAGGATCTTCTGGCGTTCGAGGCGCAGGGCGACGCGGCGGTCGATCTCGGCGCGCGAGGCGTCCGGCATGCCGCGGGTGACGACCGCCTGGGCGTATGCCTCGGTCTGCAACAGGCCGTGGACGAACTGGACTTCGTAGACGCGGATGAGCGAGGCGGCGCCTTCCAGGCCGATGTAGGTCTGGAACCAGCCGGGCAGTACGTCGCCGAAGCTGTGCCACCACCCGGCCACGTTGGCCTCGCGGGCGAGCCCGAGAAGCGAGTCGCGCTCGGCCTCGTCGCCGACCCCGTAGAGCGTGAGCAGGTCCTCGACGTCCCTGGCCTTGAAGCTCACCCTTCCCAACTCCATACGGCTGATCTTGGATTCGGAAGCACGGATCGAGTAGCCGGCCGCCTCACGGGTGATGCCACGCGATTCGCGCAACCGCCTCAGCTGCGAGCCCAGCAGGATGCGCCGGACGACACTCCCGCTCGTTCCGCTCGATTCGACTGCGGTCACGACTTGAGCCTCTCGTTCACGGTCTCGGGTCCCGGATTCTGCCACTAAACGCTTCAGCCCGTACACATTCGATTACGGAAAGAGGGCAACTTCAGGGCGACTTCACGGACGAGACGAAAGGAGGTGACAGAAGATATCAACAGAATCGGCGCGTGGCCGGACAGGTCCGGCGCGTGCACGTGCATCTGCCCTTGCATCCAGTGGGCGCATTCGGAACCATGGACCCCGCGCGGCTGCGGACTCGATCGTGATGCAGCGGCGCAGCACCCTTGGCAGCACCTCTAGCACCACGCCGTCGCACCACAGCCGCGATTCCCGGGAGTGCCTCGCATGGGGACGAATGGATCGACCATGCTCGAGCCGTTACGGCAGGGGCTTCCGCCGATCGATCCCGCCGCCGTCTCCAACTCCGCCTCCTGCGCGCTGCCTCCTCGCTACGAAGCGGTGCGCGGCGCACGGAAGTTCACGCAGTCGACGCTGACGAACTGGGACCTCGCCGACCGCTTCGACGATGTCGCGCTGGTCGTCTCCGAGCTCGTCACCAACGCGCTGCGCCACGCGATGCCCGCGGACGCTCCTCAGGAGGAGGGCCAGAACCCGCCCGTCCGGCTGCACCTGATGCGGTGGACCGGCCGACTGGTGTGCGCCGTGCGCGACCCGAGCCACAAGAGCCCGGAGGCCCGCGCGGCCGAGGGCGACTGCGCGGCGGAGTCCGGGCGCGGGCTGTTCCTGGTCGACTCCTTCAGCGACAGCTGGGGATGGCACCCGCTGGCCGGGACCCTGCACGGCAAGGTGGTGTGGGCGCTGTTCCGGCTGGGGTCGGAATAGCGGCGACCGCGCCACGATCGTGCGACACCGAGATCGACAGGGCCCCGGCGACCGCCGGGGCCCTTCGCGCGCCGTCCGGCCGCGGGCCGGACCTCATGAGCGGCGCGTACGGTGCGGGTGCCCGTGCAGCTTCGCGTGCGGGACGTCGCCGTCCACCTCAGACCAGGTGGTCGAACTCCCCGTCCTTGACCCCGAGCAGCAGCGCCTCTATCTCGGCGGGCGTGTAGACGAGAGCCGGCCCGTCGGGGTGGCGCGAATTGCGCATCGCCACGTTCCCGCCCGGGAGCTTGGCGAACTCCACGCAGGACCCCTGGGAGTTGCTGTGCCTGCTCTTCTGCCAGACGACACCCTCCAGCTCGGTGGCCGCCATGCCGTTGTACGCAGGATGCGCCTGGTGCATTGGAAGCTCCCCGAGTTGCTTGATGCAGGTGTCAACTTCCTCGGATCATAGCTGTGTTCATATGCCAATGCATGAGCAGATGCACGTGCACGCGGGGTGGTGTGTTGACTACGCGACTCAGCGTGCCGGCGCACTACCGACGGGTACGTGACGAGCGCCATCCCCCTGACGATCTTCATCGCCCGGGCGGTACGCCGTTGCGGTCGCGCACTCGCTCCGGTCAGCCTACGACTTCCGATCTTGCCCGGGCCGGCGAGAAACCGCGCGGCGGGTCCGCGTCCTTTCTCCGTCGACGAAGAGGACGCCGTCCCGGTCCGGCTGGTTGGCTCTCGGGCCTCACGGGTTCGCGAGGGGACCCCGGCGGTGCGGGCGGCACGGGCCGGAGCCCCGGGAAGGCGGCGTCGGGCCGCCGGCCGCCGCTTCCCGCGCCCCGGCGTCGGACGATCGGGAGCGAGGCCGCCGCGGCCCGGATCTCACGTCGGCCGCGGGCTCTGTGGTTCCAGGGCCGCCGACAGCTCGTCCAGTGCCTCCAGGAGCATCCGCGCCCCCGTCCGTAGCAGCGGGTCCGGCGGGGCGTCCCAGGTCGCGACCGTCTCCCGCAGGTCGTCCCAGTCGGGCTCGCCGCGCTCCCGTACCGCCTTCGCGCCCCGCTCCGTCGCCCGGCGCAGCGCCTCGGCCAGCGTCGCGGCCGCGGGCACGGCCGGGGCGCCCCGCTCCGGCAGGTGCGCCTCCATCAGCATCGCGATCCGGCCGAACTGGGCCAGGGCGTGCTCGGCGTCCTCCGTCGCCGTGTGCGACAGGCCGCGGTGGCGCACCGGCTCGTGCGTCGCCCGCACCAGCGCCTCCTGCCAGGCGATCCGGGCGGCCCGGGTGGCCAGCAGCGCCTCCCGGACGTCGGGGCAGACGCTGCCCGCCGGGTCGGCGTAGTGGGCGACGACGGTGGCGGCGTAACGGCCGTCCGCCACCAGCCAGTCGGCGAGCCGGCCCCGCAGCCGGGGCGTCTCCCAGGCCGGATAGAGGGCGTAGCCGAGCATCGCGAGGACACCCCCGAGGAGCGTCAGGATCACCCGCTCGCGGACGGTCTGCGCCCACTCCGAGCCGCCCATGCCGAGGAGGAAGACGACGTACGCGGAGACGCAGATCTGCGAGACGACGTACCCGGTGTGCATCAGCAGGTACATCCCGAAGGCGCAACCGACGGCGAGCGCGGCGGAGAACCACATGTCGGGGTGCACGCCCTGGACGACGGCCGTGGCCAGGGCGACGCCGACCAGGGTGCCGCCGAAGCGGGCGACGGAACGCGCGTACGTCTGCGTGAAGTCGGGGCGCATCACCATCACGGAGGCCATCGGCGCCCAGTAGCCGTGGCCGAGCGGCAGGGCCGAGCCCAGGACGTAGCCGACGGCGGTGACGGCCGAGACCCGGATCGCGTGGCGCAGGATCGGGGAGTCCCGGCGCAGCTCGGCGCGCATCGCCGCCAGGACGTTCGGGGTCAGCGCCAGGAGGCTGGGACGGGCGCGGGCCCCGGAGGCCGTCTCGGTGCGGGGCTCGGCGGTCTCCACCACGTCGTCGAGCAGGGCGGCGAGCCGCGCGGCGGTCCGGCGCGGCGGGCCGTGCAGGATCCCCTGGGTGTCGGGGGTGCGGAGGGCGGCGACGGCGGCCGGCGGCAGTTCGACCGGCTCGCCGTGGCGGATCGCGTGCGCCGCGGCGTCCAGGATCGCGCCCGCCGCGCCGAGCAGCTCGCGGACCCGGCCGCGTTCCGGCCCCTCGGCGGGGACCCCGACGGCCGGGTCGGCGAGGGAGGCCAGCACCGGGCGGATGCGTTCGGCCAGACCCCGCGCCCCGTGCAGCTCCGCGGGGCGGCGGCGGGCCTGGCGCGGGGTGACGGCCGCCGCGCTGCGGGCGGTCATGAGCGGGACGGGATCGAAGGGCGCGGTCGGGTCCTGCCGCAGCCGCCGGGCGTAGTCCGCCTCGGCGGCGAGCGCGTCGGCGAGCGCGTCGCGGTGCGCTCCCCAGCGGCGGACCGGCAGGAGGACGACGAGCGCGGCCTGGACGAGACCGCCGACGGCGATCATGGCGGCGTGCCCGGCCGCCTCGGCGACGGAGGTGGGGAGCGTGACCGTGACCAGCATGATCGCGACGTTGGAGGAGGCGATGATGCCGACCGTCGGGCCCGCGGTCCAGGCCAGCCCCGCCACGAGGGTCCACAGGACCAGCAGGGCCAGGAAGGGCCCCGGGTGCGCGCCGGCGCCGGTGAGGTAGCCGAGGAAGGTGGAGACGGCGAGGCTGGCGCCGGAGGCGAGGGCCAGGGTCGGGCGGGGACGCCAGGAGCGCTGGAAGGTGGCGATGGCCGCCTGGAACGCGCCGAAGGCCGAGGAGGCGGCGACGCCGGGGCCGAAGAGCGCAAGCGAGCCGCCGACGACGAGGGCGAGACCGAGGGCGCCGCGGGCGGCGACCAGCGGTTCGAGCCGTAGGCGCTCGACGGCCATTCCGGAACGGGCGGTCTTCCGCAGCGCCCGAAGCCAACTCATGGCCGCGAGCCTATCCGCGAACCCCTACGTATCGGACATGACGGACAAGACGTCGGAGCGGACCGGTCCGGATGACCGCGGGCCGCCCGGGCCCCTGCCCGCGCCGGGCCTCCGCCGGACGGCCGCTCCCGCCCCGGGCCCGCCGGCCCGCCGGCCGGCCCTGGGTCAGTCCCCCGAGGGGACCTCCGGCCGACCCCGGTTCAGCCCGGCCCGGTCCGCCGCCGTCGTGCCGTGGTCCCAGCCCGCCTCGTCCCAGGCCGCGCGGACCCGGGTCGTACGGGTCTGCGGGAACATCTCGTCCGTCCGGGCCGTGACCGCGACCTCGCGCGAGGCGAGGGCGGGCAGCAGCGTCGGCGCCTCGGCCGCGACCCGCCGCGAGGTGCTCGCCAGCCGCGCGCCGAGCCGGTTCGCGTACGCGAGGAGGAACGACTGCCGGAAGGACTTCGTACGCTTGCGACCGCCCGCCCGCTGCTCCGCCTCCGCCTTGGCCATCGCCGACATCCCCTGCACCAGCAGCGAGGTGTACAGCAGCTCCACCGGCCCCAGGTCCGCCTCGAAGCCGACCACGGTCGAGAAGCCGTAGGTCTCGTTCCACACCGCCCGGCAGTGGTTCGCCGTCGCCACCGCGTCCAGCAGGATCGCCTTCGCCTGCTCGTACGGCGGCTCCACGCCGATCCGCACGGCCCCGGGCGTCTCCCCCGCCGGGCCCTGGGCCCCCGCCGCCAGCGCCGCCTCGTCCAGGCTGTGGCGGGCCATCAGTTCCTGCGCCTTGGCCGTCAGGGCCTCGGCCTCCTCCGGGTAGCCGGTCGCCTCCGCCTTCGCGAGCAGCGCCCGGATGCGGGTCAGCATCCGGGGCTCGCCCGCCGCCGGCGGCGGCAGCGCGTCGCCGGGCACGGGGCCCACCGGGTCCAGGGACGGCAGCCTGACCAGCAGGCGGTACAGCTCCAGCACGGCCGTCGCGTACGAGAAGCGGTCCGCCCGCCACGCGCGCGTGTCCAGGTCCTCGATCTGCGCCGCCCACCGCGCCGGCAGCCGTTCGTATCCGGCGGTCTCCGCCGCGATCAGCGCCCCGAGCAGCCGGACGTGCTCCTCCGCCAGGTCGCGCCGGACCAGCCGGACGACGTCGGCGGGCTGCCAGCCCCGCTCCCAGGCCCGGCGGACGAACTCCGCACCCCGCCGCGACAGTTCCGCATCCGCGGCCGGGTCCGCAGCGAGCAGGGACGCGGCCGAGTCCAGCGCGGCGACCTCGTCCGTGTACAGCGCCGTCCGGAAGGCGTTCTCGACCGTGCTCACGACTGCTGGGCGTCCCATTCCGCTCGGGCCCGCCCGATCACCTCGCGGTGGTCGAGCGACCAGTCGATCAGCTGCTTGATGAGGTGCGTCATGCTGTGCCCGGTCTCCGTCAGGGTGTACTCCACCTGGGGCGGGATCGTGGGATGCACCGTCCGCGTCACCAGCCCGTCCCGTTCCAGCCGGCGCAGGGTGAGGGTGAGCATCCGCTGCGAGATGCCCGTCACCAGCCGCTGCAGCTCCTTGAACCGCCGGGTGCCCGCGGCGAGTTCGACCACGACGTGCACGGTCCACTTGTCGCCGAGCCGGTCCTGCACGTCCCGCACCCCGCAGTCCTCCGCGCACGAGACGACCGGCGCGGCGGTTACCTCCGTGTGCCCCACTGACACGAATGTGCCTCCTTCCGAGATCCCTGGCCCCCCACCATGCTGGCAGGCGTCACCACCGACCGGCGAGAACAGGGGGAATCATGCTGCTCGTGACCGGGGTCTCCGGCGGGCTGGGCCGGCTCGTCGCGGAGCGTCTCGCGGGACGCGACGACGTCGTCCTCGGCACCCGCGCGGGCCTGCCGGGGACCCGCCTCGTCGACTTCGACGAGGCGGCCACGCTCGTCGACGCCTTCGCCGGAGTGGACACGCTGCTGATGATCTCCGCGGGGTACGGGGAGGACGACACCGTCGTCGCCCGCCACGAGGCCGCGATCTCCGCCGCCGAGCGGGCGGGGGTCGGCCACCTCGTCTACACCAGCATCTCCGGGGACGGCGACCACCTCTCGTACGCCCTCGCCCATCGCTGGACCGAACGGCGTCTGCGGCGCTCGACCGCGCGGTGGACGATCCTGCGCAACGGCCTCTACGCCGAGCTGTTGGCCCTGCTCGCCGCCCCGGACGCCGACCGGCGGGTCACCGGCCCGCTCGGCGAGGGCCGGCTGGCCGCCGTGGCCCGCGAGGACCTCGCCGAGATCGCGGCCGCGGTCGCCGCCGCCCCGGCCGCGCACGCCGGCCGCACCTACGAGCTGGTCGGCGAACGCCCGCTCGGCGGCCCGGAACTGGCGCGGGCGCTGGGCGCCACGTACGCCCCCGGCACCCTGGCCGAGGCGCGCACCGCGCTCGCCGCCTCGGGGGCGGAGCCGTTCCGGATCCCGATGCTGACGGGCACGTACTCGGCGATCGCGCACGGCTTCCTGGACGGCTCGGGAGTACGGAGCGACCTGCGGGCGGTCCTGGACCGGGAGCCGCGCGACCCGCTGGACGCGTTCGTGGAGGCGGTGCGGAAGGGGTAGCGGTCCGGCCGCGCCGGGCGCACGGCCGCACCGGCGGGGGCTGCGTCCCCACCCGCGGGGTATGCCTGGCCCCACCCCCCGGACGCCCCCCAGAGGTCGTGACCGGCCGGGGGCGGAAACGGTTCGCTTGAGCCATGACCCCAAGCGCCGTACGGCTCACCGCCCTGCACCGCCACCACCGCGACGTCCGCGCCCTCGACGGCGTCGACCTCGACCTGCGGACCGGCTCCTTCACCGCCGTGATGGGGCCCTCCGGCTCGGGCAAGTCCACGCTGCTGCAGTGCGCCGCCGGGCTGGACCGGCCCACGAGCGGGACGGTCGAGGTGGCCGGGATCAGCCTGGAGGGGCTGAGCGAGCGGCGCCTGACCCTGCTGCGGCGGGACCGGATCGGCTTCGTCTTCCAGTCGTTCAACCTGCTGCCCTCGCTGACGGCCGCCCAGAACGTGGCCCTCCCGGTGCGGCTCGCCGGGCGCCGTCCGTCCCGCACCGAGGTGCGCGAGGCGCTCGCCCGGGTCGGGCTCGCCGGCCGCGAGGGGCACCGGCCCGGCGAGTTGTCCGGCGGTCAGCAGCAACGGGTCGCGATCGCACGGGCGTTGATCACCCGCCCGGCCGTTCTCTTCGCCGACGAGCCGACCGGCGCCCTGGACTCCACGACGAGCCGGGAGGTGCTCGGCATGCTGCGGGACCTGGTGGACCGGAACGGGCAGACGATCGTCATGGTCACCCACGACCCGGCCGCCGGGGCCCGGGCCGACCGGGTGGTCTTCCTGGTCGACGGACGGGTGGCGGGCGAGCTGCCCGGACCCACCGTCGACGGCGTCGCGGCCCGGATGGCGGGCCTGGAGACGGCCGGCACCACCGGGGAGGCGCGGGGGACGGCGCGGACGGGGGCCGTCGCATGCTGACCGTCCTCCTCACCGGACTGCGCGCCCGCTGGGCCGCCTTCCTCGGCAGCTTCGTCGCCCTCGCCCTCGGCGTCGGGCTCCTCACCGTGACGGGCCTCGGCCTGTCCGCCACCTTCGACGCCCCCGAGCGGGAACCGGTGCGCTTCGCGTCCGCGCCGGTCGTCGTGAAGGGCCGCGACACCCTCACCGTCGAGGTGCGACGCGGCCCGACGACGGCCCCTGCCACCCGGAAGCTCGACCGTCCACAGCCTGTGGATATCGAACTGCTGCGTGAACTCCGGGCCCGCTGGACCGTGACCACCGCGGGGGGTCCCGACGCCGTCGGCGTCGACGGCCCCGTGGACCGGGTCCGCGCGCTCGTCGGCGACCGGGCCGAGGTCCTCACCGGCGGCGACCGGCGCCGCGCCGACCCCGAGCCCGAACAGGACGCCGAGGCCCTCGTCGCCCTCAACTCCCTGCTCGGCACCGCGGGCGGAGTCACCACCTTCGTCTCCGTCTTCGTCGTCGCCTCCACCTTCGCCTTCGCGGTGGCCCTGCGACGGCGCGAGTTCGGGCTGCTGCGCACGGCCGGCGCCACGCCCGGTCAGGTGCGGCGCATGCTGCTCGCCGAGGCCGCGGCCGTCGGCGTCCTCGCCTCGGCCGCCGGCTGCGCCCTCGGCGTCCTGGCCGCCCCCTGGACGGCGCGGATCCTCGTCGACGGGGACCTGGCTCCCGACTGGTTCACGATCCCCGCCACCGCCCACTGGCCGCTGTACACCGCCTTCGGGACCGGAGTGGGAGTCGCGCTCGCGGGCGCCGTCGCCGCCTCCCGGCGGGCCGGACGCGTCGGGCCCACGGCCGCGTTGCGCGAGGCGGACGTCGACGCCGACGTCCTGCCGCTCGGCCGCGCGGTGCTCGGCGCGGGCCTGCTCCTGGCGGGACTCGGCCTGCTCGTGTGGACCTGCGCCACCGAACCGTCCGAACTGCTCAAGCGCAAGTCGTACATGAGCCGGTCGATGCTGCTGATCGGCGGCGTCGCCCTGCTCTCCCCGTTGCCGGTCCGGCCGGTGGCCCGCCTGCTGCGGCTGCCGGGAGCGACCGCGATGCTCGTCCGGGAGAACAGCGCGGCAGCCGTCCGCCGGACCGCGGCGATCGCCGCACCCGTGCTCGTCACGGTCGCGCTCGCCGGATCACTGCTCGGCTCGGCGACGAGCGTGACGCAGACCAAGGCGACGGAGGCACGCGAGCAGACGTCCGCGCCCTACGTGGTGACCGGCACGGACCTGAAGCCGGTCGCCGCCGCCCCCGGGGCCGCGGTCTCGGCGAGCGCGAGCACCTCCGTCTTCGTCAGGGACGGGGAGGAGGCACTGGTGAAGTACGGGGCGCGGGCGGTGTCCGACCCGGCGACCTTCGCGGACCTGGCGCGGCTGCCGGTGGTGGCCGGGAACCTCGCCGACCTCGACGACCGCTCGATCGTCGTCAACGAGGAGTGGGAGCGGCGGACGGTCGGCACGGAGGTCGCGGTCTGGCGCGCCGACGGGAGCGGCCCGGTACGGCTGCGCGTGGTGGCGGTCCTCGCGCTCGGCACCGGCGACAACGGGCCGTACGTGACCCGGGCGAACGCGCCGGGCGCGGTGGTGGACCGGATCGACGCCCGGGGAGTGACACCGCGGGCCCTGGCCGCGAGCGGCGGCACCGTCCGAACGGCCGACGCGTGGGCGGCGGCGACCCACCCGGTCATGAGCCCGCCGATCCGGCTGGGAATGGTGCTGGTCCTGGGCATCGCCCTCGTCTACACCCTGATCGCCCTGGCGAACACGCTGCTCATGGCCACCTCGGTACGGGGCGGGGAGCTGGCCTCCCTTCGGCTGGCCGGTGCCACCCGGGCCCGGATCCTGCGGGTGGTGGCGGGTGAGACCGGGCTCGCCGTGGGGATCGGGGCGGCCCTGGGCCTGGCGGTCACCGCGGTGAACCTGGGCACCCTGGGCGCGGGGCTGGCCGCGCTCTCCGCGCCGGTGGCACTGGCCGTCCCCTGGGCGGCGATCGGCGCGGCGGCCGGGGCGTGCGGGGTGGTCGCGACGGCGGCCGCGACGCTCCCCGCGTGGCGGCTGACGCGCTGAGCGGCGATCGTGGGTGGACGGGGCGGTGACCAGGGTCGGAGCCGGGTCACCGCCCCGCCCTGTCCTGCCGTACGACCGCGCGCCCGCCGTGCCGGGCCCCCGTGCGTCCCCCGGCCGGCCGCCGTCCCGCCGGGTTCTCGTGCGCGCCGTGCCCGGCTGCCCTGCGCCGCCGGCCGAAGGCCCGCCCCCGTGGGGCCCTCGGCCGCACGGGCCCCTCAGGGGCGCAGGACGAGCTTGCCGCGCACGTGGCCCGACTCGCTCAGCTCCTGGGCCCGGGCCGCCTCCTTCAGCGGGAAGGACTCGGCCACGGTGACCCGCAGCCTCCCCTCCACGGCCAGCCCGGCCTGGGCGGTCAGGCCCGCGCGGACCACGTCGGGGGCCGCGGACAGGCCCGAGAAGACGATGCCGTGCTCCTCCGCGTCCACCGCGGCAATCGTGACGATCCGCTCCCTCTCGCCGCCCAGCAGCTCGATCGAGACCGGCAGCGTGTCGTGGCCGGCGGCGTCGAAGACCGCGTCGACACCCTGCGGGGCCGCCGCGCGGACCCGGTCCGCCAGACCCTCCCCGTACGTCACCGGGACCGCGCCCAGCGACCTGAGGTAGGCGTGGTTCCGCTCGGACGCGGTCCCGATCACGGTCACCCCCGACGCGACCGCGAGCTGGACGGCCATCGAGCCGACGGCGCCCGCCGCCCCGTGCAGCAGCAGGGTCTCGCCCTCCCGCACGCCCAGCAGGTCCAGCACCCGCTGCGCGGTCTCACCGGCCACCGGCAGGCTCGCGGCCTGCTCCCAGGACAGTCCGGCCGGCTTGGGCACGAAGAGATCGGCCAGGGCGTACTGCGCGTAGGCGCCGGTCTTCGTCCAGCCGAGCACCTCGTCGCCGACGGCGACTCCCGTCACCCCCTCGCCGAGCGCGTCCACCGTGCCGGCGAACTCCAGACCGGGAACGGCCGGGAAGGTGGTCGGGTAGAACTGCTCGACCCAGCCGTGACGGCGCTTGTGGTCCACCGGGTTGACCCCGACCGCGGCGACCGCGACCCGCACCTCGCCGGGGCCCGGCTCGGGCACGGCGACCCCGGTCTCGTGGCGCAGCACGTCCGCGCCGCCGAACTCCTCGTACACGATCGCTTCCATCTCGACCCCCTTCGTCCGGCGCTTCGTCCTCTCGGCGCCCGGATCCGCGTCGGGCCGCTCCCGTGCGGCCCTCGGTCCGCCTCCGTCCCGCTCGCTGCGGTCCGTCGGCGTGCTCCCAGCCTGGCCTCGCCGGCCCGTCCGTCCGGCCCGCCGAACGGCCAGTCCTCCCTGTCCGAAAGGACGGCCGCGGACAGGAGCCGGCTCAGTACGCTCGACTGCATGGAACTGACCGCCACCGGTGCCGCGTCCCACGCCCTGGCCGCCGCGTACGACGTCCTGCGCCGGCCGCTGGGGCAGGTCCTGCCTCGGGTCTCGGCCGTCCTCGCGCCGCTGATCCCGCACCGTTCCGCCGCCGAACTCTCCACGCACTGCGCCCACTCGCCGTTCAAGTCGGCCGACGCGAGCATGCTCGTCACCGCCGCCGACCTGACCCCGCTGCTCGCCTCCGGGACGCCCGGGCGCCCCTGGCAGGGGACGGTGACGGCCGGCGGCACCGCACTCCCGGTCGTCGCCGTGACCAGCGACGCCACCCCGCGGGGCTCGGTCCTGGTCCTCGTGCGCGACGAGGGCGCCGCCCCCGCGGGCGAACCCGAGTTGGCGGTCGCCCAGGCCCTGTGGGACCTCGTGACCAGCCACTTCGACCGCTTCGCCGTGGAGGCCGTGCCGGGCGCGCTGGCCCGCTCCCGGGCCGCCGCGGACACCCGGGCACGGGTGACCGCCGAGCTGACCACCTCTCACGCCGCCGCACTGTCAGGGGTGTTGGGGGTGCTGCGGAGCCGGGCCCTGGACGACGCGACGGCCCGGGCGACCGCCACCGAACTGGCCGTCTCCGCGCTGGTCGAGATGCGAGCGGAGTCGACGCGGGACCGTTCGGTGGCCGAGGAGCCGGCCCACGAGGCCTTCGAGCGCCTCGCGGACGGACTGCGGCCGATGCTGCGGCACAGCCCGGTCCGGCTGGAGCTCGGTCCGCCGGACACCGCGCGTTCCCTGGCGGCGGACGTGGCGCACGGGGCGCGGGCGATCCTGCGGGCGCTGCTGCTGATCGTCCTGGAGCAGGACACGGTGACGCGGGTCCACGTGGGCTGGCAGCTGACCGAGCACGAGCTGCGGGCCACGGTGCGGGACGACGGCGCGGGGATGCTCGACGCCTGCCCGCTGGGAGCGGGCAGCATCACCGACCGTCTGGAAGTCCTCGGCGGGCGCCTGGAGACGGACGCGGTCGCCGGCTGGGGCACGACCCTCACGGCGGTGATCCCCCTGGCCACGCCGGACACCCCGGTCACGCCCGCGGACCATCCGCTGACCGGGCTCGGTGAGCGGGAGGTGGAGGTGCTGACCCATCTGGCGCTCGGCCACCGCAACCGGCAGATCGCCCAGGAGCTGCACATCAGCGAGTCCACGGTGAAGTTCCACGTCGCCAACATCCTGACGAAGCTGGGCGTCGGCTCCCGCGGCGAGGCGGCGGCCCTCTTCCACGCGGTGGCCTAGCGGGGGACGGCGGCGGGGTGCAGGGCACGTCCGGACCGCGGCGCCCCCGGGGGCGTCCGGCTCCCGGACGCCCGGCCGCACTCCCGCCGCCGAACGCCCGCCGCGGCGCGCGGGAGCCCGCGCCCCCGTCCGCCGTGGCGCGGCAGGACGCTGTCAGTGGCGGGTGCCAGACTCGCACCCATGAGCGAGAGGTGGGCGCTGGCCACCGAGGCGGAGGGGGACGGAGCGCTGCTCGTCCCGCTCGGCCCCGACGGGCTGCCCGCCGGACCGGTCCTGCGCGCGCCCGATCTCGTGACGGCCGTCCGCTCCCGGCCCGACGTCGCCCGCTGGGTATGGCGCTCGACCGCCGAGGTCTATCCCCGGCTGCTCGCCGCCGGGGTGCGCGTCGAGCGGTGCTACGACATCGAGGACGCCGAGCAGCTCCTCCTGGGTCACGAGGGGCGCCTCGGGGAGCCGCGGTCGGCCGCCGCGGCCCTCGCGCGGCTGCGCAACGCTCCGGTGCCCCCCGATCCGCCCCAGCGCGCCGCCGCCCCCGGATCGCAGGACTCGCTCTTCGAACCCGCGCCGGCCACCGGGATCCCCTTCGAGGGCCTCCTGGAGGTCTACGCCGAGCAGCAGCGCCGCCACGACGGCACCGAACACCCGGGCAGGATGCGGCTGCTCACCGCGGCCGAGTCCGCGGGCATGCTGGTGGCCGCCGAGATGAACCGGGCCGGTCTGCCCTGGCGGGCCGACGTGCACCGCGAGGTGCTGCGCGGGCTGCTGGGCGAGCGCTACGCGGGCGGCGGGGAGCCCCGCAGACTCGCCGAACTCGCCGACGAGGTGTCCGCCGCGTTCGGCCACCGGGTCCGCCCCGACCTGCCCGCCGACGTCGTCAAGGCCTTCGCGCGGGCCGGGATCCGCGTACGCTCCACCCGCCGCTGGGAGCTGGAGGAGATCGACCATCCCGCCGTCGCGCCGCTGATCGCCTACAAGAAGCTGTACCGGATCTGGACGGCCCACGGCTGGTCCTGGCTCCAGGACTGGGTGCACGACGGCCGCTTCCGCCCCGAGTACCTGCCCGGGGGCACGGTCAGCGGACGCTGGACCACCAACGGCGGCGGAGCCCTGCAGATCCCCAAGGTGATACGGCAGGCGGTCGTCGCGGACGAGGGCTGGCGGCTCGTCGTCGCCGACGCCGACCAGATGGAACCCCGGGTGCTGGCCGCGATCTCCCGCGACCCCGGGCTGATGGAGGTCGCCGGGCACCCCGACGACCTTTACACCCGGCTGTCCGACCGGGCGTTCTCCGGCGACCGCGAGCACGCCAAACTCGCGCTGCTCGGCGCGATCTACGGTCAGACCAGCGGCGACGGCCTGAAGAACCTGGCGGCGCTGCGCCGCCGCTTCCCCCGGGCCGTGGCCTACGTCGACGACGCGGCCAAGGCGGGCGAGGACGGCCGGCTCGTCCGGACCTGGCTCGGCCGGACCAGTCCGCGCGCGGCCGGCGCGGGCGAGGCCGAGGAGGCGGGCATCCCGCAGGAGGACGCCGGCGCGGGAGCCGGACGGGGCGACGCCGAGGGCGAGTTCACGCCCGGGTACGCCTCCACCGACGCCCGCGCCCGCGGCCGGTTCACCCGGAACTTCGTGGTCCAGGGCAGCGCGGCGGACTGGGCCCTCCTGATGCTGGCCGCGCTCCGCCGGTCCCTCGCCGGAATGCGTGGCGAGCTGGTCTTCTTCCAGCACGACGAGGTGATCGTGCACTGCCCGGGGGACGAGGCGGAGGCGGTCACGGAGGCCATCCGCGCGGCCGGTGACGAGGCCGCGCGGATCGCCTTCGGCCCCACACCGGTCCGTTTCCCGTTCACGACGGCGACCGTGGAGCGCTACTCGGACGCGAAGTAGGGCGCTGCGGTCCGCCCCGGCCACGGTCACACCGGGTCACCGGTTGCCCACCTCCGTGCCGCGGCCGGGACCGGTGCGGGCGTTTCCGGCAAGTTCGGAAGCCCGAGCATCCATAACGCCCCAAAACGGGGTAATCATGGATTATGAACGCTTTTCTCGCGGATTCCGCAGGGGGCGCGACACTGGCCGGCGTCTGGCAGTCAGGCCTGGGCCAGGTCCTCGGCGGTCTGATCATCGTCGCCGTACTGATCGGCGGGTTCTTCCTGGGCATGCGTGTCCGGGACAAGGAATCCCCGACACCGAAGCCGGAGGAACAGCCTCACCGCCCGGAGAGCGACGCTCTCCCCGGTGAGATGTCCGAGTACCGCCGACCAGCGGAGATGCCGCAGACCGACGGGGAACACCGGCTCATGCCGTACGAACTCAAGAAGTCGGGCAGCGAGACCTCCCCCGAACCACCGACCGAGGAGAAGCGGAAGTGGGGCGGGATCTCCAGCGGAGGCTTCGGCAGCGGAGGCACGGGCCACGGCGACTGAACGCCGGCGCGCCACACCTGACGGCGTGCGGTCGCCGGACACCCCGTCCGGCACCCGCACGCCGGCCCCCGACACCGACCGCACCGGCCGCCGACCCGTGCGGTCCCCGGTGCCCACCCACCCCCTCGCCGCGGCCGCCTCCCCGTCCCGTCGGCCCGTCCGCACGGGACATCCGGGCAGCCGCGGCCCCTGATCGCCGCCGTCGGGCGGCGACGGCGGTCGACCGCTCCACGGAGGTCGTTTCCGGTGGACGCTCACACACTCCCGGCCGAGCTCTTCGAGGAACACCGACCGCGGCTGCGGGCGATCGCCTACCGGCTGCTCGGCTCGTTCGACGAGGCCGACGACGCCCTCCGGGAGGCCCGGCTGCGGCTGGGCGGCTCCGACACCGAGGCGACCGAGGCGATCGAGCGGCCGGACGCCCGGCCGACCGCGGTCGTCGCCCGCGTGTGCCTGGGCCTGCTGCGGGCCCGCGAGGCCCCTCGCGAAGGCCCGTGGGACGCGGGCGACGACGAGGCCCCGCACCCGCCCGACACGGCGGGCGATCCCGACGAGCGGGCGCTGCTCGCCGACTCCGCCGGACGCGCGCTGCTGGTCGTCCTGGACACGGTCACACCGGCCGAACGGCTGGCGTTCGTGCTGCACGACCTGTTCTCCGTCCCCTTCGAGGAGATCGCCCCGATCGTGGAACGGACCCCGGCCGCCGCCCGGCAGCTCGCCGTCCGGGTGCGGCGGCGCGTCCAGGGGACGGAGGAGATGCCGGAACCGGACCTTCCGCGTCAGCGGGAGGTCGTCACGGCGTTCCTGGCCGCAGCGCGGAGCGGTGATGTCGACACGTTGCGCGCGCTCCTGGACCCGGACGTGGTGCTGCGGGCGGACGCCGAGGCGGTCCGTACCGGGGCGACGGGTGCGCACGGGGCGGACGACGTGACGAAGACCTTCTCCGGACGCGTGGCCCGCGCGGCGCGGATCGCGACGGTGGACGGGGCGGCCGGCCTGGTCTGGGCACCGGGCGGGGAGCCGAGGGTCGTCTTCGGCTTCACCGTGCTCGACGACCGGATCACCTCGATCGACGTCCTGGCGGACCCGGGCCGGCTCCACCGCCTGGAGCTGGAGCTCCTCGACGAGTGAGGACCCGCGGCAGCGGCGGGCTCAGGGGTCCTGGAGCAGGCCGAGCAGGCTGCCGTCGGCGTCCCGGACGGAGGCGATGCGCCGGCCGCCCCCGACGTCCTGGATCTCCTGGACGGTCTCCCCACCCGCGGCGAGCAGCGCCCGGCACGTTCCCTCGATGTCGTCGACGTGCCAGTACGGGGACGGTCCGGTCAGCCCCTTGGCGTGGCCGTTCGGGTCGAGGCCGATGTGCTGCCCGGCCACCACGTACCCGACGTAGTACGGCTCGTCCATCTCGGGCTCGACGCCGAGCAGGGCGGTGAACAGGGCTTTCGCCTTCTCCAGGTCCTTCACGGGGTAGAGGATCGTCCGGGCTCCGGTGGTGGTCATGGGGTCCTCCTCGGGGAGTCGGGCGGGGCATGCCTTCCCCTCCATGATCCGCGGCGCGCGGCGGCTGACAAGCGGGAAGCGGCCTCTCCCCCGCCGCGGTCAGCCACCCCGTACCACCCCGCCGCCCGCCCGTGGGGACCTCCTCGTGGCCGAGCCCGCCCCCGGCGCCGCGAGCCCGGCACGATCGGCGGGACGCCCCTAACCGAGGATCCGTCCGGCCCGCTCCGCCACATGGGTCGGCGGCGCCATGCCGGCCGGCAGGACCGGGTCGGCCAGGGGCGCCCCGATCGTGGTGACCACCGGCAGGACCCCGGCCCACAGGCCGAGTTCGGCGTCCGGGCTGTCACCGTCGTCCGGCGGGCCGTCGCTGGTCTTCACGGAGGCCTCGGTGAGGTCGAGCGCGACGAGGGCGGTCGCGGCGAGCTCCTTCCGGCTCGGCCGCCGGGCGTAGTCCCACTGCCCGGGCGTGGACTGCTCGGTGAGGGCCCGCAGCCCCCGCAGCTTCTCCTCGGGGTCGGTGACCAGCCGCGGCACGCCGTAGATCATCGCGCACCGGTAGTTGACGCCGTGCTCGAAGACGGAACGGGCGAGCACGAGGGCGTCGACGTGCGTCACGGTGACGCAGACGGCGGCGTCGGGGGCCTGGACGAGGCTCCGGCTGGCGACCGATCCGTGCAGGTAGATCCGGTCGCCGTCGGTGCCGTAGACGGTGGGCACGACCATCGGCGTGCCGTCGACGACGACCCCGAGATGACAGAGGAACCCGGCGGCCAGCACCGCGTCGAGGTCCTCCCGCCGATGGCTCCCCTTGTGCCGCATCCGCCGCAACCGCGTCCGCCCGGTCACCTCCAGCCCCCCGGCCTCCTCCTGCCCGCCACGCGCCTGCTCCGACGCGTCACCGTGTACCTGCTCGGCGGCTGTGCTCATGCTGTCCTCTCCCCCGGGTGTTTCCCGCTCCCCGTGTTCTACGACGTTCCCCCCGCCCGCCGCCACGGCCGCCCACCTGTCGGGACCACGAGGCGCCACGCGGCAGGACGAAGGTGCGGGGCCACCAGGGGCGACCCGCTCGGACGGCAACCCGCCCCCGAACAGCCGTCGATGCGTGCCCCACCACGGGCTCGGCCCCGCACGGGACCCTCGTCCGCCCGTGCGGAACCCGGGGCAGGTGACGATCCCTTCGCCTGGGGACTCAGACCGCGGTGGAGAGCGCTACGTGCCGCCACGGGTCGAGTTCACGTCGTACCAGATCCAGCTTCGCCTCGACGCGCTCCACCGCGTCCTCTCCCAACGGCAGGCGCAGCGGGGTCCCGTCCGGACGCCGCCCAGGCCGGCGCTCACCGGGAGTCCTGACCGCCGGAGGACGCGTGACCGTCCGACCTCCCGGGCACGAACTCGGCCCAGGCGCCGAAACCTTGATGGCACCGGCGAGACGACCTCCACGGCGTGCCCGGTACGCGACGCGCACTCCCCGGGCAAAGCAAAAGCCCCAGGTCACGGCGAGTGAGTCCTGAGGCTTCCACAGAGCCGCCTTCGGGATTCGAACCCGAGACCTACGCATTACGAGTTGTCCGATCTTGGTCCGGGGGTGTCCATGGGCGTCCGCTGTCCCAGCCCCCTCCTGGTCACAGACCTTCTGAGACTTGAGCGGACGACCATGGACAGAGGGGCCGTTGAGACCGTAATTGAGACCACAGGAAGTCCAGCGCGCTTACCCGAGAAGCTCGTACCACGCAGCTCGCGTAGCCCGCCCGAGGCGCCGCCACCACGGACGTGGCGCCACTCCGAGTGGGTTGGCCAAGGCGGCCTTGACCAGACCGGCGTCCGTCTCGGCGTGCTCGTGGGAAGTAATGAGCACCAACAGCGAGTAAGCCCGGAGCGCCAGAGCGGCCTGCTCCCGGCTTGCATTGTCCATGAACCCGTGAGCGACAAGGTTGCGGACATTCATTCCGTCGCCGAGCAGAAAAGTCCTCAGAAACCGCTCCCAGTCAGGGTCAAACCCATTTTCTGTCAGATACGGAAGGAGTGCACCAAGACCCGGGAATTGCCCTACCCCATCACCAACCTGAACTTTATACACGGGCTCATTAAGCTCAAGCAAGAGCGCTCGAATCGATGCTTCAATTTTGGGAACAACTAGATGCACGCAAGCATCAAACTCGCCGACCCAATACAGGATCAACCCCTTCGCGAGAGTCTTGGCTGACCCCGGACTGGTTCCCGACGTGGCTATGGATTCTTCAAGATCAGTGAAGCAAGGAATCCCGAAGCGATCCTTTATGACGTCAAGGGCATCAGCGAGAAGGATCCCGCGAATATGAATACCCCAGGTCTCTTCGCGAGCCAACTCGCGCTGGAAGCTGTCATCACCTTCAGAGAGAACACGCCTGGGCATATCTCCCGGCCCGAACACTAGAGTGGTTGCGAGCCTGATAAATCCTGGCCGATCCAGCGCTACGCGCGCCGCTTTCTCATTTTGATCCAGATTTCCACTGGGAGCCTCACTTTCGAACCAGACACCCAGGGCTTTGCGCCACGCGTCGACTCGCCTGTATGGACGTAGGTAGCTTCGAGCATATGCATTAGGGATGCCGAATTCGACCCCTACAGTCTTCCATTCGACCGAAGGGGCAGACTGCAGACGGGAAACGGCCTCTCTTTCCATTTCGGGAAGGTTGAGCCGCCGAGCGAGCGAAGCAGCGTCATTCAGGTGGGCTCTGATAACGATCCCATCAACAGCACGATCAGCATCATTCAGGTGCGCCCTAACCTCAGCCTCACTGGCGCGCCGAGCACGGACATCATCGCCATCGGCAGTGGCCCTGCGGCGGACAAGCGCGGCTATCTGGCCAATTGTCAGCGTCCCTGGGTAGGCGAGGAGAGCCACGTCAAGCAGATGGTCGACCTTGGGATCCACCAACTGTGCATTTTTCTTGCGCTGCGGGGCGCTCAGGGCATCTAGAAGTTGGATGAGGATGTAACCGTTTTCACCGTCACTCAGCAGATCCTCAGCCATATCCAGCATGGCCGCCTTAACCTGTGACACCATTGAGACGAGATTCACCGAGCGCGCAAGTTCCCACGCGCGCAGCAAACCAGATCCCTGGTCCGTGACAGAAAGACCTCCTCCGATCAATTCCAAATAAGAGCGGATTGCATCCTCGGCCGCGTCGCGACTATTCGCCAGTCGAAGAGTGAAGACAATATCGGAACAACGCGCCTTTGCCGCCGAGTGCGTCACGGACGAACTGAGCGCGAGCCATAGCGCCCGGACCTCACTATCAGCATCACGCAGCGCCATGGGAAAGATCGACGGGCCATCCAGGGGAACTAGGGATGCACCGGGCTGAGAGGACATGAATGGGTGGATCGCAAGATGATACGTAAAGGTTGTGGTCAGAACCCGCAAGGCAGCAGGATCGAACGACTTCCCGGATACCTGCGCAATTTTCCCGATTCGAAGACTCGCATCCATAAAGTCTTCGGCCCCTTCACATGCCTCATCAGCAAGTGCAGCCAGGGCGGGCACCAGGGAGGCGTCGTGTCGATACACCATGAATTCCGGAGCAGTAGGATCAAGAGTGGATCGCGATCCTTCAGTAAGATCCGAGTCGCTCGCTGCGGAATCACCTTCGCTCATGGCGCCCTCCCAGGTAATCATTCACTTGAATCACGACTGTCTTACCTTCAAGGCAGGTCGGACACGATGAACGAACGGCTGCCAGGAAGCCGCTATTCGCTTCAGATTCTATGATGGAGTGGGGCTCGACCCGGGAGGTTTTTCTCACTTGCACGGACGATCTGGGCGGGACAGAAGGCGTGTCGCGATCCTCACTCCGGCATGAGTCGGCTCACGAATCCTCCATCGCGCAGCCGCCCGTACGCCGCCAGCACGTCCGCCGGCACATCCTGAGAGATCATGAAACCGCGCTGCGGGTAGATGAGCAGTCGCTGTACGGCACCGACGAGCATGTCCAGCACCAGGCGGGTGTCCTGGACGGAGTCGACGTACTCCCTGAGCGTCATGACCGCAGACGCACTCACGATGTCGACGTCTGGCCACAGCTTCCGTGCGGTCGCGTACGCCCGCCTCTCCTCGTACGGCTTGCTGACGAGGAGCACCGACGTCACGTCTACCCCTTGCTCGGCAAGGAGGGCGCGGGACAGCCGGATGTTCTCGCCCGTGTTTCGGGCGTTGGGCTCAACGAGGATCGCGGACGCCGGCATGCCCAACTCCAGCGCCCTGTCACGGTAGTGCTCCGCCTCACCGCGGGGCATCCGCCCCTCGGTCGTGCGGCTGGTAGCGCCGGTGAAGACGATGACCGGGAAGAGGCCACGCTGGTACAGGTCGACGGAAACGTCAGCCACACCCAGGTCATGGCTGCCCAGACCGATACCGACCGAGCAGGGGCGCAGCTCGTGGCCCATCTGCTGGAAGTCCCACAGCCGTTCGGCGTCGACCCAGTTCTGAGCGGAGATCACTGCCCCTCCTCCGCCGCCGAGTCGGGCACCTGGAAGTCGTACGCCCAGGCGAAGCGTGTCGCGGCATGCACGCCGATCGCGAACTCCACCAGCGTGCCGTCCGCCGTGAACGTGCTCCGGTGCAGCTCGACCACCCACTCCCCTGGGAGGAGCTTGAGCTGTTCGGCCTCCTCCGACTTGGCGGCCCGGGCGAACAGTTCCTCCCGCATGCGATCGATCTCGTAACCCGCGTCATAGAGCACGCGGAAGCCGCCGCCCCGGCCGGCGGGACCGGGGGTTGGGTCGACGATCCGCGTCCCCTCGACATGCTCCGGGCGGTAGTAGCTGGTCAGGGTGTGCGTCGGCTGATCACCCTCCCTTACCAGGCGTGCCCGCGCGTATACCTCAGCGCCTTCGGGTAGCCCGTGCGCTGCCGCGACGATGGGAGGCGCCACGACGCGGCCAACCGTCTGGGTCTGCTCGCCACGCTTGTAGGCCCGCCCGGAGGCGACCCGGTCCGCGATGAACGCGACTTCGTCGCCGTCGCGCCACTTCGCCTTGTCGTAGCGGGCGATGCCCAACCGCTTGAGCGGCGCCCGCTCCCGCACGACAGTGCCGTGCCCACGGGAGGAGGTCACGAGCCCCTCTGACTCCAGCGCCTTGTAGGCCGCGTGGACGGTCGTCTTCGACCCCTCGCCCGCCTCGACCAGGTCGCGGATCTGCGGAAGCTGCTCACCCGGGGAGTACTCCCCGCTCCTGATCTGCTCCGCCAGCTTGTCCGCCAGTTCCCGCCATTTCGGTGCCACTGCGAACTCCTCTCGACTGACTCCAGTCAAGCACAGTCCCAGGACTGTTGACAGTCCCGGGACTGTGCGTCACAGTCTTCTCAGGCACTTCGCAGTCCCAGGACAGCGAGTGCGGGAGGGCCTTCTTTGGGCTGCTCCCGGCGCCCGGAGAGCTGGTGAAGCGGCTCGATGGAAGCGACCGCTGGCTTGTGAACTGCATAGAGAGATCAGAACTACAGGCATCTGCGACAAGCCGCAGGCCCTGCCGCACGAGCAGCAAGCACCTTCTCCCATGCCGCCCTTCCGGGCGGACAAGAGATCCATACGTGCGGTGAGACAAGGGCAAGGATCGCGAGCCCCACCCACCCCCAACACCGCAGCCGCTTGGCTGCGGCCGGTTGCCTCCTCCGCCCGTCCGGCCTGTGCCGTACGGGCGGGGCTGAGGGGAGCCGGATGGTTTCCAACGGCGAGAGGCCCCGGAGTTGCACCTCCGGGGCCTCGGTTCGGGCCGTTCCTGTGTGAGAGGAACACACCCAATGACGTTCATCGCTGCACTTCAGGCCGCTGTTACGGCCGTCCCGTTCGATGGTGAGCCGTCGGACGCGGAGCTGGACGCGATCGAGACGGAGATGCCGCTGATCCTGGCGGAGGTCGACCTGCTCGACGCGCAGATCATGACCATCGACCGGCCGGCCAACGAGCTGGACACCCGCCGCGTCCGCCGGGCCCGGAACCGGGTCCTGGCCGAGCGCCGCAACCTGACGAACCGCACCGGCCTGACCCAGGCGGGCGGTGCCGCATGAACCGCCTCACCTTCTGGAGCCTGCTCGCTCTGTGTGTCGCGGTGGAGGTTTGGGGGCTGGCCCTTGGCCGCCGGGGCGTCCACTACGCCGGAGTCATCGCGGCGGTCGGCGTGATCGCTGTCGCCCGCCTCCTCTTCCTGGCCCGCCAGGGCAAGGAGGGTCAGGGATGAACCGCGCCGGCAAAGCGCTGCTCGTCCTGGCGCTGGTCGCCGTGGTCGGTATGGCGTTCCGGGTGTCGTGGAACGCGCTGCGGGACGTGGCCACGGCCGTCGGCGCGGACGAGACCGGCGCCACCCTGTATCCGTTCGTGGTCGACGGCCTGATGGCCCTGGCTCTGGTCGCCACGCTGGTGCTGACCGATCGGGCCGACAAGCGGTTCGCCCTGCGGGTCCTGGCCGCCTACACGGCCGCTTCGCTGGTGCTGAACTTCGTGCACGGTCTCGTGCCCGAGCTGCACGGCGAGTCGGTCGACTGGACCCGACTGGCCGACTGGGACCCGGTCAACTGGCTGCTGGTCCTGCTCGCCACATCGCTCCCGGTCGGCTCGATCTACTTCGGCTCCGATTTGGTCGCCAAGGTCCTTCACCATCGACCGATCGACCCCACGAATGCGAAGAAATCCACTGATGTCGACACAGAACGGTCTACCTCTGACCTCACGGAACCCGCTCCCAAGCTGGTTCCCGCGCTGGTCGAGCCGGTCGCGATCGAGCGGCCCGAGCCGGTCGATTCCCTGGTCGAGTCGGGGTCGACTGATCGGGTCGTGGTCCATGCGGTGGCGGCTGAGCAGTCGGCACCGCGTCGGGCGACCGGTCGGGTGCCCGAGGCGGCTCGATCGGCCCGACCTCGCCGCACGGCCGATGAACTGTTGGCCGAGGCGCGTCAGATCACGGAGTCGTGGCCGGTCGAGCAGTTGACCGCCGAAGGCATCCGGAAGGCGCTGCGGACGTCACCCGACAAGGCCCGGATGCTGCGCGAGACCCTGCGGGCCGAACGAAGCGCTGTCCTTGAGCCGGTGGTGGTCGGCTGATGGGCGCCGTCCCTGTCTACCGCTGGCGGCTCGCCCCGGATGGGCTGGCCACGTTCCGGCAGCTCCGCGCCCGGGGCCTACGGCCGGGTGGTCAGCCGGTCGCCGCGCAGCTCGAACGCCCCCGCAAGCGCCGGGGGCCGCTGGTCGCCTACCTGTACCGGGTCGACCTGGCCAAGCCCGTCCGCCCCATGACCCCCGCCCGGCGGGCGGCCCTGGCCAAGGCGAACACGGCTCGCCGTATCTGCCCCACCTGCCGGCGCGACGCGGGCTACCGCATCCCGACATCGCTCGGCATGTGCACCCCCTGCGCCTTCCCCGAGCAGCCAGAAAGGACGTGAACACCGTGACCAACCTTCCCGAGCCCGCGCCCGTGGTCCGGCTCCCGGACGGCCAGTACGCCTACGCCGACCACCTCCCCGCCCTCCACCAGCAGCCCGCGGCCGTGCCGCAGGTGGTGCACCAGCACATCCACCAGGCACCGCCGGACCGCACGGTGCAGCGGGTCGCGCTCGGCTCCGGGGTCGGGGCCGGCGCGGTCGCGGCCGGGGTCTACTTCGGCCCCCTGCTCGTCGGCGCGCTGACCGCGATCGCCGCGAACCTCGCGATCCTCGCCCTGCTCGCTGCCGTCCTGTCCTGGGGCGTCGTCACCATCGTCCGCAGCGTCGGCGGCAGGGACGGCAAGCGCGCCAGCAAGCGCACCAAGTAGGCGCTATCCACGCCAGGTTGGGGCCTGAAGCCGTAGGCGGGCCGCAGGGGCCCGCACCCCCCTTCTGGAGGGTCTGAGACCCCCGGGGGTGCGCTAGGCCGCCAGGGCCCCCGTAGCGACGCAGCGTGAGGGAAGTTTCCCGTCTCGCGCGCGCACGCGTAGGGGCCCTGCCGGAAACCAGGAAACCGGAAACTCCGCTACTCACCGTGGTGGTGACGGGCCGTCGCAGGGCCCGTCACCACCCGACCCACCAGCCTTTGGAGAGGACCGACGTGAGCCAGTCTTCAGCCTGGCAGATCCACCGCCAGTACGCCGCCACCGCCGCCCGCTGGACCGCCACCCGCTGGCGGGCCGAGGCAGAACGGCGCCGCACCCTGCGCGCCGAACGCAAGCCGCTCGTCACAGACGCCCGCCGCGCCGTCGCCCAGGCACGGGCCATCGACCCGCAGAAGGTCACCTCCATCGTCCACCGCGCCGAACGGGAGCTGGCCACGGCCAAGCGCCGGGTGCCCGACCCGCTGTGGCTGTTCGCGTCCAAGGCCGCG
Organism: Streptomyces sp. NPDC048338; assembly: GCF_043201055.1. NCBI lineage: Bacteria > Bacillati > Actinomycetota > Actinomycetes > Kitasatosporales > Streptomycetaceae > Streptomyces > Streptomyces sp. NPDC048338. The sequence goes on from NZ_JBICYQ010000003.1 coordinate 108,483, forward strand.
ATCGCCACCGCCATCGCCGCGCGGATCACCCTGCCCCTGGTTCCCGGGCGGGTGTGGCTGTGGTCGGCCATCACCGTCACCGTCGCCATCGTCGGCGCTGTCGTCTGGACGGTCGCCCGCGCCCGGCGGGAGAAGACCGGTCTTCAGCCGACGGCCGAGGAGCGTGCGCTGCTGGGCCGGTTGCAGCCGGAGCACTGGCGCGAGCACGCCGAGCAGCGCGGCCTCGCCGGAACCATGACCGGCCGGCCCGCGCTCACCGAGTCCGGGATCGTCGTTGCCGTCCGGCTGGATGGGCAGTGGACCGCGACCAAGCTCCGCTCGGCCGAGGACCACGTCCGGGCCCTGCTCGGCGCCCGGACCGATCTGCGGATCCAGATCAAGGCGGGCAAGCGTGGCGGCTGGGCGGAGATGACCCTTCGCACCAGGTCCGCCGCTGACGGCGACAACCTCCAGTGGTCCCCCGACCGCCGCTCTCTCGGGGTGGACACGGTGACCGGCGAGCAGGTGACCGTCCCGCTCGGCGAACGGCTCCTCATCGCGGGCCGCTCCGGCGCGGGTAAGTCCGTCGCTTCCCGCCCCCTGCTCTACGACGCGTCCGAAGGCGCGTCGAATGCGCTGGCGATCATCGACCTGAAGCAGGTCGAGGGACGGTTGTGGGACCACCGGGCCCGCGTCGCTTCCACCCCGCGCGACGTGATCACGCTGGTGGATGAGGTTGAAGCCGAGATGCACGACCGGCTTGCCGTGTTGCCCAAGGGCCAGGACACCTGGACCCCCACCCCGGACCGCCCCCGCATCACCCTCGTCGTCGACGAAGGGGCCGAGGTTCTTACCGCCGCCGACAAGGTTCCCTTCCCCACCGTGGACGAGACCGGCAAGACCAAGACGGTCACCCGCAGCGCGTTGCCGGGTTTGGAGTCCATCGCCCGCATGGGCCGCGCCGCCTGCATCGACCTGTGGTGGATGACCCAGAAGCCCACCATCAACGACGGCGTCCCCAAGCAGATCGCCCCACAGATCTCCACCTCCATCTGCCTCGCCGTCCGCACCCCCGCCGAGGCCCGCGTCGTGCTTGGCGAGGACGCACAGGCCAAGGGCTGGAACGCCGACGAACTCCCCGCCCCCGGCGTGGCGCTCATCCGCGACGGCAAGCGCAAGCCCGACCCCGTCAAGGTCCGCTACATGGACAAGACCGTCGTCATCGCCCTACCCGCCCGCACCCCCTGGCACCGCCCCACCACCACAACCCCGGCGCTCACCCTCGTGAAAGACACCACCGACACCCCCGCAGCACCGGTATCGGTCCCTGTCCAGGCGGACAGCGCGGACGCACGCATCCTCACCCTCATCCGCCAGGCCGAACAGCCCATCCGACAGAAGGACCTCGCCGACCAAACCGGCCTGACCAAAGGCACCGTCTCCAAGGCAATCAAGCGCCTCGCCGACACCGGCCACATCCAACGCCAGGCCGACGGCGCACTCACCACCAACGAAGCCGCCTAACCCGAGGAGACAACGTGGAACCCCACACCCTGCTCGGCTTCCACATCACCACCAACCCGGACGGCATCACGACCCTCGTCCTCCACGCCCACGACCCGGACGGTAGGCGGATCCACAGCACCGTGCTCTGCGCCGAGCCGTACGTAGCTGACGCCCTGCGACTGGAGATCGGGCGCGAGATCCCCCACCGCCCCCTCGGAGCACTCACCTTCGGCGACATCAGGGCCAGGCACGACGCGTTCGCAGCCCTCGTCGCCACCACACACCCCGTGTCCATCGACCCGCAGTGATGCGGAAGGGCGGCCCCCGTCTCGGCAAAGTCCGGGGCCGCCCTCATCTCCCGATCGACTCAAGACCTGGAGGTCTCCAGCATGACCCACCCCACCGACATTCGGCGAGACGCCGAGCGTCCGTTACTCCTGGACCTGTTCTGCTGCGCCGGCGGCGCAGCCATGGGCTACCGCCGAGCCGGGTTCGACATCGTCGGCGTCGACATCGTCGCCCGCACGAACTACCCCTTCACCTTCGTCCGCGCCAATGCCCTGGAGTACCTGGCCGCCCTGATCGCCACGGGGGAGATCGAGCGGTACGCGTTCATCCACTCCTCTCCGCCGTGCCAGGGAAAGTGCGCGCTGACCGTCGGCACGAACCAGTCGCAGGGCTGGGGAGGTGACCATGTGGACCTGGTCGCGCCTACCCGCGAACTCCTTGACGCCTCCGGTCTGCCGTATGTGATCGAGCAGCCCAACGGTCGGGCGGAGATCCGCAAGGACGTGTGGCTTTGCGGGGAGATGTTCTCCCTCGGTGTCCTGAGGCACCGGAATTTCGAACTCGGCCGCTGGAGCACCGAGCAGCCGGCCCATCCGAAGCATCGGGGCTATGTGCGTGGGCACCGGCACGGCGTCTACCGGGACGGTCCGTACGTCGCCCCGTACGGCAGCGGGGGCGGTAAGGCCACGGTGCCGGAGATGCAGACGGCGATGGGCATCACGTGGACCGACGTCCGTGAGGAGCTGACCGAGGCCATCCCGCCCGCCTACAGCCAGTGGATCGGTGCCGCGTTCCTCGCCCAGTCGCGGCTGGGGGTGGCGGCGTGAACACCCACCTGCACACCGCCCTGAGCCTCGCTGGATCCGGCGTCCCCGTGCTGCCTCTGCGCGTGGGGAAGCTGCCGTTCGGAAACTGCCCGGCCTGCGCGGCCAACGCGTGTGGCGGCCGGCCGCACATGAAGACCCCCGGTCCCTGCATGTGCCCGCTCCCGTGCCACGGGTGGGCCGCCGCCACGACCGACCCCACCGTGCTGTCCTCTGCCCCGTGGACCGCTGCCTGGCAGCGAGCCGGAGCCGTCGCCTACCACCCCGGTGGCGCCGGGGTCACCGTCGTGGACCTGGACGACGCTGACGCGATCGCGTGGGCCCGCGAGACCCTGCCCTCGACCCGCACCGTCGCCACGACGCGGGGCGAGCACTGGATCTACGTCGGCACCATGCGCTCCATGAACGGAGTTCGGGCCGGTGTCGACATCAAGTCCCTTATGTCTTACGCCCGATGGCGTGGCCCGGGGACGGGCATCCTGGCTGATCTGCCCGACACCGTCCGCGCGCTCGCCGAGAAGAAGTCCACCGTCGTCCGGTCGGCGCGGCAAGCCGTCACCGTGCCCGCGCCCGCCGGCGGCGAGAAGTGCCGCCACCGCTCGCCCGCCTATCTGGAGCGCGGGATCGTCATGGCGGAGCAGCGCATCACCGACGCCACCAGCGGGGTGCACGCGACGGTGTATCGGACGTTCCTGGCGGTGCTGTCCGCCCACGGCCGGTGCGGCTGCCTGGCCGAGGCACACATCGCCCGGCTGTTCGCCGCCGCACAGGCCAAGGGTGAATCGCCCCGGCACTGCACCGCTGCCTGGTCCAACGCACTGACTGCTCTGGGGATGTGAGATGTCCGAGGACGAGAAGAACCCCGCCCGCGAAATCATCACCGACTACGCGCAGTCCAACTTCCGGTACTTCCGGACCATCGACGGCACCGTCTACGCCCAGCGCAACGGACACCCCGTCGCCCGCCCCATCCGCTCCCAGGGAACGACCGGCAGCCACCGCCAGGAACTCATGGTCGGCCTGTTCCGCGACGGCTTGGGCGTCTTCAACGGAACCGCCTTGAAGGAGGCACTCGACTTGATCGAAGCACTCGCGCTCACCGAGGACGTCCAGCCCATTCACATCCGCGTCGCCCCCGGATTCGACGGCGCCACCTGGTTCGACCTCGGCCGCGACGACGGCAAGTCCGTCCGCATCCACCCCACCGGCTGGGACATCCTCACCCCCGACCCGCGCGAGGTCTGCTGGCGCCGCACCCAACTCACCGGAGAACTCCCCCTCCCTGTCCAGAAGACCGACGGCAAGGGCATCGACCTGCTCATGCGACTGTGCAACTTCACCGACGCCCGCGCCGAGAGCCTGGCCCTGGCCTGGCTGATCGGCTGCCTCGGCCCCGACGCCCCGGTCCCCGCCCCCTTCCTCACCGGCCCCCAGGGCGCGGGCAAGTCCACCGCCGGCAAGATGCTCGTCCGGATCATCGAGGGCATGAGCGGCGACCTGCGCCGCGCCCCGAAGGACGAAGAGAACCTGATCACCGCCGTCGCCGCCGGATGGATCACCGGCCTGGACAACCTCTCCCACCTCGGCCCCGACCTCTCCGATCTCATGTGCTGCATCGTCACCGGCGCCGAGAACATCAAGCGCGCCCTGTTCACCGACGGCGACGTCGTCCGCTCCCGCTACCGCCGGCCGATGCTGCTCACAGGCATCGACGTCGGCGTCATCCGCCCCGACCTCGCCGAACGCCTCCTCCCCCTCCGCCTGGAACGCCCCCGCATCCGGCGGACCGAGGCGGAACTGTGGACTGAGTTCGCCGAGGCTCTGCCCGTGATCCTCGGCTCCGTCCTCGATCTGACCGTTGAGGTCCGCGCGGCCCAGGCCGACATCCCCACCGACCTACGGATGGCAGACTTCGCCCACCTTTGCGCCCAGCTCGACACCGCCCGGAACTTCGGGGCCCTGGACGCCTACCGAGCCAGCCTGGACGACCTCAACGACGATGTCATCGAGGGCGACCTCCTCGCCCAGACCGTCCTCAAGCGCGCGACCGACATCGAGCCGGGCACCGATGTGCGGATGACGTCCGCCGAGTGGCTCCACGGTCTCACCCAGCTCTACACCGGCGAGGACTTCCGCCCCCTGCCCAAGGGATGGCCCACCACCGGCAAGGTCCTCTCCGACCGACTCAAGCGCCTCCAGCCCGTCCTCGCCGCGCGCGGAGTCCTGGTCGACTGGGGCAGGAGCAACACCGCCCGCTACATCGAGATGACCCGGACCAAGCCCCCGCAGGACGAGCAGCAGCAGGCGTTCTAACCCGCGCCGCGCGGTCCCGGCCGCACAGGCAAGAGGAGCACCCCGGCCCAGCGCGGGCGGTGCTCCTCTTGCTCTTCGGCGGCGGCAGCCGCTCCCAAAGTCGTGCCGCGAAGCGGCTCCCCATTAACGCCGAGGCGCGCACAACAACAGACACAGGCCCCTCTTTTTCCTAAGTAAGAAGACGCTGCGTCACCTGCGTCACGACGGGCCCCAAAACCGCTCCCCACCTGCATCAACCGGGGTGACGCAGAGCCCAAAAGTCTGCGTCACCTTGCGTCACCTGCGTCATGCCCTCACGGACGGCTGCGTCACCGGTGACGCAGCCCGCAGACCTCTGCGTCACGGAACCTCGCAGGTCAAAGCCCTGAGTGACGCTAATGACGCAGTGACGCAGAAATCCCCACCTCGGACAGGTGCCGACACTCTGGCACCCCGATCCTCGACACCTCGGAGCTCTGCCAAGGAGGCACACGTAGTGACCACCGCCGCGAACCCCGCCCCGACCCGCGCCCTGTTCACCGTCAAGGGAGCCGCCGAGTACCTCTCTCTCGGCCGCTCGACCGTCTACGAGCTCATGGCCACGAACAAGCTGCCGTACGTCAAGGTCGGTCGCATCCGCAGGCTCCGCCTGGTCGAACTCGACGCCTTCGTCGCCCAGCTGGAGACGTCGGCCAACTGACCACCTGAGAACCCTAAGGCGGCCCCGGCTACAGCCGGGGCCGCCTCACACGTGAAAGGCGAAGATGAACCGCAAGCCCAACATGGAGTCTTCCATCTACGAGGGGAACGACGGTCGGTGGCACGGCCGCGTCACCATGGGTCTGAGGGTCGACGGTAGCCCCGACCGCCGCCACCGCAGCGCCGCGACCGAGGCCGAGGTCAAGCGCAAGGTCAAGGAGTTGGAGAAGCTGCGCGACGAGCAGCGGGCGCCGAAGGCGGGTCGCGTCCCCACCGTCGCACAGTGGATGGACACCTACCTGACGACGATCGCGAGCCTGAAACTCAAGCCCCGGTCCCTGGACGACTACTGGTCCAAGACCCGTAACGACATCGTCCCCGGGATCGGCCAACACCGGCTGAACAAGCTGGAACCGGAGCACCTGGAGACCATGTACGCCGCCATGCTCCAGGAGGGACATGCGCCGTCCCACGTGCTGAAAGTCCACCGCATCCTGTCGCGGGCGCTGAAGATTGCCCACCGCCGCCGGATGATCGTGGAGAACGTCGCCACCTTGGTGGACCCGCCGACCGTGGACGAGACGGAGGCGAACCCGTTCACCCAGGAGGAGGCGCGGACGTTCCTGGAGGCGGCGGCCAAGCGCCCGACGTTCGTCCGCTGGCTGGTCGGCGTCGGCATGGGGTTCCGTCAGGGCGAGACGCTCGGGATGCGCTGGAAGTACGTGGACTTGGAGGCGGGACTCTTTCACCCCCGCTGGCAGCTCCAGCGGCTCACCTGGCGGCACGGATGCACCGACGCGCACCGCTGTGGCGAGCGGCTGCACCGGTTCGAGCCGTGCCCGCCGGCCTGCGCCACCCACAAGGGTTACAAGCGGGGATGCCCGACGCCGTGCGAGAAGTCGTGCACCAAGCACGCGAGCGTCTGCCCCGTTCGAAAGGGGGGCGGTCTGGTCTTCACTCGTCCCAAGACGAAGAAGAGCAAAGAGCCCGTCCCGATCCCCCCGCCGTTCGTCCAGCCCCTGCGGAAGCTGCGTGCACTCCAGGAGCAGGAGCGAGCGGCGGCAGGTGAGCTCTGGCAGGAGCACGACGTCCTGTTCGCCCGACCGGACGGACGGCCGCTCGACCCCCGTCAGGACTGGGAGGAGTTCAAGGAGCTGCTCGACGAGTGCGGTATCGACGACCGGCGCCTGTACGACGGGAGCCGCCACACGGCCGGCACGATCCTGAACGAACTCGGGGTCCCGCTCGTGACCATCATGGAGATCCTGCGGCACACGCAGGTGACCCAGACCCGGCGGTACGTGAAGGGCCGGTCTGAGCAGTCCGTGGACGCGATGCGGCGGATGGGAGAGGCGTTCCTCCCGCAGATTCAACCCCAGCCCGAGAGGCCCGCACAGGCCCCTACTGAGACCAGGAATGAGACCAGCGCCACGCGCGCCACCCGTGCACAGCTCCGCCGTCGGATCCGGTAAATGAAAAAACCCCAGGTCACGGCGAGTGAGTCCTGGGGTAATTCCGAGCCGCCTTCGGGATTCGAACCCGAGACCTACGCATTACGAGTGCGTTGCTCTGGCCAACTGAGCTAAGGCGGCATGCTGTGCGGTCCATACTGGGCGCAGCAGCGTCGCCAAGTCTACACAGTTTCCGAGGGTGCTCCGACCACCCCCCGCGTGGGCCTCGCCACCCTCACGAGCAGCGCTTTCCCTTCTGCGGGACCGTGCCCTCCAGGAGGTAGGTGTTGATCGCGGTGTCGATGCAGTCGCTGCCTCGGCCGTACGCGGTGTGTCCGTCGCCCTCGTAGGTCAGCAGCGCGCCCGAGGAGAGCTGGGAGGCGAGCGACTCGGCCCACTTGTACGGGGTCGCCGGGTCGCGGGTGGTGCCGACCACGACGATCGGGGCCGCGCCCTCGGCGGTGATGCGGTGCGGGCGGCCGGTCGCGGGGGTGGGCCAGTAGGTGCAGTTCAGGGCGGCCCAGGCCAGGCCCTCGCCGAAGACCGGGGACGCCTTCTCGAAGGACGGCACCGCCTTCTCCACGTCGGCGGGCCCGGTGAAGGCCGGCGGGAGGTCGAGGCAGTTCACGGCCGCGTTGGCGGCCATCAGGTTCGCGTACGTGCCGTTGGCCTCGCGCTCGTAGTAGCTGTCCGCCAGGGCGAGCAGTCCGGAGCCCTCGCCGCCCATCGCCTGGTTCAGCGCCTCGCGCAGCTGCGGCCAGGCCGCCTCGTCGTACATCGCGGCGATCACCCCGGTGGTGGCCAGCGACTCGGTCAGTTCGCGGCTCTCGCCGGTCGGCAGCGGCTGCGCGTCGACCTGGCGGAAGAAGTCCCGCAGGTTCGTGCCGGCCTCGTCGACGGATCCGGTGCCCAGCGGGCAGTCCGTCTTCTTCACGCAGTCCGCGGCGAAGGACCGGAAGGCGGTCTCGAAGCCGGCCGTCTGGTCGCGGTTGAGGTCGACCGCGGGCAGGGACGGGTCCATCGCCCCGTCGAGCACGAGCCGGCCGACCCGGTCGGGGAACAGCTCGGCGTAGGTGGCACCGAGGAAGGTGCCGTAGGAGGCGCCGACGTAGGTCAGCTTCCGGTCGCCCAGCACCTCCCGCAGCAGGTCCATGTCCCGGGCCGTGTCCACGGTGGAGACATGGGGGAGGATCTTCGACGACCGCTTCGCGCAGCCGGCCGCGAACCCCTTGAAGGAGGCGGCGAGCGCGGCCGTCTCGGCACGGTCGTCCGGCGTCTGGTCGACCTGGGTGTACGCGTCCATCTGCGGTCCGGTCAGGCACTCGACGGGCTCGCTGCGGGCCACGCCGCGCGGGTCGACGGCGACCATGTCGTAGCGGGCGCGGACGGGAGCGGGGTAGCCGATGCCCGCGTAGCCCTGGAGGTAGCCGACGGCCGAGCCCCCGGGCCCGCCCGGGTTGACCAGGAGCGAGCCGAGCCGCTTGCCGGGACCGGTGGCCTTGATCCGGGAGACCGCCAGCTTGATCTCCCCCGCTTCCGGCGCGGCGTAGTCGAGCGGCGCGCGGAGCGTGGCGCACTGGAAGCCGGGGACACCGCAGTCGCGCCAGGCGAGCTTCTGCGCATAGAAGCCCTTCAGGGCGGCCGCGGACGCCGGGGAGGCGGTCGCCGACGCGGAGGTCTTCGCGGACGACGGCCCGGCGGCGGCGTCGTTTCCGCCCGTGCAGCCGGAGAGGATCAGCCCGGCCGCCGCGAGGGCCGTGGCGGACGTACGGAGCAAGCGCCTGGAGTCCATTCCCGGAGCGTATCCGTACGAGTGCGGAGCGTGTCCAATCGCCGGTCCGGGGCCGCGCCCGGCCCCGCCTCGGACCCGGCGGAGCGGCTCGCGCGCCATCTCAGCCCCGCAGGGCCATGGTCATCGCCTCCACCGCCAGCAGCGGGGCGACGTTCCGGTCGAGGGCCTCGCGGCAGGCGAGCACCGCCTCGATCCGGCGCAGGGTCCGGTCCGGGCCGGTGTCCCGGGCGATCCGCTCGACGGCGTCCCGTACGTCCTCGTTGGCCAGCGGCGTCCGGGCCCGCAGCTGCAGGGCCAGCACGTCACGGTAGAAGCCGGTCAGGTCGGTGAGCGCCAGGTCCAGGCTGTCGCGCTGGGTACGCGTCTTGCGGCGCTTCTGCCGCTCCTCCAGCTCCTTCATGGCCCCCGCCGTGCCGCGCGGCATCCGCCCGCCCTGACCTCCGCCGAGGGCGGCCTTCAGTTCCTCGGTCTCCTTGACGTCGACCTCCTCGGCCACCTGCTTGGCGTCCTCGCCCGCCGCGTCCACCAGCTCCTGGGCGGCCTTGAGGCAGCCGCCGATGTCCTCGACCCGCAGCGGCAGCCTGAGGACGGTGGCCCGGCGGGCACGGGCCCGCTCGTCGGTGGCCAGCCGGCGGGCCCGGTCGATGTGGCCCTGGGTGGCGCGGGCCGCGGCCTGGGCCACGGCCGGCTCGATACCGTCGCGGCGTACGAGCACGTCGGCGACCGCGTCCACCGGGGGCGTACGCAGCGTCAGGTGGCGGCAGCGGGAGCGGATGGTGGGCAGCACGTCCTCCAGGGAGGGTGCGCAGAGCAGCCAGACCGTACGCGGCGCGGGCTCCTCGACGGCCTTCAGGAGGACGTTGCCGGCGCCTTCGGTGAGCCGGTCGGCGTCCTCCAGGACGATCACCTGCCAGCGGCCGTTGGCCGGCGAGAGCTGGGCCCGGCGGACCAGGTCGCGGGTCTCCTTCACACCGATGGAGAGCAGGTCCGTGCGCACGACCTCGACGTCGGCGTGCGTCCCGATCAGGGCGGTGTGGCAGCCGTCGCAGAAGCCGCAGCCCGGGGCCCCGCCGAGGGCGCGGTCGGGGCTCACGCACTGCAGGGCGGCGGCGAAGGCGCGCGCCGCCGTCGCCCGGCCCGACCCCGGCGGGCCGGTGAACAGCCAGGCATGGGTCATCTTGGACGCGTCGGGGCCGGGGTCGCCGGCGGCCTGGGCGGTCACGAGCGTGTCGGCGTCGCGCGCGGCGGCGGCGAGCTGCTCCTCGACCTTCGCCTGTCCGACCAGGTCGTCCCATACGGCCATGTGCCCCTCCTCAGGTACGCCCTCCATTGTGGGGCACCCCGCCGACAGCGGGTCTCGGATCGCCGGGCGGAGAAGGTGAGGGCAGAGGAGGAGGCGCCGACCGGAGCGGAACGGCGCACACTCGCCGTCCTTCCAAGCCGCGGAACGCCGGTGACGGGGCGCGGCCCCGTCACCGGCGGACGGTCAGCGACGCCGGCGGCGGCCGTCGTCCTCGTCGTCGTGCGGGCCGAGGAGCTCGTCCGCCAGGGTCGGCAGGTCGTCGAGCGGGGTCTCCTCCGCCCAGTCGGAGCGGCGCCGCGGTCGTCCCTGCTCGTCGAGCTGGGGCAGCTCGCGCGTGCGGTCGTCGGCCCCGTCGGGCCCGGCCGCCTCGTCGCGGAAGAAGCCCGGCGGCACCCGGTGGGCGGGGTCGGTGTCCCGGACGGGCGGAAGCACCGCCGTCTCCGCCACGTCCCGGACCGGGGGCATCACCGTGGTCTCCTCCTCGGGCCGTGCCTGGGGCTGCACGATCGGGGTGGGGACGGTGATCTCGTTCGCCGAGACGGTCGGCACGGTCTGCGTCACGTCGTCGGGCTGCACGACCGGCGTCGGGACGGTGACCTCGTTCGCGGACACCTCGGCGGTGGCGCGGGCGTCCTCCTCGGCCTTCCGCGCGCGGGCGGCCTCCGCCGCCTTCGCGGCCTTCTCCGCCTCCGCGGCCCGGGCCTGCTCGGCGGCCTTCTGGGCTTCGGCGGCCCGGACCTTCTCGGCGGCGCGGGCGGCTTCCGCCGCCCTGGCGTCCTCCGCGGCCTTCACGACGGCGGCCGCCTCCGCAGCCGCCGCCTCGGCGGCCGCCTTCTCCGCCGCTTCCGCCGCGGCCTTGCGCGCAGCCTCCTCGGCGGCCTTCGCCGCCGAGGCCTCGGCCAGGCGCCGTGCCTCCTCGGCACGGAGCAGGGCCTCCTCGGCCTTGCGCTGCTTCTCGCGGCGGCGCTCCTCCGCCTCCTCGCGCAGCCGGGCCTCTTCCTCGGCCTGCTTGCGGCGGCGTTCCTCCTCCTCGCGGCGGGCCTTCTCCTCGGCCTCGCGCCGCTTGCGCTCCTCCTCGGCGGCCACCCGGGCCTCCTCGGCGCGCCGCCGGGCCTCCTCGGCCTGCCGCTCGGCCTCGCGCTGCCGCGCCTCTTCCTCCTCGCGGCGCTTGCGCTCCTCCTCCTCCGCGCGGAGCTTGGCGAGCTGGGCCTGGCGCTCGCGCTCCAGTCGCTCCTCCTCCGCCTTGCGGGCGGCCTCCTCCTCGGCGCGGCGGCGGGCGTCCTCCTCGGCCTTGCGGCGGGCCTCCTCCTGGGCCTTCACCTCGGCCTCGGACAGCGGCAGCATCCGGTCGAGCCGGTGGCGTACGACGGTGGTCACGGCCTCCGGCTCCTGGCCGGCGTCGACGACCAGGTAGCGGCCGGGGTCGCCGGCGGCGAGGGCGAGGAAGCCGGCCCGCACACGGGCGTGGAACTCCGGCGGCTCGGACTCCAGCCGGTCGGGCGCCTCGGTGAACCGTTCCCGCGCGGTCTCCGGGGAGACGTCGAGGAGCACGGTCAGGTGCGGGACGAGCCCGCCCGTCGCCCAGCGGTTGATGCGGGCGATCTCGGTCGGCGAGAGGTCGCGCCCGGCGCCCTGGTACGCCACGGACGAGTCGATGTAGCGGTCGGAGATGACGATCGCGCCCCGCTCCAGGGCGGGCTTGACCAGGGAGTCGACGTGCTCGGCGCGGTCGGCGGCGTACAGCAGCGCCTCGGCGCGGTTGGACAGGCCGGCGCTGGAGACGTCGAGCAGGATCGAGCGCAGTCGCTTGCCGATCGGGGTGGCACCCGGCTCGCGGGTGACGACGACCTCGTGGCCCTTGGCCCGGATCCAGTCGGCGAGGGCCTGGGCCTGGGTGGACTTGCCGGCGCCGTCGCCGCCCTCCAGGGCGATGAAGAAGCCGGTCGGCGCAGGGGCCTGGACCGGGTCGGCGCCGCGCAGCGCGTCGCGCAGGTCACGGCGCAGCGGTACGCCGGACCGGTCGTCGGTCTTGGCCAGGACGACCACGGCGACCGGCAGGAGCAGCGCGCCGACCAGCATCAGGGTGAAGGCGGCGCCGCCGTGGGCGAAGACGAAGCTGCCGGAGCCGAGGCGGTGCCGGCCGATCACGGCGGCGAGCAGCGGCGCGCCGAGGGCGCCGATGGCCATGCCGACCCGGACGACGGCCTGGAGGTGCTCGGTGACCCGGGGGCGCCGGGCCTCCTCGGTCTCCTGGTCGATGAGGGTGTGGCCGGTGTGGGCGGCCACCCCGCTCGCGTATCCGGCGAGGACGGCGAGGAACAGCACGGTCGCCGTGTCCGGCACCAGGCCCATCGCCAGCAGGGCGACGCCCGCGAGGGCGATCGCCAGGGCGAGGAGGCGGCGGCGGGACAGGACGGTGAGCACGGAGCCGGCCGTACGGATGCCGACGGCGGTGGACCCGCTCAGCGCGAGGATCAGCAGCGCGAAGGTGACGGGGCCGCCGCCGAGGTCGTAGGCGTGCAGGACCGATACGGCGGCCGCGGCGGTGACGGCTCCGGCGACGATGGCGCAGGCGAGGACGAGCAGCGGGACGGTTCCGGTCCGGCCGTTCTCCTTGCCCTTGTCCGTGCGGGGGCGGCGCAGGCCCTCCAGCGGCGAGCGCGGCCTCGGCGTCTGGCCGCCGGGCAGCTCGATGAAGTAGAGGACGGAGACGGACGCGGCGAACAGGCCGGCGGCGACGTACGAGCCGAGGGCGGCCTGGTGCAGCGAGAACCACTCGATGCCGGTGCCGAGCAGGTCGCCGAGCAGAGTGGCGACGAGCAGCACGGCCGCCGCGGCCGGGACGGCGAGGAAGCCGGTGCGCTGGGACAGCCGGCGCAGCGCGTCCAGGTGGTCCGGCAGGGGCCGGACGGTGGCGCCCTCCAGCGGCGGGGCGGGCAGCAGCGCGGGCGCCGCGCCCTCGCGCGCCACGGTCCACAGCCGCTCGGCCGCGCCGGTGACGAAGACGGTGCCGAGCACGAACCACAGCGCCCTGTCGGGGGTCCAGTCGATCCACAGCGGTGCCACGACGAGCAGCGCGACCCGCAGGACGTCCGCCCCGATCATGGTCCAGCGCCGGTCGAGCACGCCGCCGGGACCGGTCAGCGCGGTGAGCGGGCCGAGGAGTACGGCCCCGAAGAGCACGGCGGCCAGCAGCCGCGCGCCGACGACGGCGGCGACGGCGAGCGCCGCACCCTGGTAGCCGCCGCCGAAGGAGCCTTCGGTGACCGCGGCCTGGAGGCCGAGCAGAACCAGGACCAGCAGGGCGAGGGCGTCGCCCGTCCCCCCGACGAACTGCGCACTCCACAATCGCCGCAGCGGCTGATGGCGCAGGAGTGCTCGCACGGCACGCTCCCTGGAATCTGCGACAAGTGCGGCTCCGGAGTCCGTCTGCTCTGCTCGCGTCATCCGTCCACCCTATCCGGACCCCTTTACTCCCCGTGGCCTCCACCCGAACAAACGTCGCCCCGCCCGGGGGCGGGCACCGCCCGTCCACACGAGGGACGCAGGACCCACGCACCTGGTCCCGCCGATCCCGGGGGCGACGCCGACGCGAAAGGGGCGGGAGCTTGCGCTCCCGCCCCTCGCTCAAGCCGTCCCGACAGCCCTTACTCCGCCTCGGCCGCCGTCGACTTCGCGGCGGCGGTCTTCTTCGCCGCCGTCGTCTTGGTCGCCGTGGCCTTCGCCGTCGTCTTCTTCGCGGCCGTCTTCTTGGCCGCGGTCTTCTTCGCGACGGTCTTCTTCGCGGCCGTCTTCTTGGCCGGTGCCTTCTTCGCCGTCTTCTTGGCCGGCCCCTTGGCCCGCTTCTCCGCCAGCAGCTCGAAGCCGCGCTCCGGCGTGATCGTCTCCACGCTGTCGGCGGTCCGCAGGGTCGCGTTGGTCTCGCCGTCGGTCACGTACGGACCGAAGCGGCCGTCCTTGACCACGACCGGCTTCTCGCTGACCGGGTCGACGCCCAGCTCCTTCAGCGGCGGCTTGGCGGCCGCCCGGCCACGCTGCTTGGGCTGCGCGTAGATCGCGAGCGCCTCCTCCAGCGTGATCGTGAAGAGCTGCTCCTCGTCCGTCAGCGACCGCGAGTCCGTGCCCTTCTTCAGGTACGGGCCGTAGCGGCCGTTCTGCGCGGTGATCTCGACACCCTCGGCGTCCGCGCCCACCACCCGCGGCAGCGACATCAGCCTCAGCGCCTCGTCCAGCGTCACCGTGTCGAGCGCCATGGACTTGAAGAGCGAGGCGGTCCGCGGCTTCACCGCGTTCTTGCCCGTCTTCGGTGTGCCCTCGGGCAGGATCTCGGTGACGTAGGGGCCGTAGCGGCCGTCCTTGGCCACGATCTGGTTCCCGGTCACCGGGTCGGCGCCCAGCTCGAAGTCACCGCTGGGCTTGGCCAGCAGCTCCTCCGCGTGCTCGACGGTCAGCTCGTCCGGGGCGAGGTCGTCGGGGACGTCCGCGCGCTGGTGCCCCTCGGCGTCCTTCTCCCCGCGCTCGACGTACGGGCCGTAGCGCCCGACCCGCAGCACGATGCCGTTGCCGACGGGGAAGGAGGAGATCTCGCGCGCGTCGATCGCGCCGAGGTCCGTGACCAGCTCCTTCAGTCCGCCCAGGTGGTCGCCGTCGCCGTTGCCCGCGTCGGCCGCGCCGGCGCCGCCGCTCGCCTCGCCCTCACCGAAGTAGAAGCGCTTCAGCCACGGGACGGACTGGGCCTCGCCCCGCGCGATGCGGTCGAGGTCGTCCTCCATCCTGGCGGTGAAGTCGTAGTCGACGAGCCGGCCGAAGTGCTTCTCCAGCAGGTTGACCACGGCGAAGCTCAGGAAGGAGGGCACGAGGGCCGTCCCCTTCTTGAAGACGTAGCCGCGGTCCAGGATCGTGCCGATGATCGACGCGTACGTCGACGGGCGGCCGATCTCGCGCTCTTCCAGCTCCTTGACGAGCGTGGCCTCGGTGTAGCGGGCCGGCGGCTTCGTCGCGTGGCCGTCCGCCGTGATCTCCTGCGCCGACAGCGCGTCGCCCTCGGCGACCTGCGGGAGCCTGCGCTCGCGGTCGTCCAGCTCGGCGTTCGGGTCGTCGGCACCCTCCACGTACGCCTTCATGAAGCCGTGGAAGGTGATCGTCTTGCCGGAGGCCGTGAACTCGGCGTCGCGGCCGTCGGCCGAGACCCCGCCGATCTTCACGGTGACCGAGTTGCCGGTCGCGTCCTTCATCTGGGAGGCGACGGTGCGCTTCCAGATCAGCTCGTACAGCCGGAACTGGTCGCCGGTCAGACCGGTCTCCGCGGGGGTGCGGAAACGATCACCCGAGGGGCGGATCGCCTCGTGCGCCTCCTGGGCGTTCTTGACCTTGCCGGCGTAGACGCGCGGCTTCTCCGGGAGGTAGTCGGCGCCGTACAGCTGCGTGACCTGCGCCCGGGCCGCCGCGACGGCGGTGTCGGACAGGGTCGTCGAGTCCGTACGCATGTAGGTGATGAAGCCGTTCTCGTACAGCTTCTGGGCCACCTGCATGGTCGCCTTCGCGCCGAAGCCCAGCTTGCGGCTCGCCTCCTGCTGGAGGGTCGTCGTCCGGAACGGGGCGTACGGGGAGCGGCGGTACGGCTTCGACTCGACCGATCGGACGGCGAAGGAGGTCTCGGCCAGGGCGGCGGCCAGGGCCCGGGCGTTCGCCTCGTCCAGGTGCAGCACCTGGGCGGACTTCAGCTGACCGTCCGCACCGAAGTCACGACCCTGGGCGACACGCCGGCCGTCGACCGTGGCGAGCCGCGCGACCAGCGACGACGGGTCGGACGGGTCCCCGGCGCGGCCGGTGGAGAACGTGCCGGTCAGGTCCCAGTACTCGGCGGAGCGGAAGGCGATGCGCTCGCGCTCCCGCTCGACGACGAGCCGGGTGGCGACGGACTGCACGCGGCCGGCGGACAGCCGCGGCATGACCTTCTTCCACAGGACCGGCGAGACCTCGTAGCCGTACAGCCGGTCGAGGATGCGGCGGGTCTCCTGGGCGTCGACCATGCGCTGGTTCAGCTCGCGCGGGTTGGCGACGGCCTCGCGGATCGCGTCCTTGGTGATCTCGTGGAAGACCATCCGGTGGACCGGGACCTTGGGCTTCAGGACTTCCTGGAGGTGCCACGCGATGGCCTCGCCCTCGCGGTCCTCATCGGTGGCGAGGAAGAGTTCGTCGGACTCGGCCAGCAGCTCCTTGAGCTTCCTGACCTGGGCCTTCTTGTCGGCGTTGACGACGTAGATCGGCTGGAAGTCGTGTTCGACGTCGACTCCGAGACGGCGCACCTCGCCCGTGTACTTCTCCGGCACCTCGGCGGCACCGCTGGGCAGGTCGCGGATGTGCCCGACGCTCGCCTCGACGACGTATCCGGGGCCGAGGTAGCCCTTGATCGTCTTCGCCTTGGCAGGCGACTCGACGATCACGAGTCGGCGGCCGCCCTCTGCGGTCTCGCTGGTCGGGGACAACTTCGCTCTTCTCTCCGGATCGACGCTCGGTGGCACGTGCGGCGCTGGCACGCACAGCAGCGGCACGGACGGTGACGCTGCCGACGCTGCGGAGTGTGACGGTACAACCCGCCCCCGTGTCAAACGGCGAAAGCCCGCAACGGCCACTCGAACGGTAACCCGAGTGCTGGCATTCCTGCCGCCCGGACCGCTGGTCCGGCGGGGCGCGGTCGCGCGCGGCGGGTGCCGGAGGCGCGCGTCAGAGCCGTCCGAAGCACCACACGCCGAGAAGAAGGAAGCCGGCGCCGAAGAGCGTCGTCAGGGTCGCCGCCGCGCGGGTGTCGACGCCGTGGGCCACGGGCCGGCCGTGTCGTACGCGTGCCGCGGTCCACAGCAGCAGCGCTCCCCCGAACAGCGCGAACGCCGTCCCGGCGAAGATCGCAGGCCCGCTCTCCATGCCCGTACCCCGTTCCCCTCGGCGGGCCCGCGCGGCCCTGGGGCCCGAGGCTGACACCCCCCGGCGTCGTGCGCGCGAACTCCGGGTGAACGACACGGGCGCTCCCCGCACGGGTTCACGAATATGGCCGGTAGTGGCCTGCCCCACGGCTTCGGCGGCGCGGCCCCGAGGCTCCGGTGGACGCCCGTGGGGGCCTCCGGGGGGTCTTCGTCACATCACGTCGAGCGTGGCCCGGCGCCGGCTGCCCCGTTCGAAGAGGGCGAGCAGCGCCAGGGCCAGCACCGCGTACCCGGCTCCCACCGCGAGCTCGGCGCCGAGCAGGGTCCGGTCGAGGCCGCCGCCGTCGACGAGCCGGCGCGCCGCGTCGGCCGCGTGGGTCAGCGGCAGCAGCTCCCCGACGGCCCGCATCCACGCCGGCAGGGTGTCGCGGGGCACGACGGCACCGGTCAGCAGGAGCAGCACCGAACCGGCCACGTTCGAGACGAGGAACACATCCCGTAGGCGCAGCCCGAGCGCGCCCAGCGCGAGGCCGAACGCGGCGCAGCCGGCGGCGGCGACGAGCAGCACCAGGGCGAGGCCGGGCAGTGCGCCCGCCGGCACGGGCAGACCCAGCGTCACCGCCGCGACGGTGAGCACGAACGCGCTGACCAGCGTGCCGTTCAGGGCGTACGGCAGGGCGCGGCCGGCCCACAGCGGAATCCGGGAACGCGGTGAGAGCAGCACGGCGCCGAGCGTGCCGTGGCGGCGCTCGTTCGCGACGGCCATGGTGCCGCCGTAGACACCGGAGGCGGAAGCCGCCAGCACGGCGTTGCCGATCAGCGGGAAGCGGTCGTCCGCGACGCCCAGCTCACGGCTGAGGAAGACGAAGAAGAAGACCTGCAGCAACGGTCCGACCAGCAGGGTTCCGATGAACATCGGCGGCGTCGTCCAGTTGAACAGGGCCCGGTAGGAGAGGACTCCGCCGACCACCACGAGCCGGACGCAGGAGCGGAAGCGGAAGGCGAGGGAGCGGAGGCGGAAGCGGAACATCCGTCGGTGGCCTTTCAGGCGAGGGCGAGGGTGGCCGCGGCGCGCGCCCGGCGCTCCACCCGGCCGAGGACGAGGACGGCGGCGAGCGCGTACACGACGCCGAGGCCCAGGGCCGCCAGCAGTGGCGGGACCACGTCCCCGCCGGAGGTCGCGGCGTGCACCGCCCGCGCGCCCCAGGTCGTGGGCAGCGCCCACGAGACCGGGTGCGTCCAGGACGGCAGCACGGTGATCGGCACGAGCAGCCCGGACAGCAGCCAGACCGGGGTGTCGAGCGGGTTCGCCAGCGCGTTGGCGTTGCGCAGGAGGACGAAGCAGGCGGCGAGCAGGAGACCCGTCATCCCGAGCGAGAGCACGCACACGGGAACGGCGACGGCGAAGAGCAGCGGGTGCGCGAAGTCCAGCGGGACGCCGAAGAGAACGACGCCCCACAGGACGGTCGCGCCCATCGCGTACGTGCCGACGACGGCGGTCGCGAGGGTGATCGGCAGCAGCACCATCGCCAGCGGCGCGGGCGCCACGACCAGGGTCTCCAGGGTGCCGAGCCAGCGCTGGTTCTGCACCGCCCCGCCCGAACCGAACAGCACCGAACCCCAGATGCCCATCAGACCGGCGCCGACGGAGGCGGTCAGCAGCCGGTCGGGATCGCCCGCGGCCCGGAACAGGAAGACGGCGAGCGTCGCGTGGACGAGGGGGACGAGGACGGCGAAGGTGATCTCGATCGGCGAGCGCGACATGTACGAGACATGGGTCCGGACGCCGACCCCGACCAGCCGCAGGCCGCGGCGCACGGCCGCCGGGCCGCGCCCCGGCCGGGCCGTCGCGGGTCGGACGCCACCTGGGCGCCGTCCCGTGCCGGCTCCGGCCGGCCGCGTGTCCCGCCTCATGCCGGCACCCCGTCCCGGTCGGCGTGCCCCGCCGCCTCCGCCACGATCGCGATGTACGCGTCCTCCAGGGACGGTTCGCGACTGGTGACCCGGCCGACGCGGACCCCGTCCAGGGCGGTCAGGATCCCGGCGTGCGGCTCGGCCCCGCGGTCGCTCTGCACGGTCACGGTCTGCCGCCCGCCCCGGTCCTCCGCCGACGCACCGCGCACCCCGGGCAGTTCACGGATCCGGGCCAGGTGCTCCTCGTCCGCTCCGTACGCCTCGATCTCCAGCACGTCCCGCTCCCGGACACGGGACTTGAGGCTGTCGGGGGTGCCCAGCGCCCGGATCCGGCCGTCGGCGACGACGGCGATGCGGTCGCAGAGCTCGTCGGCCTCGGCCATGTAGTGCGTGGTCAGCAGGACCGTGGTGCCGCCGGCGGTGAGGTCGGCGACCGTGCGGCGCAGGTCGCGGGCGGCGACCGGGTCGACGCCGATCGACGGCTCGTCGAGGAAGAGGACGTCGGGCCGGTGCAGGAGTCCGCGCGCGATGTGCAGCCGCTGCCGCATCCCCCGCGAGTACCCCTCGACGCGCTCGCCCTCGCGGCCGGCGAGGCCGACCAGGTCGAGGAGTTCGGCGATCCGCCGCTTCTGCGCACGAGGGGCGACGCCGTACAGCTCGGCGAAGTACCGGAGGTTGTCGAGCGCGGAGAGCCGGTCGTAGAGACCGCGGTCGCCGCCGAAGACGTACCCGATCCGGCGGCGAACGGCGACCGGCTCGCGGGCCACGTCGTGGCCGAAGACCCTGGCCGTGCCGGAGGTCGGCAGCAGCAGGGTGTTGAGCATCTTGATGGTCGTGGTCTTCCCCGCGCCGTTCGGGCCGAGCAGCCCGAACAGCTCGCCGGGGGCCACCTCGAAGGTCACTCCGCGCACGGCCTCGGTCTCGGTCCGGCGGCGCCGCGGCCATCCGGTCCTGCTGGTGTAGGTGCGGCGCAGCGCGTCCGCCTCGATAGCGAGCATGCGCGGACGGTAGGAGCGGACGGCCGGGCCGGGCGAACGATTCGGGCGGCCCCGAATCCTCCCGGCCGGGCGACGGGAGCGGCCCCGGCCCCGCGGTCAGGCGACCGCGCCGAGCACGTCCTGTCCGGCGAGCAGGGCCAGCAGCGCGCGGCCGGTGTCCGTGAGCTGGTAGTAGACAGAGCGTCCGACCCGGTGCCGGGTCACCACCGCCGCCTCCGCGAGCACCGACAGGTGCTCCGAGACGGTGCTGGGCGCGAGCCCGAGCCGGTCCGCGAGGCCGGCCGTGGTGAGCGGGCCGGCCAGCTCACGGAGCACGGCGGCCCGGCCGCGGCCCAGCATCAGCCCGAGGCGGTCCTCGGCCACGGGCTCGGCCGGTTCGCGCAGGGCGGCGGCTCCCCGCGCCTGGAAGGAGACCGCGAGCACCTCGGGATCGTCGGTCGAGTAGAGCCGGCAGCCCTCGGCGAAGACGAGGGGCACGAGGACGAGGCGCCGCTCACCGGCCGCGTACTCCGCCTCGTAGTACTTGGTCAGTTCGAGCACGGGCCGCTCCCAGCGTGCCCGTGTCTCCAGCCCGGTGAACAGGGCGTCGACACCCTCGGTGGCGAACGTCCGGGCCCGCACCAGGACTTCGTCCTCCACCAGCCGGCGCATGGTCGGCCAGTACGGCTCGATCGCGCCCTCCCAGTAGGCGGCGTAGGCGTCGGCGAGCGCCGCGCAGGCCGCCTCCGGGTCCTCGAGGTACGGCCGCAGGAAGGGTGCGTCAGCCATCCCGGGGTAGCAGACGGCCGCGTGGGCGCGCACGAACTCCGGGTCGGTGGCCCGCAGCAGGTCGAGCTCCTCCTGGACGTGGACCGTGCCGACCGGACGGGGCAACAGGAAGTCGGACACCTCGTAGCGCCCCTCCGCGAAGAGGTCCCACAGCGGCCTGAGCCGGTCGTCCTCGCGCCACACCTCGCGCGCGCGGCCCACCCACTGCCGGTACGGCCAGGACGGGTTCCGGGCGGGCAGGGCCAGGTGCATGGCGCAGAACGCGTCCCGCAGCGGGCTGATCGCGATCCGGGTCGCCCCGAGTGCGGCCTCGTCCAGCTCGATCCGTATCAAGCGCCGTCCTCCTCCCGGACGGGCAGCAGGAAGCCCTCCTCCACCAGCAGCCGGATGGCCTGCGGGGTGCGGTCGCGCAGCAGCACCGGGTCCTCCCCGGTCAACTGGCCGATCGCGTCGAGGATCCGGCCGGCGCTGAGGGATCCGTCGCACACGCCGGCGAAACCGGCTCCGATGTGGTCGACCTTGGTGGCCCGGCGCATGCCGCGGTTCTGGCGCAGCACGACGTGCTCGGGGTCCTCGGCTCCGGGCAGTCCGACCTGCTCCTGCATCACCTCGGGCGCGAGCACGAAGTGGTCGGCGAGGAGGGCCGCGTCGTCGTGCGTCCGCAGGTAGTCCTGACGCTCGAAGTGGTCCTGGACGGCGGCGCCGAGCGGCTGCTCGACGGGGTGCGGCCACTCCTCGACGACGATCGAGGGCTCGACGGCGCCCGAGGCCACGGCCGGGTTCTTGCGCAGCGTGATCCAGCCGAAGCCGACGGCCCGGGTCCCGCGGGCCTCGAACTCGTCGAGCCAGGCCCCGTACCGCTCGTCGTAGCGCTCCGGGTCCTCGCGGTGGTCGCCGCTGTCGCGGAGCCACAGCTCGGCGTACTGGGTGATGTCCTGGACCTCGCGCTGCACGATCCAGGCGTCGCAGCCGCGGGGCACCCAGGAGCGGAGGCGGTCCTGCCACTCCTCGCCCTCGACGTGCTGCCAGTTGGCGAGGAACTGGGCGTAGCCGCCGTCGTTGAGGCGCTCCCCGGACTCCTGCACGAGCGTGCGGCACAGGTCGTCGCCGCCCATGCCGCCGTCGCGGTAGGTGAGGCGGGCACCGGGGGAGATGACGAACGGCGGGTTGGAGACGATCAGGTCGTACGTGTCGCCGTCGACGGGCTCGAAGAGCGAACCGGTGAGCAGTTCGGCCTCACGGGCGCCGGACAGCGCGAGGGTGAGCCGGGTGAAGTCCAGTGCGCGCGGGTTGAGATCGGTCGCGGTGACCAGGGTGGCGTGCTGGGCGGCGTGCAGGGCCTGGATGCCGGAGCCGGTGCCGAGGTCGAGCGCGGTGGAGACGGGCGTACGGATCGTGATGCCGGCCAGCGTGGTGGACGCGCCGCCGACGCCGAGGACGACGCCCGCTCCGGCGTGGCCGCCCCTGCTGCCGATGCCGCCCGCCCCGCCGACGGCGCAGCCGAGGTCGGAGACGATGAACCAGTCCTGGCCGTCGGGGCCGCCGTACGGCCGGACGTCGACGGTCGCCCGGACCTCGCCGTCCTCCTCCTCGATCCAGCCGTCGGCCAGCGCCTCCTTCAGCGGCAGCGCGGCGGCGGCCCGCTCGGCGGGAACGGTTCCCTGGAGCAGGAAGAGGCGCACGAGCGTCCGGAGCGGGGAGTCACCGCGGGTGGCGCGCAGCGCGGGGACGGTCTCGCTGCGGGCGAGCGCCGCGTAGGCGGGGGCGCCGAGCAGTTCGAGCAGGCCGTCCGCGGTGAAGTCTGCGGCGAGCAGTGCGTCGCGCAGTCGGGCGGCGTGCGCGGGCACCGGAAGGCTGGGGGTCTGACTGGTCGTACTCACCCCCTCATTGTGACGGCCGCGACCGCCTCGCCGGGCCCCGCCCCGCCCGGGCAGCGGGGACGGGCCGTGCCGTCGGCCGCCGGGCGCGCGGGCGCCCGGCGGCCGCGGCCGGGCAGGACGGAGGCCCCGGCAGGCGTCGCCCGCCGGGGCCTCCGATGCGTGGGGGTCGCCCGCGCTACTCCGCGCTCTTGCTCGGCCCGCCCGACGGCTTCTTCGACGTCGTGGCCGAGGGCGCCGCCGGGGTCTTCGAGGGGGCGGAGCCGGCGTCCTGGGAGGAACCGGCGGCCGGCGGGACCGACGGCTTCGGCGACTTGCAGCCCGGCTGCTTCGCCAGCGCCTGGCCCAACTCGCCCTCGCGTACCTTGTTCAGCGCGTTCTGGTCCATGTTCTGGATCTTCGCGAGGTTGTCGGCGACGCTCTTCAACCCGTCCGCGAACTTCTGCTGGTTCGACGTGTCGAGCGCGTCGACCTGCTTCTTCAGGCCCTCGTACGCCACCGCGGCGGCGTTGAGCTCCTTGATCGCGTCCTGCTGGATCGTCTCGCCGTTGTCGACGGGCGGGGCGCCGGCCGACTCGACGGCCTTGGCGAGCGCCCGGTCGGCCGCCGCGATGTCCGCGAACGCCTTCGAGTCCGCGGCCTGGATCTCGGCGGGCTTGCTGTCCGCCGCCGTCGCCTTGATGAGCTCGTTGGCGTTGGCCTGCTTCTGGAACTGCGGTTGTGCCTGGTCGCAGAACGTCTTGGCCCAGGCGTCCACCTTCTCGCCGTCGTCGCTGCAACCGGACAGCGTGAGCACCAGTACCGCGCCGCCGGACAGTACGGCCGCAAGCTTCTTGTTCACCGGATCGGTCCCTTCCAAGGCTCTCGGCCCCGGAACATACACGCCAAGCGGGCGACATCCACCTTTCGTACGACTGATTCATCCGGCATTGCAGCCTTTTGCACCAAGGGAGACACGCCTCACTCCGGATACGCCACGAGCGGACGGCACCTCAGAAAGCGCCGCCCGCCCGTTCCTTGATCTGGTGTTACGAAACGACCGGCGCGTCCGGGGCGGCGGTCGTCCGATCATCGGTGTTGTCTTCGTCACCCATGGCCACCGAGCGCCGCTTGGAGACGTAGACCGCCCCGACGATGACGGCGATCGAGAGGACGGCGATCAACGTCCTCAGTCCGGCGCTCGCGTCGTCGCCGAAGCTGAACTGCACCACCGCGGGCGCGATCAGCAGGGCCACCAGGTTCATCACCTTCAGCAGGGGGTTGATCGCGGGCCCCGCCGTGTCCTTGAACGGGTCGCCGACGGTGTCCCCGATCACGGTGGCGGCATGCGCCTCGCTTCCCTTGCCGCCGTGATGGCCGTCCTCGACCAGCTTCTTGGCGTTGTCCCAGGCGCCGCCGGAGTTCGCCAGGAAGACCGCCATCAGCGCTCCCGTGCCGATGGCCCCGGCGAGATACGCGCCGAGCGCGCCCACCCCGAGCGAGAACCCGACCGCGATCGGTGCCATCACCGCGAGCAGCCCTGGCGTGGCGAGTTCGCGCAGCGCGTCCTTGGTGCAGATGTCGACGACCCGCCCGTACTCGGGCTGCTCGTCGTACGTCATGATCCCGGGGTGCTCGCGGAACTGGCGCCGCACCTCGTAGACCACGGCTCCGGCCGACCGCGACACCGCGTTGATGGCGAGCCCGGAGAAGAGGAAGACGACCGCGGCCCCGAGGATGAGCCCGAAGAGGTTGTTGGGCTGGGAGATGTCCATCGAGAGGGTCGTCTCGGCGGCCTTGGCCCCCACCTCCGCCACCGACGTGGCGATCGCGTCGCGGTACGAGCCGAACAGTGCCGCGGCGGCCAGGACCGCGGTGGCGATGGCGATGCCCTTCGTGATCGCCTTGGTGGTGTTGCCGACGGCGTCCAGATCCGTGAGGACCTGCGCGCCGGCACCCTGGACGTCGCCGGACATCTCGGCGATGCCCTGGGCGTTGTCGGAGACCGGACCGAAGGTGTCCATGGCCACGATGACGCCGACGGTCGTCAGCAGGCCCGTGCCGGCCAGGGCGACCGCGAACAGCGCCAGCATGATGGAGGCGCCGCCGAGCAGGAACGCGCCGTAGACGGCGAGCCCGATGAGCAGGGCCGTGTAGACGGCGGACTCCAGGCCGATGGAGACGCCCGCGAGGACGACGGTGGCGGGCCCGGTCAGCGAGGACTTGCCGATGTCCCTGACGGGGCGCCGGCTGGTCTCCGTGAAGTAGCCGGTGAGTTGCTGGATCAGGGCGGCGAGGACGATGCCGATGGCGACGGCGACCAGCGCGAGGATCCGCGGGTCTCCGGCGTGGCTCAGGACACCGGGCTCGGTGACGCCCTCGAGGTCGGCGTAGGAGGACGGCAGATAGGCGAACACGGCGACGGCGACCAGGGCGAGCGAGATCACCGCGGAGATGAAGAACCCGCGGTTGATGGCCGTCATGCCGCTGCGATCGGTGCGGCGCGGGGCGACCGCGAAGATGCCGATCATCGCGGTGACGACGCCGATCGCCGGCACGATGAGGGGGAACGCGAGCCCGAGGTCGCCGAAGGCGGCCTTGCCGAGGATCAGCGCGGCGACAAGGGTCACGGCGTACGACTCGAAGAGGTCGGCGGCCATGCCGGCGCAGTCGCCGACGTTGTCGCCCACGTTGTCGGCGATGGTGGCGGCGTTGCGCGGGTCGTCCTCCGGGATGCCCTGCTCCACCTTGCCGACGAGGTCGGCGCCGACGTCGGCGGCCTTGGTGAAGATGCCGCCGCCCACACGCATGAACATGGCGATGAGGGCGGCTCCCAGACCGAAGCCCTCCAGGACCTTGGGCGCGTCGGCGGCGTAGACGAGGACGACGCACGAGGCGCCGAGCAGTCCGAGGCCGACGGTGAACATGCCGACCACGCCGCCGGTCCGGAAGGCGATCTTCATCGCCTTGTGCGAGACGAGGGTCAGATCCTTTTCCGGTTCACCCGGCGCCGGAGTGGCCTCGCGCGCGGCCGCGGCCACGCGCACATTCGCCCGCACGGCGAGCCGCATGCCGATGTATCCGGTGGCCGCGGAGAAAAGCGCGCCCACCAGGAAGAAGAGCGAACGCCCGGCGCGCTGCGACCAGTTGTCGGCCGGAAGCAGCAAGAGCAGGAAGAACACGACGACCGCGAAGATCCCGAGAGTCCGCAACTGCCGTGCGAGATAGGCATTCGCGCCTTCCTGGACGGCGGCGGCGATCTTCTTCATCGAATCGGTGCCCTCACCGGCGGCGAGGACCTGGCGCACCAGCAGCTGGGCGACGAGCAGCGCCGCCAGGGCGACGGCTGCGATGACGATCACGATCACGCGGTTCTCTTGGGTGAGCACCGCGGCTGCAAGACCCGCCATTCGTCCTCCTTGACGTTGCGGGGTCAAGATGTGGACGGATTGTAGGGAGCGGATCCCGATCAAAACAGAGTGCCGCAATCAGAATTCGCTCATTCCTCACACGTACCAACGAGAACGGTAATGCGGCAAAAGCATTTACGCATGATCGGCGATCTAGGGAAATGCAAAAGAGGCCCTGCTCAGCAGGGCCTCTTTCGGTTCTCGTCGTTCCCGCGACGGCGGACGCGCGTCAGGGGAGCTCGTCGACCGGATTCGTCGGCCAGCTCATCCGGATCACACCGCCGTCCTCGCCGGCGCTCACCTCGAAGTCGTCGACGAGCCCGCGGATCACCGCGAGACCCATCTCGTCCTCGCCGTCGGCGTCGTCGAACTCCTCGGCGGGCGCGGCGTCCCGGGTTCCGGGGACGCCGGCGGCGTCGGCCGCCGCCACCCCCGCACCGGGGACCTCGTCGCCCACCTCGATGGAGAAGGACTTCTCCTCCTCGGTGAGCACGACCCGGACCGGGGTGGTGACGCCGTTGCTGCGGTGCAGCCCCACCGCACGGGAGCACGCCTCGCCGACGGCGAGCCTGACCTCGTCGAGAACCGCGTCGTCGACCCCGGCCCGGCGCGCCACCGCGGCCGCCACCAGGCGGGCCGTGCGGACATGCTCGGGCGAGGCACTGAAGCGGAGTTCGACGGTGGCCATGCGGTCCCCCTGGGAGCGTGTGGGCGGACAACTCGGAGGACCGGGCGTGTCGCCCGGCTCTCCCGTCCGTCTGCCTGCGTCAGTCGGTGGCGTTGACGGCCTCTTCGACCGTGGTGTGGATGGGGAACACCTTGGTCAGACCAGTGATCCGGAAAATCTTCAGGATGCGCTCCTGGTTGCACACCAGTCGCAGCGATCCCTCGTGCGCGCGCACGCGCTTGAGACCGCCCACCAGCACGCCGAGGCCGGTCGAGTCGAGGAAGTCCACACCCTCCATGTCGACGACGAGGTGGTAGCTGCCGTCGTTCACCAACTCGACCAACTGCTCGCGCAGCTTGGGCGCGGTATACACATCAATCTCGCCACCGACCTCGACGACCGTACGGTCGCCGCTCGGGCCGGACACATTGCGAGTCGACAGGGACAGGTCCACGGATCCTCCAGCACCTTGCTATCGGGCGTTCGCCCCTCGGGTCTCCCGGGCGGAAGTCGGGGGACGGATCGCCAGCCGCGATGGCATTCAATCACTTACCAGCAGCCATGCACGACGCCTTGGGAGCATTGTCCGTCACGCCAGTGACACACTCGGTGCCGATGGCCAAGAATCACCGCCCCAGTCGACCGGCCGGAAGTACGGGCAGCCGCCCGTCTCCCGGCATGGTCCTCGACCGGCTCGCATCGGGCGAGAGCCGGGCCGCGCGCATCACTCATACGGAGCACTTGCCCGCCCGGGCGGGTCGGCATGCAGTCTGGCCGCATCGCATCCGTCCGGAAGTGATCGGCGCGATCCAGGCGGCCGGAATCGAGCACCCCTGGGCCCACCAGGCACAAGCCGCCGAGCACGCGCTGGACGGCGAATCCGTGGTGATCGCCACCGGCACCGCCTCGGGCAAGTCGCTGGCCTATCTGACCCCGGTGCTCTCCACGCTCCTCGACGGCGCGGAGGCCCCGAACGGTCGGGGCGCCACCGCCCTGTACCTGGCCCCCACCAAGGCCCTCGCCGCCGACCAGCGCCGGGCCGTCCGCGAGCTGGCAGCCCCGCTCGGCAACCGGATCCGGCCCGCCGTCTACGACGGCGACACGCCGGTCGAGGAGCGCGAGTGGGTCCGCCAGTACGCGAACTACGTGCTCACCAATCCCGACATGCTGCACCGGGGGATACTCCCCGGCCACGCCCGGTGGTCCTCCTTCCTGCGCTCCCTGCGCTACGTCGTCATCGACGAGTGCCACACCTACCGGGGCGTCTTCGGCTCCCATGTCGCCCAGGTGCTGCGCCGGCTGCGCCGCGTCTGCGCCCGTTACGGAGCCGACCCCGTCTTCCTGCTGGCCTCCGCCACCGCCGCCGAGCCGGCCCTCGCCGCCGGCCGTCTGACCGGTCTGCCGGTGGTCGAGGTCTCCGACGACGCCTCCCCGCGCGGCGAGCTGGTCTTCGCGCTGTGGGAGCCGCCGCTGACCGAGCTGCACGGCGAGCAGGGCGCCCCGGTGCGCCGCACGGCCACCGCCGAGACCGCCGACCTGCTGACGGACCTGGCGGTGCAGGGCGTCCGCTCGGTCGCCTTCGTCCGCTCCCGGCGCGGCGCGGAGCTGATCGCCGTGATCGCCCAGGAGCGCCTGGCCGAGGTCGACCGCTCCCTGGCCCGCCGGGTGGCGGCCTACCGCGGCGGCTACCTGCCCGAGGAGCGCCGTGCCCTGGAACGCGCCCTGCACTCCGGCGAGCTCCTCGGCCTGGCCGCCACGACCGCCCTGGAGCTCGGCGTGGACGTCTCCGGCCTGGACGCCGTGGTGATCGCCGGCTATCCCGGCACACGGGCCTCCCTGTGGCAGCAGGCGGGCCGCGCCGGACGCTCGGGCGAGGGGGCGCTGGCCATCCTGGTCGCCCGCGACGACCCGCTGGACACCTTCCTGGTCCACCATCCCGAGGCGCTCTTCCGGCAGCCGGTCGAGTCGACCGTCCTGGACCCCGACAACCCCTACGTCCTCGCCCCCCATCTGTGCGCCGCCGCCGCGGAGCTTCCGCTGACGGACGCCGACCTGGCTCTCTTCGGCCCGGCCGTCCCCGAGCTGCTGCCCCAGCTGGAGGCCGCCGGACTGCTGCGCCGCCGCTCCAGCGGCTGGTACTGGACCCGCCGGGAGCGGGCCGCCGACCTCACCGACATCCGGGGCGGGGGCGGCAGCCCCGTCCAGATCGTCGAGGCGGCCACCGGCCGGCTGCTCGGCACGGTCGACGAGGCCGCCTCCCACACCGCCGTCCACGACGGGGCCGTCCACCTGCACCAGGGCCGCACCTATCTGGTGAAGCACCTGGACCTGAAGGACTCGGTGGCGCTGGTCGAGGAGGCCGCGCCGCCGTACTCCACCACCGCCCGCGACACCACCTCCATCGCCGTCCTGGAGACCGACACCGAGATCCCGTGGGGAGCCGGCCGGCTCTGCTTCGGCTCCGTCGAGGTCACCAACCAGGTCGTCTCCTACCTGCGCCGCCGTCTGATCACCGGCGAGGTCCTCGGCGAGACCAAGCTCGACCTGCCGCCCCGCACCCTGCGCACCCGGGCCGTGTGGTGGACGGTCACCGAGGACCAGCTCGACGCCGCCCGGATCACCCCGGAGATCCTCGGCGGGGCCCTGCACGCCGCCGAGCACGCCTCCATCGGCATGCTGCCGCTCTTCGCGACCTGCGACCGCTGGGACATCGGCGGGGTCTCCGTCCCCCTCCACCCGGACACGCTGCTCCCGACCGTCTTCGTGTACGACGGCCATCCCGGCGGCGCGGGCTTCGCCGAACGGGCCTTCCACACCGCACGCGCCTGGCTGACGGCCACCCGGGAGGCGATCGCCTCCTGCGAGTGCGAGGGTGGCTGCCCGTCCTGCATCCAGTCCCCCAAGTGCGGCAACGGCAACGACCCGCTCCACAAGCGCGGCGCCGTGCGCCTCCTCACGGAACTGCTGCGGGAAGCCCCGGCAGAGCCTCCGCAGGCCCCGCCCGCGCCCTGACGACGGGCGCGTACGGCCCCACCCGCACGGTCGCGGTCACGTCCGCGACGTCGCCGCGCACCGAGCACCGCACCAGGGCGGCGCCCTGGGCTCCGGCCACCCGGGCCGCCGCGGCGCAGGCGTCCCGCTCGCCCCAGAGGGCGGCCCGGCCGGCGGCGGCGAGCGCCGCCAGGTCGGCGGCGCCACCCGCCCGGTGCCGGGCCGCCACCGCCTGCCCCAGGGCCAGCACCGCCCCGAAGACCACGCACAGGACGCAGGCCGCGAACGCGGTCCACACCGTCGCCATCCCCCGATCGCCGCCCCGGGCAGCACCTCGGGCGCCCGGTGCGCGGATCCGCGGTGTCGCGGTGCCCCGGGTGCCCGGACCGCGGATCCGTCTCGGCACGGCGCCGCCCCGGGCGCCCGGGCAGCGGAGCCCCCGGAACCTCGTCACGGCGCCGGTGCCCCCGTCACCCGGGTCGCGCACCACCGACGACCTCCTCACGCCGCCGCCCGCGGGGCCGCCAACCCCTGACTGCCTCCTCATGGGGCCACCTCCCCCACCGCGTCCTCGGCGAGGGCGGCCGCCCCGGCGCGCAGGGTGACGCCCATCCCGCCGGGGCCGGGGGCCTCCGCCTCCACCGTCACCTGCCACAGCTCGCCCGAACGGGTGACCGAGACATTCGCTCCGTCAGGTGCGGCCGTCCGGGCGACGGACTCCGCCGCGGCCACCGGCTCGGAGCGGGCCGCCGCCCGCGCCCCGGCCCGGGCGGCGTCCACGCACTGGATCTGCGCCGCGGCGGCGGCGAGCGACCACAGCAGCGCCAGGGTGAACGCCACCAGCGCCGGCAGGGCCATCGCCGCCTCCACGGTCACGGCGCCCCGGTCCTCAGAACGGCGCATCGAGGGCCTTCCCGATCACCGACTCCAGGGCGCCCGACACGGAATCGCTGGTCACGATCTTGTACAGCACCGCCGCGAACCCGGCTGCGGCGATCGTGCCCATCGCGTACTCGGACGTGGTCATTCCCGCGTCGCTCCCGGCCGCCCGCCGGGCCCGACACCACGCACTCATCTTCCTCATGCCGCTCCTCATGTCACTCTTCACGCCAACCCCCGCCTCTGCTCTGTTCGTTCGTCGCATTCGTCGGTCACATCGATCGACTCCCGGTCGCGGACTCCGCGGCGCCTCACGTCGGCGTCCACCGCCCGCCCCGCCGGGTCATCCGTGCAGCAGGCCGCTCGCGAGTCCGATCACCACGGGGGCCACTCCCACCGCCAGGAAGGCGGGCAGGAAGCACAGCCCCACCGGTGCGGTGATCAGCACCTGCGCCCGCTGCGCCCGGGCCGAGGCCCGGCGGGCCCGCTCCGCCCGCAGCCCGGCCGCGTGCCGGGAGACGGCCTCCGCGGCGGGCGCCCCGGAGGAGCCCGACCGCTCCAGGCAGCGGGCCAGACCATCCGCGCCGGCCAGGGCACCGAACCTCCGCCAGACATCGGCCGGTTCGCCGCCCAGGCGGAGCTCGGCCGCCGTCCGTACGAGCCGCTCACCCACCGGTCCGCCGAGCGATCTGCCGACCGCCTCCGCGGCTTCCCCCGGTCCGGCCCCGGCCGAGGCGCATGCCGCCAGCAGGTCCGCGGCGAGCGGCAACTGCCGCACCGCTTCCGCCCCTTCCGGCTCCCGAACCGGACGGCGTGCCCGCCACGTCCGCAGCGCCCACGCCGCGGCGGCACCGACCAGGCAGCCGGCCACCCCGCCGATCAGCACCCATCCGGCGACCGCGACGACGGACGGCACGGACCAGCTCCGCAGCCACGCCGGGGCCTCGCTTCTTCGCCGCCGGACCCGCCCCTGCCCGGGCTCCAGCAGGACGGCCATCCGTTTCCGTGTCCGGCGCCCGCGGCGCCGGTCCGCCACCGTCCCGGCCGCCCAGACGGCCACGGCCACCGTCGCGGCCGGCGCCGCCGCCGGCCCGACCAGCTCGCCGAACCCACCGAGTGCTCCGGACATCCCCGTCCCGCCCATCACATCTGCTCCCCGCTCCGTACGATCCGCGCGGCCCACCACAGGCCGGCCGCCTCCAGAACCCCGCCCACGGCCAGACAGACCAGTCCCGCCGGCGTGTGCAGCAGCACCCCCAGCGGATCCGCACCGACCGCCGCGCCGAGGGCGAGCCCCACCGCCGGAAGCACGGCGAGGACGGCCACCGTCGCCCAGGCGCCGGCCAGTTGGGCCCGCAGCCGCTCGCGCTGGTCGCGGTGCTCCCTCAGCGCGGCCTCCAGCCGGTCCAGCCCGGCGACCAGGCCCGCGCCGCCGTCCACGGCCACCTGCCAGCAGGCCGCCATCCCCGCCAGGCCGTCCGCACCGTCCGCCTCGGCGGCGCGTCGCAGCGCCTGCGGCACGTCTCCGCCGAACCGGGCCGCCGCCAGCACCGCCGCCTCGCCCCGCGGGCCCAGCGCGCCCGTCGCCTCAGCCGCGAAGAGCAGTGCCTGAGCCGGCTGCCGGCCCGCTCTCAACTCCCCTGCCACCGAACCGCACAGGGCCACCACCGCGTCTGCCCGTCCCTCACGCTCCTTGCGCAGACCGGCCGCCCGCAGGTGCCGCCCGAGCAGAGGCACGGCGACGGCCCCGGCCACCAACGGCAGCGGCGATCGGCCCACGAGCCCGAGAACGGCCGCGAGCGGCACGCACAGCCACTCCCGCCGGGCCCGCGCCGCACTCCACCAGCGCTCGCCCACCGACCGCCACGGCGGTGCACCGCGCGCGGATGTCCCCACCGGCCCCCCGCCCGCCAGCAACGCCCGGGCCCGACGAAGGCCCCGCACCCGCTCCCTCACCCGCCACCCGGCGGCTGCGGCGCACAGGGCCACCGCCCCCTGTGCCAGTACCCAGGGCTCCGTCATGCCGGGTCACCCCCGATCAGGACGCGGAGCCGCTCCCAGCCCCGCTCCCGGGCGAACCCGGTCGCGCCCCAGCGCAACGCGGGAACCGTGACCACCAGCCCCTCCCGATTCCGTTCGAGCACGTGGATCTCCGCGATCCGCCGCCGACCGGTCCGGTCCCGCGCCAGATGGATCACCGCCGAGAGCCCGGCGCCCAACTGGCTGTGCAGGGCCGCCCGGTCGAGCCCGGCCGCAGTCCCGAGGGCCTCCAGCCGCGCCGGTACGTCCGCCGCGGTGTTGGCGTGGACCGTTCCGCACCCGCCTTCGTGGCCCGTGTTCAGGGCGGCGAGCAGGTCCACCGCCTCGCCGCCCCGGACCTCGCCGACCACGAGGCGGTCGGGCCGCATCCGCAGGGCCTGGCGGACCAGGTCCCGCAGGGTCACCAGCCCCGCCCCCTCCTGGTTCGCCGGTCGCGCCTCCAGCCGCACGACATGCGGGTGATCGGGCCGCAGTTCGGCCGAGTCCTCGGCGAGGACGATCCGCTCCCGCCCGCCCACCAGTCCCAGCAGGGTCGACAGCAGCGTGGTCTTCCCGCAGCCGGTGCCGCCGCTGATCAGATACGACACACGGGCGTCGATCAGTGCCCGCAGCACCCCCTCCCCGCCGGGCGGCACCGTGCCCGCGGCGGTCAGTTCCGCGACGGAGTAGGCCCTCGGGCGCACCACCCGCAGCGACAGACACGTCGAGGCGACGGCCACCGGCGGCAGCACGGCATGCATCCGGGTCCCGTCCGGAAGCCGCGCGTCCACCCAGGGCCGGGCGTCGTCGAGGCGCCGCCCGGCCACCGCCGCCAGTCGCTGCGCCAGCCGGCGCACGGCGGCCGCGTCGGCGAAGGAGACGTCGGTCAGTTCCAGCCCGGCGCCCCGGTCCACCCACACCCGGTCCGGCGCCGAGACGAGCACGTCGGTGACCTCGGGGTCGGCGAGCAGTGGCTCCAGCGGTCCGGTGCCGACCAGTTCGCACCGCAACGCCTCTGCCGCGCCCAGCACTTCCGTGTCGCCGAGCAGCCGCCCCTGCGCGCGCAGGGCCGCCGCCACCCGCGCCGGCGTCGGCTCGGCCCCGCTCTCCGCGAGCCGCTGACGCACGGCCTCCAGGAGGCCCGTCCCGGCACCCGCTCCGGCGCTGCGCCGCACGGCGCTCACCGCGCACCGCCGGGAGTGAGGACCCGCTCCCAGAACGCCGAGCAGAAACGGCCGAGCGGTGCGCGCGCCTCGGAACCGGGCGGCAGCCCCGCGTCCTGCGCGGCCAAGAGGTCCGGATCGTGGGGCAGTTCGCCGGCGAGCGGCAGGCGCAGGGCATCGGCGACCCACTGCTCGTCCAGCCCCGCCGCGTACGGGCCGCGCACCACCACGCGCAGGTCCGTGAGCACCAGTCCGGCCAGCGAGGCGACCCGGTGGGCCGCCGCGACGGCCCGCAGTTCGCCGGGGACGACGAGAAGGCCGAGGTCGAGCTGCGCCAGGGCCTCGGTCACCGCCTCGTCGAGCCGGCGGGGCAGGTCCACCACGACGACCCCGCCCCGGCGCCGTGCCGCGGCGAGCACCGCGCGCATGGCCTCGGGCGGCACGGCGACCGCGTCGCCCCGGTCCCAGCTGAGCACCCGCAGACCGCGCACCGAGGGCAGGGACTCCTCCAGCGCCCCACCGGCCACGCGCCCCTTCGACGCGGCGAAGTCAGGCCAGCGTCTGCCCTCGGCCCGCTCGCCGCCGAGAAGGACGTCGAGTCCGCCGCCGAGGGGGTCGCCGTCCACCAGCAGGGTGCGCCGGCCGGTCCTGGCGGCGGCCAGGGCGAGGGCGCAGGCCAGTGTCGAGGCGCCGGCCCCGCCGCGTCCGCCGATGACGCCGACGGTCAGCGCCTGGCGCCCCACGCCCTCGGTCGCGTCGGCGATCCGGCCGACGAGCCGTCCTTCGGCGTCCGGCAGCCGGAGTACGCCGTCCGCCCCGATCTCGACGGCCGTCCGCCACAGGTCCGGGTCGTCGGGCTCGCGCCCCACCAGCAGCACGTCCTGCCGCCGCGCCGCTCCGCGGCAGCGGGCCGCCACGTCGTCGCCGATCAGGACGAGCGGGGCCTCGGCCCAGGCGCGGCGGTCCGGCACGGTGTGGTGCACCTGGGGCTCGGCCCCCGCGGCGGCACACAGCCGGAGCAGATCGTCGAGCAGCGCGAGGTCCTCGGTCACGATCAGCGGTCCCGCCCGCACCGCGCCCTCGCCCGCCGCGCCGGCTTCTCGGACCCCGGCCGCACCTCCGGCCCCGGTGGGCCCGCCGCCCCCGTCACGCCGGCCCCCGCCGAAAGTCCGCGAAGCGCCGGAAGTCATGGTTCCCGCCACAGCACACGCTCCCTGTCCGTGAGATCCCGCCCGCATCGGTCACGCGGGCCGGGATCGGTGATTCCTGCCGTCCGCGAACTTCGCGGCAGGAATCACGGTGGGACCATCCGGGAAATCGTGCGGATCTTGCTCGAAAACTGTGGACAACTCACCGGTTGTGAATAACTCCGTGCCCCTTACCGAGGCTTCCCGGAGAGCAGCACAACGGTTACGCTCGGTGACGAAAGGAAGGGATCACGCTGCCGCGGCCCGACGGCCGTCGAGAGGGGGACACATGAGGGTCCGGCGGACGAAAACACGTCCGGACATGCGACGACCCCCGCCGGGGGGGAGAGCGGGGGTCGTCTTTCCGGCCGACTCGGGGGGGGAGGAGCCGGACCGGGTTAGCACGGTCGCGAACGATCCGTGACTTCCATGGTGTACCCGAGAGCCTTCTCAGGCAAACCCACACGCCCCAGCGTACGCCGAATGGCGGGCACCTATGCTCTGGCTTGTGGAAAACCACTCCTTGCCGCGCACAGCCGCCTTCTTTGACCTGGACAAGACGGTCATTGCGAAGTCCTCGACGCTGACCTTCAGCAAGTCCTTCTACCAAGGGGGACTGATCAACCGCCGCGCCGTCCTGCGGACGGCCTACATCCAGTTCGTCTTCCTCGTGGGCGGCGCCGACCACGACCAGATGGAGCGGATGCGCGAATATCTCTCCGCGCTCTGCAAAGGCTGGAACGTCTCGCAGGTCAAGGAGCTCGTCGCCCAGACCCTGCACGACCTGATCGATCCGCTCATCTACGACGAGGCCGCCTCCCTCATCGAGGAGCACCACACCGCCGGCCGGGACGTCGTGATCGTCTCGACCTCCGGCGCAGAGGTGGTCGAGCCCATCGGCGAGATGCTCGGAGCCGACCGGGTCGTGGCGACCCGCATGGTCGTCGGCGACGACGGATGCTTCACCGGCGAGGTGGAGTACTACGCCTACGGCCCCACCAAGGCGGAGGCGATCCGGGAGCTCGCGGAGTCGGAGGGGTACGACCTCTCACGCTGTTACGCCTACAGCGACTCGGCGACCGACGTACCGATGCTGGAGGCCGTGGGCCACCCGTACGCGGTGAATCCCGACCGGGCCCTGCGCCGCGAGGCCACCACCCGGGACTGGCCGATCCTGTCCTTCGAGAAGCCGGTCCGGCTCAAGCAGCGGCTGCCGGGGTTCCGGATGCCGCCGCGCCCCGCGCTCGTCGCCGCGGCGGCGGTGGGAGCGGCCGCCGCGACCGCCGGACTCGTCTGGTACGCGGCCCGGCGGCGCCAGAACGCCGCCCTCGCCGATCGCCTCGCCCGGATCTGAGTCACGAGCAAAGAAGTGGAACCAGGACTTTCGCTTCCCTTCCGACAGGAGTAGAAAGGAATCAGGCCCGCGAGACCTGGGACATCCGAGAGGATCACCTGTTGAGCAAGAAGGCCCCACGGACCTTGCACAGAAGCTGAGCACCCACGCGACGTCGACCCGTCGATTACGGGCCAGCCGCACCAGGCGACGGGCAAAGTTCCCCGCCTGATGGGCATATATCGAGGACGCATGGTAACTGGGCGGACGTGCCAGCGGCGGTACCGGGTTCGGTACCGCCGCAACCCGTTTCAGGGCCCTGTCGCCCCGCCGCGCACCCGGGCACACGCACCCGCTCAGGCGTGGGGCGGTCAGCCGGAGGAGCCGCCCGGCCGCCCGGAAGACTGATCAGGCCGCGCCCCGCTGGAGCGCCTCGCAGACCGCCGTCGACTCCCGGACCCCGAGCTCGACCGCCCGGCCGCAGTGGGCGATCCAGGCCGCCATGCCGTCCGGGGTCCCGGAGAGATACCCCTCGAACGCCGCGACGTACGCCGCCCGCCCCTGCTCCGCATGGCCGACCTCGGCCGGGCAGATCGACTTGGGGTCGAGCCCGCTGCCGATCAGCACGATCCGCTCGGCGGCCCGCGCGATCAGCCCGTTGTACGAGGTGAAGGGACGCAGCGCCAGCAGCTCGCCGTGCACCACGGCGGCGCTCACCAGGGCCGGGGCCGTACCGCCCGCGATGATCAGCTCCGCGAGACCGTCGAGCCGTCCCGCGACCTCGGCCGGATCGGGCAGGGGGGCCTCGATCAGCGGCTCGTCGACCTTCTCGCCGGCCTGGCGGGGCCGGCCCACCGAGTCCGCCGTCCCCTGCTCGCGGCCCGCCTCACCGACCGCGACCAGGTGCAGCCGGGCGAGCACCCGCAGCGGCGACTGCCGCCAGATGGAGAGCAGCTGACCGGCCTCGGCACCCAGCCGGAGCGCCGCTCCGACCGTCCGCGCCTCGGCGTCCCCGCCGAAATCGGTGCGCCGGCGGACCTCTTCGAGCGCCCAGTCCGCGCCGGACAGCGCGGCGGAGCCGCGCGCCCCGCGCAGGGCGGCCTCCGAGGTGATCTCGTGGCTGCGGCGCCGCATCACACGGTGTCCGTAGACCCGGTCGACGGCCTTGCGTACGGAGTCCACCGAGTCGGCGACGCCCGGCAGGGAACCGAGGGCGGCCAGGGGGTCAGAGGCGTGCGTACTCATAAGTAGGGAGGCTACGCGTCCGGGACCGCGTCCCCACCCCGGAGTGGTCTTCTTCACGCACCTCGACCACGGGACGCGACGATGCCGCTACGCTAGGTGAACATGAAGATCGCTTTCGTAGGGAAGGGCGGCAGCGGGAAGACGACGCTGTCCTCGCTCTTCATCCGTCACCTCGCCGCCAACGAAGCCCATGTCGTGGCGGTGGACGCCGACATCAACCAGCACCTCGGGGCCGCGCTCGGCCTCGACGAGCCGGAGTGCGCGGCGATGCCCGCGATGGGCGCGCACCTGCCGCTGATCAAGGAGTACCTGCGGGGCTCGAACCCGCGGATCGCCTCGGCCGACACGATGATCAAGACGACCCCGCCCGGGGAGGGATCGCGGCTGCTGCGGGTCCGCGAGGACAACCCGGTGTACGACGCGTGCGCCCGCACCGTGACGCTGGACGACGGTGACATCAGGCTGATGGCGACCGGGCCGTTCACCGAGTCCGACCTGGGGGTGGCCTGCTACCACTCGAAGGTCGGCGCGGTCGAGCTGTGCCTGAACCACCTGGTCGACGGGGAGGACGAGTACGTCGTCGTCGATATGACGGCCGGTTCGGACTCGTTCGCCTCCGGCATGTTCACCCGCTTCGACATGACGTTCCTGATCGCCGAGCCGACCCGCAAGGGCGTGTCCGTCTACCGCCAGTACAAGGAGTACGCGCGGGACTTCGGCGTCGCGCTCAAGGTCGTCGGCAACAAGGTGCAGGGCCGGGACGACCTCGACTTCCTGCACGCGGAGGTCGGGGACGACCTGCTGGTGACGGTCGGGCACTCGGACTGGGTCCGCGCGATGGAGAAGGGCCGCCCGCCCCGCTTCGAGCTCCTGGAGGCGGACAACCGGATGGCCCTGCAGGCCCTCCAGGACGCGGCGGACGACTCCTACGCCCACCGCGACTGGGACCGCTACACCCGCCAGATGGTCCACTTCCACCTGAGGAACGCGGAGAGCTGGGGCAACGCGAAGACCGGGGCCGACCTGGCGGCGCAGGTCGACCCCGGATTCGTGCTGAGCGAGGGGCTGGGCGCGGCCCAGCCCGTCTGAGCGGCCGCCCGCCCCGACCGGGCGCCGCCGGCTCGGTTCCCGGCCCTCAGCCCTCCTCGTCCCGCTTGGCCGCCGGCAGGCCGGCCCCCGACCCTCCGGTCGCCGGGGCGGCCGCCGGGGCCGCGGGCTGCGAGGCCAGGAAGGTCGTCCACCCGCCCTGCGGCGCCTCGCCGACCTTGAGGGTGCGCATCTTGGCCAGGACCGCAGGGTCCTGGGCGTCCAGCCAGTCCGCGAGCTGGCGGAAGGACACGCACTTCACGTCCTTCTTCACGCAGACCGTGGCGATGGTCTCCTCGACGGCCCGCATGTACGTGCCGCCGTTCCAGGACTCGAAGTGGTTGCCGATGATCAGCGGCGCCCGGTTGCCCTCGTAGGACCGGTCGAACGCCTGCACCAGGCCGTCGCGCATCTGGTTGCCCCAGTACACGTGCTGGGACGGGTCGCCCTGGGTGGTCGTACCGGACTGGTTGACCAGGAAGTTGTAGTCCATGGAGAGGGTCTGGAACGCGCGCCCGGGGACCGGGACGAGCTGCATCGACAGATCCCACAGCCCCTGGTTCTTCTTGGGCCAGATCTGGTCGTTGACGCCGCTGGTGTCGTAGCGGAAGCCCATCTGGCCCGCCGCCTCGACGAAGTTCTTCTGGCCCTCCAGGCACGGGGTGCGGGCGCCGACCAGCTCCTTGTCGTAGTCGAACGGAAGCGGCTGCTCGGCGGTCAGGCCGGAGTTCGTCTTCCAGTTCTTCACGAACGACTTGGCCTGGTTGATCTCGCTCTTCCAGTCCTCGACGGTCCAGTTGCCGACGCCCGCCTCCTTTCCGCAGAAGTGACCGTTGAAGTGCGTGCCGATCTCGTTGCCCTCCTGCCAGGCCCCCCGCAGCTCCCGGACGGTGCTGCGGATGCCCTCGACGTCGTTGAAGCCGATGTCGGAGCTGCCGACGGCGTGCTGGGGCGGGTCGTACAGGGAGCGCTTGTCCTCGGGCAGGAGGTACACGCCGCTCAGGAAGTACGTCATCGTCGCGTCGTACTTCTGGCCCACCTTGCGGAAGTGGGAGAAGAGCTTCTGACTGTCCTCGCCGGCGCCGTCCCAGGAGAAGACCACGAACTGCGGCGGCTTCTCGCCCGCCTTCATCCGCTGCCAGGTGGGCTGGCGGGGCTGCAGGCCGGTGAAGGCGGTGGAACCGTCGCCGATCAGGCGCACCGCGCTCTGCGGGGCGGCGGCGGGCGGCTTCTTGGCCGCCGGCGCGCCCTTCTCGGGGCTCCTCGTCCCGCCCGGGCCCGAACAGCCGGCGAGGCCGGCGGCCAGGGCGACGGCGAAGGCGCCGACGGCGAGCGTCCTCCTGTGGACAGTGGTCCTTCTCCCGGTGGCGTTCATCCGCCCACCTCTCCTCCGGTTCGGTGCGAGCGCGTGCCCTCTGCGAGCGCGTGTCCTCTGCGAGCGGCGTCAACGTCGCACCACGACCACCGGGAAGATGAAACGACAAGCGGCAATGAACGCACTTATCACCGGAATAGGTGAACTATTGCCCTGTTTGCCCCGAAAATAATGCCGCAGACTTTACTCTGCATGACGATCCATTTACTGAGCGTTGATACTCCCTTCGAAGGGCGGGCGCTCCGGCATCCGGCCGAAGTCCCGCCGCTGCACGCCGTGACCCACGGCCGCGACCCCCACGTTCGTCCCGCACGAGCCGCGACCGCGCCGCCCCGGAGGAGACGGGAAGACATGACTCTCTGCACGCCCCGAAGCACCACCCCCCAGGCCACCGCCGAGGACGGCACGACCACGGACGCCGCCCGCTCGCGCCTCCAGCGGCCGCACGGCCCGCCGGGCGGGCGCCGCTTCCGCATCGCGGGCGCCGACGTCTCCGCGTCCGTCGCCGTCTTCCTGATCGCCCTGCCCCTCTCCCTCGGCATCGCCCTCGCGACCGGGGCCCCGCTCCAGGCCGGACTGGTGGCGGCAGCCGTCGGCGGCATCGTCGCCGGCCGGCTCGGCGGCGCGCCGCTGCAGGTCAGCGGCCCCGCCGCGGGCCTCACCGTGGTCACCGCCGAGCTGATCAAGACCTATGGCTGGCGCACCACCTGCGCCATCACGGTGCTGGCGGGACTGGCCCAACTGGGTCTGGCCGCGCTGCGGGTGGCCCGCTCGGCCCTCGCCGTCTCCCCCGCGATCGTGCACGGCATGATCGCCGGCATCGGCGTCACCATCGCCCTCGCCCAGCTCCACATCGTGCTCGGCGGAACCCCCCAGAGCTCCGCGGTGGACAACGCGATCGGACTGCCCGCCCAGGTGGCCCGTCCGCACATGGCCGCGCTCGTGACGAGCCTGCTCACCATCGCCGTCCTGCTGCTGTGGCCGCGCCTGCCCGGCCGCGCCGGGCGTGCCGTGCGGAAGATCCCCGCCGCGCTCGCCGCCGTGACGGCGGCCGCGCTGCTCGCGGAGCTCACCGGTCTCGGCGTCCCCCGCGTCGACCTGCCCTCCTGGAGCAGCCACGCCCTGCCCGGCCTGCCCGAGGGGCCGGTCCTCGGCGTCGCGGCGGGCGTCCTGACCATCACGCTGGTCACGAGCGTGCAGTCGCTGCTCTCCGCCGTCGCCGTCGACAAGCTGGTGGCCGCCCGGCCCGACCGGGGCCACGGCGTCCCACGCTCCCGGCTCGACCGCGAACTCGCGGGCCAGGGCGCGGCGAACGTCGTCTCCGGCGCGCTCGGCGGGCTGCCGGTGGCCGGCGTCGCCGTCCGCAGCGTCGCGAACGTCTCCGCGGGCGCCGTGAGCCGCAACTCCACGATGCTGCACGGCCTGTGGGTCGTGCTCGCCGCCCTCCTGCTGGTGCCCGTGCTCGACCTGATCCCGCTGCCCGCGCTGGCCGCGCTGGTCATGGTCGTCGGCGTCCAGATGGTGAGCATCACCCACATCCGCAGTGTCACCCGGCACCGCGAAGTCGTCGTCTACGCCGTCACGTTGAGCGGCGTCGTCCTCGTCGGGATCCTGGAGGGCGTCGCCCTCGGCATCCTCGTCGCCGTCGCCGTCGCCATGCGGCGCCTGGCCAAGACGCGCATCACCCACGAGGAGCGGGAGGACGGCCACCGGGTGCACGTACGCGGCCAGCTGACCTTCCTCGCCGTGCCCCGGCTGAGCCGGGCCCTGCACCAACTGCCGCCGGGCGCCCGGGTCGTGGTCGAGTTGGACGGCTCCTTCATGGACCACGCCGCGTACGAGGCGCTGCACGACTGGCAGGCGAGCCATCTGCGGCACGGCGGGACGGTCGAGATGACCGGTCCCTCCGGGGCCAGGATCGCCGAGCCGGCCGCCGAGGCGCACGCCTGCTGCCGCCCCTGGACCCCGTGGCGCAACCACCGCTGCGGGGAGGCGCCGGCCACTCCGACCCCGACGACGACCGGCCACAGGCTGGCGAGCGGCATCGGGCAGTTCCAGCGCGACACCGCCCCGCTGGTCCGTGAGGAGCTTGCACGGCTCGCCCGGGAGGGCCAGCGGCCTTCCCAGCTCTTCCTCACCTGCGCCGACTCCCGGCTCGTCACGAGCATGATCACGTCGAGCGGCCCGGGCGACCTGTTCACCGTGCGGAACGTCGGCAACCTGGTGCCGCGGCCCGGCGAGGAGAGCGGCGACGACTCGGTGGCGGCGGCGATCGAGTACGCCGTGGAGGTGCTGCGGGTCGATTCGATCACCGTCTGCGGACACTCCGGCTGCGGGGCGATGCAGGCCCTGCTCAACAGCAGGCCGGACGCGCCGCGGACGCCGCTGCACCGCTGGCTGCGGCACGGCCTGCCCAGCCTGGACCGGATGGCGAGTCGCCGCCACGCCTGGGCCCGGATCTCCGGGCGCCTGCCCGCCGACGCGATCGAGCAGCTCTGCCTCACGAACGTGGTGCAACAGCTGGAGCACCTGCGGGCCCACGAGGCGGTGGCCCGGCGGCTCGCCGAGGGCACGCTGACCCTGCACGGCATGTACTTCCACGTGGGCGAGGCCCAGGCGTACCTGCTGGCCGATCCGGCCGGCACGCACGGATACGAGGACGTCTTCGACCGGGTCGCCCCGCACACGGCCGGGGCCGCGCGGGAACGGGTGGACGCCAGCGCGCCCTGAACCATCCCGCCCGGACGTCCGTGAGACTGTGTGGCCCCCTCTTCCCGCCGCCCGGGAGGAGGGGGCCACCGCACACCCGCGACCACACAGGTCTAAACCAATTGCCTGGAGCCCCTTGTCACCCGGGCCTCGGGCTGATGAGCTATGACGCGGGACACATAGGCACATAGGACGCCCTGGGAAAGGGAGATGTCGTGAGCAACGAAAGCCTGGCCAACCTGCTCAAGGAAGAGCGGCGGTTCGCGCCGCCGACCGAGCTGGCCGCGCACGCCAACGTGACGGCGGAGGCGTACGAGCAGGCCGCGGCGGACAGGCTTGGCTTCTGGGCCGAGCAGGCGAAGCGGCTCACCTGGGCCACCGAGCCGACCGAGACCCTCGACTGGTCGAACCCGCCGTTCGCCAAGTGGTTCGCCGACGGCGCGCTGAACGTCGCGTACAACTGCGTCGACCGCCACGTGGAGGCCGGGAACGGCGACCGCGTCGCCATCCACTTCGAGGGCGAGCCCGGCGACAGCCGCGCCCTCACCTACGCGGAACTCAAGGACGAGG
The DNA here is from genome assembly GCF_043201055.1 of Streptomyces sp. NPDC048338. Lineage (NCBI taxonomy): Bacteria > Bacillati > Actinomycetota > Actinomycetes > Kitasatosporales > Streptomycetaceae > Streptomyces > Streptomyces sp. NPDC048338. The sequence goes on from NZ_JBICYQ010000003.1 coordinate 151,710, forward strand.
TCTCCAGGGCCGCCAACGCGCTGACCGAGCTGGGCGTCACCAAGGGCGACCGGGTCGCGGTCTACCTCCCGATGATCCCCGAGGCGGTCATCTCGATGCTGGCCTGCGCCCGTATCGGCGCCGCGCACTCCGTGGTCTTCGGCGGCTTCTCGGCCGACGCCATCGCGACCCGCATCGAGGACGCCGACGCCAAGCTCGTCATCACCGCCGACGGCGGCTACCGCCGCGGCAAGCCGTCCGCGCTCAAGCCGGCCGTCGACGAGGCCCTGGAGCGGGTCGAGCGGGTACGCAACGTCCTCGTCGTGCGCCGCACCGGCCAGGACGTGGCCTGGACCGAGGGCCGGGACGTCTGGTGGGACGACATCGTCGCCCGTCAGCCGGCCGAGCACACCCCCGAGGCGTTCGAGGCGGAGCACCCGCTCTTCATCCTCTACACCTCCGGCACGACGGGTAAGCCGAAGGGCATCCTGCACACCTCCGGCGGGTACCTCACCCAGGCCGCGTACACCCACCACGCCGTCTTCGACCTCAAGCCGGAGACCGACGTCTACTGGTGCACCGCGGACATCGGCTGGGTGACCGGGCACTCGTACATCACTTACGGCCCGCTGGCCAACGGCGCGACGCAGGTCATGTACGAGGGCACCCCGGACACCCCGCACCAGGGCCGGTTCTGGGAGATCGTCCAGAAGTACGGCGTCACGATCCTCTACACGGCGCCCACCGCGATCCGCACGTTCATGAAGTGGGGCGACGACATCCCCGCGAAGTTCGACCTGTCCAGCCTGCGGCTGCTGGGCTCGGTCGGCGAGCCGATCAACCCCGAGGCCTGGATCTGGTACCGCGAGCACATCGGCGCCGGCAAGACCCCGATCGTGGACACCTGGTGGCAGACCGAGACCGGCGCGATGATGATCTCGCCGCTGCCCGGCGTCACCGAGACCAAGCCCGGCTCCGCCCAGCGCGCCCTGCCCGGCATCGCGGCGACCGTCGTGGACGACGAGGCGAACGAGGTCCCGAACGGAGGCGGCGGCTACCTGGTCCTGACCGAGCCGTGGCCGTCGATGCTGCGCACCATCTGGGGCGACGACCAGCGGTTCATCGACACCTACTGGTCCCGCTTCGAGGGCAGGTACTTCGCCGGTGACGGCGCGAAGAAGGACGAGGACGGCGACATCTGGCTGCTGGGCCGGGTCGACGACGTCATGCTCGTCTCCGGGCACAACATCTCCACCACGGAGGTCGAGTCGGCCCTCGTCTCCCACCCCGCCGTCGCCGAGGCGGCCGTGGTCGGCGCCGCCGACGAGACCACCGGGCAGGCCATCGTGGCCTTCGTCATCCTGCGGGGCACGGCGAGCGAGGACGACGGCCTCGTCGCGGACCTGCGCAACCACGTGGGCACGACGCTCGGGCCGATCGCCAAGCCGAAGCGGATCCTGCCGGTGGCGGAGCTGCCGAAGACCCGCTCCGGCAAGATCATGCGACGCCTGCTGCGCGATGTGGCCGAGAACCGCGAGCTCGGGGACGTCACGACGCTGACGGACTCGTCCGTCATGGACCTGATCCAGACGAAGCTGCCGAGCGCCTCCAGCGAGGACTGAGCGACCCGACGGTCTCCCCGTGCGCCCGCCCCGGTACATCCGGGGCGGGCGCCGCCGTCTGAACGGCCGCCGCCGACGGGCCCCGGCGGCCGTTTGTCCCTAGGGTGACGTTCACCGGACGCTCTCCCCGGGTCGTTGGGTAAGGTCAGGAACGCGTCAGTGACGCGACACGAAGACCCAGGTGCGCCGGGAAGTCTGGTCGGCATGTGCTCCGCCCTGCCCACCTACCGGAGGTCGACACCGTGCCCGCGCCCGCACCCCCCACCGGCCGCAAGTTCCTCGGCAGGCTGTCGCTGCCCGAGCGGCGGTACCTCGCCGACGCGCTGCGGGCCGAGACCGTCGGCGGGATCCTCCTGCTCATCGCCGCCGTCGCCGCACTCGTCTGGGCCAACACCTCCCCCGCGAGCTACGCCTCCGCGCAGGACGTCCACTTCGGCCCCGCCGCCCTCGGCCTGGACCTCTCCCTGGAGCACTGGGCCGCCGACGGCTTCCTCGCGGTCTTCTTCTTCGTCGCCGGCATCGAGCTCAAGCGCGAGCTCGTCGCGGGCGAACTGCGCGACCCCAAGGCCGCCGCCCTCCCGGTCGTCGCCGCGGTCTGCGGCATGATCGCGCCGGCCGGGGTGTACGCGCTGACCAACCTCGTCGGCGACGGCTCGATGGACGGCTGGGCCGTGCCGACCGCCACCGACATCGCCTTCGCGCTCGCCGTCCTCGCCGTCATCGGCACCTCGCTGCCCTCCGCGCTGCGCGCGTTCCTGCTGACCCTGGCCGTCGTCGACGACCTCTTCGCGATCCTGATCATCGCGATCTTCTTCACCGGCGACATCGACTTCCTGGCCCTCGGCGGCGCCTTCGCGGGACTGGCCGTCTTCTGGCTGCTGCTCCGCGTGAACGTCCGCGGCTGGTACGTCTACGTCCCGCTCGCCCTGGTCATCTGGGCACTGATGTACAACAGCGGCGTCCACGCCACCATCGCCGGCGTCGCCATGGGCCTGATGCTGCGCTGCACCCGGCGCGAGGGCGAGGACCACTCCCCCGGAGAGCACATCGAGCATCTGGTGCGCCCCGTGTCCGCGGGCCTCGCGGTGCCGCTGTTCGCCCTGTTCTCCGCCGGCGTCAGCCTCTCGGGGAAGGCCGTCACCGAGGTCTTCACCCAGCCCGTGACCCTCGGTGTCGTGCTCGGCCTGGTCGTCGGCAAGGCCGTCGGCATCTTCGGCGGAACCTGGCTCGCCGCGCGCTTCACCCGGGCGGAACTCAACGAGGACCTGGCCTGGGCCGACGTCCTCGCCGTCGCCACCCTCGCCGGGATCGGTTTCACCGTCTCGCTCCTCATCGGCGAGCTGGCCTTCGAGGGCGACGCCGCCCTGACCGCCGAGGTCAAGGCCGCCGTCCTGATCGGCTCGCTGATCGCGGCGGTGATCGCGACGGTCCTGCTCAAACTGCGGGTGCGCAGGTACCGGGCGCTGCTGGAGGACGAGGAGCGCGACGAGGACCAGGACGGCATCCCCGACATGTACGAGCAGGACGATCCGGGGTACCACCTCCGGATGGCCGAGATCCACGAGCGGAAGGCCGCCGAGCATCGCGAGCGCGCCCGACTCGCGGGGGCGTCGCGCGACGACGCCGACCGTCCGGCATGATCTGAGGTCGGACGCACAAGAGAATTCGGACCGTAGAAGAGAAAAGGGAGCAGCGATGAGCGACCCGGTCAACGGAGCCGAGCGCAGCCTCGGTCAGCTGGTCGCCTCGGCGACCGCCGAGATGTCCGCACTGGTGCACGACGAGATCGCCCTGGCGAAGGCCGAGATCAGGCAGGACGTCAAGCGAGGCGTCATGGGCGGCGCGGCCGGCGGGGCCGCGGCCACCGTGCTGCTCTTCTCGCTCCCGATGCTGAGCTTCGCGCTCGCCTACGGCATCCAGGCCTGGAGCCACTGGCACATCTCGGTCTGCTTCCTGCTCTCGTTCGCCGCGAACGTGCTGCTCGCGGGCCTGCTCGGGCTGATCTCGTACGCCAAGTTCAAGAAGGTCAAGCCGCCGGAGAAGTCCATCGCCTCCGCCAAGCAGACGGCCGCGGTCCTGCAGAACGCCAAGCCGCACCCGCGGCCCGAGCGCCCGGCGCTGACGGCGTCGGTCCAGGACAAGTCCCTCACTGTGGGACGCTCGTCTGCATGACCGTCCCCGAGAGCAGCACCGGCAGTGGCAGTCCCATCCGCATCGACGGGCCCTGGACCCATCGCGACGTGGCCGCCAACGGCGCGCGCTTCCACATCGCCGAGATGGGCGACGGGCCGCTCGTGCTGCTCCTGCACGGCTTCCCGCAGTTCTGGTGGACCTGGCGCCACCAGCTGCCCGCGCTCGCCGAGGCCGGCTTCCGGGCCGTGGCGATGGACCTGCGCGGCGTGGGCGGCAGCGACCGTACGCCCCGGGGTTACGACCCCGCCAACCTGGCGCTCGACATCACCGGCGTGATCCGCTCCCTCGGGGAGCCGGACGCCGCGCTGGTCGGCCACGACCTGGGCGGGTACCTCGCCTGGACGGCCGCCGTCATGCGGCCGAAGCTGGTGCGCCGGCTCGCGGTCTCCTCGATGCCGCACCCCCGGCGCTGGCGCTCGGCGATGCTCGCCGACTTCTCGCAGTCTCGGGCCGGTTCGCACATCTGGGGCTTCCAGCGGCCCTGGCTGCCGGAGCGTCAGCTCGTCGCGGACGAGGCGGCACTCGTCGGGGAGCTGATCCGGGACTGGTCGGGCCCCGGGCTGCCGGACGAGGAGGCGATCGAGGTCTACCGGCGGGCGATGTGCATCCCGTCGACGGCGCACTGCTCGATCGAGCCGTACCGGTGGATGGTGCGCTCGCTCGCCCGCCCCGACGGGATCCAGTTCAACCGGCGTATGAAGCGCCCGGTACGGGTACCGACCCTGCACCTGCACGGCTCGACGGACCCGGTGATGCGTACGCGCAGCGCGGCGGGGTCCGGCGCGTACGTGGAGGCGCCGTACCGCTGGCGGCTGTTCGACGGCCTCGGGCACTTCCCTCATGAGGAGGATCCGGTGGCCTTCTCCACGGAGCTCGTCAACTGGCTCAAGGACCCCGAACCGGACCGCTGAGCCCACGCGAACCCCTGTTCCCCGAACGGCCATGTGCCCGGCGCATACTCCAATTGGCGGCCCCCCGGGCGGTTACCGACCTTGGGGCAGGGGCAGACGTCGGGGTATGGGCTGGACGCACGACTACGGTGACACGGTACGCAACCGCCGCTCGGCCGCTGGGCCGGGCGCTCACGAGAGGAGTGGCCCGCAGGACGAGGGCCGCTCACATCCCGTACAGGGCATGGGCATTTCGCGCATCCTGCGCCGCCGGGCACGCTGGGTGTCGGCCCGGCTCAGGCACACGCGCGACTGACCGGCGTCCGCCCCTCCGCTACAGCGCGCAGGCCTGGGTGTCGACCTGCTGGTCGGCCGCGCGACCCTGGATGATGTCGTCCCGGATCTCGTCGGCCGTCAGCGCGTACCCGGTGTTCTGGTCGTCGAGGGAGCGGGCGAAGATCACGCCGTAGACCCTGCCGTCCTCGGTGAGGAGCGGGCCGCCGGAGTTGCCCTGGCGGACCGTCGCGTACAGGGAGTAGACGTCCCTGCGCACCTCGCCGCGGTGGTAGATGTCCGGACCGTTGGCGCTGATGCGGCCACGCACACGCGCCGAGCGGACGTCGTACGCGCCGTTCTCCGGGAAGCCCGCGACGATCGCGTCGTCGCCGCTGCGGGCGTCCTCCTCGGTGAACCGGAGGGGCGTGGCGTCCAGGTCCGGCACGTCCAGGACGGCGATGTCGCGCTTCCAGTCGTAGAGGACGACCTTCGCGTCGTAGAGCTTGCCCTCTCCGCCTATCTGGACGGTCGGCTCGTCGACGCCGCCGACGACGTGGGCGTTGGTCATGACCCGGCGGTCGGAGAAGACGAAGCCGGTGCCCTCCAGGACCTTGCCGCACGCCGGCGCGGTGCCGACGACCTTCACGATGGAGCGCTGCGCGCGGGCGGCGACCGGGCTGCCGGCGAGCGCCGGGTCCGGCGGCCGGACCTCGGTGATGGGCTCGTTGGCGAACGGGCTGAAGACCTGGGGCAGGCCGTTCTGGGCGAGGGTCGAGGTGAAGTTCGCGAACCAGGTGGACGCCTGATCGGGCATCACCTGTTCCACGCCCAGGAGCACCTTGGAGCTGCGCACCTCCTTGCCGAGCGTGGGCATCGAGGTGCCGGCGAGGGCGGAGCCGAGGAGCCAGGCGACCAGCAGCATGGCCACGACGTTGACGAGCGCGCCGCCGGTGGCGTCCAGGGCGCGTGCCGGCGACCAGGTGATGTGGCGGCGCAGCTTGTTCCCGAGATGGGTGGTGAACGCCTGCCCGACCGAGGCGCAGACGATGACCACGATCACGAAGAGGACGGTCGCCGTCGTCGAGACCTGCGAGTCGTCCGTCAGCTGGTCCCAGATGATCGGGAGCAGGAAGACGGCCACGAGGCCGCCGCCGAGAAAGCCGACGACGGACAGGATGCCGACCACGAAACCCTGGCGGTAGCCGATGATCGCGAACCACACGGCGGCGAGCAGCAGCAGGATGTCCAGCACGTTCACCGTCAATAGCCTCGCAGATTCGTCCGGGGTCGCCCTGGGTCAGCCTGTCATGAGCGCCAGTCCAACGGGACCTGCTTGGACCGGTCCCATGGACGCTCCCAGCCCGCGAAGTGAAGCAGCCGGTCGATCACGCCGGCGGTGAAACCCCAGACCAGAGCCGATTCGACCAGGAAACCGGGGCCCTGGAAGCCGCTCGGATGGACCGTCGTGGCGCGGTTGGCCGGGTTCGTGAGATCCGACACGGGGACGGTGAAGACCCGGGCGGTCTCGGCGGGGTCGACCACCCCGACCGGGGTGGGGGTGCGCCACCAGCCGAGGACGGGGGTGACCACGAAGCGGCTGACCGGGATGTAGACCCGCGGCAGCACGCCGAAGAGCTGGACCCCCGAGGGGTCGAGGCCGGTCTCCTCCTCGGCCTCGCGCAGCGCTGCCCGCAGCGGCCCCCCGTCCTCCGGGTCGCCGTCCTCGGGGTCGAGCGCGCCGCCGGGGAAGGAGGGCTGGCCGGGGTGCGAGCGCAGGGTGCCGGAGCGCTCCATGAGGAGCAGCTCGGGTCCCTGCTCGCCCTCGCCGAACAGGATCAGGACGGCGGACTGGCGGCCGCCGGTCTCGGGCGGCAGGAAGCGGCTGAGCTGCTCGGGCCGGACGGTGCGGGCCATCCGGTCGACCGGGGCGAGCCAGCCGGGGAGCCCGTCACCCCGGAGCATGCCCGCGGTCGCGGGTCCGTGCGTCCGGCCGTGGGCCGATTCCCTGTCTTCTTCCGTGCGCGTCATAGGCACCCCCGTGGTTCACAACGCGATCGACGTGCGGGTTCGTTCCCTCATGCGCCCGCTCCCAGAGGGGAGGCGGGAATGCCCGGATAGTCCGGGGGCGGGTTCAGCCGCTGGCCCGGATAGCCGCCCTTCTCGTACTTCAGGAGCTTGCGCGCCTTCTCGGGGTCGGTCTCGCCCTCGCCGTACGCCGGGCAGAGCGGCGCGATCGGGCAGGCGCCGCAGGCCGGCTTGCGGGCGTGGCAGATACGGCGGCCGTGGAAGATCACCCGGTGCGAGAGCATCGTCCACTCGCTCTTGGGGAAGATCGCGGCGATCTCGGCCTCGATCTTGACCGGGTCCTCCTGCTCGGTCCACTTCCAGCGGCGGACGAGGCGCATGAAGTGGGTGTCGACGGTGATGCCGGGCACGCCGAAGGCGTTGCCGAGGACGACGAAGGCGGTCTTGCGGCCCACGCCGGGCAGCTTGACCAGGTCGTCGAGGCGGCCGGGGACCTCGCCGCCGAAGTCGTCCCTGAGGGCCGTGGCCAGCCCCATGATCGACTTGGTCTTGGCGCGGAAGAAGCCGGTCGGCCGGATCAGTTCCTCCACCTCCTCGGGGACGGCCGCGGCCAGGTCCTCGGGAGTGGGGTACTTCGCGAAGAGCGCGGGCGTGGTCTGGTTGACCCGCAGATCGGTGGTCTGGGCGGAGAGCACCGTGGCGACGAGCAGCTCGAAGGGGTTCCGGAAGTCCAGCTCGGGATGGGCGTAGGGGTAGACCTCGGCGAGTTCCCGGTTGATCTTCCGGGCGCGGCGGACCATCGCGAGCCGCGACTCCGGCCTGGCGGCGGGCTTCTTCGGCTTCGCCGTACGGACGTTGCTCTCTGCCATGCCCGAAGGCTACGCCGGACAGCGCAGCGACGTGCCGCCGAACGGCGGGCGGCGGGGGCGCGGGCGGACCTGAACGGCGGGCGGCGGGGGCGCGGGCGCGGGGAGGGACCGGACCGCGAGGAGGAAGAGGGAGGGGAGCGGTCCGTCACCGAACTGCAGAGCGAGGAAGCCCCGGAGGAGGGCGGACGGGACGGGCGAACGGCCGTCGCACCGCTGCCGGGGAGCTGTTCGCCCACAGCGGAATCACGCCTTGTGGGCGCTCTGTGCAGCCCCTCGGGCCCGGGCTCCCACCGGCGAGTTGGGCGAAACGGCCCCCTGACGCACGACCGGACGCGCCGGTACGTCAGACTTGTGTCGGACCCTTGTGATCGATCGCACTGTTTTCCGGTGCGGCATCATGGGGATGCACCGTCCCCTGAGCAGGTCGACAAGGAGAGAATTCGTGGACGACGTTCTGCGGCGCGCCCCGCTCTTCGCGGCGCTCGATGACGAGCAGGCCGCGGAGCTGCGCGCCTCGATGAGTGAAGCGACGCTCGCCCGTGGCGACGCGCTCTTCCACGAGGGCGACCCCGGCGACCGCCTGTACGTGGTCACCGAGGGCAAGGTGAAGCTCCACCGCACCTCCCCCGACGGCCGCGAGAACATGCTGGCCGTCCTCGGCCCCGGCGAGCTCATCGGCGAGCTGTCCCTCTTCGACCCGGGTCCGCGCACCGCCACGGCGACCGCGCTGACCGAGGTCAAGCTGCTGGGTCTGGGCCACGGCGACCTCCAGCCCTGGCTGAACGCCCGGCCCGAGGTGGCCACCGCGCTGCTGCGCGCCGTCGCCCGCCGGCTGCGCAAGACCAACGACCAGATGTCCGACCTGGTCTTCTCCGACGTGCCGGGCCGGGTGGCCCGCGCGCTCCTCGACCTGTCGCGCCGCTTCGGCGTGCAGTCGGAGGAGGGCATCCACGTCGTGCACGACCTGACGCAGGAAGAGCTCGCCCAGCTGGTCGGCGCCTCCCGCGAGACGGTCAACAAGGCCCTGGCGGACTTCGCCCAGCGCGGCTGGCTCCGCCTGGAGGCCCGCGCCGTGATCCTGCTGGACGTGGAGCGGCTCGCGAAGCGCTCGCGGTAGGCACACCCCGTACGTACGCGAAGGGCCGCCCCGGTCGAACCGGGGCGGCCCTTCGCGTGTCCGGCCCCGGACCCGGCCGACCGCCGGACCCGGGGCCTGTCAGGACAGGAGCTACTAGCGCTTCGAACCGTCGACGATCAGCGGGTTGCCGGTGCCGCCGCCGCAGGGGACCGCGTAGACCGGGTTCTTCGCCGAAGCCTCCTTGTACGCCTCGATGCACTGGTTCATCAGGACCTTGTCCGTCAGCGAGTCGTTCAGGATCTTGTTGGCGCGGGCGATGCCCTCGGCCTCGATACGGCGCCGGTCGGCCTCGGCCTTGGCCGTGCGGGCCGCCTCGGTCGCGCGCTCGGTCGCCTGCTGCTGCTGGATCTTCCGGTCGATCTGGCCCTGCAGGGCGTCCGAGGGCTTCACGTTGCGCAGGTTGACCGTGGTGACGGCGATGCCGCGCGGCGCGAGCCGCTCCTTGATCAGGTCGCCGATCTCGGCGTTGATCTTCTCGCGGTCGGTGGCGTAGCCCTGCTCGCTCGTGTAGCGCGCGAAGACGTTGCGGACGATCTCCCGGCTGTCGGGGTAGACCAGCCGCTGCTGGATCGCGTCCTCGCTGCCCGCGAGCCGGTAGAGCTCGACGGCCTTGGCCGGGGTCACCGCCCACTTCACGGTCACCTCGGCGTACATGACACCGCCCTGGGAGGAGCGGACCTCGACGACGTCCTTGTCGGACAGGTTGAGGTCGACCGGGCGGGTGGAGAAGGTCGTGACGTCGGTGAACGGCGACTTGACGTGCATGCCGGAGGTCATCGGCGTGCCCACCTTGCCGAACGCGACCGGGACGCCGACCTCGTACGCGCTGACGACGTACAGGGTCGAGCCCAGCAGCGAGAAGACGCCGGCGATCAGCGCGCCGAGAGCGCCGAGCTTCAGCCCGCGCGTGTCGTTGGCGCGGGCCACGAAGTAGAGGACCACCGCCGCGATGAGCAGCAGGATCGATATGACGAACATGTGCGTTCCCCCGAGTGATACGGCCAGAAGTAAGCGGAGCGTAAAGCACGAGCCAAAAGTTCCGCTTTCCGGGGGTACCGCCTCGGTCAGATCAGGCCATGCTCCTTCAGGTACTCCAGCTGCGCCAGGACCGACAATTCGGCAGCCGGCCACAGGGAGCGGTCCACGTCCGCGTAGACGTGGGACACCACCTCGGACGAGGTCAGGTGGCCGTTCTCGACCGCCGTCTCGACCTGGGCCAGGCGCGACGCGCGGTGGGCGAGGTAGAACTCCACGGCCCCCTGAGCGTCCTGCAGGACCGGCCCGTGGCCCGGCAGCACGGTGTGGACGCCGTCGTCCACCGTGAGCGAGCGCAGCCGGCGCAGCGAGTCGAGGTAGTCGCCGAGCCGGCCGTCGGGATGGGCCACCATCGTCGTGCCGCGCCCCAGGATCGTGTCGCCCGTCAGGACGGCCCCGTCGGCGGGCACGTGGAAGCAGAGCGAGTCCGAGGTGTGGCCGGGCGTCGGCACCACCCGCAGCTCCAGGCCGCCCACCGCGACGACCTGTCCGGCCGCGAGACCCTCGTCCCCCAGCCGCAACGCGGGATCGAGCGCCCGCACCCGCGTCCCGGTCAGCTCGGCGAAGCGCCCCGCGCCCTCCGCGTGGTCCGGGTGGCCGTGGGTGAGCAGGGTGAGGGCGATCCGCTTGCCGAGCTTCTCGGCCGTGGCCACGACGTGCCGCAGGTGGCCCTCGTCGAGCGGACCGGGGTCGACGACCACCGCGAGGGCGGAGTCCGGCTCGGACAGGATCCACGTGTTGGTGCCGTCGAGGGTCATCGCGGACGGGTTCGGCGCGAGGACGTTCACGGCACGGTCCGTCGCGCGGCCGGACAGGGCCCCGCCCCGGGGCTGACCGGGAAGTGCGGCGGCGTCGGTCATCCCGTGCCCCCCGTGGGAATGTGCTTGGTGAACTCGTCGTGGCCCGGCCAGCTCAGGACCAGCTCGTCGCCGTCCAGACGCGCCTGGGCGAGGACGGGAGTCATGTCCTGCTCCCGCGCCGCGTCCAGCGCGTCGGCCGCGCCTCCGAGGGGCAGCAGGCTCCGCAGGGTCGAGATGGTCGGGGGCATCATGGTCAGCTCGCCGCGGTCGTACCCGGCGGCGGCGTCCGCCGGGCGGATCCACACCGTGCGGTCCGCCTCGGTGGAGGCGTTGCGGGTGCGCTGGCCCTCCGGCAGCACGGCCACGAAGAACCAGGTGTCGTAGCGCCGGGGCTCGAACTCGGGCGTGATCCAGCGGGCCCACGCGCCGAGCAGATCGGAGCGCAGCACGAGCCCTCGGCGGTCGAGGAAGTCGGCGAAGGACAGCTCGCGGGCGACCAGCGCCTCCCGGTCCTTCTCCCAGTCGTCGCCGGTCGTGTCGCCGACGACGGACAGGGCGGTCTCGCCGGCGAGCAGGACGCCCGCCTCCTCGTAGGTCTCGCGGACGGCCGCGCACACCACGGCCTGCGCCTGCGCCGGGTCGGGGACGCCGAGCCGCTCGGCCCAGGTCTCCAGGGACGGCCCGGCCCAGCGCACGGGGTGCTCGTCCCGCGGGTCGACGCCGCCGCCGGGATACGCGTAGGCCCCGCCCGCGAACGCCATGGAGGCACGCCGCCGCAGCATGTGCACGCTCGGCCCGCCGTCCCCGTCCCGCAGCAGCAGGACCGTGGCGGCCCGCTTGGGCGTCGCGGGGGTGAGCTCGCCCGCGGCGAGGGCGCGGATGCGGTCGGGCCATTCCGGTGGGTACCACTGACCATTCGCCATGGGCGGATCGTATGCCGGGAGGTCCGGATGTTCGAGAGCCGGTTCCTCCCCCGGACGGGGCGGAACCGGCTCTCGGCACGGCTGACGGGACCGGGATCAGGCCTGGTCGAGCTCCACCTGGACCTCGACCTCGACCGGGGCGTCCAGCGGCAGCACCGCGACGCCGACCGCGCTGCGCGCGTGCACGCCCTTGTCGCCGAGGACGGCGCCGAGCAGCTCGCTCGCACCGTTGACGACGCCGGGCTGCCCGGTGAAGTCGGGGGCCGAGGCGACGAAGCCCACGACCTTCACGACCCGCTTGATCCGGTCCAGGTCACCGGCGACCGACTTCACGGCCGCGAGCGCGTTCAGCGCACAGGTGGCCGCGAGCTGCTTGGCCTCCTCCGCGGTGACCTCGCCGCCGACCTTGCCGGTCAGCTGCAGCTTGCCCGCCACGATCGGGAGCTGGCCCGAGGTGTAGACGTACACGCCCGACTGCACGGCCGGCTGGTACGCGGCCAGCGGCGGCACGACCTCCGGCAGCGTCAGGCCCAGCTCGGCCAGCTTGGCCTCGACGGCCCCGCTCACGACTTCTCCCGCTTCAGGTAGGCCACGAGCTGCTCGGGGTTGTTCGGCCCGGGCACGACCTGGACGAGCTCCCAGCCGTCCTCGCCCCAGGTGTCCAGAATTGCCTTGGTCGCGTGCACCAGAAGCGGCACAGTCGCGTACTCCCACTTGGTCATGGGGCCGACTGTATCCGCTGCCACAGGCAGCCTCCTGCTTAGGCGGGTGCGCCAGTGGTTAGGCTCGAAGACGTGAGCAGGCTCCAGGTCGTCAGCGGCAAGGGTGGTACCGGTAAGACGACGGTCGCCGCCGCCCTCGCGCTCGCCCTCGCGACCGAGGGCAAGCGGACACTCCTCGTGGAGGTCGAAGGCAGGCAGGGCATCGCACAGGTCTTCGAGACGGAGGCCCTTCCGTACGAGGAACGCAAGATCGCCGTCGCCCCGGGCGGCGGCGAGGTCTTCGCGCTGGCCATCGACGCCGAACGCGCGCTCCTCGACTACCTCCAGATGTTCTACAAGCTGGGCAGCGCGGGCCGCGCCCTGAAGAAGCTCGGCGCGATCGACTTCGCGACGACGATCGCGCCCGGGGTACGGGACGTCCTGCTGACCGGCAAGGCGTGCGAGGCGGTCCGGCGGCGCGAGAAGCACGGCGGCTACACCTACGACCACGTCGTCATGGACGCGCCCCCGACCGGCCGGATCACGCGCTTCCTCAACGTCAACGACGAGGTCGCGGGACTGGCCAGGATCGGCCCGATACATCATCAGGCGCAGGCGGTGATGCGGGTCCTGAAGTCCCCCGAGACGGCCGTGCACCTGGTGACGCTCCTGGAGGAGATGCCCGTCCAGGAGACCGCCGACGGGATCGCGGAGCTGCGGGAGGCCGAACTTCCCGTGGGCCGGGTCATCGTGAACATGGTCCGCCCGCACGTCCTCGACGAGGCGGCGGTACGGGCGGCGGCCGGCGACCACCGGGACGCCATCGCGGCCAGTCTGGCCGAGGCGGGGATCTCCGGCGGCACGAAGCTGGTCGAGCCGCTCGTGGAGCAGGCGGCCGAGCACGCGCAGCGGGTCGAGCTGGAACGGACGCAGCGGGCGGTCCTGGCCGGCCTCGGCGACCTCGGCGTCTCGACGTCGGAACTGCCCTTCCTGGGGGACGGGGCGGACATCGCGGGCCTGTACCGGCTGGCGAAGGAACTGCGGAAGCAAGGGGTGGGCGCGTGACGGACCGAGCGGAAGCCCCGACGACGGCGGCGGCGAACCCGGCACCGGACGGCGGGGACCTCACCCGGCCCGGCGCGGACACCGGCCCGGCGGCCGCCTCCGACGGCGCCGTGCCGCCTTCCGGGGGGCCGGAAGGCGCCCTCCCGGGCAACGGCCTCGACTCCGTGCCGACGCTGGCCCTCGATCCGCTCCTCGACGACCGCGGGACCCGGATCATCGTCTGCTGCGGCGCCGGTGGGGTCGGCAAGACGACCACGGCGGCGGCGCTCGGCGTCCGGGCGGCCGAGCGCGGCCGGAAGGTCGTCGTCCTGACGATCGACCCGGCCCGGCGGCTCGCCCAGTCGATGGGCATCGACTCGCTCGACAACATCCCCCGCAAGGTCGACGGCATCAAGGGATCCGACGGCGGCGAACTGCACGCCATGATGCTCGACATGAAGCGGACCTTCGACGAGATCGTCGAGGCGCACGCGGACGCCGACCGGGCGCGGGCCATCCTGGAGAACCCCTTCTACCAGTCCCTGTCGGCCGGCTTCGCCGGTACGCAGGAGTACATGGCCATGGAGAAGCTCGGTCAGCTGCGGGCTCGCGACGAGTGGGACCTGATCGTCGTCGACACCCCGCCGTCCCGCTCCGCGCTGGACTTCCTGGACGCGCCGAAGCGGCTGGGCTCCTTCCTGGACGGGAAGTTCATCAAGCTGCTGATGGCGCCGGCGAAGATGGGCGGCCGGGCGGGGATGAAGTTCCTCAACGTCGGCATGTCGATGATGACCGGGACCCTGGGCAAGCTGCTGGGGGGTCAGTTCCTGAAGGACGTCCAGACGTTCGTGGCCGCGATGGACACGATGTTCGGCGGCTTCCGGACCCGCGCGGACGCGACGTACAAGCTGCTCCAGGCCCCGGGCACGGCGTTCCTCGTGGTGGCCACGCCGGAGCGGGACGCGCTGCGGGAGGCCGCGTACTTCGTCGAGCGCCTGGCGGCCGAGGAGATGCCGCTGGCCGGACTCGTCCTCAACCGCGTCCACGGCAGCGGCGCGGCCCGGCTGTCGGCCGAGCGGGCGCGGGCCGCCGCGGAAAATCTTGACGAGGGCGGCATGACGGATCCGGCGGCCGGGAAGACTGAGATTCGTGGCTCCCGGGCCACCATCCCCGAGCCGTCAGACATCGCCACCGCCGCCGCACGTTCCTCGCAGGACCCCCAGGCTGCCCCCACAGCCGACCCCGCGCACGACTGCGTTACCGATGTACCGGGCATCACGGAAGCACCGGATGTCCGGCGACTGACCGCAGGTCTGCTCCGTCTCCACGCCGAACGCATGCAGGTGCTCGCCCGCGAACAGCGCACACGTGATCGCTTCACCGCGCTCCACCCCGAGGTACCGGTCGCCGAGGTGGCCGCCCTGCCCGGCGACGTGCACGATCTCGCCGGGCTCCGGGCCATCGGTGATCGCCTCACGACGGGGCGCATCCCCCAGTACTGAGTGCGGCCCCGCACGTACCCCTGGGCCGCGCGGGCCGTCTCCGGCCCGGACGCTCCCGGGCGCGGGTGCCCGGTCTGCACGGGTCCCTGCCCCGACGACCACGCACGAGGGCGTGAGTTGTCGCCGGCTCACACGCGGTCTCGGACGACTGCGGGCGGAGGGCGTCCGGCCCACCGCCTCGTCCGTCGCGTGGTGCGGTACCGGGGCACGTCGGCCCGGCACGATCCCCCACAGCGGACCCCTGGGCTCGCCCTATCCCACCGCCGCGTACGCCTCGTACGTCGCGTCGTCCTCCATCGCCACGGGCAGCAGGCCCGCTCCCCGCTCGTACTCCGTACGCGCGGTCTCCAGCAGTCGCCGCCACGACGTGACGGTCGGCCGCCGCCGCAACAGGGCGCGCCGCTCGCGCTCCGTCATGCCACCCCACACGCCGAATTCCACCCGGTTGTCCAGTGCGTCGGCCAGGCACTCGGTCCGCACCGGGCATCCGGTGCACACCGCCTTCGCCCGGTTCTGCGCCGCTCCCTGAACGAACAGTTCATCCGGATCGGTAGTGCGGCAGGCCGCCTGCGCACTCCAGTCAGCTACCCAGCCCATACCGGCGCCGTCCTCTCCCGAATCGAGGCTCCCCCACGGCGGCAGCGGCATATTCACCGCTGCCAGTTGAGGACGTTACGGAAGGCGGGCACAGCGCAACACCCCCTTCGGGCCCAATCTTGAATGGCCCGAACGGACTATGCGTAGGCGGCAGATCACCCAGGGGAGTGATCGCAGGACATACGTCACCAAACCGACGAACCTGGACAGTTCGCCCGTCTCTCACGGAGTCACACAGGGCGTCGAGTGACGCATGGGGCGTATTCGGGCATGGCTTCCCACGATTCGGGTTCGTGGGAATTCACGCCGTAGTCACGCCCGGGTCTTGATGCAGGACCACACTGCTGTGACAGTTGAGAGCAGCTTAGGCCAAGGCATATACGCGTGTCCGGCGAATGAGAACGTAGGCCCCTCGCCTTGCCGCGCCGTCACGTTCAGGGGGTGAGCCCTCCGTTCACGGCGCGGCGGAACAACCGCTGGTGCCACGCTCCGGCGTCCGGTCCGGGGTCGGTGGCCAGGGCAGGGCCCGGGCCGCACTCGGCCGGTCACGCTGCGGGGCGGCCGCACGGCCCGGCTACCAACGGATGTCACGGTCTGGTACTCGAACGCTCCGAGAGGCACCCGCTCCTACGGAACGCTCATCACTACGGATTAGGCTGCCCCCATGGCAAAGAAGCGCTCGGGCGGTGGTCTGACCGGGACCCAGCAGGCCGCCAAGTTCCTCGGTGTCAGTGTGCTCTCCGGAGCCGTGCTGGCGGGCATCGCCCTGCCCGCGGCCGGAGCACTGGGGCTGGCGGCGAAGGGCACGGTCGAGGGGTTCGACGAGATCCCCTCCAACCTGAAGACGCCACCGCTGAGTCAGCGCACCACCATCCTCGACTCGTCGGGCGGCCACCTCGCCACGGTGTACTCCCGCGACCGCAAGGTCGTGCCGCTGGAGAAGATCTCTCCGTACGTGCAGAAGGCGATCGTCGCGATCGAGGACTCGCGCTTCTACGAGCACGGCGCGGTCGACCTCAAGGGCGTGCTGCGCGCGATCAACCGCAACGCCCAGTCCGGCGGTGTGGCCCAGGGCGCCTCGACGCTGACCCAGCAGTACGTGAAGAACGTCTTCGTCGAGGAGGCCGGTGACGACCCCGAGAAGGTCGCCGAGGCCACCCAGCAGACGATCGGCCGCAAGGTGCGCGAGCTGAAGTTCGCGATCCAGGTCGAGGAGGAGCTCGGGAAGAAGAAGATCCTCGAGAACTACCTCAACATCACCTTCTTCGGTCAGCAGGCCTACGGCATCGAGGCGGCGTCCCAGCGCTACTTCTCCAAGCCGGCCGCCGACCTGAAGCTGGAGGAGGCGGCCATGATGGCCGGGCTCGTCCAGTCGCCGAGCCGCTACGACCCGGTCAACGACATCCAGGAAGCCACCAAGCGCCGCAACGTGGTCCTCCAGCGGATGGCCGACGTCAAGGACATCAGCCAGGCCGAGGCCGACCGGGCCAAGGCCGCGCCGGTCACGCTGAAGGTGAAGACCCCGAAGAACGGCTGCATCACCGCC
This sequence comes from Streptomyces sp. NPDC048338, assembly GCF_043201055.1. NCBI lineage: Bacteria > Bacillati > Actinomycetota > Actinomycetes > Kitasatosporales > Streptomycetaceae > Streptomyces > Streptomyces sp. NPDC048338. Next base: position 168,850 of record NZ_JBICYQ010000003.1, read on the forward strand.
GTCGACGGGGCCGGCTTCTTCTGCGACTACGTCCGCAAGACGATCCTCAGCGACCCGGTCTTCGGCAAGACGCCCGAGGAGCGGCAGAAGCTGTGGAACCTCGGTGGCCTGACCATCCGGACCACGCTCGACCCCCGCGCGCAGGAGGCGGCCAACGAGGCCGCCGTGGCGAAGATCAACGAGGACGACAAGGTCGCCGCCTCGGTGGTCCAGGTCAAGCCCGGCACCGGCAAGATCCTGTCGATGGGCCAGTCCCGTCCGTACGGCCTGGACCAGAAGCAGCACCAGACCACGCTGAACCTGGCCGTCGGCAGCAAGATGGGCGGCACGACGTACGGCTTCCAGGTCGGCTCGACCTTCAAGCCGATCACGGCCGCCGCGGCCCTGGAGAAGGGGCTGAGCCCGGCCCAGTCCTTCGCCACGCCGTGGAAGATCTCGGTGCCGATGAACTCGTTCACCACCTGCGCGGGCGGCCCGGCCGGCGGCGGCAACTGGGACCTCCAGAACGAAGTGGAGTCCGAGGCCGGCAGCTGGGACATGACGAGCGCGCTCGGCAAGTCCATCAACACCTACTTCGCGCACCTGGAGCAGATGACGGGTCTGTGCGAGACGGTGCAGATGGCGAAGAAGATGGGCTACGAGGGGAGCCTGGGCAAGAACCTCAAGGAGCTCCCGTCCATCACCCTCGGCGGCCAGGAGAGCACCCCGCTCGACATGGCCTCGGTGTACGCCACCTTCGCCAACCGCGGCACGTACTGCACCCCGATCGCCATCGAGTCGATCACCACGGCCAACGGCGAGAAGCTGAAGGTGCCGCAGACGCAGTGCTCGCGGGCGATGAACGAGCGCACCGCGGACACCGTCAACCAGATGCTGAAGGGCGTGGTCGAGGACGGCACCGGTCAGAAGGCCGGCCTGAGCGACCGCGACAACGCCGGCAAGACCGGAACGACCAACGACCGCAAGGACGCCTGGTTCGTCGGCTACACCCCGAACCTGTCCACCGCCGTCTGGGTCGGTGACGACGTCGGCGAGAAGACCTCGATGTTCAACATCACCATCGGCGGCGTCTACTACGACAAGGTCTGCGGTGGCTGCCTCCCGGGTCCGATCTGGAAGATCGCGATGACCGGGGCGCTCAACGCCTCCGAGACGCCGGGCTTCGTGCCCGTCTCCGTGCCGCGCGGCGAGAAGCCGGAGGACAAGGAGAAGGACAAGGACAAGGGCAGGAACAAGCCGGGCGACAAGCCGGGCGACACCAACCCCTTCCCCGGGATCACGATCCCGCCGGACCTGATCGGCGGCGGCAGCAACCGCGGCCAGGGCGGCGGGGGCGGCGGCAACGGTCCGTAAGGGCCCCGCCGACACCCGCGAACGCCGAAGGGCGCCCCCTGGAGTCCAGGGGGCGCCCTTCGGCGTTCCGGCGGGCCCCGTCCGGGCCCGCGGGTTGCGGGAGTCAGCCCGCGAGCAGCTTCTTGACGGCGGCGGCGACGCGCCCGCCCTCGGCCCGGCCGGCCACCTTCGGGTTCACGATCTTCATGACGGCGCCCATCGCGCGGGGCCCCTCGGCGCCGGCACCGGTGGCCTCCGCGACGGCCGCGGCCACGATCTGCTCCAGCTCGTCGTCGCCGAGCTGCTGGGGCAGGTACGCGTCGAGGATGACGCCTTCCGCCTTCTCGCGCTCGGCGGACTCGGCGCGGCCGCCCTGGGCGAACGCGTCCGCGGCCTCGCGGCGCTTCTTCGCCTCCTTGGCGATCACCTTCTGCACCTCGTCGTCGGAGAGCTCGCGCTTGGTCTTGCCCGCGACCTCCTCCTTGGTGATCGCGGAGAGGGTGAGCCGCAGCGTCGAGGAGCGGAGCTCGTCGCGCTCCTTGATGGCGGCGTTGAGGTCGTCCTGCAGCTTGGCCTTGAGCGTGGTCATGGGGACAAGTGTGTCAGGTGAGGTGCGTCGACCGCCCGCGCATTAACGCCGTGCAGCGATCCCGTCCCGAAGTGCCCCGTGGGGTCTGCGACGATGGGGGAATGCGCGCACGGTACGGAATCCCCCTGAAGATCACGGCAGGTCTCACGGCGACGGCCGCCGCGGGACTGGTCTACGCCGCGGGCTTCGAAGCCCGTTCGTTCCGCCTCCGCCGCGTCACGGTTCCCGTACTGCCGCGCGGAATGCGCGATCTGCGTGTCCTTCAGGTCTCCGACATCCACATGGTGTGCGGCCAGCGCAAGAAGCGGGCCTGGCTCCAGTCGCTCGCGGGGCTGCGCCCCGACTTCGTCGTCAACACCGGTGACAACCTCTCCGACACCGAGGCCGTCCCCGAGGTGCTGGACGCGCTCGGGCCGCTGATGGACTTCCCGGGCGTGTTCGTCTTCGGGTCCAACGACTACTACGGCCCCCGGCTGCGCAACCCCGCCCTCTACCTGCTGGAGAAGGCCCAGGGCCGGCACGGCCTGAACGGCAACAAGCCGGTGCAGGGCGCGGTGCACAACCCGTGGGAGGATCTGCGGGACGCCTTCGACGAGGCGGGCTGGGTGAACCTGACGAACACCCGCGGGCGGCTCAAGCTCCCCGGCCTGGAGCTCGCCTTCACCGGCCTGGACGACCCGCACATCAAGCGGGACCGGTACGAGCGGGTGGCCGGCGGTCCGGACACCTCGGCCGACTTCACCGTGGGCGTGGTCCACGCACCGTACCTGCGCGCTCTCGACGCCTTCACGGCGGACGGCTACGAGCTGATGCTGGCGGGCCACACGCACGGCGGGCAGCTGTGCATCCCCTTCTACGGGGCACTGGTGACCAACTGCGACCTGGACACCGACCGGGTGAAGGGCCTGTCCACCCACACGGTGGCGGACCGGACGTCGTTCCTGCACGTCTCGGCGGGCTGCGGCACCAACCGCTTCACCCCCGTCCGGTTCGCCTGCCCGCCCGAGGCGACCCTTCTGACCCTGACCGCACGGGCCTGAGCCGTGCACCTTCTTGCGTCGGGGGTCATGCCGACGCCGAAGTCCGCCGCCGGGACCACGACCGGGACCGCTTCCGACCTGCGCCGAGGGCCCGCCGAAACCGGATTTCGTCTCCGGGCGCCGGTGGGCTAAAGTAATCGATGTCGCCGCGACGTGAAGAACAGAGCAGCGACATCGGGGTGTAGCGCAGCTTGGCAGCGCGCTTCGTTCGGGACGAAGAGGTCGTGGGTTCAAATCCCGCCACCCCGACAGAGAAGTACCAGGTCAGGGGTCTGATTCGAGAGATCGAATCAGACCCCTGACTGGCTTTGTAGATCGTTTGGGAGAAATCCGGGAGACGATCTTGGTCGGAGTCTCCCGGGGAGGTACGCCGCGGCTGCCGTGTGGCACGACCGCGACGTCCGGCTCTCCTGTGCGTTCGTGAAGCGGATCGTCTTACCGATCCGTGACGTGCGGCCCGTCGGACACCTCGCCGGGACCGGGGCGGCATAACTTCGGGGCATGCGCGTACTTGTGACTGGAGGAGCGGGCTTCATCGGCTCGCACGTCGTCGCCGAGCTGATCGGACGCGGGCACCACCCAGTGGTGTTCGACATGGCGGAGGACGGCCGGGACGTACGGGACCCGAAAGCGGTACGGGACGCCCTGGCCGGGGTCGACGCGGTCTGTCACCAGGCGGCCAAGGTGGGCCTGGGCAAGGACTTCGGGGACGCACCCGGATACGTGTCGGCCAATGACCTCGGTACGGCGGTGCTGCTGGCCCAGATGGCAGAGGCGGGGGTGCGGAGGCTGCTACTCGCCGGATCGATGGTCGTCTACGGCGAGGGACGGTACGCGTGCGACGCGCACGGCGTGGTCCGACCCGGACCCCGCGCCGAGGCCGATCTGAAGGCCGGTCGGTTCGAGCCGCGCTGCCCGGACTGCGGCGCCGAACTGTCGCCCGGTCTGGTCACGGAGGACGCGCCAATGGACCCCCGGAACGTCTACGCCACCACCAAACTCGCGCAGGAACACCTCGCGGCCTCATGGGCCCGGGCGATCGAGGGACGCGTGATCTCGCTGCGCTACCACAACGTCTACGGGCCGGGAATGCCGCGCGACACCCCGTACGCGGGCGTGGCCGCCCTGTTCCGGTCCGCGCTCGCGCGCGGCGAGTCGCCGCGCGTCTTCGAGGACGGCGGGCAGCGGCGGGACTTCGTCCACGTACGGGACGTGGCATCGGCCAACGCGACGGCGCTGGAGGCGTTGCCGGAGGGGCCGGCCTTCGCCGCGTACAACGTCGGGAGCGGCGATCCACGGACCGTCGGCGACATGGCCGAGGCTCTGGCCGCCGCGTGCGCTGGGCCGTCCCCGGTCGTCACCGGCGAGTACCGGCTGGGCGACGTCCGGCACATCACCGCCGACTCCGCGCGGCTACGCAGCGAGCTGGGCTGGCGTTCGACGGTGCCGTTCGCAGACGGGATGGCCGAGCTCGCGGGCGGCGCGGAAGGGGCTCAGTGGGAGGCCGGACTCGCTCGGCAGCCGTAGGGCGGCAGTGGGCTCACAGGGGCGACTGGTCACGTAGTCGTCCGCGCCAACTTCCGGGCCCAGGATCCGTCGTCCTCGTCACCGCGCTCGGTCAGCATGATGCCCGGGACTGGTGGGCTCCCGTTCTCCCGTGCGCGCAGCCGGCGGCAGACCTCCAGCCCGTCGCGGGCTCTCCCTGTCAGTCATTGCCATGGCCCCTGGTTGTCACCCGTCCGGCCGCTGCTCTGGCGCAGGTAGCCCTCCTCCGGGATAGCGTCCGCGTTTTGTAAGGACTGGAAGGGGCGTTTCCCGCTCCTCGGTTCCTACGGTGTGGAGGGTGACTTCATCTGCTTGCGCGCCGCCCCTCGCGGACCTCGTCCTGCCGTGCCTCGACGAGGCCGAAGCGCTCCCCTGGGTGTTGGCGCGGGTGCCCGCCGGGTGGCGGGCCATCGTCGTCGACAACGGGTCCACCGACGGCTCCGCGGAGATCGCCCGAAGCCTCGGGGCGACCGTCGTCCGCGAGAGCCGGCGTGGTTTCGGTGCTGCCTGCCATGCCGGGCTGCTCGCGGCCCGCGCCGATCTAGTCTGCTTCTGCGACTGCGACGCCTCGTTGGACCCCGGACTGCTCGCCCCGATGGCCGCGCGAGTGGCAGCGGGAGAGGCAGATCTGGTGCTCGGGCGTCGACGCCCGCAGGGGCGAGGTGCCTGGCCCCCTCATGCCCGCGCCGGGAACCTCGCCCTCGCCCGGATGCTGCGGCACCGCACCGGACTCCGGCTGCACGACCTCGGGCCGATGCGGGTGGCACGCCGAGAGCCCCTCCTCGGGCTGGAGCTGACCGACCGGCGCAGCGGCTACCCGCTCCAAATGGTCGTACGGGCCGCGGATGCGGGCTGGCGGGTCGCCGAGACGGACGTCCCGTACCTGCCCCGCTCGGGGAAGTCGAAGGTCACCGGGACGTGGCGGGGCACCTGGCATGCCGTGCGCGACATGCGCCGGGTACTCGCCGAGCCGCCCGGCGCACGGTCCGTCGTGGCCGGGGAGGTCTCCGTATGAGCACCCTTCTCGTCATCGCCAAGGCGCCCGTGGCGGGTCGGGTCAAGACACGTCTGACCCCGTACTTCACCCCGGAGCAGGCAGCCGGGCTGGCCCGCGCAGCGCTCCAGGACACGCTCGAGGCTGTGCTCGACGCTCCCGCCGAGCGCCGTGTTCTGGTTCTCGAAGGGCGACCGGGGTCCTGGGTGCCCGAGGGCATCGAGGTCCTTCCACAAGGTGCCGGCGGCCTCGACGCCCGACTGGCCGCGGCCTTCTCCCACGTCGAAGGGCCGACCCTCCTCATCGGCATGGACACCCCCCAGGTCACCCCGAGCCTCCTCGCCCAGGGCCTCGACTTCAGCGAGACGGATGCCTGGTTCGGCCCGGCGGACGACGGTGGGTTCTGGGCACTCGGCCTGGCCGAGCCGGACCCGGCACTGCTCCTCGGCGTCCCGATGTCGGTGGCGCACACCGGGCGGGAGCAGCGCCGACGGCTGACCGCGTCCGGGCGGACGGTACGGGACCTGCCCGAGCTGTGCGACGTGGACACCCCGGCCGACGCGGCACAGGTCGCGGCCGCCATACCCGCCACGCGCTTCGCCGCCCTTCACCGTGGCCTGTGCGCGGTGACGCGGTGACCGCCCAACTGGCCGAACCCGCCCCCGCCTGGCGAGCCGACCCGTACACCGAGGCGCTCCGCACCGGCCGTGGACCGCTCTACCTGCGCCGAGGCGACGGCTGGCTGCTGCCCCTGGAGGTCGAGCGATGGTGCGCCGAACCCGACGAGGCCGACACCACCGTCCTCGACCGCTGCGCGGGTCCTGTCCTGGACGTCGGGTGTGGCCCCGGCCGCCTCGTCACTGCCCTCGCCGCACGCGGCCACCGGGCTCTCGGGGTGGACGTCACCCCGGAGGCGGTGGCCCGCACCGTCCGCGCGGGAGGCAGCGCCCTGTGCAGATCGGTCTTCGATCCTCTGCCTCGCGAGGGTGGCTGGGACACGGTGTTGCTCATGGACGGCAACATCGGCATCGGTGGCGACCCGGCCGCCCTGCTCCGCCGCGCCGCCCGGCTCGCCTCACCGTCCGGCTCCCTGCTGGTCGAGGTGGCCACCGCCGACGTCGACGAACGCGTCGAGGTCCACGTCGACGACGGCCGCGGCGGCCGCGGAGCGCCCTTCCGGTGGGCCCGGCTCGGCACCCGGGCGCTCTGCGCCGAGGCCCCGAAAGCCGGCTGGACCCGATCCCTCACCTGGCAGGCCGCGGGCCGCGACTTCGTGAGCCTGCGCCGCTGACGACGCAGCGTGGAGGGGCTGACACGGGACGGGCCGCCTCTTGCGCTGTCCCGCATGACGCGCCCGCGTACCCCTTCCAGCAGGCGGACCCACACCAGCCCTCCATGCGGGGCCCTGAGCACCTTACGAAACACGGACATGCGGGACGCCATGCCGCACTTCCAGGACGGTTCCTGGAACGCTGCGGACGTGAACTCGCGCACCGCCCTCACCGCCACGGTCCTCGCCATCCTCACCACCGTCCTCGTACTCACCGTCCGGTTCGACGGCTACCGCGCCGACCCGGGCGGGCTGTTCTGGTGGTACGTAGGGTGCTGGGTGCTCTTCGCCGGCGCTCTGCTCGCGCTGCGCCGGGTTCCGTCCTCCCATGTCGTGCCCCTGCTCGTGGTCGGGGCGATCGCCGTCACGGTGACCGGCCTCGTGGCGCCGCCCCGGACCAGCACCGACTCGTACCGCTACGCCTGGGACGGCCGCGTCCAGTCGGCCGGCATCTCCCCGTACGACCACGCCCCGCAGGACCCGGAGCTGGTCTGGCTGCACGACCCGTGGCTCTTCCCCAAGGGCGCGGCCTGCACCGGCCCCGGCCGTGCCCGCATCCCCCACACCGGACCGGTACCGCACTGCACGCGTCTCAACCGGCCCGCCGTGCACACGATCTACCCGCCCGTCGCCGAGGCGTACTTCCTGGCCGTCGACCAGCTCTCCCCTGAGAGAGCCCGGCACAAACCCCTCCAGATCGGCTCCGGCCTGGTCTCCCTGGGTGTGACCGGCGCGGTGCTGCTGATCCTGCGCCGCAGGGGCGCGGACCCGCGCCGGGCCGCGTACTGGGCGTGGTGCCCCGTCGTGCCCATCGAGGCGGTCAACAACGCGCATGTGGACGTCCTCGGGGCGCTGTTGGCCGTGATCGGACTCGGACTGCTCGCCGTCCTTCCGCATCGCCGGTCCGCCGGTGGGCTGGTCCTCGGCGCCGCCATCGCCACCAAGCTCATGCCCGCCATCGTCCTGCCGGGGGCGCTGTCCGGTGTCCGCCGCGTCCGCGACGCGACCGCGGTGCTGCTGCCCGCCGCCGCGTTCACCGCGCTCGCCTACCTGCCGTACGTCCTCCTCTCGGAGGGCTCCGTCTTCGGCTACCTCGGCGGCTATGTGGAGGAGGAAGGCTACGACGACCCCGCCGCCGGACCCCGATACGCGCTGCTCCGCCTGGTCCTGCCCGACGGCTGGGCTCTCCCGGTGACCCTCGCCGTCATGGCGGGCGTGTCCCTGTACGTGATGTGGCGCGGTGACCCGCGACGGCCGTGGAGCGGCGCGCTCCTGGTCACGGGCTGGGCGTTCGTCCTCCTCACGCCCGGCTACTCCTGGTACGCCCTGCTCCTGGTCGCCCTCGTCGCACTGGACGGACGCTGGGAATGGCTGGGCGTCGCTCTAGCGGGCCCGGCCGTCTACGTCTTCGGCCGGGTCTTCGCCGAACGGGAGCCGACGGCCGCGATCGCGTACGGTCTCGCGGCCCTCCTCGTTCTCGCGGCCAACGTGGTGCGGCGGCGGCGCGGGACCGGCGGGAGTCAGCCCGAGGACGTCTCCATCCAGGCATCGGGGCCCGGGTCGCCGCCCTCGGCGCGAACCGCGAGCCGGCCGACGTAGCGGCGCCAGCCCTCGGCGTGCGCGGCGCCCGCCTCTAGGTGCTGCGGCAGCGGCAGGTCCGAGGCAGGCAAAACCGTCCGCGACCCCTGTCACTTGGGCGGAAGCGTGCTCGCGAAACCCAAAGCCGTCGTGATCCAGTGGCCGAGGACCCGGTCGTCCGCGAGAGCGGGGCCTGCGACGGTCACCCAGCCGCGCATGGGCTTGCCGGTGAAGTCCATCGGTCGGGCCTCCGGGCGGGCCAGGGCCTCCTCGGCGTGTTCGGGGCCCACCCGGGCGATGAGCTCTTGGCCGACGACGCCGACGGTCATGTTCCCGCCCAGCAGGAAGGCCAGGCCGCCGAACATCCGCTTCTCGGTGAGGTCCGGCCGCTCACCGAGCTCCTCCCTGATCCGCTGGGCCAGCCCTTCGTCGTACGTCATGGAACCCACTCTCCCCCACGTCCCGACGACGCGCCGTGCGGGAGAGGCCGTCAGCCGACCGGCACCGTTCGGGGCTCAGGCCCTGGCTCCCTCGCCGTCACCGCGCGGCTTCGCGTGCTCGTCGCTCACGTCGGGCCGCTCGCCGGCGAGGCGCCGATTCATGCCACCTGCGGACGAGGAGAGTCGCCGCCGAGGCGACGAAGAGGGCGGCTGTGATCAGCAGCCAGCGCTCCAGGAACCCGTCGGCCGGGAGCCCTGTGTACGCCGTGTAGCGGTCGACCTGCCCCAGGATCAGTGGCCACCAGACCAGCAGCAGAAGCCCCGAGGCGAAGACCGGAACACGCACGTAGTTGATGCTGGGCCTCGGCGGCCTCTCCCCCGCACCTGACCCATCCCTGAACAGGCGCTGTGCGGCCCGGTCGGTGACCGCGTAGAAGGGGAGCAGCACGAGGTCGTGGAGGAGCGCGGCCCCGACGAACCACAGGGCCACGTCCAGGGTGTCGCCCTTGAGCAGTCGGACGCCGGCGTAGGCGGCGAGGGTGAAGGAGGCCAGGACGAGGAGCAGGTGGAGCGGGGAGGCTCCGTAGCGGCGACGGAAGGCGGTCATGTGGCTCATGCCGGCTCTCCGAAGGTGATCCGGGTGACCCATTTGGTGTTGTGGACGCCGGGCGCGCCCGGGACGATGACGCGGGCGGGGTAGCCGTGGTCCTGCGAGAGCACGGCGCCGTTGACGCGTACGGCCAGGAGTGAACGGTGGTCGCGTACCTGGTTGTCCCTCAGAACGACCGAGCTGAACGATCCTCCCCGCTGTACCGATTCCACCAAGGCCCGTGGGGTGTCCGTGCCCCGCCCGACCAGTGCGGCCAGGTCGGTGAGCCGGACACCTCTCCACAGCTGGTCGGGGGTCGACCAGCCTTCCACGCAGGCGATGGGCAGGGCCGCTTCGTGCTGCTCCATGGCCAGCAGCTCGTCTCGGGTCAGGACGACTTGGCGGCCGGCGCCGCGTACGGTCAGCCGCCAGGCGGGGCCGATGTCGCTGGGCCGGATCCCGACGGATGCCGCGGTCTTGTTGATCTGGAAGCCGTTCGGCCCGGAGCCGGGATCCTGGCCGTGCGGGGCGAGCAGCGCCGTCCGGCGCCACCAGCCGCCCACGCTCTGCCCGGCCGTCACCACGAACAACGCCAGGGACCCCAGCCCGACCATACCCAGGGCGCCACGCCGTGAGATGGTCGGCGGCGCTGGCCGGGGCGACGCCAGTCCGGCCTCCTCCTCCGTGCCGGCTTCCGGCAGTTCGCGTCCGTATCTCACCGCGCGAAGCGCACGCGTCAGCCGGAAGGCCACGTGTACGACGAAGGCGCCGATGAACACCCACGCGCCGTAGAAGTGCAGGACGCAGAAGGAGCCCGGGAAGATGTAGTGCAGCTGCACGTTGAGGATGCCGGTGGCGAACTCGAAGATCGCGCCGCCCACCAGCAGGACCAAGGACAGGCGCTCAATGCCGTGGCTGAGCGACCGCACAGGCGGCCACTGGAACAACTTCGGGATGACCGACCACAACTTCGCCAGCAGCACCGGCACGAGGACGACGCCCAGGACGACGTGCACACCCTGGTTCACCCGGTAGAGCCAGTACGGCGAGGTCGGCCAGGAGAACAGGTAGAAGCCGAGCCACCCCTTGTCCGGCGTCTGGTCGTTGACCGGCGACAGATCCGGGTTGTACGCGGCGTACGACACCAGGCCCGTCACGAACAACACCGTGACCCCGACCAGCAGCACGAGACCGAGCACCGCGGTCAGCCACAGCCCCCGCAACGGGCTGCGCCAGAACTCCGGCCGCGCCGGCCCCGGCGGGGGCCCCGACGCGACGACGGAATCCACGGCAGTCTGCAAGCGCCTCAGAGGAGCAGGACGCTCTGGAGGCTCCGACGGCGCTGGGGGTGTGGGCTCGGGGTGATTCCGTTCGCCGTCGCTCGCCGCCACCAGGACACCTCCGCACACTCACCAGTCGCCGGGACGAACATCCCGCACTGGAGGGCGGGCCGGGTCCATGACACGCCCACCGAGGCCCCTTGCGCTCCCATGGGCGGGCACACATCAGGTTCCGTCGACGGAATCGATTCGGTAACCCCTTCGCGAAGCCGTCCCGACGCACACAGGATCGTTGCATAGGCTAAAGGTAGACAGGCGCCCTCGTCGGATGCCGCAGGGACGGTGTCGGCCTGCAGCGGGGGTTCCACCACCGGATCCACCGGGGAGAACCTTGACCGACCAGCAGCCGCCCGGAACACGTGCCCTCTCCCTCCTTCCCTTCGTCGTCATGGCGGTCACCGCGATCGCCGACATCGCCGCCGGGCCCACCGTCGGGCTGCTGCCGCTGGTGGCGCTGGGGCCCGCGTTCGCCGGGCTCACCGGCGGACCGCGCCGTACCGCCCTGATCGGAGGGCTGGCCCTGGTCCTGTGCCTGGCGCTCGGCTGGTACGACGGCCTGTTTCCCGGGCGGCGCGGGACGACGGCGCTGGTCTCGGTGGCCGGGGTCACCGCCGCCGGTCTGGTCGCGGCGGTGATGCGGCGTCGCCGCGAGGCGGAGCTGGCCAGCGTCCGCTCGATCGCCGAAGTGGCGCAGCGGGTCCTGCTCCGCCCCGTGCCCCGCACCGCCGGCGAGCTGAGTGCCGCCGTCTCGTACACGGCCGCCGTCGCCGAGGCCCGCATCGGTGGGGACCTGTACGAGGTGGTGACCTCGCCCGGAGGCGTACGGGTCATCGTCGGCGACGTCCAGGGCAAGGGGCTCGACGCCGTCGAGACGGCTGCCGATGTGCTCGGCGCCTTCCGCGAGGCCGCCCACGACGAGCCCGACCTCGCGGGCGTGAGCGCACGCCTGGAGAGGGCGATGAACCGAGCGCTGTGCGGGGAGCGGTTCGTCACGGCGGTGATCGCCGAGATCCGGGAGGACCGGACCGTGGCGCTGCTCAACTACGGTCACCCGTCCCCGCTGCTCGTCCACGCCGACGGCACGGCGCGCTTCCTCACGCCGGAGGCACGGGCAATGCCGCTCGGACTCGGCATACACGGAGCGCGGTCCCCCGAGACGCTGAGTACGGCGTTCCACCCCGGCGACCAGCTCCTGCTGTACACGGACGGCGTCACCGAAGCCCGGGACGGCCGGGGAGAGTTCTATCCGCTCGACTCCCGGCTCCACCTGCTGAACGCCGACAGCCCCGAACTCGCCCTCGACGCCCTGCACAGCGACATCGTCGCGCACGCCGGCGGTCCGCTCGGGGACGACGCCGCGATGCTGCTGCTGCGCTACCGCGCATGATTTCCCCCCTGCCGGTGCACGGTACAAAGGTTCGTATGCGAGAGCACGAGGGGACCGACCCGGTCCAGGACGACATCGAAGCCGTCACGCGTGCCGTGCTGACCGCCTCGCGGTTGCTCGTCGCGGTCTCGGCCCGGTCGCTGGCGACGGTCGAGGAGAGCATCACGCTGCCGCAGTTCCGGATGCTCGTGGTGCTGTCCACCCGCGGTCCGTCGAAGCTCGTGGCGCTGGCCGACCACCTCGGCGTACAGCCGTCCACCGCCATGCGGATGGTGGACCGGCTGATCACCTCCGGCCTGATGGACCGTCGGACGAACCCGGCCAACCGCCGCGAGACCGTCCTTCGCCTCACCGAGGAGGGGAGCCGCGTCGTCCAGGACGTGACCTCCCGACGGCGTACGGAGATCACGGCCATTCTCCGTCGCCTCGACCCCGCTCAGCGCAGCGCCCTCGTGGAGGCTCTCGACGCCTTCAACTCCGCTGGTCAGGAACCGGCGTTCGGCGATGCGGACATGGGCCCGCACCCCCTCGGGTGGTCCGACTGGGCGGACGGCGGCACGCGGTAGGACCGCACGACGGCGACGAAACAGACCGCGGCGAACGCCAGAAGGAGCATCGCCGTCCTGCCGATTCCCCACAGCAGTGCGCCGGGGCCTTCGATCCCGCGCGGGGCTACTCTCCCCGCCGGGTCGTAGACCATGCCGATCAGGTCCCCCGGCGCCACTGAGGGGCCGCATCCCCTCCACAGCCTCGCCCCGACGGGAGAGCCGTCCTGGTGGCGGACGGAGCAGTAGTACGCAGGACTGCCCGCCGGCTCGTGCGCGACCACCGTCACGACCACGTCCTGGGTGCGCCCCGCCCCGGTCAACACGGCCTCCGTCGCCACCCCCGAGACGCCGGGGGAGAGCAGGATCCCGAGGAGCGCGGTCCCCGCCACCAGCAGATGCCCCGCCCGGGTGATCAGGAGGTAGAGCGCGACGGCGGCCACGGCCACCGCGACAGCGGCTATCGCTTGGGCGGGAGGCATGCCGGCGAGAACAGCCACGACGCCCGCACCAGCGACCAGGGCGGTGCCCGCGGCAGCGACCACAAGACCCTCGGTCACCAACCACAGCGGAGGGCTGCCCTCGTACGCGGCGGAGCCGAGGAGCCTGTCGCCCAGTCGTGCCCACGCCCTCACGTTTAGACTATGCAATGGTTCAGCCTCATCGAGAAACACCGCCCCACCAGCTGTTATCGAACCGAAGCCGCCCGGTAGCCACAGCCGCGCAGGAGAACCGCCGATGCTTTCCGCACCCCAGCGCCCCCGCCCTCCTTCCGGCTGGAGACGCCGCCTCCTCCGGCTCCCGGTGAGCCTCTTCCGCGGCGGTCTCGGCCCACTGTTCCGAGGGCGACTGCTGCTCCTCATCCACACGGGCCGGACGTCCGGCCGATCGCGCGAGGTGGTCCTGGAAGTGGTCGCGCACGACCGCGACCAGGGCACGTGGACCGTCGCCTCCGGCTTCGGCCCGGATGCCCAGTGGTACCGGAACCTCCGCCACACGCCCCAGGCGACGATCCAGTTCGGTCGCCGATACCAGGTGGTCACCGCGCGCTTCCCCTCCCCGGAGGAGGGCGGGCGGATCATGGCCGCGTACGCCCGCCGGCACCCACGGGCCGCACGGACCCTCTGCCACTACATGGGCCTCACGGTCGACGGCAGCGAGGCCGCCTACCGCACGGCGGGTGAGCAGATCCCGTTCGTCCGGCTGGAGGCCGAAGACCGCTGACGACTTTCACGGCTGCGCGGAAGGCGCAGAGCTCGGGGCCTGTAGACGAGGCGAGTAGGTCCACGACTCGTCGTACGCGGGCGGGCTCCAGGTGGGCGTGGAGGGGGGGCGCGAAAGGCCCCGCGCGGTTCTCCATCATCACCATCATCACGATGACCAAGGCCACGCTGGCGAAGATCAGGAAGAGACCGATGGGGTTGTTCGGGTTGTAGTAGTAGCGGTTCGTCCCCCATGCGCTCTTCTTGAAGACGGGCTCGTCGTCGTTGCTCACGAACGCTCCTTGGTGGTCGAGTGCCGAGGCGGTCAGCGGAAATGCGCGAGCACCGAGGCTGCGGTGACCGTCCCCAGCAGGTGAGGGCGGTCGTCGCCGTCGTACTCGACGACCGCGACGACGGGGCTGCCGGTGCGGGCCATGACCGCGGACATCTGCAGCGGCGAGGCATGGGGGCTGACGAGCGCGAGGGTGGGCCGGCGCCGGGGCAGCATGTCGGCGACCGTCAACGAGGCCATGATCGCGCGCACTTCGCCATCGAGGCGGTCGGCCACGACGCTGGCGCGCAGGTGATCGTCGCGCACCGCGTCGGGCAGAGTTCCGGCCAGGATGTGATGGCCCTCCAGGATCGCGAAGGGGTGCCCCTCCCCGGTCACCACCACGAGCGCGGCCGCGCCCTCGTCGGCCAGTAGCTCGACTGCACGGAGGACCGACTCGTCGGCCGACAGGGAGGCACACCGCCGGGCGAGGTCACGTGCGCGCATGGCTACCCGCTTCCACGTCGGCGGCTTCCGACCGAGCCTCCCTCCGCTCTCCACCGGCCTCGACGAGGTCGTCGACGTGGAAGAGACGGGCGATGGGGACGTCCGTGCTGCTGTGGGCGATGATCGAGAAGGCGATGCAGACCGCGATGAGCGTGTACGCCTCCTGTCCCTGCGGGATGCCGGCCTGGAGGACCAACAGGCCGTACACGACCGACGCGAATCCCTTCGGACCGAACCAGGCCGCGACCAGCTTCTCCCTCCGGTCGATCCGCGTCCCCCAGAGCGACAGCAGAAGCGACCCTGGGCGGATCAGCACGATCGCGAGGATCACTGCCACGTACCCGCCGAAGGAGAGGTCACCGAAGAGCTGCGGGGTGAGCAGCGCGCCGAACACCAGCAGGGCGGCGAACTTGGCAAGCTCCGCAAGCGACTCGCCCAGGGGCTCGAACGCCTTCTGGGACTCCGGCGAGACGGCCGCGAGTACCGCGCCCGCGGAGAAGGCGGCGAGGTAGGGGTTGGCGTGGGTGAGGTGGCAGGCCGCGTAGAGGATGACGCCGGTGGCCAGCGGCAGCAGCGGCTGGAGCTTCGGCTCGGCGCCGAGGAACCTCACCCTTGCGAGCAGGTTGGCGAGCAGTGGCAGAGCCACACCGAAGGCGAGACCGAGACCCAGCTCCAGACCGATCTTCCCGAAGGATGCCTCGGCGTGGGGCGAGGTCGGACCGGCGGCGGCGATGAGGACCAGGACCACCGGGAGGGCGAGCCCGTCGTTGATGCCGCTTTCCACGTTGAGGAGTTCACGCAGCCTGGCGGGAACTTCCTTACGGCCCACGATCGCCGAGGCGAACACCGGGTCGGTCGGTGCGAGAACGGCTCCGACGAGGAAGGACGTCGTCCAGTCCAGGCCCACCAGGTAGTGGGTGATCAGGGCCATCCCGACGCATGCGAGCGGCATCCCCAGGCCCAGCGCCCGTACCGGGTTGTGCCAGTTGGCGCGCAGCTTGGCGAACGAGACGTGCATGCCGTCCGTGAACAGCACGGCGAACAGGGCGAGGTCGGCGGTGACCGACACGATCTCGCTCTCGGGCGTGATGTGGATCAGCCCGAGAAACCCGTCGCTGACCAACGCCCCGCCAACCAGGAAGAGCAGTGAGGTGGACAGCACGGTCCGGGCAGCGAGCCCGGAGAGCAGGACGGCAATGAGTAGCGCTGCTCCGAAGACGGCGACAAGCACCATGGCGGAAGTCCTCCTGTCGGCAGGTGAGAACAGAGACGTCTCCCCTGTTCGCCGACCAGACTTCCCGGCACACCGCTACCGACCTTATACGTTCCTTACGCATCTTTGACAGGCCCTTGACACGCAACGAGAAACAGGGCGAACTTGCCGGTGCTCGGCAAGTTCGCCGCTGCCTATCTCGTGCTCGGCAGCCGATCCGTACTCACCGTGGGCAACCGTGCCTTTCGGCAGATGCGGCGGCGAAGCGCTCCAGCAACTTCTGCGGGACGCCGACGGCTCCTCGCCCAGCCGGTCCGGCGCTGTCCGACGCACCGGACGGCCTGTAGTGGACGAGCTTGTAGTACGCCGTCTCCATGGCCCCCCGGCACGTGTGCGGGCGCATCAGCGCACCCTTCACGCTGCCTGGGTACCGGGTGTCCAGATGGATCTCCTGCTTGGCCGAGGCGCCGTAGTACGCGGTCAGTCGGTAGTGGCCCCCCTTGGCGGTCTCCACCGAGCACGACTCGGTCAGCGCCCGCCCGGCCGGCTTCTCCGTGACCGTGGTGATTCCGGCCCCGCTCGCGCTACGGGCGTCCACCACGCCGCGACACGTCCCGGAAGCCGAGGCAGGGCTCCGCTTCTGCCAGTCGGTCCGGTCGACCCGCATAGGACGCTCACCCAGGCTGCCTTGGCAACCGAAGTGCTGCGCCGCGAGACGGGCGCTCTCGGTCGCGAACCGCGCTACCTGGAGCACCTGCTCCTCGGACAGGTCCTCGACATCCTCAGCGGACTCGGTCAGAACCAGCAGTCCTTTGCCCGGAAGGGAGTCGCAGTCCACGAGCACGGCGGCCTCCGGGTTCTTGCGTATGAGGAAAGAGCCGCTCCAGCCATGACCGAGCGGGGTCGCCGACGCCTCCTCGGCGGCTCCGCTGGTCCGGTGGGCCGCCACCGGCCGGATCTGCAGGCGCAGGACCGGACCGCTCGCGTCCGAACGCGCCCAGACGGAGCACCGCTCGACATCGTGCCCGACCCATTCGGAGGTGTGGCCGCGGGCCTTCAGGTCCGCCCCTGAGAAGAAAGCGCGGGCCTCGTCCGTCGCCATCAACCCACGGCAGGCACCCTCCAGCTCGTCCCCCGAAGCCTCATCCGCTCCTCCCGCGACACGGAACAGAACCCCGCCCGCGAGCACCATGAGGAGCACTCCGACGACTGCTTTCGCGCGTGTGCTGATGGTCTTTCCCCCGTCTGATCGTTGAGCTGGTGACGAACCTCATCGGTTGCTGCCCCGCCGGTTCTGAATCAGTGCGATGTGTCGCGGCGGTCTGTCACCGACGCCCACACCACCAGGACCGTCGCAGCGAGTATCAGGAGCGGGCCGGCCGCGATCCGCAGCGGGATGAGTTCGTCTCCCGGCACTCCGGCGAGGCTCAACACCGCCGGGGTCAGGGAGCCCGCGTAGAGGGCGAACGCGGCGATGCCGCGTGCCTTGGTGACGCGCGTACTGGAGTCGCGCGCCCACCGCGGGGCCCATCCGCGCAATGAGGCGATCCCGATGGGCACCAGGCTGGCCGTACACAGCACGATCCACACGACCTGAAACATCATCAGTCACTTTCCGCTGCTGAAAATCCGGGCTGCCAGGAGCCCGGCGAGGACTGCCCATGGAACGGCTGCCGGTCCGGAGTGCGCCCAGCCCAGTGTGCCGAGGGCCAGGGCCGTGGCGGCGGCGATGGCCAAGGACGGCCGTTGCCAAAGGGCGGACCACTCGCGTCGAGCGCTCCCGGGCTCCCTCATCTCGCCTATGGCGGTGCGGATGACCACGATGGCCACCACGACAGCCGTGCCGAGAAGTGCCGGCCCCGCGTCCCCCATGGTCACCGTCTGCCGCCTGCCGGCCCTGTCTGGTAGATGTCGGGGATGCCGTCCGCGTCCTCGTCGCGCTCTTCCACTTCCCACAAACGCTTGTAGACGCGGTTGCGGCGGCGCAGCAGGACGGCGGCGAGGACTGCAGCGGTGAGAGAGCCGATGAGGACGGCGGCCTTGATGTGTTCGGCCTCGGCGGCGTTCGGGAAAGCGAGTTCGCCGATGAGGAGGGCGACGGTGAAGCCGATGCCGGCCAGTGTGGCGAGGCCGAAGACATCGGCCCAGGCGAGATCGGGATTGAGCTGGGCCCGGGTGAAGCGGGCGGCGAGGTACGTGCCGAGGAAGATGCCGAGGATCTTGCCCGCGACGAGGCCGAGGAAGACTCCGAGGGGCTCCGGGTCGGTGAAGACGTGGGTGAGCGCGGCGCCTGAGATGCCGACGCCTGCGGCGAAGAGGGCGAAGAGGGGGACGGCGACGCCCGCGGAGAATGGGTGGATGAAGTGGGAGACGCGGGCGCCCGGGGAGGCGGCTTCGCCCTTGTCACGGGTGGTGCGGAGGATCAGGCCCATGGCTACGCCGGCGACGGTGGCGTGGACACCGGAGTTGTACATCAGGGCCCAGGTCGCGACGCCGAGCGGGACGTACCACCACCAGCCGCGCACTCGGAAGCGCTGGAGGGCGTAGAAGAGGACGAGTCCGGCGAACGCTCCGCCCAGGGCCCAGAAGTTGAGGTCGCTGGTGAAGAAGATCGCGATGATGAGGATGGCGCCGAGGTCGTCGACGACGGCGAGGGTGAGCAGGAACGCCCGCAGGGCGGAAGGCAGATGGGTGCTGATCACCGCGAGGACGGCGAGGGCGAAGGCGATGTCGGTGGCCATCGGGACGGCCCAGCCGTCCAGGCTTCCGCCGCCCGACGCGGCGACGAGGGTGTAGACGGCCGCCGGTACCGCCATGCCACACAGGGCCGCGATCACCGGCAGAGCCGCCGTGGCGGGGGTGCGCAGTTCGCCGACGACGAGTTCGCGCTTCAGCTCGATGCCCGCGACCAGGAAGAAGATCGCGAGAAGGCCGTCGGCGGTCCAGTGAGCGACCGACAGGTCGAGGCCGAGGGCGGGTATGCCGAAGTGGAAGTCCCGTACGGACTCGTACGCCGCGCTCCACGGGCTGTTCGCCCACACCAGTGCGACGACGGCTGCCGCGAGGAGGACCAGACCGCCGACCGTCTCCGTCCGCAGTGCCGCGGCGATCGCCTGGCGCTCGGGCCAGGGCAGAAGTCCGAAGACGGTCTTGCGCGAGCGTGCCTGGGTCATGGGGAGGAGCCTCCGGGGCATGTCGACAGGTGGGCGCAGAGGCCCCTCGGACGCCGACCAGACTTCCCGGCACACCAGCATCGTGTTGATGCGTTCTTAACACCCTATCGGGTGGCCGAGGGTCTCACCAGGCGTCTCTCACCTGCTGGAACAAGGGTGAAGGGCCCTGTCCCCACCAAGGCGCGAGGTGGGGACAGGGCCCTTCGGGAGCCGGGCCGCCGGGGGCGGTCAGACGGTGGTCTTCACCGGCTCCTGGTCGGTGTCGTCGTCCGTGTCGAGGCCGGCGTCGCGCCGCTTGACGAAGGCGAGGAAGGAGTTCAACTCCCGCTTGACGACCGGGGCGAGGAGGTAGAGGCCGATGATGTTGATGACGGCGAGCATGAAGAGCACCGCGTCGGCCATGTCGATCAGGGTCTGCAGGGTCAGCAGGGAGCCGGCCACCGCGAACAGGGTGTAGAAGACCTTGAAGGTCACCTCGCTGACCTTGCTACGGCCGAACAGGTGGGTCCACGCCTTCATGCAGTAGTAACCCCAGGTCAGCACCGTGGAGATCGCGAACAGCATGACCGCAATGGTCAGGATGTACGGGAACCAGGGCAGGACGGTGGCGAAGGCGTCGGACGTGATGGTGACGCCGCCGACGGACTCACCGCCCTCGCGGATCTCGACATAGCTGGCCGGGTTGGCGATGACGATGGTCAGCGCGGTCATGGTGCAGATGACGACCGTGTCGATGAACGGCTCGAGCAGGGCGACCAGGCCCTCGCTCGCGGGGTGCTTGGTCTTCACCGCCGAGTGGGCGATCGGCGCGGAGCCGAGGCCGGCCTCGTTGGAGAACGCGGCCCGCTTGAAGCCGATGATCAGCGCGCCGAGGACACCACCGGCGACGCCCTGCGGGTTGAACGCGCCCTCGATGATCGTGGAGATCGCGGCCGGGACGGCGGTGACGTGGACGGCGATGACGACGAGGCAGGCGGCGATGTAGATGCCGGCCATCGCCGGGACGAGCTTGCTGGTGACGGAGGCGATCGAACGGATGCCGCCGAGGAGCACGATGCCGACCAGGGCCGCGATCAGGATGCCGAAGAAGAGCGCGCCCGCGGAGCCGCCCATCAGGCCGTCCTCGCCGCCGGTGACCGAGACCAGCTGCGCGTAGGACTGGTTGACCTGGAAGAGGTTGCCGCCGAACAGGCCGAAGAACAGCACGAAGAACGAGGCGAGGACCGCGAGGACCTTACCGAGGGTCTTGCCGTTCTTACCGAAGCGCTCGGCCAGGCCCTTGGGCAGGTAGTGCATCGGGCCACCGGACACGGAACCGTCCGCGTGCACCTCGCGGTACTTCACGCCGAGCGTGACCTCGACGAACTTCGTCGCCATGCCCAACAGGCCGCACAGGATCATCCAGAACGTGGCGCCCGGGCCGCCGATGGAGACCGCGACGGCCACACCGGCGATGTTGCCGAGACCAACCGTGCCGGAGACGGCGGCGGTCAGCGCCTGGAAGTGGTTGACCTCACCGGTCGACCCCTTCTCGTCGTACTTGCCCCGCACCACGTTCACGGCGAGCTTGAACTTGCGCAGCTGGACGAAGCCGAACCAGCCGGTGAAGACCAGACCGGCGACGACGAGCCAGGCCACGATGAGGGGAAGCTCCGTACCTCCGACGGGGACGGAGTAGAAGACGACCTCTCCGAGCCATTTGGCTATGGGCTCGAAGAATCCGCTGACAGCCTTGTCGACGGACTGAGTGAAGGAATCGAGTGACACGGTGGGGACCTCAGTAACGCAGGACCGGCGCGCGGGAGGCTGCGCCAGTAGGTGTGCGGTGTGTGAGCGAACGCCGTTGTCCGATCGGCGACCAGAGGAGTCACGTCCGTGGACTCGGAGCGTGATCACCTTGAGCGGTGCTGCCGGCGCGAGCCGGCACCGCGCAGGAGTGGCAAGGGGTAGCGCCACCTGCGAAGTTGCGCATTCCTACCACGACGTCGACGACACGCAGCGTGACAGACATCACATAACGTACGGTGATCTTCGAAAGTCCCAGCAAGCGTGACGTGACCGTTATCCGGACAGGATGTCCGTTCACAGTGCACTTATCTCTGCAGGTCAGGGGCTTGAGTACATGACACCCCTGTCCAGCAGGATGGCCACAGACAGTCGTCCCTGGCTCGGCGGGAACGGCGCGCGGGCCTGGTCTAGCGTGGAAGTGACGCACCGCGACTGCGAAAGGCACCCCGCCTGCCCGCAGACCGTTCCGTCGGGCGGTGCTCGATCGGCAGGTGAGGTCCATGGCCAGCACGGCCGGCGCGTCCGGTGCCGGAACCCAGGATTACGACGTGATCGTCGTCGGCGCACGGTGTGCAGGTGCCCCGACCGCCATGCTTCTGGCCCGCCTCGGTCACCGGGTCCTCCTGGTCGACCGGGCGACGTTCCCCAGCGACACCATCTCCACCCATCTGATCCATCCGCCCGGGCTGGCCGCGCTCGAACGCTGGGGACTGCTGGACCGGGTGGTCGCGACGGGCTGCCCCGCAATCGACATCTACGCGTTCGACCTGGGCCCCTTCCTCATCGCAGGGTCCCCTGCCGGGGAGGGCTTCGACGTCTCCTACGCCCCGCGCCGCACGGTCCTGGACAAGATCCTCGTCGATGCTGCAGCGGGGTCGGGCGCCGAGGTGCGCGAGGGATTCACCGTCGAGGAGATCCTCTTCGACGGCGGGACGGTCACCGGAATCAAAGGGCACGGCAAGGACGGAAGAACCGCCACCGACCACGCGCGCATCGTCGTCGGCGCCGACGGACTCCACTCGACCGTCGCGAAGGCCACGGCCGCCACCAGCTACGCGGAGAAGCCGAAGATCAACGCGTACTACTACACGTACTGGGCCGGCCTGCCGATGTACGGGCAGTTCGAGGCGTTCGACCGCGAGGACCGCGCCTTCGCCGCTTGGCCCACCAACGACGACCTGACGATGGTCATCTCCGCTTGGCCCATGCGCGACTTCGAGGCCAACCGGGGCGACATCGAAGGCAATTACCACGCGACACTGGCCCGCGCCCCGGCCTTCGCCGAGCGGGTCTCGAAGGCCACTCAGGCCGAGCGGTTCGTCGGCATGGCCATCCCCAACTACTTCCGCAAGCCGTTCGGCCCCGGTTGGATCCTCGTCGGAGACGCCGGGTATCTGAAGGATCCCATCACCGCCCAGGGCATCCAGGACGCCTTCCGGGACGCGGAGCGGTGCACGCGGGCACTCGACGACGTGCTCGCCGGCCGCCGGCCCTTCGTCGAAGCCATGCGGTCCTGCCAGGAGGCGAGGGACTCCGAGGTCATGAGCATGTACGAGTTCACGGCCGAGTTCGCGACGCTGGAACCACCACCCCCCGGGATGCAGGAGCTGCTCCTCGCCACGTCCCGCAGCCGCTCGGGGCAGGACGAGTTCGCCCGAGTGACGGCCGGCGTGACGCGGCCGGAGGAGTTCTTCGGCCACATGCAGGAACGCATGCAGCACCAGACACCTCACGCTGCCTAGCGGGCAGCTTCTGCCGGTCCTGCCGCATGCCTTCCTGCCGGACGGGCTAGCAGATGGCGCGGGCCCGTCGCGCGGGTGATCGC
This sequence comes from Streptomyces sp. NPDC048338, assembly GCF_043201055.1. Classification (NCBI taxonomy): domain Bacteria; kingdom Bacillati; phylum Actinomycetota; class Actinomycetes; order Kitasatosporales; family Streptomycetaceae; genus Streptomyces; species Streptomyces sp. NPDC048338. The sequence continues at coordinate 191,538 of NZ_JBICYQ010000003.1, forward strand.
CGCTTCCACGGCCGTGATGCGGTCGGCGAGCAGGCCGAGGGCGGCGACCGCCCGGCTCAGCGGGTCCTCGCCGGCGCCGCCGAGTGCCTGGGCCCGCAGGTAGGCGATGGTGACCTCCGACCAGCGGGCGGCCTGCGAGGCGGTGAGGGTTCCCCGCAGCTCCGCGAGCTTCAGGAGGTTGGCCTCGGCCTCGGTGGTGAGGGTCTGGGCCTCGGCGGTGTAGTGGTCGTCGATGACCGCGGCGAGTTCGGCGTCGTTCATGACGGGTGAGAGGCGGGCCGCGATCTTGTTCATGTTGCGGTACGAGCCCTGCAACCGGAAGGGCGGTTCGGTGCGGGCATCGTCGGACTGGGCGGCGGACGCGATGTAGGCCGCGTTGACGGCGAGGACGGTCGCGCGGGCGGTCAGCAGATGACGCAGGACGGCGAGGACCCGGTCGAGTTCGGCAGGGGCGTAGGGGTGGGTGAGCCGGTCGCGTCGTGCGGTGGGCTCGTCCACCGCCAGGCGGGTCAGGAGCTCCAGGTCGGCGCGGTCGCGGCCCGCGAGCGGTGCGAGGACGGGGTGGGAAGTGAGGGCGTTCTCGACGAAGCTCAGCGCGAAGGCGTCCTCCTTGCCGGTCAGCACGTCGCCGAGGTTCCACACGTCGGCCCGGTTGGCCAGCATGTCGGGCACGCGGAACCGCTGCCCGGACTCGGTGTAGGGGTTGCCGGCCATGCAGACGGCGAATCGCTTGCCGCGCAGGTCGTGGCCGCCCAGCGTCCGGGTGGCGTCGCAGAGCGGGATGAACTTCTGCAGGAACTCCGGCGACGTGTGCTGGATGTCGTCCAGGTACAGCAGGACGTTGTTGCCTGCCGCGAGCGCGAAGGCGATCTTCTCCAGCTCCCGGCGCGCTGCGGCGTCGGGCGCCTCAGCGGGGTCCAGCGATGTCGTGTCCTGGCCGAGGGCGGGACCGTCGACCTTGACGAGGAGCAAGCCGAGGCGGTCGGCGACGTACTCGATCAGCGTGGTCTTGCCGTAGCCGGGCGGGGACAGGAGCAGCAGCAGACCGTGGGAGTCGGTCCGCTTGGCGTCGCCGGCCGCGCCGAGTTGCTTGGCGAGGTTGTCACCGATCAGGGGGAGGTAGACCTCGTCGACGAGCCGGTTGCGGACGAAGGACGACATGACGCGGGGCCGGTACTCGTCCACGCGCAGGCGTGCGCGCTCGGCTGTGACGAGCTCCGCCCGGTGCTGCTGGTAGGTGCGGAAGGCGGGCACGTCCACATCGGCGAAGGCCCGCGTCCTGGCCAGGTACTCGTCCAGGCGCAGCTGCATCGAGCCCCGTGCCACGCGGGGGTGGGTGCCGAGGATTCCGGTGACGGTCGCCGTGGTCACGACGCCCACCTCGTAGTGGTCGAGATCCGGGTTGAGTTCGACGGCGACGGCCTCGGCGAGTACGCCCTCGTCGAGCTGCTCGCCGGAGGCCGATGCGTACGAGGTGAGCCACGCCTCGACGAGCTGTCGGCGCGCGGCCGGCTCCGTGAGAGCGGCGAGGGTGTCGTCGTAGGCGGAGTCGACGACGACGCGGCGGAACTTGTCCAGCAGTGTGAGTGCCTGGGCGGAGACGGCGAAGCCCGGCGGCCCGGAGGCCAGTTCCGCGATCAGATACGCGGCGGCGGTCGCGTCGCCGATCTCCTCGGCCAGCTCCCGCTGGAGTCCGTCCAAGGCCGCGGCCGAACCGAAGAGGTCACGGGCCTGGGTCAGTGAGACCGCACGCGCGGTCCACTGCTCGCGGGCCGCAACGGTGGTCGAGTGGCGCCAGAAGGTCTGGGCGGCCGCGCGCGCCTTCGCCGGGTGCCGGAGGAGTCCGGCACCCTCGTGGAGCCTGAGCACCGCCGCCAGGATCGCCGCCGCGTCGTGGTCGTGGACGCCGCGCTCGTAGCCCTCGTCGTAGGCGGCCTCGGCCGCCCGCCGGGCGAGTTCGGCGATGTCCGCGCCGGCCAGGCCGTCCGGGCCGTGTTCAGTGAGCAGGCGGGCTGCCAGGTGTTCGGCGCGGTAGACCTCTGGCGACTCGGACGGCAGTGTCCGGTTCCAGTACGGCCGGGTCGCGGCGAACTCCGGGTCGGTGACGGGGGCGCGGTAGTCGGTTCCGGTCAGCGCGAAGGCGAGGGTGTCCTCGTACGGTACGAGCGTGAGTTCCGGGGCCTGCCTGTTGACGGCGAAGCGGTGCCGGCCGAGCCGGATCGTGTCACCGCCGTCGGAGAACAGGTCGGTACGGTCCCGCAGGGCGCGTCCGGCCTCCTGGCGGGCGGCTGCCAGCCTGCCGTCCAGCTCCTCCGCCCGTACCCGGTCCCCGAGCTCCCGCAGTTCCACCGCGATGCGACGGACCTTCGCGACCATCGGGTCGGAGGCGAAGTACGTGTGCACCTCGTCGAGGTCGCCCAGGGTGGAGGCACGCCGGGCGATCGCCTCGAGCACCCGGCCGGCGGACTCCGCGAGACGCTCCGCGCGGCGGGCGCGGGTGTCCTGGAGGGACTGCCTGCGCGCCGTGAAGGCGTCGTAGATCTCCGTCCGCTTGTCGCCGATGTCGGCCAGGAAGCCGTCGTGCTCGGCGAAGCGGGACTCCAGGTTCTCCAGCTGCAGCAGCAGGCGGCCGAGCTGGTCGTCGCAGCGCTCCGGGGTGTCCGCCGCCGCCAGTGCGCCGGTGACGGCCTGGCCCAGCAGGGCGAGCTCGGCGGCGAACTCCGCCCTGCCCTCCTGGTCGAGGAGTTCGGCGCGCCGGGAGGCGAGGACGGCACGGGCGCGGTTGAGCGAGCTGAGGACGTCTCCGATCCGCTGCAGGATCGAGGTGCGTACGGTCGCGTCGCCGATGTCGAGGCCGGCGACGATCTCGCTGAGCGTCCGCAGTCCAAGGGTGTGCTCGTCGAGCCGGTCGCCGACGGGGCCCGCCTCGGCGACGGTGGTCAGATCCCCGGCCTGCGTGGCGAGTGTCTCCGCCTCCCTGTGGTGGCTGGTGAAGGCGTCCTCGCGCTGGAGGAACGCGACGGCCCGCTGCGCGGCCGAGGCGATGTCGGCCTCGACGTCAGCGGCGAGCGCGTCGATGCTCGCCGTGTCGGCGTACCGCATCTCCTTCAGGGTCACCAGGTGGCCTTGTGCCTGGCGCAGTTCGGTGATCCGCGCGATCCACTCCTCGGCCGTGGCGGGCGCCTCGCCCCGGATGCGCCGAACGAGCCGGGTGATCCGCTGGGTCGTCTCGGCCAGCGCGTCGGTCGCCTGCCGGGTCAGTGTGGTCACGGTCTCGAACTCGTCGAGGACCTGCGCGGCGGTGCGCCGCAGCTCGGCCAGCGGACCCTGCAGGTCGCCCGTCTCCGGATCGCCCAGCCAGTGGTGAACGTCGGTGGCGCGCTCGCACGCGGCGGCCAGCGACTCGTACACCGCGCCGGCGGGCGTCAGCTCGACGGCCTGCCGGGCGATGGCGAGGCAGTCGGAGATGCCCCGGACGAGATCCGCGTTGCCGATCCGGGCCAGCGGCCCGTCGCCCGGCGGTGTCACATGGGTGTCGGCCACGTACGGCGTCCGCCAGAACTGGGCCGGGTGCACGCGGCTCGGCTCCGCGTCCTCGGCGCGCAGCACGACCATCGTCCCGTCGTCGAGCAGCGCGTATCCGCGGCAGGAGACGGGGTTCGCGATCTCCTTGCGGATCAGGTTGTACGGGAGCAGCAGGCTGCGTCCGGACTCCTGGGCGTGGAAGACGAACAGGATGTCCTCGCCGTTGGGAGAACGGACCACCCGCTCGAACGTGGGCTCCCCCAGGTCCATGTCGAAGGTCTTCACCGTGCCGGAGGCGAGGCAGTAGCCCCCGGGGAAGACAATGCCCTCGTCCTCGGGCAGCCGCAGACACGCCTGTCCGATGCCGTCGAGGCGGACCACGGTCCCCGTCAGGGTGTTGAAGACGAGATACCGCCGGGTCTCCTCCTTGTACGGGCGGACCTGCACGACGATCAGCGCGCCCACCGTCGCGTACGCGACCTCCGCGTCGGCCAGGGACTGCAGAGGCTCGTCGACGGGCTCGCTGTGGACGCCTTCGTCGGTCTCGGTGTCGTTCTCCGTCTTCACCGTCAACGTCCCGCCGACCGTGGAGACGAAGAGGCGGCCGTCGAGCGAGATGTGCGGGTGCCGGCCCAGCACGTGGTCGTCGCGGGTCGTCTCCACCCAGTGGACGTCGTGGGAGGGAGGGAAGACGTGATCGCGCTCACCCTGCGCGTCGAGGAAACGCATCTCGCCCGACGGCCCGATCGACCAGCGCAGGACCCGGAGGTCGTCGGCCTGCTCCCCCGTCTGGAACACCGCGAGGAGGCGGCCTTCCAGGCGGCGCAGCCGCAGCAGGCGCGTACCCCGGAAGTAGCGGTACAGGCCGGTGAACTCCCGTACGAAGTCCGGGTCGTCCAGGAGACCCGGCACCGCGCCCTCGGGCAGCGGGTTCAGCTCGCGGTCGTACAGGTTGAAAACATCGGAGACCAAAGTCTTGGCCCGGTCCGCTGATGCCGTGTGGCGGCCGAGGAGCAGGACGTCCTCGCCGACGGCGACGATGTCTCGGGCCAGGCCGTTGCTCGCGGTACGGATGCGGTCGGTGCCCGCGAGGGTCAGCTCGCCCGAACCGAACTCCGTGATCCGCGCCTGGTTGAGGGCCTCGGCGCGCCGGGCCAGCTCACCGGCCTGCGCGACGAGGCGGTCGCGCAGCACCGCGTACGTGTCCTGGTCGATTCCCGCGCTCATCCCGTTCCGCTCCTTGTACCGTGGTGGATACGGGTCCGGTGCCGGTAACTCCCCCGTTTGCCGGCACCGGACCCGCTTTGACCGCTCCCCCGTGGGCGGTCAGCTCTTGACGGCGCCGTTCAGCGCCTCGGTGCCGGTCGGGGCCGCCATGTCCAGGACCCCGGACTTCATGACCTTCGCCAGCAGCGCGGACACGCTGAGGTTCTGCACGTCAGCGGTGGACAGTGAGCCGAGCACCTTGGTCAGGTCCTCGGTGAAGGACCCGTCTCCGCTCAACCACGGGCCGGCGAGCGCCTGCGCGGTGTGCGAGTTCTCCACGAAGCCGTCGACGGACTTGCCGAGCGCGATCGACTGGACCAGGCGGTCGAGGAAGACCGACTCGCCGCCGACGATGTTGATATCGGCGTTCTCCAGGCCGGTGGCGAGCACCGTGGCCTGCGCCTCTGCGACCTGGCGCTGCACTTCGAGCCCGGCGAGCCGAATGTCCTTCTCGGCCTCCAGACGCAGCCGGTACTCCTCGTGCGTACGGGACGCCTCGTCGAGCGCGGCCATGGCGGCCGCCTTCTCGGTCAGACCGGCCGCCTCGGCCTTGAGCTTCTCGCCGATCGCGGTCGCCTCCGCCAGGGCCTTCTCGCGGGTGCCGACGGCCTCGGCGCGCAGTCGGGCCTCGGTGGCCTCGGCCTCGGCGCGGCCGGCCTTCTCGATCGCGTCGGCCTCCTTCTCCCGCACCTGCACGGCCGCGAGCCCTTCGGCGGCGGCCTCGGCCTGGATGCCCTCGGCGAGGCGGATCTTGGCGCGAGCGTCCATGTCGGCTGCCTTGTTCCGGGCCTCGGCGAGGGTGAGTTCCTCGGCGGCGCGGTGGACGGCGGCCTGCTCGGCGGCCTCGGCGGCCTTGATGTCCTTGACCAGCTTCTCCTGCGCCTCGGCCTCGGCGGCGATGATCACGGCCTGCCGCTCACGCTCGGCCTCCTCGACGGCCCGCAGCCGCTTGATGGACTCCTCCTGCTCGGCGACCGTACGGTCCACGGCGACCCGTTCCCGGATCACCTCGGCGATGTCCCGGCGCTCCGCCTCGACCTCCTTCTCCGCGGAGATGCGGGTGAGCTCGGTCTCCCGGTCTCGGGCAATGACCTCCAGCATCCGGTCCTTCTCGATCCGCTCGTTCTCGACGGCGATGACCCGCTCGCGGTTCTTCTGCGCGACGGCTACCTCACGGGCCTGGTTCTCGCGCTGGATCCCGAGCTGCTCCTCCGTCTTGAGGAAAGCGCTCTGCGCCCGCAGCCGCTCCTCCTCCACCACGCGCGCGGTCTCGGCCTCCTCCCGTGCCCGTACGGTGTCGATCTCCCGCTTCTGCTTGATCTCGGCATCCGCCTGGCGCCGCTCCAGCTCCAGGATGGCCTCGCGAGCGTCGACGTTCTGCCGGGTGATCTCCTTCTGCTCGTGCTGGCGGAACTCGTTGGTGCGGACGTTCTCGACGGCTGTCAGCTCGGTGATCTTGCGGATGCCCTGGGCGTCGAGGATGTTGCCGGGGTCGAGCTGGGAGAGCGGGGTCTGCTCCAGGTAGTCGATGGCCGCGTCCTCAAGGCTGTAGCCGTTGAGGTCGATGCCGATGATCTCGATGATCCGGAACCGCAGCTCCTCGCGCTTGGTGTACAGATCGGTGAAGTCGAGCTGCTTGCCGACGGTCTTCAGCGCCTCGGAGAACTTGGCGTTGAACAGCTCCTGCAGCGTCTCCTTGTCGCTGGCCCGCTGGGTGCCGATGGCCTGGGCAACCTTGATGACGTCCTCGACCGTCTTGTTGACCCGCACGAAGAACGAGATCCGGATGTCGGCCCGGATGTTGTCCCGGCAGATCAGCCCGTCCCGGCCGGTCCGACTGATCTCGATCGTCTTGACCGAGATGTCCATGAGCTCCGCCTTGTGCAGCACAGGCAGAACCACCTGGCCGGTGAAGGTGACGTCGACCTTCCGCATCTTGGAGACGATCAGGGCCTTGCCCTGCTCCACCTTCCGGAACAGCCGGGTGACGGCGAAGAGCAGAGCGACGGCGATGAGCAGGACAACGGCGACGGACACGCCGATGCCCGGGGTGATGGCATCCATGAGAAACCCCGTGTCAGTGGAGGAAATAGGGAGCCGCAGGCTCAAGCGGCGGCGTTACGTGGGCGGGCGCCCTACCGGCTGCGCGCGCCCGGGACGAGCTATCGGCCTCGTCGTACCGGCACAGCAGAAGGGCACTGCCCAGAAGCTGTGGGTCGGTCCCGTTCGGGCGGACCTGACAGACCCACGACGTCCTGCCGCGACAGCGCAGGTTCGTCGGGGAACAGCTTCGACAGCGGCCGTACGAGCCGCCGCGTCACCTGCCAGGAGAGGAGCGGGGCCACCAGCAGCAGAGCCGTGGAGAGCAGGTGCGAAAGAACACCGGGCAAGCCGGCACGCGCCAGGAGCACTGCGCCGCCCACGCTCAGAAGCCAGCTGACCGCGATCGACAGGGTTACGGCCACGGAGACCGGCACTCCGTCGAGACGCAGGGCTTCGGCGTCCACGTCGGAGTCGAAGCCGTCGCACTCCGCCACACCGAACAGGACCAACAGCCAGAAGCCTGCGACGACGATCACAGCGGCGGTGAACAGCATCGTCGGGAAGCCGAATGCAGCGTTCAAGAGCTCGCGCATCGATCCCCCGTGATGTCTCGAAGTTTCCCGATCCAGGAAGCGACTCGGCGCCTGGACCTTCTTGCGAGACCATCCTGTCCCAGCAGAGACCGCGAGGGCATTGCCGTGAACCGGCAGTCTTTGACGCCTTCTTGATGCCAGAGACGCCCCCAAAGAGCGACATGCCACCCTTGGACCGCGCGCGTCAGGAACTCGTCAAAGGCGCGACAGGAATCCGGGAGGGGCCGTGACGGACCGAGACACCGCCGAGCAGTATCTGGAGGGGTACTCCGAGATGCTGTCGAGTGTGTGCGCGACACGCCGCAGACTCACACGCGACGAGCTGGATGCGCTGCGGTCCCGCGGGGAGCGGGCCGCGGAGGCCGGCATCGGGCTGCGGAGTCTTGTCCGGGCCCACCTCTCCGCTGCGGAGCGTGTGCACCCCGAGCTGCCGCATGCGGCAGCCGCCCATCTCCTGAGCGCTGTCGGGCAGGCCGTGGACGCCTTCGCCGAGGGCCACGACCGGGCGCAGCACCTGGCGATGCGCCAGGAGGAGGCAGCGCGACGCGAGTTCATCGACGATCTCCTCTACGGCCGCAGCGACCTCGGCAGGCTCGCCGAACGGGCGGAGCGTTTCGGGCTGCTCCTGTCCCATGCCCACGCGGTGGCCGTCGCGCAGGGCCGGGAGCCGTACGACGACGGCTACGCGGTCACCCGCGCCGTCGAGTCGTCGCTCGTCGCACGCTTCGGCAACCGCCGTATCCTGCTTACCACCAAAGACGGCCGACTCATCTGCGTCGCCCCGGCCGACGAGCCCGAGGTACTGGCCTACTTCGCGAAGCAGGCGTACGCCGCCACCGACGGGGGTCAGGTGGCCATCGGCCGGTCCCACCCCGGCGCCGGCGGCGTCGTCCACTCCTACGAAGAAGCCCTCAACGCCCTCGACCTCGCCGCACGCATGGACCTGAACGACCCGGTCCTGCACGCCGCCGACCTGCTCGTCTACCCCGTCCTGACGCGCGACCGGCAGGCCATGGCCGACCTCGTACGCACCGTGCTCGGCCCGCTCCAGCAAGCACGCGGCGGGGCCCGGCCGCTCCTGGACACCCTCACCGCGTACTTCGACACCGGCTGCGTCACCGCGCAGGCGGCCCGCCGCCTGAACCTCAGCGTGCGGGCCATGACGTACCGTCTCGACCGCATCCAACGCCTGACAGGCGCCGACCCCGGCGATCCCGTCCAGCGCTACGCCCTCCAGACCGCCGTCATCGGCGCCCGCCTCCTCGGGTGGCCCGACCAGGATCTGTGACCGCTCAACGCGTCGAGGCGGCACCGGACGGGCACACTGACGGTAGGACTTCCCGCAGCGGCAGGTGGAGGGGGTCACGATGAGTCACCCCGCAGATGACGAGCGCATCCTTGCCGATATCGAGCGAGGGCTCACACACGACGATCCCGCCCTCAGCACCATGATGGAGTCGCTGAACCAGCAGTTTCCCGGGCGCCAGGAGCGATCGGTGAAGGCCCGCCTCTCACGACGTGATCCACGACTCGTGACCGCTGTCGTCCTGGCCGCCATCGCCCTCCTGGGACTGATCCTCACGGCCGCCCTGAACTCGTCGCCCGGGCCTCCCGACGGTGAGATCACCCGGCCGGGGGCGCACTCCGCCGTGCTGACCACGTCCCGATGACAGGATTCAGCGACGCTTCCGCCGCGAGGCATGCGCCAGGTGGTCGTAGAGGACAACGAGGGCGACGGACAAAGCGGCAAGCCCGAGAGCTGTGTACCCGCATGCAGCGCGCACGCCGGTCGACGTGCCGGCCAGGCGCGGGACCTCTCCGGTCAGCACCACCCCGTACAGCGCCACACCCGCCCAGCCGAGCAAGGGCACAGGTCCCTCGGACCGCCGCAAGCTGCCGGGTCTCCAGCCTCGTAGAAGGGCGATGCTCGGCACGAGGACGAAGACGGCACCGGTGGCCAGGAGCGTCCAGCTCGCCCACGGGCTCACGCCGACTCACCCTGCGCGATGCCGTGCGCACATACGCGGTGCCGACGTATTTCGTGGATTCCCACGAGTGCCGTGGCCGCATTCAACGGAAACGCGAAGGTCTCCGCGACGATGGTCGTGCCCGTGGCCCGGCTGAGGCTCGCGGCCACCGCGGCACAGAGCAGAAGCGCCGGCATCGCGCGGCGCCATCGGGGCAGGTGGGTCAGCCGCCAGACCCGTACGGCGATGACGGTGTTGAACGTCAGGAAGGCGAGCGCCCACACGGCGAGCAGGACGAGGGTCAGAGACATGGTGGCTTCTTCCGGGCAGGCGGAGGACTGTGCCGACCAGACTTCCCGGCTCACCCGCAGGGGATCCTAACGGTCAGGGGAGCTCTGTGAAGGTCTCTACAGCCGCGGTCTTGCCGGTGACGACGATGATGTCGCCCTTCTCCACGATCGTGTCGGCGGTGGCGTACGTGAAGTCTTCGCCGGGGCGCTTGATGCCGACGACGGTGATGCCGTACCGGCTGCGGACCTGGGACTTCCCGAGCGGCCGGCCGGTCGCGACCTGGGGGGCGACGGTCTTGACGAGTGCGTAGTCGTCGTCGAACTCGATGAAGTCGAGCATCCGTCCGGTGACGAGGTGGGCGACCCGCTCGCCCATCTCGTGCTCGGGGAGGACGACATGGTGGACGCCGAGGCGTTCGAGGATCTTGCCGTGCTGGCGGCTGATCGCCTTGGCCCAGATGTTCGGGACGCCGGCTTCGAGGAGGTTCGAGCTGACCAGGATGCTGGACTCCACGTCGTTGCCGATACCGACGACGGCGCTGGTGAACTCATGGACACCGAGCTAGACCAGGGCGTCCGGGTCGGTGGAGTCGGCGACGACGGCGTGGGTGAGCAGGTCGCTGTACTTCTGGACGAGGCGGGCATCGGAGTCGATACCGAGGACGTCCCAGCCCCGGTGCATCAGCTCGTTGGCGAGGGAGAAGCCGAAGCGACCGAGCCCGATGACAGCGACACGCTGATCCGCGGAGACCTGTGGCTGCTCCGTCAGCCGCTGGCGCCGGCGCTTGCGCAGGTTGTGCAGGTAGTCAGCCAATGACGGGTCGCTCCTCGGGCAGTTCGTAGCGTCGTGTGCGTTCGCGCAGGGCGAGTGCGGAGACGAGAGTGATGGGGCCGATGCGGCCGATGAACATCAGGCCGATGAGGATGAGCTGTCCGAGGACGGGCAGGTCGGCAGTGATGCCGGTGGACAGGCCGACGGTGGCGAAGGCGGACACCGCCTCGAAGAGGACGGCGTCCAGAGGCTCCTCGCTCAGGGACAGCAGGGCGAGGGTGGCGGCCATGACCAGGCCCACGCCGAGGAGCGCCACGGTGAGCGCCTGGCGCAGCACGTGTGGGGCGAGACGGCGGCCGAGGACGACCGAGTTCGGCTCGCCACGTACCTCGGCCAGGATCGCGGCGGCCAGGACGGCGAAGGTGGTGACCTTGATGCCGCCGGCCGTTCCCGCGCTGCCGCCGCCGATGAACATCAGGACGCAGGTCATCAGGAGCGTGGAGGATTGCAGTGCACCGATGTCGAGGGAGTTGAACCCGGCGGTGCGGCTCATCGACGAGTAGAAGAAGCTGTTCAGAAGCCTGCCCCAGACGTCGTGCGCCCCGAGCGTGGCGGGGTTGGTCCACTCCAGCAGGCCGGTGAGCACCGTCCCGACGACCAGCAGGACCACGGTCGTGATGACGGTGAGTCTGGTGTGCAGAGTCCAGTTCCTCCGGCCGGTCGTACGCACCCGGTGGCGGTGGCGCAGCAGTTCCAGCATGACCGGGAAGCCGATGCCGCCGAGGATGACGGCGAGCGCGATCGGCAGCGTGACCCAAGGGTCCTGGGCATACCGCGTGAGGCTGTCGGCGTACAGACCGAACCCGGCGTTGTTGAAGGCCGACACCGAGTGGAAGTACCCCAGGTAGGCAGATTCGCCGAAGCCGTTGCCGTACCCGAAACGGAACCGCAGCGCGAGGAACGCGCCGACGGCGAGCTCCACCGCCAGCGTCGTGCCCGCCACACCGAGGAGGACCTTGCGTACGTCTCCGATGCCGAGGCTCTTCGTCTCCGCCTGCGCAGTCAGCTGCATCCGCAGCCGGAGCCGGCCCGAGACGAGGAGAGCGAGCAGTGACGCCATGGTCATGATGCCGAAGCCGCCGACCTGGATCAGCACGAGGATGACGCCCTCGCCGAAACCGCTCCAGTAGGTGCCGGTGTCGACGACCGCGAGGCCGGTGACGCACACGGCGGAGGTCGATGTGAACAGTGCGGTCAGCAAAACGGCGCCGCCACCGTCCTCCGTCGCGAGCGGCAGCATCAGCAGGACCGTGCCGATCACGACCACACTCGCGAACCCGAGCACCACCGTTCGGGCGGGATGGGTCGTGAAGAGAGCTCGTGCGCGCTGGGGCACGGTTACGACCACCGGCGCCGCCCCTTTCCCCTGCCGATATGGCGTCAAAAGGACGTCAATGGACCGCGCAACGATATCGCCCTCGCCCGCCGGGATCGGTGTCTGGCACGATGCCGTGCCCGTTTCGCCGTTCTACGATGCCGCGATGCGGTCGATCTACCGCAGCGCGGCCGCGCACGACCGTGTACGCGACTGGCGCGAGAGGCGCCTCGACGCATGGCAGGTGCCCCACACCCGCTCGTACGCGGGGCACCTGGTCCTGGACGAGGCGGTGGACCGGGTCGCCCCGGTCGTGTCGGAGGCGTTGGGCGCGCGGTAGCGGCATCAGGAACCCGTCAAGAACTTCCGGGATCCGGCAGTGAACCCTTGTGCGGTTCGGTGGCAACATCTGCTGACGGCGGGGCAGCGAATCAAGCCTGTTGACCGTTGCCGTCATCGGCAATGTCGCCCATGGCATGGACTCTCCGCCGTCGACCCCGCCGCCCACATTCGCGCCAGCGGAGACGAGTGCGCAGGTCGAGATCACCGGCTGGGACACGAGTCTGATGGGGGACGGTGTGAAACGTAGTTTCAAGGTGCAGGCGGGGCTTCAGTTGGCTCTGGCCACAGTGGCATTGCTGGCAGCCGCCTACAGCTCCGTCCCTCACCTTCCGCCCTTCGCCGGCGAGGGGATCCTCCTCGGCGTCGGCTTCGCGCTGCTCTTCCCGCTCCACGCCGCGACGATCTTCCGCAGCATCTCGCTCGAGTTCCGAGCCAGGGGCTTCGCGAGCAGCAAGTCGAACCAGTGGCGTGCCCTGAAAGCCCTGCCGGGCCGGGTGCACGCCCTGCTCGTGGCACTGGCCCTGTCAGGGGCCGTCCTGGTCACCGGAGCGTTCTCTGACGACTCCGGCCTCCAGGCGACCGACACCGTCCGGGGTCGCTACTACGCGGTCGACACCACCGATCCGCAGCGGCAGAGGATCGAGGTGACCAGAGGCCAGTACGAGGTGCTGAGCAAGCAGGGCCAGCGGACCATGTTCGCGATCTACGGCCTCATCGCGGCCGGCGGCGGCGCCATGACCCTCGTCTTCGCGAAGCTGGACGATTGGGCGGTCCGGCCGTGACACCGGATCCACGGCACGGCAAGCCGTATGACAGGACGCGGCTTCGCATACTGGCCGTCCTCATCGGGCTCGCCGGAGCGGCAGCCCTCGTCGCGGGCACAACGCTGTTCACGCGGCTCCCCCACGCCGTGGCCGAGGAGCGCGCGTTCCGGGGGGCGGGCGCGTGCCGTGGGACAGTCACAGGAGACTGCCTGCGGGCAGCCTGGTTCACCGTCGACACCGTTCGAGTGCACCGTGGCAAGAGCCCGGGGGGCTGGGTGGAAGTCTCCGGCTCCGACGAGGCCGCCGGGGAGGCGAGGCTGAGCGGTGTCAGCGCGTTCCTGGTTCAGGTAAGCCCGGGCGATCGGGTCGCCGGCACGATCTGGCGGGGCGAGATCATCGCGCTCTGGGCAGGCGAGTCCGGGCAGCGAACCGACGCGTATCCGGAAGGTACCGCGCAGGGCTTCGCCGGAGGAGGCATCATCCTCCTGCTGGGCGGAGTTTGGGGCGTTCACGCGTCGCAGTGGTACCTCCGGCACCATGAGGCCGCCGCACACCGCCGGAGGCCGCATCCGCTCGCCAGGAGCGGCTGGGCCGTGGCCGGCCTGAGCGGTTGGACGTTCCTGCTGTTGCTCGTCCTCGATGGGTGGGACCCGGCCATCGAGACGTTCATCGCCATATGGGCCCCGACCAGCCTGGCAGCCGTCGCGTTTCTGGTCCACGGTGGCGGGCGAGGCCGAGGGAGCCGGTGAGAGCCGTCCGCGCCCAACCACCACGGATCACGTACATAGGGGGAGACATGACGGCGCTGCCGCACCAGGGAAACCCGCATGCGCACGCCGCTGGACACATGGTGGTCTGCGGCGACGACGGGCTCGCCCGCCGACTGGCCGACGAACTGCGGGAGGTCTACCGGCAGCGGGTCGTCCTGGTCGTCTCCGAGGCAGGGGCCGAGGAGCACACGGCCGGACCAGCCGCGGAGACACCGGGCACAACAAGCGGCGGGACGATCCTCCCCGTACAGGTGACGACCGCCCCGGCCCCCACCCGGGAGGCACTGCTCCGGGTAGGAGTGGACCGTGCGGAGGCGCTGGCGCTGCTGTACGAGGACGACGAGACCAATCTGCGTGCCGCGCTCGCCGCCCGCCGCCTCAGCCCAGGGCTGCGCCTCGTCGTCCGCATGTACAACCGCAAGCTCGGACAGCACCTGGAGGAGCTGCTCGACCAGGCAGCGCTCGTGCACTCCCCCGGCATGGACCGGGCCGTCCTCGACGCCTCCACGACCGTCCTGTCCGATGCCGACACAGCAGCCCCCGCCCTCGCAGCCACCGCCGTCGCGGGCACGAGCAAGGTCGTCCAGGCCGACGGCGTCCTGCTGCGTGCCGCCGAGCGCACTCCTCCCGGGCGCGGCGAGGTGCGGGACCCCGGCCTGTGCACGCTGGCGCTGCTGTCGTCCACGACGGCCGACCCGGCAGGTGCCGAAGGCTCTGAGGCCAGCGGCCCTCAGGGTCCCGTCCTGCTGCCCGACGACCGGGCCGTCGCAGGCAGCACCGGTCGTGGCAGCGTGGTTCTGGAAACGGTCCAGTACGCCGGTCCCGCCCTGCCCCCACGACGCCTGGCACGCCGGGGGGCGCCTCTGCGCGAACTCTTCTCCAGCCGCCTGCGCTGGGCGCTCGCCGGCATCGTCGCGTCCGTACTCGCCCTGACACTGACCACCACCGCGCTCACCGACGCGGACCCGGTGCACGCTGCGTACATCACTCTGCTCGACCTGTTCTCCATCAACGACCCCGCCGTCGACGCACCGGTCACACACCAGGTCCTGCAGCTGCTGTCCGGTCTCGTCGGCCTCGCCCTGCTCCCGCTCCTGGTCGCGGCAGCACTGGAAGCGCTGGGCACGTTCCGCACCGCCGGCACGCTACGGCGACCGCCTCGCGGACTGTCCGGCCACGTCGTCCTGCTCGGCCTCGGCAAGATCGGCAGTCGGGTGCTGGCCCGACTCCGCGAACTGGACATCCCCGTCGTGTGCGTCGAGGAGGACCCCGACGCTCGCGGCATCCCTCTCGCCCGCGATCTGGGCGTACCCGTCGTCCTGGGAGACGTCACCGAGGAAGGCGTACTGGAGACAGCCAAGGTCCACCGGGCTCACTCCCTGCTCGCCCTCACCAGCTCCGACACCACCAACCTGGAAGCCGTCCTCTACGCACGTACCGTGAAGGCCGATCTGCGTGTGGCGCTGCGCCTGTACGACGACGAGTTCGCCACGGCCGTCTACCGCACCCTGCGCACCACCCACCCCGACGCCCTCACGCGCAGCCGCAGCGTCACCCACCTCGCGGCACCCGCGTTCGCCGGGGCCATGATGGGGCGCCAGATCCTCGGCGCGATCCCGGTCGAACGAAAGGTCCTCGTCTTCGCCGCCCTCCTCGTCGCCGGCCACCCTCAGCTCGAGGGCCGCACCGTCGCCGAATCCTTCCGTGCCGGCGCCTGGCGCGTCCTCGCCCTCGACACCGCCTCCCCCGGCTCACGCCGTCCCGACCTCGCCTCCACCCGACACGACGGTGAGCAGCCCCAGCTGCTGTGGGACCTCCACCCCGGCTACGTGCTACGTCCCGAGGACCGCGTGGTCATCGCCGCAACCCGCCGCGGCCTCGCCGAACTGCTGGGAAGACACCACGCGAGTGCCCGCGACGCGGAGACGCAATCCCCCGGCTGATCGGCAGGCGTGGGGACTTCGACCACGAGCTCCTGGATACGCAGCGGCGGTCAGGGTACGGAGCTGCGGTCTGGGTACGCGCCCTAGGGGGAGACTCGCGGCTTTCGATTGGCACCGTCGGCCATCGGAGGGAGTGACCTGACATGCGGGCCGAAGCAATTGGTAAACGGGTCGTCGTGGGCATCGACGGCTCCCCGGCCTCCTACGCGGCGCTGCGCTGGGCCGCACGCTACGCAAGGATGGTCGGAGCGGGCGTTGAGGCGGTGGCGGCGTACGACGTGGGCGGAGGGATCGGATGGTCGGCCCCCGCGGTGGACGCGGCCCTCGATGCCGAGGAGGCAAAGAGCAGGCTGAAGGCCGAGATCGGAGACGTCCTCGGCCCCCTCCATGACGTACCGGTGGAGGAGCACGTGGTGCGCGGGAACGCTGTCGAGGCGCTGATCACCGCATCCGAGGGCGCCGAGCTGTTGGTCGTCGGGAACCGAGGCAGAGGTGGCTTCGCCCGGCTGCTGCTCGGGTCCGTAAGCCAGCAGTGCGCCCTGCATGCCGCGTGTCCCGTCGTCATCCTCCGTGCGCCGGAGGACAGCCACGGCGCGGCTGTCGCGGGGTAGCCGCACGGCACAGACACGGACGTGAAGTGGCTGGTAGGCGGGGCCGCCAGCCAAGCCCGGCGGATGCCAGTGCTATGCCAGCTTGGCAGCACCGAAGGAGACGTCGAAGCGGTCGCACCAGATGGCGACACTGGTGAGACCGGACAGGTCGGCGCCCGCGGGGACGGCGTAGTTCTGGTCTCCCTTGTTGCCCTTCAGCTTGCCCAGGCTGACGTACTTCCCGTCGTCGAAGACGTGCCAGCCCGCCTTGCCCTCCTTGACCGGGGCGTCGGTCAGCCAGACGCGCAGGTCCGGGCCGTTGCTGGTGTCCAGGTTCTCCAGCCGCACCGTGTGCGAGCCGTCGGGCAGCCGGATGAGCTTCACCGTTCCGGTGGTCGTGTGCTCGTGGCTGATCAGGGAACCCTGAGCGACAGTCCGCGGCCCCTCCTCCGTCGGAGAGGGGGACGTGGACGTGGACGGGAGCACGGACGTCGTCGGCTCCGGCCCTGCCGCTGTCGGAGCCACACTCGGAAGCGCTTCCTCGACTGTCTCGTCCTGCCACAGCTTCCACGGCTGGAACCAGTAGAGCCCCACTCCCGCGAGGATGATCGCCACGATCAGCCCTCCTGCGAACAGCGGACCGCGCCGTCTGCCACCCCGACCCATGTTCATTTCCTTCCGCATCCGAGCTTGCCGCCCACATTGAACGATGCCGGACGCGCGGGCGGCTACTCCTCAGCAGGTGACAAGAGTCTTACCTTCATGCGTACGACCACGCCAGATCCCCGTGTGACGGTCCTCGCCCTCATCACGTGGTGAGGAGGCGGTCCAGAACCCCGTTGCCTTTACGTCGTAGACCTATCGTTGCCGCAGCCGTACCGACACCTTCCCTGCGCGCGGGCATGTCGGACAAGGCTGCTGCAGCGGTCCATCGGGATCCCAGGCGCCTCTCTGTCGGCGCTCAATCGTCTGACGTCTGACTCATGCCCGGCACCTGGGATGCCCTCGCGGCCTCGGCCTCGGCCTTCGCGTCGCTCACTACGGCGTCGACCTGCTTCGCGACCTCATCAGCAGCCGCGGCAGCGTCGAGCGAAAACGTGGAGCCTGGCTCGAGTTCCGGAGCTCCGCCTTCATCCGACGCGCCGTCGGCATCGCTGGTGGTTGCTTCCTGCGGTTGCGCGGCTGCGGGGAGCCCCATCGTCGACTGATCGCCGAATGCGTGGGTGACGGCGCGAACTGCCTCGGTCAGCTCTCCCGGGATCACCCAGAACGTGTTGTTGTCGCTCTTGGCCAGGTGCGGGAGTGTCTCGAGGTACTTGTAGGCCAGGACCTTCGGGTCTGCGTTGTTGCGATGAACGGCCTGGAAAACCCGCTCCACCGCCTTCGCTTCGCCGTCCGCCCGCAAGATCATGGCTTGCTGCGTGCCCTGCGCTTCCAGGATGTCCTTCTGCTTCGTTCCCTCCGCCGTAAGAATCTTGGCCTGCCGCTCCCCCTCGGCGTGCAGGATGGCCGCGCGCTTGTCACGCTCGGCCCGCATCTGCTTCTCCATCGCCTCTTTGATGGTGGCCGGCGGATCGATGGCCTTGATCTCGACGCGGTTGACCCGGATGCCCCACTTTCCGGTGGCGTCGTCGAGGACGGCGCGGAGTCGGGCATTGATCTCCTCACGTGAGGTGAGCGTCTCCTCCAGGTCCATGGAACCGATGACGTTCCGCAGCGTGGTAACGGTGAGCTGATCGATCGCCTGCAGATAGTCGGCGACCTCGTAGGCCGCCGCCCGCGGGTCGGTGATCTGGTAGTAGAGCACCGTGTCGATGTTCACCACGAGGTTGTCCTCGGTGATCACCGGCTTGGGGGCGGACGAATACACCTGCTCGCGCACATCGAGTTTGGTGTTGACACGATCTGCCACCGGCACGACGAAGTTCAGGCCGGGCTGCAGCGTCCGCCGATACCGGCCGAACCGCTCGATGTTGTAACGGCGCGCCTGCGGGACGATCCGCACCGTGGCAGCCACCAGGAAGACGACAACGATCGCCGCCACGAGAAACGGGATGACAACCGGATCCACAGTTCCTCCGTTGGGTGTGTTCCGCCGTTCACGGAAGGAGTTCGCGAGGGTAGACGACCGCTGTGGCGCCTTCGATCTCCATGACATCCACAAGCGCTCCCACTGGGATCACCAGGCTTTCGTCGAGAGCGCGAGCCGACCATTCCTCACCAGAGACCTTGATCAGGCCGCGTGTCGCGGTGACCTCCTGCATGACCTCGGCCCGCCTGCCGATCAGCGCGTCGCTGCCCTCACGTGCGAGGGGTGCCTGTGCCATCTGCCGCAGCGCGACAGGACGGACGATGAGGAGACCCGCCACCGCCGTCACTCCGAACGCCACGAGCTGGCCGAGAAGGCCGATGCCCACGCCGGCGGCCACAGCGGCTACCAGCGCAGCGCCCGCCAGCAGCCCGAAGACCAGCGTCAGGGTGAGAAACTCCGCGCCACCGAGCGCCGCGGCGGCAAGCAGCCATACGAACCACGGCATCGAATCAGCCTCCCTAAGGGGACCTATCCACCACCTACCCATCTGGCCGCCCGAGCAGACACACAGCCCCTTACTCGAGGGTGGACTGGGGGAGAGAGGCGTAGAAGACGCGGGCGTCCGTGTCTGTGTCGATCAGACTGATCAGAATCGGGTTGGGGCCGGACGGGGCGCCTGTCGCGGCGCGGAGGCGGTAGCGGTGGGTGGTCACCTCGTTCTTGGCCAGGGGGGTCCCGCCCTCATGGAACGCGTACGGGAGGGTGTCGTTGGCGATGCGCAGCGTGGCCGGACGCCAGGTTCCCGTCGCTTGGTCCCAGCGCTCCAGGATGTAGCCGGGGTGGGCCGAACCGCCGGGCGTGGACTCCATCTGGAAGGCGAGCAGGACGTGCCGGTAGGAGCGGGTGTTGCCGTTGCGGAGGGTGACGCTGAATTCCCGTGCCGGCCCGCCGGGCCTCAAGGTGAGCCGACTGCCAGGCGCGGTCGCACTCATCGCAAGGTAGGTCGGGACGGGCGGCCTGGTCGTGGCCGGCTTCGACGGCGGCGCCACAGTTCGCGACGCGGGGCGGGTGGTGGCGCTCACCGTCGGCATGGGGGTGGGGACGGGTGTGGGGCTTGCCAAGGGTGACCGGGGAGCGGCCGGGGCTGAGGTCAGGGCTGCCTGAGTCGGCGTCGCGGAGGCCGTCGCCTTGCCCTCTGCACCGGATCCGGGGCCGCAACCGGTGCAGGCAGCCGCCAGCAAAGTGGCACCCATCGTGCTGATGATGAGCGCACGGGTACGGCGCATGAGGTGTCCTTCGGTGGTGGTCGTCTCGTCGCCGGAAACGTAAACAGGGGAAGACACGGAGAAGCCGAGAGGGCGTAACGCTTTGCGGACGATGCTGGAGGTGGCGGCTTCACACCATCGGGGTTGTGCTCGCTTGCGAAGTCCCGGGCGACGAGGCCCCGTGGTCGGCGACGGCCTGACGGGGCAGGTGGGTGCCGAGCGTGAGGGCGCCGAGCCGGCCAGGGAGGGAGAGCCCGGAAGGTGCCGGCGGCCGCCCGGCGGGACACTAGTGGTGTGCGGGAAGGCACGGTGCACGTGCGGGCGCTGGGCCGGTTGCCTGTCTACCCATCGGGGGCGAACGGGCGAGACCCGACCGAGCCCCGGGCCCACTACCCACGGTTGGCTCGGCTGACCTCCCTCAAGGACCGCTACGACCCGAACAGCGTATTCCGGCTCAACGCCGGTATCCCGCCCAGTAGCTGGGCTTCGGGAAGGGAGCGACGATGAACACGGTTCTGGTGACCGGCGCGACGGGCAACGTCGGCCGGACGGTCGTGGCCGCGCTGCGTGCCCGAGGCGCGCCAGTACGGGCGTTGGTACGCGACGAGGCCAGAGCGCGTCGCATTCTCGGCTTCGAGGTGGACCTGGCCCTGGGCGACTTCGCCGACCCGGCGTCCCTGCGGCGCGCCCTGCAGGGCGCCGACGCGGTGTTCCTCACCTCCGCGGACGGCCCGGACAAGGTCGCACACGAGACCGCGGTCATCGACGCGGCATCCACCACCCTGGTCCGACGGATCGTCAAACTGTCCTCTCCGCACGTGGAGATCGGCTCGGACCTCGCCTTCTGGGACTGGCACGGCCGGATCGAGCGGCACCTGCGCACCTCGGGGATACACAGCGTGTGCCTGCGCGCCAGCTTCCTCATGTCGAACCTGCTGGCCGCCGCCGACACGGTCGCCTCGACCGGCCGGTTGATCGCCCCTGCGGGCGAGGCACGGATCGCGATGATCGCCCCCGAGGACATCGGCGCGACGGCCTCTGTCCTCCTCACCGAGGACGGCAACGACGACCGGACGTTCACTCTGACCGGCCCGACTGCAGTGAGCTACCACGACGTCGCCGCCGAACTGTCGGCGGCCACCAGCCACGAGGTCCAGTACGCCAGCGTGCCCGACGACGTCGCCCGGGCAGCCCTGGCCGCCTCGGGAGCCCCGGACTGGCTTGCGAGCAACATCGTGACCATGTTCCGAAAGCTCCGCGACGACGCGGGCCCGGAGATCACCGACACGGTTCACACACTGACCGGACGCCGCCCCCGCACCCTCGCTCAATGGATACACGACCACGCGGCCCGCTTCGTCACGCTGCAGCCGCACCCGACACAGACGTAATGCGAAGCCGTCGGCTCGACCGACCGAGTGAGCCGCCGTGGGTGAGCCAACCATGCGACAATCCCGGCGCGGATGCCTGCATCAGCCGATGAGGCGGCTGCCCTACGCATCCCGAGCGACGGCTACTGGCCGGATGCATTCGCCGACAGGAAACGCTCCAGGCCCATCCTGCGCATGACCTCCCTCACCTGGCCTTGAGCGTGCGTGAAAGTGAGCTCTACACCCTGCGCCCGTGCCGCACGGGCGGCGAGGAACAGCGGCAGTATCCCGTCCGCGTTCAAGCGTTCGACGCGGGAGAGATCGACCTCGAGCCACTTCGGTGCGCCACGCAGGGCTGATTGCAGCAGCCGAGTGGTGTGCTGCACCGAATCGGCGTCGAGATCCCCCTTCAGACGCACCACGACGGGCCCGTGGCCGGCGCGGAGCCCACGCAGCACGGCGCGCGAACCGCGCCTGAGGCGCTCGCGGGGCGAGAGCGGCGGTGGCATCGACGGCTCCAGGGCAGGCGACATTTGTTGCCGACCAGGCTTCCCGGCACACCTGGCTCGAAGGATACGCCCGGTTCCACCGGACCGCCCTCCGGCGAACAGGCGGTTCGCGGGGAGGGTTGGCATCGGCAACCCAGGAGATCGACAAGGGGAGCGCCGGACCGCTTCTCGATCGTCTCGCCCCGGGCGACGAGGTCACCATCACCCTGTGGCGCGACGACGCCGTCGCTGTGGCCCGCGACGGAACCGCCCAGGGGACAGCGGACACTCGCGAAGGCGAAGCGAAATTCGTCGCGGCCGTCGTCCTCATCCTGCTCTCCGCCGACGCGTTTCTCCTCCGCTCCGGAGGCTCCGCGCTCGTCCGCCCCCGCATCTGAGCCAGACACGGCGTCCCCGCCGTGCTCGTGCTCCGAGCGAAGTGGGCCTTCGGCTCCGCCCTGTGCACAGTGCCGGACCTCTTCTTCGCCGACCTGTCCGGCCTCGGGCCGTTCGCAGGGGTCCTCGCCTGGTGCGCCATGGTTCCGCTCGTCCGCTGGTACCTGCAATGGAAGGCTGAGCGCAAGCGGGCCGCCACTCACGCCCGCCGACGCTGATGAACGACGGCGAGCCCGTCCTGGACCCGTGCCTCTGCAACGCCTCGCTGGTTCGTTTCGGCGACCGAGCCGGATGCTCGTGCGTCGACGGCTCTGAGCCGTACATGCGTGTGGGGCAGGCGGGCTCGGTACGGCAGAGAGCCGAGCCCGCCGCCCTCTCTGTAGCCGCCACAGCGGCGCACCCAACGCCCCGCTCCTCACGCCGCGAGCGCGAGGAGGCGGTCCAGAACCCGTACGGGCGAACGAGGACACATCGCGCGGCGAGCGGCCAGGGCCGTCTCCCACTGCTCGGTGAGACCGAGCAGCAGGCGCTTGCGCATGCCCGGGGTCACGTGCGCGTAGCGGGCCGAGACGGAGCCGTCGAGGTGGCCCATGCGCTCGTCCATGAGGACCTTCTCCGTGCCCAGATCCTCCATGAGGGTGCGGTGGGAGTGGCGCAGGCCGTGCGGGGTGAGGCCCCTGGCGACGGGCAGCCAGCAGGCTTCGGCCCGCTGGCTCGCGCCACGGCCACGGGCCGGGACGCCGGGCCAGGGCTCGCCCAGGAGCGGGACGGGGCGTGGCTCCTGGGGTGCCTTCCTGGGGTACCAGCCGGTGGCCGCCGGCTGGAAGAGCCAGGTGGCGAAGCCGTTGCGGCGCCAGTGGGCGGCCTCCAGGGAGGGGACCGCGTTGCGTACGAAGCCGAGCTCGGCGACGGCGAGTTCGACCCGGACGCGCCTCTCCTCCCGTACACGCTCGGGGTGGTTGAGCACGTTGGAGACCGTGCCGGTGGACACGCCCGCACGACGAGCCACGTCAACGAGCTTCGCGCCGCCATGTCCGCTGGTGCGGGCGGCACCCTGGCCCCGGAAGACATAGGTCTTGCCGTGGCAGGGGCACGGGGTCGGCTTCGTACGGGCGATGTGGTCGGCGACGAGGGCGGACAGCCAGTCCGTGGTGTCGATGGTGCGGTAGCTGTCGTCCTTCGGCGGCACGCGCACCAGCTCGCCGGAGTCCAGCTCGTACAGCTGCCACTCGACCCGGACAGTGCCGGGGCGCGCGAACTCGGTCTCCAGGCCGACGATCTCGCCCCACCGCATGCCGGTGTACGCCTTGAGGATCACGGCCACGAACTCGTCGTCCCGTCCTGAAAGCAGGGCCGCTCGCTCGGCAAGCAGAAGAACACCGAGCGGGTCGGTGATGATTTTCTCGGGGCCGCGGTCGCGGGCGCGGCCAGCGCGCTTGCCGCGCCCGCGCCGACGGGCAGCCGGGTTGGACGTGATCAGGCCCTCGTCGATCGCGTCCTCAAGGATGAGGTGCAGGGTCGATCGCCAGGTCTTCACGCTGGAGGCCGCGTACACGGCCCTCTCCGACTTCTCCCAGCGCTCCACGTCCGAGCGGAGGATGCCGGAGAGGGACCTGTCCGCGAAGGTGGGGAGGAGGTGCTCCTCGATGTGGCGCCGGTAGTTCTGCATGGTAGACGCGGCGAGATCCTGGTCTGCGTACCAGCGGCTGGCGTACTCGCCGAAGGTCTCCTGGCCGGCTGCGGGGTCCCGCCACTCTCCGCGCCGGACGGCGACCTCCTCGGCGTCGGCTGCCTGCTTGGCCTCCCGCTTCGTGGCGAACTTGACCACGGCGCCCGTCGCGTCGGAGACGGTGCCGTACTTTCCGTCGGCGAGCTTGTACCGGCCCCGCCAGTAGGTGCTGCGCTTCTCCGCGTACCCCAAGTGTTCCCTCCCTTCTCTCGGTGGGGCTTTCTAGGCGGTGATGTCGTACTGGGACTGGGTCTTGAGAAGCCGACGCGGTGGCCGTGCGGTGAGCGTGGGTCCGGACGAGGCGGCGTCGCCGGGCTCGCGAGCAACGGACACGGGGACGGACACGGAAACGGGCGGCACAGGGCGCTGCCGGGGACGTGAAGGAATTTCCTCGTGCAGCCGCACGATTTCCCCGACGTGTTCCGCGGTGAATCGATATGCACCGCCCACATACGTGAAGGGAATGAGTCGGCGCCGGGCGCGTTCTTTTACCCACCAGGCGGAACAGCCCAAGGCTTCGGCGACTTCCCGGGCCGTATGGAGGCGGGGGAGAGCCGGACATATCACGGGATCAGACAACGGAGGCGTTTCCCTTTCCGGGACTCGCAAGGGAGACCCCACAACAGGCAGCCGGGTTCGGCGTCAGGACAATGATGCGGAGAATCCCCGGTTTGGCTAACCGGCGATCGTCGGCTATGTTCCGCCCGCTCCGACCGGCCATGGGTGTGCGAGAGGGCCGGCGAGGAGGGTGTGCGGTGGGGTTCCGAGGGCGGCGGCAATGGCGACGAGGTCGTCGATGTCGCAGCGCCGGACTGTGCGTTCGATGCGGGAGAGCGCGGTGAAGGTCATGGGCCGACCCAGCGCGGTGACGCGTGCGGCGAGCTGGCGCTGGGAGTAGCCGCAGGCGGTGCGGGTGCGCTCGATGGCGCGGGCTGTGGCTTGTCCGGCGGGTCCGATTTCGAGGGGGCGTGGCGGCATTGGTGTGTTGTAGCTTGCGTCCGGGCCGCTTGGGAACGCTTTTCCTGTCTGCTGTGAGCGATGCGCCGAACGCCGGTGAATTTTCGGGTTGATTTGGCCAACCGGGGTTTCGGGTCTACCGTCGTGCGGCCGGAAGAAGTTGTGTCGGGGATCAGAACTAACACTGGACTTCTGAACCCTGGGTGTGGCTGTGTTGTCCACGCACCCCGGCCCCGCCGGTTTTCCCTGCCCCCGTTTTCGAAAGGTGGTCGATCGGCATCGCCCGTATCCGCACGATCAAGCCCGAGGCATTCGCGTCCGAGTCCCTCGCGGCCGTGTCCCTCTCCGCCGAGCGGACCTTCTTCGGGCTGCTCACCCTCGCCGACGACCAGGGCCGGTTCCGTGACCAGGCGGCCGTCATCGCCGGCCAGTTGTGGTCACTGCGCCGCGAGCACGGCCCGGTGGAGGTCGAGGACGATCTCACCCAGCTCGACGCCGCCGGGTTGATCTGCCGCTACGAGGGCGGCGACGGCAAGCAGTACCTGCACATCGTCTCCTTCGCCAAGCACCAGAAGATCAACCGCCCGAGCGGCGTCCGGAACCCCGCCTGCCCCCACCACGACCTCGGCGTCACGCGTGAGCCCTCACCGCTGGTGCACGGAGCGGTCACGGAGCCCTCCGCGAAGGGGCAGGGAGGAAGCAGGGAGGCTGCCGTGAATGGCGAATCTGCAGGTCAGAGGCGATCCACGGCGCCCTCATCTCAGGTGCAGGGAGGACTCACGGAGCCTGCGGTGAGCCCTCAGGGTCCGGATCTAGGAACTAGGAACAGGGATCTAGGAACTACCCCGTTGGGGGGCGCGAGCGCCCCCGCGCCGCAGACCGTCTCGGCGAAGGACCTCATCGGCGAGTACGCCGCCGCGTGCACCCACCGACCGCCCCGAGACGTTCTCAGCCATCTCGGCGGGCAGGTGCGCAAGCTCCTCGACGAGGGGATCGACCCCGCTCACGTCCGGGCGGGCCTCGCACGGCACCGGGCCAAGGGCCTGCACCCGAGCACCCTGCCCAGCCTCGTCCACGAGGCCATGAACGCCTCCGCATCCGCGCCCGCTGCCACCCACCGGCCGTGGACCAACCCCGCCGACGTCGCAGCCGCCTACGGAGGTGACCTGTGACCGCCACCCTCACCCGGGACCCGCACCAGGTCGGCCGGATAGCCGACCGCCTCGGCACCATCCTGACCCAGCGGGGCATCGGCCCCGACGTCGCCGCGCAGGAGCCGCCGTCAGAGCCCGTCACCGCTCTGGAGTTGGCCGACGCGCGCATCCCCGCCCGCTACCGGCGCGCCCTCACCGACCACCCCCAAGTCACAGCCTGGGTGGACGAGATCGCCCACACCGGCCGCCCCGGACCAGCAGGCGCACCGGGAATCTCGGAGGGTTCGTCCCTGCTGATCGCCGGCCCCACCGGCACCGGCAAGACCCACCAGGCGTACGGCGCCATCCGCGGCCTCCTCGCCGCCGGGGTCCGCCTGCGCTGGGAGGCCGTCACCGCCGCCGATCTGTACGCCCGCCTGCGTCCTCGCTCTGGCTTCGACAGCGAGCGCGAGCTGCAGTCCCTGGCCAAGTGCCCGCTGCTGCTCCTGGACGACCTCGGAGCGGCCAAGACCAGCGAGTGGACCGAGGAGCTCACCTACCGGCTGATCAACCACCGGTACGAGCACCTGCGCCCCACCCTGATCACGACCAACCTACCCACCGCCGACCTACGCACCGCTCTCGGAGACCGCGTCGCGTCCCGCCTCGCCGAGATGACCGAGCGCGTCATCCTCGACGGCCCCGACCGCCGCCGCACTCGCCCCGCCGCCTATCCCTGAGGACCATGTGCCAGGTGCGGAGCCAGCCGTAGGGGGCATCCAAGTCGGCTTGCGAGTCCCCTGAGGACCACGACCGGCGGAGGACAGTTACGGGACCGGGGACCGTCCGGGGACCGGGGACCGTCCGGGGACCGGCTCCAGCATCTCGACCGTCGCAGCGGACCGTGTAACGGGGACCGCGACTGTCAACGTCCGGTCCCGGCAGGCCGCTCCGACCACGACCGGCAAACGGCCAGGTCACACCGCATATCGCAGGGGACCGCTCCCCAAACCCGTCGGGGACCGAGTGGGTACCGTCCGGGGACCGGGGGCCACCGGACAACGAGACCCGGGGACCGTGAGACGCCCGGGGACTGGGGACCGGTTCCCGAGTGATCGGGAACCCAAGCAGGCAGCGGCTCGGGACCGAAAACGCGCACGGGGACCGGGGACCGGTCCCGGTGGGGACCCGGGACCGGTCCCCACCGGATCGGCGCAGATCAGGCTGCCACAGTCCCCTCCACCATCAACCTCAGGAGACAGCACCCATGCACGACACACGCCCCACCCCACACCAGGCAATCGCCGCTGTCCCAGCCCCAGGCGGAGCAAGGTATGACGTTGGACCGTCCAAGGGCCGGTCCAACGCGGAAGCCTCCGCCCCAGGGGTGTCGGAGGCCGGTCCCCGGCGCGAGGGCGCACCGGGGACAGGGGGCGTGCGTGCCGCCGACGAGGCCGCGCTGCGCCGTGTCGCCCGCCGTCGCGCCCGCCGGGACGTGCAGCGCAAGGAGCGCGTCGACGTGCGCTACAGCGTCGACGAGAAGCAGGCGATCCTCGACGAAGCCCGTCGCCTCGGCCTGGCCGGCGCACACCTTGTCGGCGCCATCGTCATGGCCCACTTGAACGACGACCTTGCCCTGCCCGCAGAGCGCACCGCCAACGACGACCTGATCGACGAGTACGCCGCACTGCGCACCGAGCTCTCCAGGATCGGCACGAACGCGAACCAGATCGCCCACCGCCTCAACGCCGGCGGCGATGCACACCTTGTGGACGCCGCCGTGCTCGCCGAAGCTCGCCAGCTCGTGGTGGCAGTGAAGCAGGGGGTCGCGGCTGTCGACACCGCCGCCGATGTGTCCGCCACGGACCGTCGGGCGGCCTGATTGATCGCGAACATCGTCAAGCCCGGCCACAAGACCAGGGGCGTCCTCAACTACCTCTACGGGCCCGGCCGCGCCAACGAACACACCGACCCCCACCTCGTCGCCTCATGGG
Source organism: Streptomyces sp. NPDC048338 (assembly GCF_043201055.1). Taxonomy (NCBI): domain Bacteria; kingdom Bacillati; phylum Actinomycetota; class Actinomycetes; order Kitasatosporales; family Streptomycetaceae; genus Streptomyces; species Streptomyces sp. NPDC048338. Next base: position 219,142 of record NZ_JBICYQ010000003.1, read on the forward strand.
ACGACTTCGCCCCCGACCCCGGCCGCGACCCCGACGCCACCCTCACCCAGCTCGCCACCGCCCTCGACCTGCGGGTCAAGCAGGCCAGCCACAAGGCGCCGAAGAACCACGTCTGGCACTGCTCAATCCGCGCCGCGCCCGAGGACCGCCACCTGACCGACGACGAGTGGGCCACCATCGCCCGCCGCGTCCTCAACGCCACCGGCATCGCCCCGGCCGGCGACCCCGACGCCTGCCGCTGGATCGCCGTCCGCCACGCCGACGACCACATCCACATCGTCGCCACCAAGGTCCGAGGTGACCTCCGCCCACCGAGGAACTGGAACGACTACCTACGCGCCGACAAAGAACTCGTCGCCGTCGAGAAGGAGTACGGGCTCCGCCGGGTCCCGCGCGGCGATCGCACCGCCGCCAAGCGGCCCACCCGGGCCGAACATGAGAAGGCCCAGCGCACGGGCCGAGCCACAACCGCCCGCGAACGCCTGCGCACCACCGTCCGCACCGTCCTCGCAGCAGCCACGACACCGGAGGAGTTCTTCCGCCTCCTCGAAGGCTCCGGGGTTGCCGTGGAGATGCAGCGGTTCCCCTCCGGCGACATCCGCGGCTACAAGGTCGCACTCGCCGACGACACCAACAAGGACGGCCAGCCCGTCTGGTTCTCCGGTTCCACTCTCGCCCCCGACCTCTCCTACCCCAAGATCCGCGAACGCCTCACCGCCACCGACACAGGACCAGCGACACCGTCCAAGTCCCATGCCTGGCGTCGCCTCGCCCAGGCCACCGACCAGGTGCCCGAGCTCCTCGACCACAGCGCGGACGAGGTCGGCCAGGCACACATCACCGTCCTCGCCGAAACCCTCGACATCCTGCCACTCGCCGCCCCTACGGCCCTGCGGACCGGACTCCTGCAGGCAGCTACCGCCTTCGAGCGGGCCAGCCGCTCCCGCATCCGCGCCCAGCACCAGCAGGCTCAGGCCACCCGCCGGGCAGTCAAGGCGATCCTGCGTGAACCCGCCCCGAAGGACGGAGCACTCCTCGCGGCCCTCATCGACGCCGTCCTGCTGGCGGCCGTGGCCGCGCAGCACTGGCACCGCACCCGCGGCCACAACCAACAGGCCGAGGCCGCACGACAGGCAGCCGAGCACCTTCGGACCGCTTACACGGCCGCCGCGGCCCAGCCGCTGGCCGTGATCCACCAGCGAGGAACCCAGCTACCCGAGTGGCTTCACCGTCAGCAGGCGGCCACCGTGCGCCGAGCGCTCCCAGAACAGGCCGAACAGATCCTCGCCGAGCCCGGCTGGCCCGCCCTCGCAGCCACCCTCACCCAAGCCGGCACCGCCGGCCACAACCCCGCCACCCTCCTCATCGAAGCCACCGCCAGGCGAGAACTCGACACTGCCACCAGCGTCAGTGAAGTCCTCACCTGGCGGCTGCACCGCCTCGCCGACCTGACGCGACGCACCAACAGCCGTGCCCAGGCAACCCAGTCGGCTCCCTACCGCCCCGTCCGCACCGACCAGCAGCGCCGCACGCGCTGAACCCCATCCCGCCATCCGACAAGGAGCACACCCTGAAGATCCACCCCACCGCCAGCATGTTCCCGATGCTCAGCCCGGACGAGCTGCTCGACCTCGCCGAGTCCATCAAGGCCGAGGGCCAGCACAAGCCCATCATTCTTGACTCCGACGGCGTCCTCCTCGACGGACGCAACCGCCTCGCCGCCTGCGAGATCGCCGGCGTCGAACCCCGCTTCACCACCTACACCGGCAGCAACCCCACGGCGCTGATCCTCTCCAACAACGTGGTCCGCCGGCACATCAGCAAGGGACAGCAGGCAATGATCACGGCGATGGCCTTGCGTTCCGTTTCGGGACACTCCCTGCGGGACCTGGCCAAGCTCCACGGCCTCAGCCGCAGCCGTCTCTCCGCCGCCAACGTCGTCCTCAAGCACGCCCTCGACCTCGCCGAACAGGTTCGCACCGGGACCACCACCCTCGACATCGCCTACGACATCGCTCGCGAGCGCAAGGCCACAGCCGCCGCGCTCCAGGAGCGATACGACCGACTCCGCCAGCACGCCCCTGACCTCGCTGAACAGGTCACCGAGGGCCAGACCACCGTCGCCGAGGCCACAGCTATGCTGAACGAGCGGCTGGAAGCGGAACGGCTCCGGCACTACGTGATCACCGCCGACACCGTGCGCCTCGCCGATGGCGACACCACCCCGCCCCTGGCCGAACTCGTCGAACGGGGAGACATCACCCTGGCCGAGGCGTACCAGCGTGCCGAGGAGTTCGTCGTCCACCGACGGGACACCATCCAGCGATCCAGGCAAGCTCTCCATCTCATCGCCGAGAACTGGACCGTCATTCAGGACCTCGCCACCCGGCCCGACACCCCCTACACGCGGGACATCCTCGACGGCCTCGCACCCGAAACCCGCTCCATCGCCCAGGCCCTGCTCACCCTGGCCTGATGACACAGACCTTGCCGAGATGCGCGGTGGCCTCGGCGACGTAGTGCAGCTGCCGGGGCACGGGATGGTGCCCGGCCAAGGAGCCGGTGACACCGAAACGGCCCCAGGCGACCCGCTCACACGTTCACTCAGTGAACGACAAGGGCGTTCACTGAGTGAACGCCGCCTACGTTCACTGAGTGAACACCGCAGCGGAGCGGCTAGCCGTTGCCGTGGTTGAGGACGTTGCCGTCGGCGCAGTGGCTGGCGGTGTTGCCGTTCCAGGCGCCGTCAACCGGGACGACCCCCAACTCCTGGAAGCAGACAGCTGCGGCACTGACGTTCCAAATTCTTGGCGGCGTTGCCCCCGGCCCGAGATTGCCTTCCTTATCAGCGTGGGCGGGGGCGGCCAGCCCCAGGCTCGTGAGGGCCAGGGCGGCCACGGAGATGATCTTCTTCATGGTTCCAACCAATGAACCACCTCCGTGGATACGGCGTCACAGCAACAATCCGCCTGACGCCTCTCGGACCGGCGTCCATCTGGGTACCGTGCTGGTGACGAACTCTGTACGGACCGGCCGGCGACTCCCACCCTGGACGACCCGACCGCTGGGGAGGTGTCCTGATGCTGGAGGAAGCCGAGGAGATCGGCCGGCGTGTCCGCAGGGCGAGGCTGCGTCTCGGGATGCCGCAGGCGGACCTCGCGACGGCCCTGGGGAGGTCGCAGGGCTGGGTGTCGAAGATGGAGCGCGGCCTGATCGAGCTCGACCGGGTCGGGCTGCTCAACCAGATCGCCGCCGAACTGCACGTCCACCCGAACGACCTGATCGGGCGCCCGTACAGCAGCTCCCCGAACGACAACCAGTGGCAGATAGCCGCCTCCTCGATCCTTCGCGAGCTGCGCCGCTACGACCTCTCCCCGGTCTTCGACGGGACGCCGCGGCCCGCCCCGCAGCTGTGGCGTGAAGTCACCCGGCTGCACCGGCTTCGCGACACCGCCTCCAACGTGGCGATCCTCCGCGTCCTGCCCGACCTGTTTCGAGAGGCGCGGGCTCTGGCGGAGGTGTCGGAGGGGCACGAGCGGGAGGAGGCGTACGCGATCTACGCGGTGTGCTGCAAGTTCGCCCACACCGCCGCCCACTCCCTCGGCCACCCCGAGCTGGTGGCGATGGCCTGTGAGCGGGCGGCGTGGTCGGCGCGTCTGTCCGGGGATCCGGTGCTGCCGGCGGTCGCGGACTGGATGCGGGTCTGGGACATGTGGGCGACGGCCGACTGGTCGGACGCGCTGACGCTCTCGGACAAGGCGATCAGTTCAGTTCAGCAGGCGTTCGAGCACGCTGAGCCGCTGGCCGTACGGGTCTGGGGCACCCTCCAGCTCCGGGCAGCGGTCTCGGCCGCCCGCGCCGGCCACGCGACCGAGGCGGAGGACCGGATCAGGTACGCGAAGGACGCCGCCGAGCGTATGGACGCCTACGCTGGGGCACCGGTGTACGACCGGCACTCGCTGACGTTCTCCGCCGGGAACGTACAGATCCACGCGATCAGCGTCGCACTGGAGATGGGCGAGCAGGGCAAGGCCCTGGAGATCAACCGCCGCACGAGCCCGGAGCTGGTCGGATCCCTTCCCAACTCCCGTCAGGGACACCACCACATGGACATCGCGCGGGCCTGGCTGTGGGACGGCAACCGGGACAAGGCCCTCGTCGAGCTGGAGACCGCCGAGCGGATCGCTCCCCAGCTCGTACGGAACCACCCCATCGCCCGTTCCACGCTCCGCAGCATCGTCTATGCCGAACGGGCAGCCACGAGAGAGAAGTTGCGGCGGATGTCCGACCGCTTCCACCTGGACGGATAGGGGTCGTATTCCTCCGGCTCATACTCGGGGTCTCGGCCGTCCCTAACTTCGAGCCATGACCGGACAACGGCTTCCCCATCTCCCTTCACAGGGAGCCGAGTTAGGGACAGCGGCTCCCTTCTTCCCCCGACTCGGCGACCTTGCCGCCGACACCGCCCGCGAGGGCCGGATCGGCGTCGTGGTCACCCTTCCCGGTGAGGACTCCGCCACCACCTACCACCTGCGCCCGCCAGGCGGCGGGCCCGCCTGGTCGGCACCGCGGGACGGCACGACGCTGCGCCCGGTGCAGGCGCAGGCGACCCACGCCACCTTGCTGCCCGGCCCGGACGCGGTCTACGATCCGCGTTCCCGCCAGGGCTCTGTGCCCGTGACGATCCATTTCGAGGACGGCTCGTCCTCCGAGGGAGCCCTCGTCCTCACCTCGGCCGAGCTGGAACGGCTGCACGCGCAGACCTGCCACCTTCTCGACAAGCACGAGACCGCCCTCGGCGGGACCTCATGAACGGTGCGCGTCACCGCGCTCCCCGCCCCGAGCCCCACATGCGGACGGACCGCAGCAGCCGGATCGCTCTGGCCTTCCTCGCCTTCGTCGGCCTGGCCGGGCCCGCCTGGACGCTGCGCACCCAGGCCGGTCAACTCCTCGACTCCACAGACCATCGAGTGGATGTGGCCGTGCCGGACGTCACTCCGCCCTCCCCCTTCACCGGTCCCTGAACGGCCCTCCGCCTGCGCTGGCCGCCGTCGACCCGCCCCTTGAGCCCCACCACCGAGCCCACCTGCGACGAGGAAGTTCTGATGGACCATTCACCTGCCCGTACGAGAGACGTCGACGCCGTCACCGTTCGCCCCGGCCGCCCGCTCGCCGGAACGGTTCGGGTGGACGGCTCGAAGAACGCGGCTCTGCCGCTGCTGGCCGCCGCCGCGTCCTTGGGTCGCGACGTTCGCCTGTCCGGCATCCCGGGCAGCGCCGACGTCCAGCGGATGCTCGGCCTGCTGGAACAGGCCGGCTACCGCGTCGCCCGCCCGGTCGCCGAGCCGGGGGCCGTGATCGTGGCGCCCAAGGAGCACCCGGCCGCAGCGCCCGACCTGACCGACGCCGCCCGCATCAGGGCCTCCTACTACCTGGTGGCCCCGCTGCTGGCCGCTCACGGACAGGCGGCCCTTCCCTGGCCCGGCGGCTGCCAGGTCGGCAACCGCGGAATGGACCTGCACTTCACTGTCTACGAGGCATTCGGCGACGCAGTTCTGCTCGACGATTCCGGATACCGAGTCCTGGCGGCCAGTCAAGCCCGCGACAAGGTCGTTCTGGCGCTGCCGTTCCGCTCGCGGGGAGCGAGCATCGCCGCGCTCTGCCGGGCGGTCGTGGCCGGCAGCCGCCTGGAACTGGGCAATCCCAACCTGTCCCCGGAGACCACGGGCGTACTCGCCGCCTTACGGTCCGCCAGCTGGACGGCCCACGCCGACAGCGACAAGATCACGTTGGCCCCGCCACCGGGCATCTCGGCCGGGACCGTCGCCTGGAGGGTGCCCGGCGACAAGATCGAGGCGGGAACGCTGGCCTGCGCGATCGCCGCCACTGGTGGCGAAGGCCGCATCGAAGGCGTCGCCGGTTCAGATCTCCAGGTGCTGGCTGATCTGCTGGACTGGGCCGGCATCCCCGTCTCCCTCACGTCAGATGCGATCACCGTTCACCAGGCCAGCGCCACGAGCGGACGGCCGCTGCGTGCGGTCGCCTCGCTGACACCGGACGGTCTGGACGCCGACTTCGAGCCCGCGCTGATGGCCCTGGCCCTCACCCTGCCCGGCATCCACCTCTTCGGCGACGACATCAACCCCGGCCGCCACGGCAACCTCCTAGCCCAACTCGCCCTTCTCGGAGCAGAGATCGAGGAACTCACGCCCACCCGGTGCCGTCTGTCCGGACCCCAGCGCCTGAACGGCACCGCGGTGAAGGCCACCGACATCCGCACGGGATCCACCCTCCTGATCGCCGGACTCGGGGCCCGGGGCGCCACGACCGTCAGCGGGCTCGACCAGCTGCGCCGCGGCCACGCCGACCTGCCCGCCAAGCTCCGTGCCCTCGGTGCCGACCTCACCGACGTACCGCGATGAGCAGGACGTACGGCCAGATCGTGGCCACCACAGACCTGCACTCCGCCCTCGACCAGGCCCACAGGCTTCTGCCGCACCTGCACCACCTCAAGGCGACCTCGCTCATCGCCGACTGCGGCGACTTCTTCGAGGGCACCGGCTACTACCGGCTGGGCAAGGGAGCCATCGAGCGGGAGATCCTCACAACGCTGTACGACGTGCTCGCACCCGGCAACCACGGCTGGCCCCACTACTTCGAGCCCGGACTGCGCGAGATGACGGTCTGCGCCAACGCCGTCGACGACGCCACCGGGCGGCCGCTGTTCAGCTGCATCCGCGTCGTCGACGTGCACGGTCGCCGGGTCGCCGTCACCGCGGTCATCGGCGTGCGCGCGTTCCACACCATCCCGGCCGACCAGCGAGCCGGTCACCGCGTCACCGACCCCGTGACCGCGCTGCGCGAGCTGATGCTGGAACACCACCACGTGGACTCGTGGATCGTGCTGTCCCACTCCGGCTTCGACGAGGACCTCAAGCTCGCCGGCGCCTGCCCGTTCGTGGACGTCATCTTCGCCGGGCACTGCCACAGCGACACCTATGGGCCCGTACACATCGGCGACACCCTCGTGGTCAAAGGCCGTGAGCTGGCCGCCGGATACGCCGCCGCCGAGCCAGTCGGCTCCGGATGGGCCGCCCGTACCGCCGTCGTCCCCGCCCCGACGGTGGTCCCGGACGACCTCGCGGCCCTGGACGAGAGGATCAGCTCCGCCTGCCGGATGCTCGCCACTCCCCTCGGCACCCTAGCCGAGCCCTACCGCGATACCGTCCTCGACCGCCGCCGGCTCCTCCAGGACATCACCACCCGACTGCACACGGGCCTCGGCGCCGATGCTGTCCTCCTCAACGAAACCGCCCTGCGCTCCACCCGCCTGGGCGACGACCTGACGCTCGGAGACCTGCTGGCCATCGAGCCGTTCGACAACCAGCTCGTCCACGCCTTCCTTCCCGACCGGTACGCCCAGGACCTGGACGGCCTGCTGACGCACCTGACCGAGCACGTCGGCCCGCTGTCCTTCACCCCCCAGCCGCTGCCGCAGGGCTTCCGGTCCGTCCTGACCACCGACTACCTCGCCGACACCTACCTCGGCGGACGCACCCACCAAGCCGGCCTCCGCCTCAGCGAGGCCGTCCGCGGAACCATCGCCACGCCGTACCCAAGGACCGAGAAGGACGGTGCCCGATGATCCTCACCGGCCCAGAGATCACCGCCGCCGCCCGCGACGGCCGCCTGGCCATCAGCCCGTTCGAACCCGGGCAAGTCAACCCCAACAGCTACAACGTCCGCCTCGGCCCCACCCTGCTGACCTACACAGCCACCGTCATCGACGCCCACCAGCCCAACCCGACCGCCACGGTCGAGATAGGCGAGGACGGGTACGTCCTCCAGCCCGGCGAGCTGTACCTCGGTCACACCCTGGAACAGGTCGGCTCCGACACCTTCGTCCCGCTGCTGTTCGGCCGCTCCTCCGTGGGCCGACTCGGCCTGTTCGTCGAGATCACCGCCCCCATCGGCGACATCGGCTTCCACGGCCAGTGGACCCTGATGCTCTCCCCGATCCGCCCCTTGCGCGTGTACGCCGGAATGAAGATCGGGCAGATCATTTTCTTCGTCTCCACCGGCGACATCGACCTGTACGCGGGCAAGTACCAGGCTGCCCATGGCCCCCAGCCCTCCCGCTACTGGCGGGACGCCGCCCGCGTCGGGGCGGTCGCGCCGTGATCCTCACCGGCCCCGCGATCACCGCCGCCGTCCGCGCCGGCGAGATCACCATCGACCCGTACGACCCCGCCCGCGTCTCCCCGAACGCCTACGATTGGAGCCTCGGCAACACCCTCCGCGTATGCGCCGGGGATCTCGACGCCGCCGTCCCCACCGCCTACACCGAACAGACAATCGCCAGCGCCGGTCTTGTCCTCCAGCCCGGGCTGCTCTACCTCGGTGTCACCCACGAGCGGACGGGCTCGGAGAGATACGCGCAGATGCTCAACGGCGACCGCACCATCGGCGCCCTCGGCATCTGGGTCCACGTCTCCGCCCCGCTCGGCCACCAGGGCCACGCGATCCGTTGGACCCTGGAGATCCGGGCTGCTCGGCCTGTCCGGGTCTTCCCTGGCATGACGTTCGGCAAGCTGGTCTTCCTGGCCGCCCAGGGCACACCGGCCAGCTACCAGCAGCAGCTCGCGAAATACGCCGACACCGACGGCATCGACATCTCCCGCCTTTACGAGGAGATCGATGGAGGCGGCCGGTGAACCCTCTCGTCAGCCCCGCCTCGAGGCCGCTGGCCGCTACCCTTCTGGACCTGCCCGCCGACAGCCCCGGCGGCAGCGTCGAACTCTTCCTCGACCTCTACACCGGCGAGAACCCCCTCATCCCCGCGAGAGCCTTCATGCTCACCCCAGCCGGCCCCCGCCCCCGGACCCCGGCCGGCCTCGACCTTCTCAGCGTGGGCGGCAAGTGCCTGGAGGGACCGGCCTTCAACCGGTACGTCGCCAGCCTGCGCCGAGCCCTGACGGCCGCGATCGACCCCTCCAGGATCGACGTCCTGCACCTGCACCACCTTGCCTTCGGTGCCACCCCCGCCCTGATGAGGGCCCTGCCTACGCACCCCCGCATCGCCCTGGTACACGGCACCGACCTGATCTTCGCCGAAGCCCACCGCGACCAGCTCCAGGTCCTGCGGGCGACCGCCCGGGCCGCCGACGCCATCGTCGTCCCCACTCCTGCTATGGCCGACCACCTCCTCAAGCTCGCCCCGCAGACCGACCGCCGCAAGATCACTCACATCCCCTGGGGCGTCCCCGACCAGCTCCTCAGCCACCCGCCCGTCCGCACCAACCACCCGTCGAGGAGCCACCTTCGCCTGCTGTACGCGGGCCGGCTGACCGCGGAGAAGGGCGTCGAGGCCCTGATCAGGAGCGTGGCTCCGCTCCAGGGCGTCGAGCTGTCGATCGCCGCCCCGCGCACCCAGTTCCGTGCGCTGGCCCCACGGCTGCAACGGGCCGGGGTGAGAGCCCGCTACCTCGGCTGGCTCCGCCGTCCACAGCTGTGGAAAACGTTCGCCGAGTACGACACGCTCGTCATGCCTTCCACGACGCTGGAGGCCATGGGCCTGGTCGCCCTGGAAGCCCAAGCTTGCGGCCTCCCCGTTCTCTACCAGCCCGTCCCTGGCCTCAGCGAAGTCCTCGCCCGCTCCGGGTTGGCCACCGATTTCACCCACCCCACCGCCCTCACCCGGGACCTGGATCGCCTGCGCACCGAACCCGGTCTCCTCTCCGCCCTGCAGCAGGCCGGATACACCAACGCTGCCCGATACCCCCTGTCGAAGACCGCCCGAGAACTGGCCGACCTCGCCCACCAGCTCACCTGAGAACCGTCCGGGGCCGGGCAACACCCCGCCGGGCAGCGGCACGCCATTGCCCGGCCCGCCCGGCCCACGTCACTACGCTGGCCGCTGGGATGCCCACACGAAGAGGGAGACCATGCCGTACCGCACCGACCGCATCGAGAACCTGCTGAGCGAAGGCATCCGCGACAAGGTCTACCCGGGCGCGGTGTGGGCCGTCGGCGACGCCGGCGGAATCCGGGCGGCGGGCGCCACCGGCGTCCTGGACCCCGACGAACCGGACGTGAGGATGCGGCCGGACACCGTCTTCGACGCCGCCAGCCTCACCAAGATCCTCGCGGTCTGGGCCTCCATCGGAGCCCTGTGGGAGGACGACGTCCTCGACCTCGACGCCCCGCTCGGCACCTTCTGGGACGAGGTCACAGGCCACCCCCTCGGCGCCGTAACCCCCCGCCAGCTCCTGACCCACACCGCCGGCCTCCCCCTCCGGGCCCAACTGAAAAACCTCTACGGCACCGACCCGGCCAGCGTCCGTCGCGGGGTCCTGCACGAAGCCCTCAACCGGCCGCCCGGCGAAGCCGTCGAGTACACCGACCGGGCCGCCCTCATCCTCGGCTACCTCGCCGAACACCTCTCCGGCCAGCCCCTCAACCAGCTCTCCGAGACGAGGACCTGGCGCCCGCTGGGCATGAACTCAACCCGCTTCGGCCCGCTACCCACGGACCTCGCCTCCCGCTGCGCCCCCACCGAGCTCGACCAGGACACCGATACCCACCTCAAGGGCACCGCCCACGACTTCTCCGCCCGGCTCCTCGGCGGAGTGTGCGGCATCGCCGGCACCTTCACCGTCCTCGACGACCTGGCCGCCTTCCTCCGCTACATGCTCGACCACACCACAGCCCCCGGCGACGCCGGCCTCGGCCCCGAGTGGACCGCCCACTCCCTCACCGTGCAGACCGGCGGCCTCCAGCCCCAACGCGGCCTGTTCTGGCACCCGGCCCCCGGCACCACCGACGAGCAGGACGTCTGGGTCCACTACGGCTTCACCGGCACCGGCATGTGGATCTCCCCCACCCAGAACCGCTGGGCGGTGCTGCTCACCAACAAGCTCTACTACACCCGCGACCGCCAGCCGCTGACCGACGTCCGCAATGCGTTCCGCGAGCTGGCGTTCGCCTGACACAAGCGGCTTCAAGGATGAGGAGCCGTGGCTCTGCTGGACACGCGTGGCGAGAAATGTGCGCCACCAACTCATGGCGACGGCCTGGAGCTTGAGGCCCTGTTCCCACATGTTTCGTCCGCACCTATCCTCGCGATCAAGCGGCGAGGGGGAGGGCGCGTGGCAGGCGAGGCGACCAGCTGGCAGAAGGAACAGATCAGCCGCGCGTACGTGCACGCACTCGCTTCCCAAGGTGGTTACACCGTGGGCGAGTGGAACGTCGACAAGGACGGTGTGGACGTCACGCTCCGGGATCGCGGCCTGATGGTCGACTTTCAGCTCAAATGCACCCAGAGTCCGCGGGTCATCCGGGGCGGGTACAGCTTCGACCTGGATATCGAGACCTACAACAAACTGCGCAGCACAGAACGCTCGGCGCCTGGGCACCTGGTACTCCTGGTGGTTCCTCCCAACCTCGAGCTCTGGGTCACCCAGCACTCCGATTCCGTAGTGCTCGCCTGTCACGGTTACTGGGCCTGCCTACACGGTCGAGACTCGGCGACCAGCCAAGCCACGACCGCGATCAGTCTCCCGGAGGAACAACAGCTCTCAGTGAAGTCCATGCGCGGCATGTTCGACATGGCGCGCCGCATGGTTCTGTCCGGCAGCGCAGGGGTGAACTGACATGGCTAGCGACACGCTCCCCTTCGGGCCAGATGAGATCCGGAGCTATCTCAAGGTCACCGGCTGGTCCACCGTGTCCGGAGGCGACGTGGCCGAACTCTGGCGGCTGCCGGGGCCTACCGAGGAAGTCGTCCTCGTCCCCATGAAGCCGGGTGCCCCGGACTTCGGCAAGCGGGCGCGCATGCTCGTCGACGACCTGGCGCGCGTCAGTGCCGCAGACACGCGGACCGTGCTGGACGCCATCGCATCCGTGTTCCACGACGTCACGGACCTGAGGGCCTCCCACCCCACCATCCGCGACGGATCGATTCCCTTGGACGCCGGATTCGAGCTGTTCCAGTCCGCCAAGCGCCTCCGCGTGGCCTCGGCTGCGGCAACCATCCGTCGCCAGGGACACTTTCGAAATTTCCCCACCCGCGCTCGGGAGCAGGCGCGCGACGTACGCCTCGGACAGACCCGCGAGGGCTCGTACATCGTGCCCATCATCAGCCAGGCGCGGTCGCCGCTGGACGTCTACGAGCGAGGGCAGGAGCAGATCGACATCAAGATCGAGGAGACGCTCTTCGACCGACGGGTCACCGCGACGATGTCACGGGCTCTGGGCGTGCTGGAGGAGATGGCCGGTGCCGAACGGGTGCCTACTCCCAGCGAGATCACGGATTCCATCGGGGAAGGCGTCTCGTACGAGCTGTGCCAAGCCCTGTCGAAGGTCGTGAACAGCGACGCCGTCGACACGCTGGACGTCACCTTCAACTGGTCCCGGGTGGCAGCAGCGCCGCCCGGCACGCCACGTGAGGTCGAGTTCAACCACGATGCCATCGCCATCGTGGAACGGGTGTCCGACCAGCTCAAGACAAGTGTCTACAGCCGCGAGAACGTGATCTTCGGCTTGGTCACCCACCTGAATCGGCATCCGGACGACGAGACCGGCAGGGTGGGCGTCCAAGCCCTCATCCAGCGACGCAGCCGTACGGTCTGGATGGACCTCCCCGACGCCGGCTACCACGAAGCCGTCCGCTGCCATGACTCCGGAATCCCCGTGCGCGTCCGTGGGGTGCTCAACAGCCCACCCGGGGGATCGGCCACCATGCAAGTCGTCGACTTTGGGCCGGACCCGTCCCTCGGCCAGTGACGGCAGCCTCACCGCTAGGGCCTCCTACTCGGGCCCCGCCGGGGGTCGTGGTCGAGGACGCCACGGACCTGGCGACATCCGTACGGCGCAGTGCTCCGCATCACGCCCACGGCGGCCGCGTGGTCCTCGCCGCAGTAGCACCCTCACGAGAAGGACGGCCGCGCGAACAAGTACGGGCAGCAACGAGACGGCCACCCGACGGCATCCATGCCCACTGCAACCCGCCCCGAGATCAGAGGGCCCGCCAGCCGATCGGCCGTGCGCAAACCCGTCACCTCAGCCTGCTCCTGGATGGGATCTCCCGCGCGGCCGCACAGCTCGGGGTCACCCCGGTGCCGCCCGCCACGCTGATCGGCGTCGCGGCACTCGACGTGCCCGAGCACCTGGTCGAGATCGAGGCCACCGCAGTCCTCGACTGATCGATCCTGGCGATTCTCGCCGTCCGATCTGGTCCTATCGCCGCAACTGGAGACGGGACCAGGCCACAACGGTCAGCGCCGCGAAGGCGAGTGAGAAGATGACGCTGACCGCGAGCTGAGCCGTCGTCGCTGGTGCGATCGGGCCGTCGGGCGCGGCGTGCCCCATCGCCCAGAGGGCGGGCGCGGCGAGGGGCAGCCAGCCGGCCGCGCCGGCGAGGACACCGACCTGGGCGACGACGACGAGGCCGATCGCCGTCGAGACACCGCCCAGCAGCGAGCGGGAAACGGTCGCGACCCAAGCGACGGGCAGCGCAACGAGCCCGGTGAACAGGCCGAGGAGGAGCTGGCGGCTGATTCCGGACCAGGCGGCGACGTCCGGGAGACCGTAACCGAGCAGGAGTCCCAGGCCGAGGAGACCGGCGACCAGCAGCGCGTTCAGGACGAGCAGCCACACCGCGTACACGGCGATCTTCGCGGCCGCGGTCTGGGCGCGGCTCACCGGGAGGGCGAAGAGGCCGACCACGGTGCCGTCCGCGAACTCACGGGCGAACATCCAGGCCAGCACCGTGCCGAAGCCGAGGAGCCCGCCGGCTCCGGTGATCTGCGCGATCACCGTGAGCAGCCCCGGCCAGTCCAGGGTGGCGGTCGGGCCGAGTTTCGCGGCGAGTTCGGGGTTGCCTCCCGCGAGGGCCCCGCTGATTCCCGCGGTGATCGTCAGGATGCCGCCGGCGATGACCGTGGTGCCGAGCACGCCGACTCGGGAGCGGGCGAGTTTGCGCAGCTCACAGTGGAACGCGGAGGCGAGGGCGGTCCGAGCGGTCATCGGCGTCACCGTGGATGCGACCGTCACAGGACCTCCCTTTTCGTACGCGTTCGGGTTTCGTCGTCGGCCAGGACGCGGGCGAAGAACGCCCGTTCCAGGTCGGCGCCCACCGGGTCGAGGTCTCCGATGAGCCGCCCGGCGTTCATGATCACGATGCGGTGGGCGATCCGGGCGACCTCGTCGAGATGGTGGCTGCTGACGAGTACGGCGGCCCCCGCCCGCGCCCTGCCGGTGAGGGCATCGCGGAGCAGGAGGACCGCGGCGGGATCGAGGGCGTTGCTCGGCTCGTCGAGGACGATGAGGCGCGGGTGGTGCTGAAGCGCCGCGGCGAGGCCGACGCGCTGGCGGTTGCCGAGCGAGAGCCGGCCGAAGCGGCGGTCGGCGAGTTCGCCGAGGTGCCACTCGTCGAGGGCCGCCTCCGCCGCCGCAGGTGCGGCTCCGCGCAGCCGGGCGGCGATCCCGAGGTTCTCGCGCGTGGTGAGTTCGGGATAGGCGGACGGCACCTCGACGAGCTGACCGACGTGCGCCCACAGGGCGCGCGGGAGCTCGTCGAGTGGGCGGCCCAGGATTCGGACGACGCCTGAGGCCGGGCGCAGCATGCCGAGAGCCAGACGCATCAGAGTCGTCTTACCGGCGCCGTTGAGGCCGATGAGAGCCACGATCTCCCCCGGTGCCACGGTGAGATCGAGGCCGTGTACGCCCGCCCCACCCGGGTAGCGGACGCCGACGCCCTCGAAGGTGAGGCTCATCATCGGCCGCCCAGGGTGTCCAAAGCACGGTCGAGCAGGTCCCGCAGTCCTGCCGCACCAGGCGCCATCGCCTCCGCCGTATCGCCCGCCCAGTCGAGGAGGGCGACGCTCAGTCCGGCGACGACGGCGCTGGCCGCGACCCTGGCCTCGGTCCGCGTGGTGCCGCGTTCGCACAGCGCGCCGACAAGGGCGACGACGGTGGCTTGGCTGTTCCGCTCGATCGCGCCGTGCAGCCCCTTGGCCCTGGCGATGATCCGGATGCGCTCGCGGACCGACTCCACCTGATCCTCGGGAAGCTGCCGCCAGACCTCGCGGATGCCTTCGGCGGCCGCGCGCATCGGGTGTTCCCGCGGTGGCCGGGCGCGGACCGCGGTGGCGACCGCCGGGTCGAAGGCGTCCTCCAGAAGCAACGCCTCCTTCGTGGCGAAGTGCCGAAAGAGCGTCATCTCGCTGACCCCGGCACGCTCCGCGACGGCCGCGGTCGTGGTGGCGTCATAGCCCTGGGCCGCGAACAGCTCGAGTGCGGCGGTGCGCAGGGTTTCGTGCGTGCGGTCGTATTTGCTCACCCTTGAATGTTAGTCGCTAACATTTATTGCGACGAGAGGTACCTGCGCCGAGCGCCCGCTTCCAGAACCTCCGTCGGCCACCGGCTGGTGATCTCGGACGCCGACGCAGCGAGGCGATCCATGACGCCACCGTGCCGTGCCGAGCGCTTGGCCCCGGGAAACCCCGCGCCCACGCGACGGTGGCCGCTCCTCCTGGGGCTGTCAGACCGTCTGCGGTCCCATGATCCGTACGAGCAGGTCGTCGAGGCTGACCAGGCCGGTGAGCGCACCATGTTCGTCCCGTACGAGGGCGAGGGAGGCGCGTCGCTGGCGGAGTCGTTCGACGGCGTGGGAGACGGTGTCGGTGGCGGCGAGTTCCGGGACGGGGCGGGCGAGGTCGCGGGCCGTGAGGGTGCGGCCCCGGGCGGCGGCGACGAGGGCGTCGCGGATGTGGACGGAGCCGAGAATCCGGTCGCCGTCGCGGACGAGGAGACGGGTGCGGTCGGCGTCCGCGGCGCGGTCCAGGACCGTCTCCAGGTCGGCACTCGCGGGGACGGCGACGATGTCGGCGGCCGGGGTCTGGAGTTCGGCGACCGGGGTCTGGGGCTCGGTGAGGGAGCGGGTGATGAGCTGGGAGTCGGTCTTGTTGATGAGGCCGAGGCGTTCGGATTCCTCGACGAGGTGGGTGAGCTGTTCGCGGTTGTGGACGGCCGTCAGTTCGTCGCGGGGCTGGACGCGGCACATCCGTACGAGCGCGTTGCTGATCTTGTTGAGGAGCCAGAGCAGCGGGCGTACGGCCTTGACCATGGCCCGGAAGGGCGGGGTGAGGAGCATGGCGGAGCGTTCGGGGTGGGCGATGGCCCAGGACTTGGGGGCCATCTCGCCGAGGACCATGTGGAGGAAGACCACGATGATCATGGCGACGGCGAACGCGATGCCGTAACTGAGCGCAGTGGGCAGGCCGAGCTTGACCAGGAGCGGGTCGAGTTCGTGGGAGATGGCGGGCTTGGAGATGGCGCCAAGGCCGAGGGTGCACAGGGTGATGCCGAGCTGGGCGCCGGCGAGCATCAGGGACAGCTCGCGCATTCCGGCGAGCGCGGCCTTGGCGCCGCGGTGCCCGTCGGCGACGGCCTTCTCGATGCGGTGGCGCTTGGCTGCGACGAGTGCGAACTCCGCGGCGACGAAGAAGCCGCTGCCGATGAGCAGCAGGACGGTGACGAAGAGGGCCATGGGGAAGCTCATGCCTGCGCCTCCTCGGCGGGTTCGGCGGCGACGCGTTCGAGGCGGACGCGTTCGGGGACGTGGCGGTCGAGGCTCAGGACGTCGATGCGCACGTCGTCGACGGTGAGGTGGTCGCCGATGGTCGGGAAGCGGCCGAGCCGGTCGATGATCAGGCCGGCGACGGTGTCGTAGTCGTCGTCCTCGGGTAGGGCGATGCCGGTGGCGTCCTCGATCTCGTCGAGGCGGCGGCCCGCGTCGATCCGCCAGCCGTCGCCGTCCGGGACGGCGACGGTGACGACCTTGTCGGTCTCGTCGGCGATGTCTCCGACCAGCTCCTCGGCGATGTCCTCGTACGTGACGATGCCGGCGACGCCGCCGTGCTCGTCCAGGACGACGGCGAACTCGTCGTCGCGCTCCCGCATCTGGGCGACGGCCTGCGGCAGCGGAAGCGTGTCGGGCAGCAGCAACGGGCGCCGGGCGGACTCCCCCGCCGTCAGGTCGGGGAATTGGTCGGCGGGCAACCGAACGAGGTCCCGCACGCCCAGGACGCCGACGATGTCGTCAGGGTGGTCGCCGAGGACGGGGTAGTTGGAGTGGCCGTGCTTGGCGATCAGCTCGACGGCTTCGGTGAGCGTGGCGTCCCTGCGTACGAACACGGCGTCCACGCGGGGCACCATGACCTCGTCCATGGTCCGCTCGGAGAACTCCAGGGCGTGGTCGAGGAGCTCGGCGGTGTCGGCCGGCAGCTGACCCTGCTCGTGGGACTCCCCGATCAGGTGGCTGAGCTCTTCGAGCGTGGCGCCGTGGTGCAGTTCCTCGACCGGCTCGATGCCGACCTTGCGCAGCAGCTTGTTGGCGGCACCGTCGAAGACATGGACGACCGGGCCGACGATCTTCAGGTAGACGAGGGTGGAGGAGGCCAGCGACTTGGCCAGCCGCTCGGGCACCGCCAGCGCCAGGTTCTTCGGCGCCAGTTCACCGAGCACCATCTGCAGCACGGTCGCCACGACGAAGGCGAGAACGACGGAGATCGCGGAGACGGCGCCCTCGGACAGCCCCGTCCCCTCCAGAGCGGGTTTCAGAAGCGCCGAGACCGACGGCTCGGCCAGGAAACCGACGACCAGACCGGTCACGGTGATGCCGAGCTGAGCGCCGGAGAGCATGAAGGAGAGGCGTTCGAGGACCTTCAGCGCGCGGGCGGCCCGCTTGTCGCCGGCTGCCGCCTCGCCGGCGAGCGTGATGCGGTCGGCCGCGACGTAGGCGAACTCCTGGGCGACGAAGTAGCCGGTGCCGGCGGTCAGCACGAGGACGGCCAGCAGGCCGAGAGCAGCGTTCATCGGCTACCGCACCCCGTCACGTACATCGCGTCGGGGTGCGTCGATCTGGCGGACAAGAAGGTGCTCCTTCATCGGGCAGTGATCGGAACTGAGTATCTGCGGGGACGTGACGAGGCGCGCGGGTTTACACGGCGGCGGGGCCGACCAGCTCCTCCAGGACGTCCTCCATCGTCACGTAGCCGAGGACGGTTCCGGCCTGGCCGGTGACGGCTGCGAGGTGGCTGCCGGCGGCGCGAAGAGCGGTGAGGGTGTCGTCCAGCGGGGTGTCGATTCCCACCCTCGTCACCGGGTGGAGCGCCGAGCGCGGGAAGGGCTTGTCCCGGTCGGTGACGCCGAGGGTGTCCTTGATGTGGAGGTAGCCCAGGACAGCCCCGGCCGGACCGGCGACCGGGAAGCGGGAGTAGCCCGCGCGTGCCGCGGCCCGCTCCAGTTCGGCCGGGGTGATCCGGTGGTCGACCGTGACCATCCTGCCGGCGGGAACGAGGATCTCGCCCACCGGCCGCGTACCCAGCTCCAGCGCGTCACGCAGCCGCTCGCCGTCGGCGGGCGAGAGCAGTCCGGCCTCGCTGGTGTCCTGGACCATGCGGGCGAGCTCGTCGTCGGTGAAGACGGAGGACACCTCGTCCTTCGGCTCGACGCGCAGCAGCCGCAGCAGTGTGTTGGCGAAGGCGTTGATGCCGAAGACGACAGGCTTGAGCGCATGAGTGAGGGCGACCAGCGGCGGGCCGAGGAGCAGCGCGGTCTTCACCGGGGCGGCGAGCGCGATGTTCTTCGGGACCATCTCGCCGATCAGCATGTGGGCGTACGTGGCCAGAGTGAGCGCGATGACGAACGCGACCGGGTGGACGAGGCCATGCGGCACATGGGCCGCGTCGAAAGCGGGCTCCAGAAGGTGGGCGATGGCCGGTTCGGCGACCGCGCCCAGTACCAAGGAGGACACGGTGATGCCGAGCTGGGCGGTGGCCATCAGGGCAGAGATGTGTTCCAGGCCCCACAGGGTCATGCGGGCACGCCGGTCGCCTTCGCGCGCCAACGGCTCGATCTGGCTGCGCCGTACGGAGATCAGGGAGAACTCGCCGCCCACGAAGAACGCGTTCGTCAGCAGGGTGAGGAAACCGATGGCGAGCTGGACGGCGGTCATCGGGACACCTCGTGCCGCTTCGGCTCCGCGATGCGGGCGGGTTCGGTCAGGTGGATTCGATCCGCCCGGTGATGCTCGACGTCGAGGACGTCGAGGCGCCACCCGTCCAGCGTGATCGCGTCGCCCTGGGCGGGGATCCGGCCGAGGCGGGTGGAGATCAGGCCGGCCACCGTCTCGTACGGGCCTTCCGGCGCGCGCAGCCCTATGCGGGCCAGCTCGTCGATCCGTACGCCGCCGTCGGCCTCCCAGGTGGCCCGGCCGTCCTCGGTGGGCGGCGCGGGCAGCAGGTCGGGGACCTCGACGGGGTCGTGCTCGTCGCGGACCTCGCCGACGACCTCCTCCACGATGTCCTCAACCGTCGCCACGCCGGCCATGCCGCCGTACTCGTCGATCACGACCGCCATGGTCCGGCTCGCCCGCAACCGCTCCAGGAGCCGGTCGGCGGGCAGCGTCTCGGGCACCAGGAGCGGCTCGGTCACCAGCTCGGTGATCGGAGTGGCCGCCCGGGCGGCGGGTTCGAGGGCGAGGACGTCACGAATGTGGACGGTGCCGATCACGTCGTCCAGGGAGACCCGGTAGACGGGGAAGCGGGACAGGCCGGTGGCATACGTGAGGTTCGCGGCATCTGCGGCCGTGGCCTGCGCCTCCAAGGCACGGACGTCGACACGCGGGGTCATGACGTTCTCGGCCGTCAGCTCGCCCAAGTGGAGCGTACGGACGAACAACTCGACGGAGTCCGCCTCGATGGCGCCCTCGGCCGCCGAGTGCCGGGCGAGGGATGCCAGCTCGGCGGGGGTCCGGACGGTGGCCAGTTCCTCGGCCGGCTCCAGGCCGAAGCGGCGTACAAACCGGTTCGCGCTGTTGTTGAGGTGCCGGATGAAGGGCCCGAAGGCGGCGGTGAAGGCCCGCTGGGGGCCGGCCACGACCTTGGCGACGGCCAGCGGCCGGGAGATCGCCCAGTTCTTCGGCACGAGCTCGCCCACGACCATGAGCACGACCGTGGAGATCGCCACACCCAGGACGGTGGCGACGGTGGAAGCCGCTCCGCCGAGACCGATCGCTTCGAGCGGGCCGCGCAGCAGCGCCGCCAGCGAGGGCTCGGCGAGCATGCCGATGACCAGCGAGGTGACGGTGATGCCCAGCTGGGCTCCGGAGAGCTGAACGGTCAGCCGTCGAACCGCACGCAGCGCACCTTCGGCACCGCGTTCCCGCGCCTCGACGGCCCGCTCCAGCTCACCGCGCTCGACGGTGGTGAGCGAGAACTCGGCCGCCACGAACACCGCACACGCCAGCGTGAGGGCCAGGGCCAGAAGCAGCAGAAGCACCTCGGTCACCGTGCCACCCCCGCTCCCAGGCTCGACGCGTCCGGGCAGGCGGTGGCACGGCTGGTACTGGGAGGCTCACCCATTGCGGGTCGCTCACTCCTTCTCGTCCTCGGCGGAAACGGTGGTCAGACGACCACGCAGGCTCTACACCACTGTAAAGGAAAGGCAAACCGGCATCGAGAGCCGATGTCCCAGCTATCTGTCAGGGCGCGGAGCGCCACAGCGCGGAAGTTCCCGGCTACCGGCGCGCGGCGACTCCGGACCGGCCCCATCCCCTGGAGCCGGCACCGGCGGCGACCGCGCCCACGCCCAGCCCCAGGACGACGCCGAGGCCGAGGTCGCCTCTCCAGATCACGCCGAGCGGGACGCCGCCCAGAAGACCGAGGGGGAATGCCAACACGGCAACCGTGCCGCGGGGTCGGCGGGCAGCATCGCCCTTGGCGATCATGCGGGCGTCCTGCGGCTCGTCCGTCATCTCACTGCCTCCCTCGCGGTGACCCTGGGCGCAACGGCTGTTCCCCACAAGCACCTTTCGGACACTCTCTCCGAACATCCCCTGAGTAGCAGCCCGCTGAAGCCCTCACCCTATATTCTTCTACAGTCTTGTAGAGAGCGCCGGGCTGGGTTCGCGTGCGTGTCTGCACGCTCGACCCGGTTCCCGCGCTGCACCCGTGGGAGGACGTCATGGCTTCGATCGACCTGGACAAGGTGCTGGACGGCGCGTGGGCGGACAAGAGCCTGCCCGAGATCCTCGCGGCACCTGTCGCCGCGCTCAAGGGCGTGTCCGACCGGGACGGCGAACTTCTTCGGGAGGCGTTCGGCGTCAAGACGGTCGCCGACCTCGCGGACCTGAAGTACGTGCGCTGGGCCCAGGCGCTCGCCGACCTGGACGCCGCCTCCAAGTAGCGCTGACGACTTCCGTCGGCACCGCCGCCTTTGCGGAGGTGCCGACGCCGATGAGCACCTGAGGTACGGCTTCGATCCGGCGAGCCCCTGAAGATGACGGATCCGCCACGTCGCAGGGAGGAGCCATGCGGTCAAGGGCCGCCGCGATGGAGATCAGTCGCCGGTGCCGGCCGTGCTCCAGTTCACGCGGAGAGCCGTTCGATCATGATCCGCACCACGGTGACGTCGGCAGGGTCCTTGATGAAGTACACCTGTCGCCGCCCGTCCCTGCGCACTCCGGCGAGCCCGGATCGCTTGAGGGCCGACAGGTGCTGGCTGATCATAGACGGCGCTCCGCCGACCTGATCCGTCAGACGTGCCAAGTCGCTCTCGCCCTGCGCCAAGGCCCGGAGGATACGCAGACGCACCGGGGACGCCAGCAGCCCGAAGGTCACGGCCGCCCGTTCCAGGACCTCGCCGGACGCGCCCCCGAGCACACGTATGTCGTCCGACGTCACCTGTTCGCACCCCTCCCCGGCCCAAGGCAGTGCCGCTGTCCGAATCTGTGCGCCCGGCACGACTCCGGCTGATTCCAGGACGGACATCCCACCTCTATGCTTCTACACGCATGTAGATGGCCCGAGGTTGTCCGGCCCAAGTGCTGAACCACACAAGCTATATGAAGGAGTGAACGCCCAATGGTGTTCAAGCGTCTGCTCGGCTCGCTCGGCGTGGGCGGCCCCTCGGTGGACACCGTGCTGGATCCCGGCGCGGTGACGCCCGGTGGCGTCCTGAGCGGTCAGGTGCACCTGAAGGGCGGGAACGCCGACTTCACCATCGAGCACATCACCCTGGAGCTCGTGGCCCGCGTCGAGGCCGAGCACCACGACGGCGAGTCCGAGGGCGTGGTCGTCTTCCATCAGCACGTGGTGGGCGGGAACTTCCGCCTCGCCGAGGGCGAGCAGCACAGCGTGCCGTTCTCCTTCCCGCTGCCGTGGGAGACGCCGATCACCGAGCTGTACGGGCAGGGCCTCGGCATCGTCCTCGGCGTACGCACCGAGCTGGGCGTCGCCGGTGCGAAGGACAAGGGCGACATGGACCCGCTCCCAGTCCGGCCGCTGCCCGCGCAGGAAGCGATCCTGGAGGCCCTCGGCCAGTTGGGCTTCGGCTTCAAGTCGGCCGATCTGGAGCTCGGGCACATCCGGGGCACCAGCCAGCAGCTGCCCTTCTACCAGGAGATCGAACTCGCACCGTCCCCGCAGTACGCCCATCAGATCAACGAGATCGAGGTGACCTTCCTGGCCGGGCCCGCCGGTCTGGAGGTGATCCTGGAGGCCGACAAGCGCGGCGGCTTCTTCTCCGAGGGCCACGACACCGTCACCCGCTTCACCGTCGGCCACCATGGCGTCGAGCAGACCAACTGGAACGCCGAGGTCGACGGCTGGATCCGCCAGCTCGTCGAGCACCGCGCCTCGCACGGAGCGCACTCCTCGTACGGATCCCACGCCGCATACGGCCACGGAGACAATCACCACGGCGGTCACCACGACGACCACGGCCACCGCTCCGGGCCGGGCATGGGCACCGCGATCGCGGCCGGTGCGGCAGGTCTTGCGGTCGGCGTCGTCGGCGGCATGGTCGCGGCCGAGGCCGTCGACGAGATCGGCGACTTCTTCGAGGGCGACGAGGAGGAAGGCGACGAGGGCTGACACAGCCTGACGACGCCTCATCCGCACCCCTCCTGGGCCCGCGACCGCATGCCGGTCGCGGGCCCTCCTCCCCGACCGGACGGGATCGCGCTCGTACGGCCACACGGCCATCCGGCGCGCGTCCCCGGGAGTGTCAACCGGGTCTGCCTCTACGGGACTGTAGATTCCGGGCTTGGGGGATACAGCGGCACCGCTTCTCCCCACAGGAGCCCGCCATGCGAGCACGCCCCCTCATCCTCGCCGCGATCGCTGCCGCCCCGCTGGCCGCATCGGCATGCAGCCCCGACCCTGCGTCGCTCGCCGGCGAACAGACCACAGGAGGGGCCAAGCGCGGGATGGCTGCGGAGGCAAGGGCCTCACTCGCGACGCCGACATCGACGGCCGCTCGCCCGAGAAGCCGCCCCTCTCGTGGGGCGGCCACGGACGAGTTGACCGGGAACAGCGCGGCGCGGCTCAACGCCTGGTAGTTTCTACATCAACGTAGAAGATGTGGGTGGTCCGGACCGTCCCCATCCGGCCCGGACCGCCTCCGACACGTAACGGAGCTCGGACATGGCCCTGTGGGACCGCATCAAGGAATCCGCGTCGACGATGCAGACGCAGCTGATGGCGAAGAAGAACGACCTGAAGAGCGGCGCCTTCCGTGACGCCAGCATGGCGATGTGCGCACTCGTCGCCGCCGCCGACGGCAGCATCGACCCGTCCGAGCGGCAGAAGGTCGCCCAGCTCATCATGAGCAACGAGGTACTGCAGAACTTCCCGGCCGAGGACCTCCAGCGCCGCTTCGAGGCCAACTGCGACAAGCTCACCGCCGACTTCGACTTCGGCAAGGTCAGCGTCCTCCAGGAGGTCGCCAAGGCCAAGAAGAAGGCCGCCGAGGCCCGCGCCGTCATCCAGATCGGCATCATCATCGGCGGCGCCGACGGCGACTTCGACAAGGACGAGCAGGCGGTCGTACGGGAGGCGTGCTTCGCCCTCGACCTCCCTCCGCACGAGTTCGACCTGTAGTCCACGACCTCCAGGGTGCGGCCCGCCCCGTCGTCGCGGGCCCCACCCTTTCCCCTCTGTCAGGCCAGGTCCGTCAGCTCCTCCGCGAACACCTGTGACAGCGGCTGCGGTCCCACGTACTGCTGGCAGTTGCACTGGCCCGCCTCGTACCGGACCGGCCTCTTGTGCTCGTCCCAGGCCGTCGGTACCTCGACGCGCTCGTGACACCGGCCCTGCTTGTCGTGCTTCGCGAGATGGTGCGTGCACCCGCACACCGGCTCCGGCGGCTTGTGCGCGGCCTCAAGTGCGAGGCGTTCCTGCTTCGCCCCCTCCAGCAGTTCCAACTTGCGCTCGTGGCGATTGCGCAGCGCCGTACGGATATTGTCGGCCGCCCACGCGAAGCCGCCTGTCCAGAACAGGATCAGGACCCACCAGAACCAGTCCATCAGTCCCCCTCATTCCCCCGGTATGTACGGGAGCCAGGATAGGAGCGGGCAGGCCGCCTCAGAGAGGGGTCGCCGCCTTCAGGATCAGGAACAGGGTGACGGCCGAGTTCGCGGAAGAGAGCGCCGAGACCGTGGTGCCGGCCGCCGCGCCCCACGCGGCCAGACCCGCGCTGGTGAACAAAGACGGCCAGACGCTCGCGGCAGGAGCGGGGCCAAGGAGGGCCGCCACACGGCGCGGCACAGGACCGGCCGTGGCGAAGCCCGCGAGCGTCACCGAAGGCGCGCCACGGGAGATCAGCGCGGCCTTGCCGACCGCTCGCGCCACGACGCGGCGGCTGCCGATCCGGGCGGCGGCCTCCTCGTCCGCCCATCGCTCGGTCGTGTACATCACTGCCGTGCGCAGGGGCCGCAGGAACGGGTTGGCACGGGCGGCCAGTTGCACGAGGAGCAGAAACCGGTGATGTCGGGGGTCCAGGTGGGCACGCTCGTGTGCGAACAGCGCCCGGCGCTCGGACCCGGTCAGGGTGGCGAGCATCGCGGTCGTGACGATGACTCGTCCTTTCCGGCCCGGCAGCGCGTACGCGTAGGGCGTCTCGTCGGGCAGAACGACGACCGATGTGGCGGGCAGGCCCGCCAACGCGCGGCCGGCGCGGCGGCGGACTCGACGGTGCCGCCACCCCGCTCTGACACATGAGGCGAGGACGGCGAACAGGGCGGGGATGGCGACCTTCCCCGCGACCTCGTCGTAGGGCACCGCCTCACGAACCTCCGGGTCGGACCAGCCGTCCGGCAGCGGATTGCCGGGAAGCTGCGCGGTGCCGACCACCATCAGCAGGGCCAGACACACGGTGCTGCACACGGCAAGCACACCGGACACGCCGGCGAGGAGCCAGGTGGCCGTCCGCGGATGCAGATGGTGCTCGGCAAGGCGTGCGACCGGCCACGCCGTTAAGGGCAGAACCAGCGGCAGGAAGACGAAGACCCCCATGCGGTCAGTCTTCCCCCTCTTCAGGGTCCTGAGCCAGCAGGTCCCGCAACAGGCGCTCGTCGTCGAGCGAGAGGCCCGTCACGAAGCTGGCAAGCACCGCCTCCCGATCCGTCTCGCCGTCCAGGACCCTCCGCATCCGCAGCGCCGCGAGCCCGGCCTCGTCGGCGACCGCCGTCCATTCGAACGACCGGCCCGCCCGCTCGCGGGACACAGCGCCCTTGGCGTGCAGCCGGGTCAGGATCGTGATGACGGTCGTGTACGCGAGGTCACCGCCAATCCGCTCCTGCACCCACCCTGCGGTATGGGCACCGCCGGCCTGGCGCAGCGCGGCCAGCACCTGCGCTTCGAGCTCGCCCTGTCCCCGACGCCGGGGAGGGGCGTCCTGGCCCTCTCGCGTGTTCCTCGTCATTCCGCCGCCCTCCCACCGACTCGTCCTGCCTCCTACGAGGCGGTACATCGTACTGAGGCGACACGCTTCGGTACGCGCCCGTTTCCGTGATGTTGGTGGCGACGTACGCCGCCCGGGGAACGGGGCCACCGCATCGGGGTCACCCTTCCCGACTTTTCTACATCACTGTAGATTTACTGGCTCCAGCACGCCACGTTCCGGAAGGAAGACGACATGGGAGTGAGCCTCTCCAAGGGCGGCAATGTCTCGCTGAGCAAGGAAGCCCCTGGTTTGAGCGCGGTCACCGTCGGCCTGGGCTGGGACATCCGCACGACCACCGGCGCCGCCTACGACCTCGACGCGAGCGCCCTGCTCCTGAACGACACGGGGAAGGTCGTCTCCGACCGGCACTTCGTCTTCTACAACAACCTCACCAGCCCGGACGGTTCCGTCGAGCACACCGGCGACAACCTCACCGGCGAGGGAGACGGCGACGACGAGGCCATCAAGGTCGACCTGGCCGCCGTACCGGCCGACATATCGAAGATCGTTTTTCCTGTCTCCATCCACGACGCCGACAACCGGGGCCAGAGCTTCGGTCAGGTCCGCAACGCCTTCATCCGCGTGGTCAACCAGGCGAACGGCGTCGAACTCGCCCGTTACGACCTCTCCGAGGACGCCGCCACCGAGACCGCGATGGTCTTCGGCGAGCTGTACCGCCACGGCACCGAGTGGAAGTTCCGGGCCGTCGGCCAGGGCTACGCCTCCGGCCTTGCCGGCATCGCGGCCGACTTCGGCGTCAACGTCTGACCCACCGAGCAGGACAGCCCCTCCAGCGAACGGAAGACCGTGTTCGGAATCAGCGAGATAGCGATCCTTCTGATCGTCGTCATCCTCCTCCTCGGCGCCAAGAAGCTGCCCGAGCTCGCCCGCAACGCCGGCAAGGCAGCCCGCATCCTCAAGAGCGAGGCCAAGGCGATGAAGGCCGAAGGCACCCCGGAGCAGCAGGCCACCTACCAGGCGACCGACAGCCGCCCCCTCCAGAACCCGGCCCAGGGCGGCGACGAACCCCCCGGTGCCTCACCGGGCCCCTCCTCAGGGAACGCGCGCCCCTGAGCCCGGCGGCGATGCGTCTGCAACGCCTCGTTCGCAGGGAGTGGCCGGCGCACGAGTAACTGCGCTGGGAGAATTCTGGGAGATGATCTCCTCCCGGTCTCCCTCGCAGGCCGACGCAGCCCCACATACGCCAAGCCGCTGACCTGCACTGTTGCCAAAACGGCCAGGCCGCGAGCCCTGCCGGACCTCATTCGGGACGAAGAGGTCGTGGGTTCAAATCCCGCCACCCCGACAGCTGAAACACCAGGTGAGGCACCTACCGTCTTCGGTAGGTGCCTCACCTGTTTGTCTGCGCGTTCATCTGCGTGACGACCACTTCACGCCCGGCAGGGCGGGAGATCACTTCCGGCGGGACGCCACGGTCGAGGGCCCTCGTCCTGCTCCCCCGGGTCCGCTCAGTTCCTGGTGAGTGCTTCCTGGCGCACCCACTGGAGCAGGGTGGGGTTGTCCACGGTGGTGATGACGCTGATGGTGCTGCGGACGTGGCGGTCGCCGTCCAGCAGGGCCAGCATGCTCGCGGCCAGGTCCGCGCGGGCGGTGAACCTGCCGTCGGCGTGGCCCTCGACGACGGTGTGGTCGGTGGGGGAAGGCAGGTGGTAGAGCCCGCTCGGGCGGACGATCGTCCAGTCGAGGTCACTGGCCCTGACCAGGGCTTCCATCCTTCGCATGTCGTCGTACAGGGTCCTGCCCAGCACCCGTGTGACGTACGGCAGGAGGACGCGGTTGAAGAGGACTCCGCCGTCGGAGTAGGGGTGCGGGTCGACTCCGCTGGAACTGACCACGGCGAGCCGGCGCAGCCCGTGCCGCCGCATGGCGGCGACGATGTGCGACGTTCCCGTCGAGTAGGTGTGGACGGGTTCCTTGGCGGCGGGGACGCCGAGGGTGGACAGCACCGCGTCCCGCCCTGCCACGGCGGCGTCGACGGCCGCCGGGTCGAGCACGTCGGCGCCGACCACACGGAGCCGGTCGTGGCGCAGCGGGAAGGCGTCCGGCGCGCGGGTGACCGCGGTGACGTGATGTCCGGCGCTGAGGGCCTGGTCGGCGAGAAGGCGGCCGGTGAGGCCGTTGGCCCCGAAGATCGTGATCCGCATGACGGTTGTTCCTCCTTGTGGAGTGACGGCACTTCCCGGGGCGGGCCGGCCTGCGGCGCGCAGCGGGCCGAGGGCGCCGGCCCCGGACGGCAGCTCGTCGGCCTCCGGGTCTCAGTCGGTGGTCTGTCGGGCCCGCTGCGAGTCGTGCAGGACCGCCCAGGCGTCCGCCACGGGGCCGACGTGCCCGAGCTTGTCGGGGTTGCTCACGGTGCGGATCGCCTGGATCCGCCCGTCGAGGATGTCGAGGCTCCAGGTGGTGACGACGTTGCCGTCCCGGTCGCGGAAGATCGCGCCCGGTCGGCCGTTCACCTCGCGCGGCTCCAGGGCGCCGCCGATCCCGAGGAACGGCGGGAGGAGGGCGGCGAGCACGCGGGCCACCTGATCGTCACCGAGGAAGCCGTCGGCCCACTGCGGGGCCTTGCCGCCGCTGTCGGCGACCAGCCGCACGTCGGCGGCGAGCAGCTCGCGCAGTCCTTCGACCTCTCCCTCCCGGACGGCGTCGAAGAACCGCGCGGCGAGCTCCTCTCGCTCGCGCCGGTCCGCCTCGAAGCGGGGCCGGCCCTCGTGCATGTGACGGCGGGCGCGCACCACCAGCTGGCGGCACGCCGCCTCCGAGCGGCCCACCGCCGTGGCGATCTCCGGGAATCCGAACGCGAAGACGTCCCGCAGGACGAACACCGCGCGCTCGAGCGGGGTGAGCCGTTCGAGCAGGAGCAGCGTGGCCATCGACACCGAGTCGGCCAGCTCCGCCGAGCGCTCCGGATCCTCATACGGATCGGTCAGCAACGGCTCGGGGAACCAGGGCCCGACGTACTCCTCGCGGCGGACCCGGGCAGAGCGGAGGACATTGATCGAGAGGCGGGTGACCGCGGCGGACAGGAAGGCCTTGGCCGACGCGGGCGACGTCGTGGACACCTGGTAGCGCAGCCAGGTCTCCTGCACGGCGTCCTCGGCCTCGGCCACACTGCCCAGGATCCGGTAGGCGATCGAGAACAGCAGCGGCCGCAGCCCCTCGAACTCCTCCGCCTTCTCCGTCTGCCCGGTCACGCCTCCTCCCCGAAGCCCTTGCGCCACGACGGACGACGCGGCCGCCGGCCGAGCGCGCGCTCGGCGTCGGCGAATCCGCGTCCTCCCGTCATCACCACCACGGCCCTGTCGCCGGCCGGGACCCCCGTCCCTCCTGCCACGAACACCCGCACAACCGTCACCTTCTCCTCGTCGGCGTCAGCCCTCACCTCCCGAGACAGGACGGCCGCTCGATCTGTGACATCGGGAGCGAGTGCGTGGGTACGGACGAGTCCGGCGGAGGGCGCGCGGCACGGTGGCGGGCCGGACGGGCCGCGCCGGGGCCGGGCGCGTCCCGGGCCCTCCGAGCAGGCGGTCGTGGGCGGGGTCGCCCCGGCCCCGGCAGCCCGGGTGGGGTATCCGACCCGGGCGGCCGTCCGCGAGTGATCACCGCGCTCTACTCTGGTGGTTCTGTCAGGTTGGCTGACCGTCGAAAGGCTGGGTCTCAGGTGCTGGTCGCGGACCGATATCGGCTCCACATGTGTATCGGACGAGGCGGCATGGGTGAGGTGTGGCAAGCCACCGACGAGGTCCTCGGACGGCCCGTGGCCGTGAAGTTGATGCTCGGTCACGAGACCGACCCCTCGGCCGCCGACCGGTTCCGGCTGGAGGCGCAGACGGCGGCGCGGCTCAGCCATCCGCACGTGGTCGGCGTCTTCGACTTCGGCACCTGGGACGGAAAGCTGTACCTCGTCATGGAGTTGGTCGAGGGATCCAGCCTCGCCGGAGACGCGGGGACGGCCCCCGTGCTGCCGCCCGAGCGGGTCGCCGTCGTCGCCGCGCACGCCGCGGCCGGACTCGCCGCCGCGCACCGGCAGGGCGTCGTGCACCGCGACATCAAGCCGGGCAACCTGCTGCTCGACACCGACGGCACCGTGAAACTGGCCGACTTCGGCATCGCGCGCTTCGTCGACGACCCGTCGGCCGCGCTCACCACCACCGGCCAGATCGTCGGCACCGGCCTCTACCTCGCCCCCGAGCGGGCGCTCGGCCAACCCGCCTCGTCCGCCTCGGACGTGTACTCGCTCGGCTGCGTGCTGTACCAACTCCTCACCGGGAGACCCCCGTTCCAGGGGGACACCGCCACCGCCCTGCTGTACCAGCACATCGACACCCCGCCGGCGCCGCCCCGGCAGCTCGGCGTCGGCCTGCCGGCCGCGTTCGAGGCGTACCTGCTCACGCTGCTGGCGAAGCAGCCGGAACACCGGCCCGCCGCCCAGGCGATAGCCGAGTGGTTCGGATCGGGCGCCTGGCGCGAGCACCCGCAGCCGTCGCCCGTGGCCCACCCGGCGCCCGTGCCCCGGCCCGCGTCCCACCGGACGACGTCGCCGCACACCGCCGGCCGGCCCCTCCCCCAGCCCCGCACCGTGCCCACCTCCGGGTCACGGGCCGCGGGGCGGACGCAGACCGCGTCGCGACGGCAGCCGCGGCGCTCCGACGGTGGGCTCGCCGAGCTCTCCCGGCGCCGTCCGCGCAAGACGGCCGCGGTGGCCGGCGGGATCGCGTTCGTGGTCTTCCTGCTCATCGGCATGTCGTGGCTCGCGCCGGAGGACAGCTCGGCGGGCACGCCCGGTCCCGGCCCGACCGCGACCGCCCCCGAACCCGCCGGGGACGGCGCCCCCGCCTCGTAGGGCCGTACCCGCGGCACGGAGCCGCGGCTGGGCCGGACGGCCGATATGCGAGGAACCTCCCCCGATGGTCAGATGGGCCGGTATACCCGGTCACAGCCACGCGGAGCGGAGCACACGCCCATGAGCGACACCCTGCCCTCCTTCGAGGACACCACCGACTTCGAGAACGCCGACCGGGGCTTCGTCGGCGCACTCGCACCGGCCGTGGTCAAGGCCGCCGACGGCCGCGTGGTCTACGACAACGACGCGTACGCCTTCCTGGCCGCCGACTGCCCCGAGACCGCCCACCCGAGCCTGTGGCGCCAGGCCCAGCTGTGCTCCCGCCAGGGCCTGTACGAGGTGACCGAGGGCATCTACCAGGTCCGGGGCCTCGACCTGTCGAACATGACCGTCGTCGAGGGCGAGCGCGGCATCGTCGTCATCGACCCGCTGATCTCCACCGAGACCGCGGCCGCCGCCCTCGCGCTGTACCGCGCGCACCGCGGCGACCGCCCCGTCACCGGGCTGATCTACACCCACTCGCACGGCGACCACTTCGGCGGCGCACGCGGCGTGCTGCCCGCGGGCACCGAGGACGGCGTCCCCGTCCTCGCCCCGGCCGGCTTCCTGGAGGAGGCGGTCAGCGAGAACGTCTACGCGGGCAACGCCATGACCCGCCGGGCCGCCTACATGTACGGCGCGAACCTCCCGAAGGCACCGGACGCCCAGATCGGCGCCGGACTCGGGTCCACCACCTCCACCGGCACCATCAGCCTGATCCCGCCGACCGTGGACATCACCGCGACCGGGCAGGAGGAGACGGTCGACGGCGTGCGGATCGTCTTCCAGCTCACGCCCGGCACCGAGGCGCCGGCCGAGATGAACTTCCTCTTCCCCGACCACCGCGCCCTGTGTCTGGCCGAGAACGCCACCCACAACATGCACAACATCCTGACCCTGCGCGGGGCCGTGGTCCGCGACGCCCGGATCTGGGCGCGGTACCTCGACGAGGCCGTGGACTACTTCCACGGCCGCTACGACGTCGCCTTCGCCTCCCACCACTGGCCGACCTGGGGCCACGACAACGTGGTGGAGTTCCTCACCGGGCAACGCGACCTCTACGCCTACCTGCACGACCAGACGCTGCGGCTGCTCAACGACGGACTGACCGGCCCGGAGATCGCCGAACGGATCGAGCTGCCGCCCGCCCTGGCGAAGTCCTGGCACGCACGCGGCTACTACGGCTCGCTCCACCACAACAGCAAGGCCGTCTACCAGCGTTACCTCGGCTGGTTCGACGGCAACGCGGCCCACCTGTGGGAGCACCCGCCCGTCGAACTCGCCCGGCGCTACGTGGACGTGGCCGGCGGCCCCGACGAGGTCCTCGCCAAGGCCCGCAGGTACGGCGAGGAGGGGGACCCTCGCTTCGCCGCGACCCTCCTGAACCACCTGGTCTTCGCCCAGCCGGAGAACACCGCCGCGAAGGAGGCCCTGGCCGGGGTCTACGACCGGCTCGGGCACGGCGCGGAGAACGGCCCGTGGCGCAACTTCTACCTGACCGCCGCGCAGGAGCTCCGGCACGGCGTCAGCGGCGAGATGGTCGACTCGACCAACCCGGAGATGGTGGGAGCGCTCAGCGTGCCCATGCTCATCGACTCGGTCGCCGTCCGGATCGACGGGCCGCGCGCCTGGGACGACGCCCTGACCGTCGACCTCGTCCTCACCGACGAGGGCACCCGACGGCGCCTCACCCTGCACAACGGGGCCCTGACCCATCGCGAGGCCGCCACGCCCCGCACCCCCGCCGGACTCACCCTGACCCTCTCCAAGACGCAGCTCCTCGGGCTCCTGGCCGGCGAGGGGACGGAGTCCCTGGGGATCGGCACGGAGGGCGACCCCGCACTGCTCACCCGGCTCTTCTCGTACGTGACGAAGCCCGACCCCCTCTTCCCGATCGTCACGCCCTGACGCTCGCCCGTTCGCGCCGCGATGACCCGAACGGGGTCCCCCGGGTGGCCCTGCCGGCGCCGGTCCCGTCCCCTGGAGACATGCGCACACAGCAGATAGCCCGGGCCGCCGTCCTGCCCGCCGCCGCTGTGCTCGCCCTCGCCGGCGGCACGGCGGCCGTGGGCGAGGACCCCCGTCCCGCGCCCGCCGGGGACCATCCCGGGGCGCGGGACGGGAACGGCGGCCATCCCGGCCCCCACTCGGAGCTCGTGAACGAGTCCGGTCCCTCCGCCGTCGCCCTCGGGCTGGGCGCCGCCGCCCTGGCCGCGGCCGTCGCCGTCACCGTCGTCCGGAACCGGACACCCGGGGCCGCCGCCCTCAGCCGGCCAGCCCCGCCGCCACCCCCAGCAGGACCAGGATCAGGCAGATCCCGAGGTTGACCTTCCGGTAGTGCAGGAAGACCGCCGCGAACTCGCGCATGGTCGCGCTCGGCCAGAAGTAGGCGGCGGTCGGGGAGCCGACGACCTGGCCGTCCACCCCGGCCCGACGGGCCATCAGGGCCGCCCGGAACGCGTGGAAGTTGTTGGTGACGATCACGCACCCGGCTCCCGGGGCGCGCTCCTCCATCAGCTCCTTGCTGAAGAGCAGGTTCTCCTCGGTGGTCCGCGAGCGGTCCTCCCGCACGATCCGGTCCGCCGGGAAGCCGCGCTCCACGAGGTAGTCCGCCATGGCGTGCGACTCCGGAAGCTCCTCGTCGGGGCCCCGGCCGCCGGAGGTGATCAGCAGGGGCGCCGCGCCGCCGCGCGCGGCGAGGACCTCGTACATCTGCCGTCCGCGCTCCAGCCTGCTCGCGAGGAGCGGCGGCACGCGCCGGCCGCCGATCAGGCCGGAGCCGAGGACGACGACGAACGCCGCGTCGCGCCGCACTCCCATCCGGCCGTACAGGTAGGCGTAGCCGATGAAGCAGAGGAAGAGGAAGGAGACGTACGCGAGGACGGCGACGCCCGTCCCGACGGCGATGCCGAGGGTCTTCGAGCGGGTGACCAGGGCGGTCGCCATCAGGGCGAGCAGGCCGAGGATCAGCAGACCGGCCAGCAGCGACAGCAGGTTGGCGGGTCGGCGGCCCTCCTTGCGGACCATCTTGACGCCGTTCGCGCACAGCAGCCCGGCCAGGACGACCGGCCCGAGACCGAGCACGAGCAGTACGACGACCATCACCGTCGTGGCGACGCCCGGCGGCGCGGCGTCGAGTCCGGCGAGGAGGCCGAGGCCGAGGAAGGTGACGGCGAGGCCGAGGTGGACGGCGTTGGAGAAACGCCGGCGGTCGCGCAGCACCCCGACCCCGAAGAGCAGCAGGAAGACGGCGGCCACGGCGAAAGCGAGCATGCCGTCATCGTAGGGCGGCCCTTGGGCACCGTCCCGCGGATCCGGGAGCGGTCTCCGGCCGGCCGTCGGGCACGGATCCCTCTCCCGCCGGGGCGAGTCGGGCCGGGGCGAGTCGGGCCGGGGCGAGTCGGGCCGGAGCGGCGGAGCCGGCCCGGCCCGGCGGCGTCCCGTGCCCCGGACCGGTCGCGCCGGCGGGCCGGCCGGCCCTTCCCGCGCGGGGCGCGGTGGGGGACGATGGCGGCATGGAGTTCGCCGTGTTCGTGACGCTGCCGGGGCTGGTCATCCTGCTGACGGGGATCGCCTTCGCCGACCAGATCCTGCGCGCGACCGGCCGCGGCCGACGCTCCGGCCAGGTCTCCTCGACCGGCTTCGAGCAGCTGCACGCCACGTTCTCGCAGGGGAAGCAGAACGAACTGAAGGAGCGGCAGAGCGCCCTCGTCCTGCGTGACGACGAGGAGGACGGTGCGCCGCCGCACCGCTCGACGGTGGACCTGGCGGGCGGGCGCGCGGTCATCCGGCTCGGTGGGACCGCGCGGCCGTGAGCGGTGCGTCGTGAGGCCCCGGGGCGATGCGGCGTCGGACCCGGCGAACCGCGGGGCCAGGCGGCTCAGCGGGGCCGTGACGCCTTGAGGGAGTACATCAGCGGGATGCGGGGGCGGTCGGCCGGGAAGCGGTAGTAGCCGTCCTCGTGCCGCCTGAGCGTCTCGTACCGGGAGTACAGCGAGACGTCGTGCTCGTGCAGGAACTCGATCCGCAGTCCGGCCCGCGCGATCGCCGTGACGACCTCGCCGACGGGGTGCACCCACTCGACGCTGCGGTTGTGGACGGTGGCGGCTCCGAGGTCCGCGTACGTCCCCGGGCTGGTGTCGACCCAGGGCTCGCGCACGAAGTAGTCGTTGACGATCCGGCTGCCCGTCTCGTCGTCGAGGGAGTCGGTCAGCGGGTGGAACTCCGCGACGTAGAGGAACCCGCCGGGTGCGACGAGGGAGGCGGCGGTCTCGGCCCAGCGGTCGAGATCGGGCAGCCAGTTCAGGGCGCCGGTGCCGGTGTAGACGATGTCGTACGACGAGTCGGGGACGGCCTCGGCGGCGTCGTAGGCGTCGGCGGCGACGAACGCGGCCCGGTCCGGGGTGTACCCCAGGTCGGCGGCGAGGGCGCGGGCGGTCTCCACGGCGGGCTCGGAGAAGTCCAGGCCGACGACCTGCGCGGCTCCGTGACGGGCCCAGGAGAGGGTGTCCAGGCCGATGTGGCACTGGAGGTGGAGCAGGGAGCGGCCGGTGACGTCGCCGACCTCCGCGAGCTCGAAGTCGCGCAGCGCCTCCTTGCCGGCGCGGAAGGCGTCGAGGTCGTAGAACGCGCTGGCGGCGTGGATGGGCACACGTTCGTCCCAGCGGGCGCGGTTCGCCTCGCGCCAGTCGGCGGGGGTCGGAGAGTACATGGCCCGGAGGTTATCCACAGGTTGCGGACGATGCGAACGGATTGTCGGCGGATCGGAGCATCATGGGGCCATGACCGAGAAGAACGAGATCACCGACCTCCCCCGCTGGGAGCAGCGATTCCGGGCACCGCGTGTGTCCCTCCCCGAGTGGGCCGAGGAGGCGCCCGACCGCTCGCTGTTCGTGTCCAACGCGACGGGCACGTACGAGCTGTACGCCTGGGACCGGGCCGACGGCGCGCAGCGGCAGGTCACGGACCGGCCGAACGGCACGACGGACGGCACGCTGTCGCCGGACGGCCGCTGGATCTGGTGGTTCTCGGACAAGGACGGGGACGAGTTCGGGGTGTGGATGCGCCAGCCCTTCGAGGGCGGCGCGGACGAGCCCGCGGTGCCCGGACTCGCGGCCTCCTATCCGGCGGGGCTCGCGATCGGCCGGGACGGCACGCTGGTCGTGGGGCGTTCGACGGACGAGGAGGGGTCGACGGTCCATCTCGTGCGGAAGGGCGCCGAGCCCGTGGAGATCTACCGCCACCGGGAGTCCGCCGGGGTCGGCGACCTGTCCCACGACGCGTCGCTGATCGCCGTGGAGCACACCGAGCACGGCGACGCCATGCACTCGGCCCTGCGGGTGCTGCGGGCCGAGGACGCCTCCGTGCTGGCCGAGCTCGACGACACCCGGGGCGGCACCGAGGAGCTGGGCCTGGCGGTGCTGGGCTTCGCCCCGGTGGACGGGGACACCCGGCTGCTCGTCGGCCACCAGCGGCGGGGGCGCTGGGAGCCGCTGCTGTGGGACGTGGCGACCGGCGAGGAGACCGACCTGCGGCTCGACCTCCCGGGCGACGTGTCGGCCGAGTGGTATCCGGACGGCTCCGGGCTGCTGGTCGTCCACAGCTTCGAGGCGCGCAGCGAGCTGTGGCGGTACGACATCGCGACGGGGGCCCTGGTGCGCGTGGAGACGCCGGCCGGCTCGGTGTCGGAGGCGACGGCCCGCCCGGACGGCTCCGTGGAGTACCTGTGGTCCTCGGCCGCCGAGCCGCCGGTGGTCCGCTCGACGGCGGGCGGGGTCGTGCTCGACCCGCCGGGCACGACGGCTCCGGGTTCGGTGGCCGTGGAGGACGTCTGGGTGGAGGGGCCCGGCGGCCGGATCCACGCGCTGGTGCAGCGGCCCACGGAGGGCGAGGGGCCCTTCCCGACCGTCTTCGAGGTGCACGGCGGTCCGGCCTGGCACGACAGCGACGCGTTCGCGTCAGGTCCGGCGGCCTGGCTGGACCACGGCTACGCGGTGGTCCGGGTCAACTACCGGGGCTCCACCGGCTACGGCCGCGAGTGGACCGACGCGCTCAAGCACCGGGTCGGTCTGATCGAGCTGGAGGACGTCGCGGCCGTCCGTGAGTGGGCGGTGGCCTCCGGGCTCGCGGACCCGGCGAAGCTGGTCCTGTCGGGCGGGTCCTGGGGCGGCTATCTGACACTGCTGGGACTAGGCACCCAGCCGGACGCCTGGTCGGTGGGCCTGGCCGCCGTCCCCGTCGCGGACTACGTGACGGCCTACGAGGACGAGATGGAGGCCCTCAAGGCGCTGGACCGGACGCTGTTCGGCGGTTCCCCGGAGGAGGTGCCCGAGCGGTTCGAGGTCTCGTCCCCGCTGACGTACACGGACAAGGTGACGGCCCCGGTGTACATCTCGGCGGGCGTCAACGACCCGCGCTGCCCGATCCGCCAGATCGACAACTACGTCGAGCGGCTCGCGGCCCGGGGCGCGGTCCACGAGGTGTACCGGTACGACGCGGGGCACGGCTCCCTGGTGGTGGAGGAGCGGATCAAGCAGGTCCGGCTGGAGCTGGACTTCGCGGCGCGCCACCTGGGGACCCGGGCGGCCGGGGGGTGAGACGGCTGCGTACCGTGGAGGGGTGTACCGGTTCCTGAGAACGCCCCGCTGGTGGGGGCTCCACGTCTTCGTGCTGCTGGCGATCCCGTTCTGCGTGTTCATGGGGAGCTGGCAGCTGGGGAAGTTCGAGGAGCGCGTCGACTCCCACCAGAAGGCGGAACGGGCCCCGGATCCGGGCACCCTGAAGCCGGAGCCGCTGGACTCGCTGCTGCCGGTCGACCAGGAGACCTCCGGCCGGCACGCGCGGGCGAGCGGGCGGTACGCGGAGCAGTTCCTCGTGCCGGACCGTGATCTGGACGGCCGGACCGGCAGCTACGTGCTGACGATGCTGAAGACGGACGGCGGCAAGTCGCTGCCGGTGGTCCGTGGCTGGCTGCCGGCCGGCGCGAAGGCCCCGGCCCCGCCGTCCGGCACGGTCACGGTGGAGGGCGCCCTGCAGGCGTCGGAGAACGCCGGTACCAAGGGCGTCGACGCGGCGGGCGGGCTGCCCGAGGGCCAGCTCGGCATGATCAGCGCGGGCACGCTGGTCAACCTGGTCCCGGACGAGGTCTACGACGCCTGGGTCACCGTCGCCGACGCGCCGGCGGGTCTGACACCGGTCCCGGCGGCCGCCGCGGCGGGCACCTCCCTGGACCTGAAGGCCTTCCAGAACCTCGGCTACACGGCCGAGTGGTTCGTCTTCGCGGGCTTCGTGGTCTTCATGTGGTTCCGCTTCCTGCGCCGCGAGGTGGAGGCCTCGAAGGACGCGGAGCTCGGCCTCTAGGTTCCGCCAGGGGCGCCTGGCCGGGCCGGGGCGAGAGCTGCCGGCCCCCGGAGCCGCCCGCGGCGGCCCCGGCGTCAGGAGGCGTCCAGGACGCCCGTCCGGTAGATCGTGCCCGCGCACGCGTTGGGGATCGTCGCCGCCACGGCCGGGCCGCCCGCCTCGGCCGTGTGGCTGACGGCGACGCTGCCGTCCGCGGGCGTGCCGTCCTCCGCGACGAGCTGGGGCTCGGTGTTGTTCGCCGACTGGCCCGCACCGGTCGACCCCGTGGCACCGGCCGAGGTGCCGCCGCTGTCCACCGGCGTGGTCGGCGTCGGCGTGGTCCCCGTCGTCGGGCAGGTCTCCG
This sequence comes from Streptomyces sp. NPDC048338, assembly GCF_043201055.1. NCBI lineage: Bacteria > Bacillati > Actinomycetota > Actinomycetes > Kitasatosporales > Streptomycetaceae > Streptomyces > Streptomyces sp. NPDC048338. The sequence goes on from NZ_JBICYQ010000003.1 coordinate 257,532, forward strand.
TCGGCACCCAGGCGAACTTCACCTCGTAGGCGTTGCGCGGCTGAAGGACCAGCGTGGGCGACTCCTGCGAGGGATCGGGCAGTCCGCTCGCCGCGTCCCCGGCCGCGTGGGCGACCACCGTGATCTTCGCGGGATCCGCCGCTCCCCTGGCCTCGAAGGAGACCCGGCCGGCGCCGCCGACCACGCAGTCGCGGTCGGAGACGTTGGCGATGCGGAAGGTGCCGTACACCTTGCCCGCCGAGTCCGGGGCGCCCGCCTGCACCGCGCTGACGCCCAGCTGACCGGCCGCGCACACCGGCGCCGAGTCCGGCAGGGTGTCGGCCGGCGGCTTCGAACCGGTGCCGGCGCCCTCCGTCTTGCCTGTGCCGGGCTCCTGGGAGGTACCCGCGCCCTGCGCCTCGCCCTGGCTGGGGGTGCCGGAGCCGCCGGGGGCGTCCGTGCCCTGCTCCCCGCCCTCGACGCCGGTCTCCGTGCCCGTGCCGCCCTGCGCCTGCTCGCCGTGGCCGGCGTTGACGGACCGGTCGTCGACGGTCCCGCCCGAGTTGGCGACGTGCACGAACGCCGGGACGGCCGTGCCGATCAGCACCACCGCCGCGGCGATGCCGACGACGGCCTGCCGCTTGCGCGCGCGCCGCGCGGGCACCGCCCGGCGCAGATGGTCCAGAGCCCCGTCCGCGGGCGCGATGTCGGCCACCGCGCCCTGCAGGAGCCGCCGCAGCGCGGCCTCGTCGGATCCGAGGGCGCCGTCGAAGCCGCCTCCGAACAGGTTCTCGCGCCCGAGGCCGCTGTCGGCCTGCGCCTTGCCGGGCCCGTCGTCCACACCGTGTCCCATGTCGTCGCGACCGCCCTCGGGCAGCCCATTCGTACCGCCGGAGTCCCCGCCCTGGAGCGGGTCACCGGTGAAATCGCCGGAACTCATGCCGTCGCCTCCATCGCGACGCGCAGCGCCGCGATGCCCCGCGAGCCGTACGCCTTCACCGAGCCGAGCGATATGCCCAGGGTCTCGGCGACCTGTGCCTCCGTCATGTCCGCGAAGTAGCGCAGCACCAGGACCTCGCGCTGGCGCCGCTGGAGCCCCCGCATCGCCTTGATGAGCGCGTCGCGTTCCAGCTGGTCGTACGCGCCCTCCTCCGCGCTCGCCATGTCCGGCATCGGCTTGGAGAGCAGCTTGAGTCCGAGGATGCGGCGGCGCAGCGCGGAGCGCGAGAGGTTGACGACGGTCTGGCGCAGGTAGGCCAGCGTCTTCTCCGGGTCGCGCACGCGGTTGCGCGCGGAGTGGACGCGGATGAACGCCTCCTGGACCACGTCCTCGCAGGAGGCCGTGTCGTCGAGGAGCAGCGCCGCGAGGCCGAGCAGCGAGCGGTAGTGGGCACGGTAGGTCTCGGTCAGATGGTCGACGGTGGTTCCGGCGGCCATGCCGTCTTCAGCGCTCTCGCGCGGCGCGGGGATGCCGTCCACCGCGGTCGTGCGGGCTCTGGCGGGCATGGGTGCGATCACCGGCATGCCGCCGGCCGGACGCGGCCGCCGGAGCGGGCGCACCACGGCGCCGCGGACGGGGACCACGACCGTGCCCCGGACGGGAACGATCTGCGCCCCGCGGAGCGGGACGACCGCTGCGATGTCGAGTACCTCTGCCACGCCTGTTGGACACGCTTCCCCCCGTCAGGGTTGTACGCGTACGCCACCGTTTTCGACGGTGTGCAAATTGCCCTCATGCGCACCCGTTCTTCCCCAATACCCCGTTTTCACAGCACGATTTGTGGCACACCACAGAGGCGCACGCAGAGACGCACCCCACCCGACCACCGGTTGCAGCAAGACGGAAGAGCATCGTCGAACATGGCATCGTCCCAGTTCAAGGGGCGTCTGTCGCCGAATTGCTCACAAGGCGTTCACAGATCCTACAAAGCTGAGCGGTCAGCCGACGCCGATTTCCGGACGCTCGTGACGATCGGGGCCGATGATCGCCTCCGCGATCTGGACGGCGTTGAGCGCCGCGCCCTTGCGGAGGTTGTCCCCGCAGACGAAGAACTCCAGGGAGCGCTCGTCGTCCAGGGAGCGCCGCACCCGTCCGACCCAGGTGGGGTCGGTGCCCACGATGTCGGCGGGCGTGGGGAAGTCTCCCGAGGCCGGGTCGTCGTACAGCACCACTCCGGGCGAGGTCGCCAGGATCTCGTGCGCGCGGGCGACCGTGACGGGGTGCTCGAACCGCGCGTGCACGGACACGGAGTGCCCGGTGACGACCGGCACGCGCACGCAGGTGGCGGCGACCGGCAGGGCGGGCAGGTCGAGGATCTTGCGGGTCTCCTCACGGATGCGCAGTTCCTCGGAGGACCAGCCGTCGGCCATCAGCTCCCCCGACCAGGGCAGCACGTTGAGGGCGAGGGGGCCGGGGAAGGGGCCCGTGTCGTCGCCGACGGTCCGCCGCACGTCGCCGGGGCGGTTGCCGAGATCGGTCCCGGCCACCGCCGAGAGCTGCTCGCGCAGGGCGGCGACACCCGCCTGTCCGCCTCCGCTCGCGGCCTGCTGCGCGGTCACGACCAGCTCGCTGATCCCGAACTCGGCGTGCAGGGCTCCCACGGCGACGATCAGTGCCAGCGTGGAGCAGCCAGGGCTCGCGACGATCCCGCGGGGCCGCATCCGGACCGCGTGGGGGTTGATCTCGGGCACCACCAGCGGCACGTCCGGGTCGGCCCGGAACGCCGCGGAGGTGTCCACGACCACCGCGCCCTTGGACACGGCGATCGGCGCCCATCGGGCCGCGACGTCCTCGGGCGCCAGGAAGAGGGCGAGGTCGACGCCCTCCAGTGCGTCCTCGCTCAGCGCGAGGACCTCGCTCTCCTCCCCGCGCACGGCCAGCTTGCGGCCGGCCGAGCGCGGGGAGGCGAGGAGTCGTACGTCGCCCCAGACGTCGGCGTGCTGCGACACCATCTGGAGCATCACCGCGCCGACGGCCCCGGTCGCTCCCACGACCGCGAGCGTCGGCTTGCGGCTCGGGGTCGTCACCGGCCGGTGCCGCCATAGACGACGGCCTCGTCGGAGTCGCTGTCGAGCCCGAAGGCGGTGTGGACGGCCGTCACGGCCTCGTTGACGTCGTCGGCGCGGGTGACGACCGAGATGCGGATCTCCGAGGTGGAGATCAGCTCGATGTTCACGCCCGCGTCGGACAGCGCCTGGAAGAAGGAGGCGGTGACGCCCGGGTTGGTCTTCATGCCGGCGCCGACCAGGGAGATCTTGCCGATCTGGTCGTCGTAGCGCAGGGACTCGAAGCCGATCGCGCCCTTCGCCTTCTCCAGGGCGTCGATGGCCTTGCGGCCCTCGGCCTTGGGAAGGGTGAAGGAGATGTCCGTCAGACCGGTGGAGGCCGCGGACACGTTCTGCACGATCATGTCGATGTTGATCTCGGCGTCCGCGACGGCACGGAAGATGGCCGCGGCCTCGCCCGGCTTGTCCGGCACTCCGACGACGGTGATCTTCGCCTCGGAGGTGTCGTGGGCGACACCCGAGATGATGGCCTGCTCCACCTTGCGGGCTCCTTGCTCGGCATGCGGTTCGTTGCTGACCCAGGTCCCCTGCAGCCCCGAGAAGGACGAGCGGACGTGGATCGGGATGTTGTAGCGGCGTGCGTACTCGACGCACCGGTGCAGCAGCACCTTGGAGCCGGACGCGGCGAGCTCCAGCATGTCCTCGAAGGAGATCCAGTCGATCTTCTTCGCCTTCTTCACCACGCGCGGGTCGGCGGTGAAGACGCCGTCGACGTCGGTGTAGATCTCACAGACCTCGGCGTCCAGCGCCGCCGCGAGCGCGACGGCGGTGGTGTCCGAGCCGCCGCGGCCCAGGGTGGTGATGTCCTTCTTGTCCTGGGACACGCCCTGGAAGCCGGCGACGATGGCGATGTTGCCCTCGTCGAGGGCGGTACGGATCCGTCCCGGCGTGACATCGATGATGCGCGCTTTGTTGTGGACCGAGTCCGTGATGACACCGGCCTGACTGCCCGTGAACGACTGGGCCTCGTGGCCCAGGTTCTTGATCGCCATCGCCAGCAGGGCCATGGAGATCCGCTCTCCGGCGGTCAGCAGCATGTCGAATTCGCGTCCGGCAGGGATCGGGGATACCTGCTCGGCGAGATCGATCAACTCGTCCGTCGTGTCGCCCATCGCGGAAACCACGACGACCACCTGGTGGCCGTTCTTCTTGGCGTCCACGATCCGCTTGGCGACGCGCTTGATGCCTTCGGCATCGGCAACGGAGGAGCCTCCGTACTTCTGCACGACAAGGCCCACGTACGCTCCTCGCTCGGTGTCTGCCGCAGTTATCGCTGCGGTCGGCTCAGTTTAACGAGAGGCCCGGATTCGCCGACCGTATATCGCATCCTGAGACGAGCTGCTCAGAGAGTGATCATCCCGGTCACCGGGCCGCCCGCGGCCGACCGCAGCAGCGGCTACTTCTTGAGCGACCCCAGGCCCAACGGGCCGGCGATCTCCGCGGCCATGACCCGCCCCGCCTCCTCCGCCAGGTCGTCCTCGGTCAGGTCCTCGTCCGTGTCCAGGCCGTCCAGCTCGGCCAGCGGCTGGTCGAGGCGGACATGGGAGACGAGCGACTGCAGGGCGCGCAGGGTGCCGGAAGCCGTCGGGCCCCAGTTGGAGAAGTACGAGAACTGCCACCACCACAGCGCCTCGGAGGTGCGGCCCGCGCGGTAGTGGGCCAGTCCGTGGCGCAGGTCCATGACGATGTCGGCGAGGTTGTCGGAGATCCGGCAGGGGACCGGAGCCTTGCGGGGCTCGTACGGGTCGAAGACCTCCGAGAAGACGTCCACCGGTTCGAGGAGGGTCGCGAACCGCTCCCGCAGCTCGTCGACGTCCAGGTCGGGACCCGTGTCCGGCTCGTAGCGCTCGTCCGGGACGATGTCCTCGTGCGCGCCCAGCCGGCCGCCCGCGAGCAGCAGCTGGGAGATCTCCAGGAGGAGGAAGGGCACCGCGCTGTCCGGCTCGTCGCCCTTGGCCACTTCCGTGGTGGCCACGATGAACGACTCGATCGAGTCGGCGATCTGGACCGCGAAGTCGTCAGGATTCTGCGTGAGGGCGTGCAGCGTGGCGTCGGACATCGAGGGTGCCTCCCTTGGGCTCACGAGTGAGCGCACGAGCCGTGTCGGCCCTGTCGTCATACATCTAGCAGGCGCCGCCCCTCGAAGGCACGGCCCAGCGTCACCTCGTCGGCGTACTCCAGATCACCGCCGACCGGCAGTCCGCTGGCGAGCCGGGTGACCTTCAGTCCCATGGGCTTGATCATCCGCGCCAGGTACGTCGCGGTGGCCTCGCCCTCCAGGTTCGGGTCGGTCGCCAGGATCAGCTCGGTGACGGCACCGTCCGCGAGCCGCGCCAGCAGCTCGCGGATGCGCAGATCGTCCGGGCCGACGCCCTCGATCGGGCTGATCGCACCGCCGAGCACGTGGTAGCGCCCGCGGAACTCACGCGTCCGCTCGATCGCCACGACGTCCTTCGGCTCCTCGACCACGCAGATGACCGACAGGTCGCGGCGGGGGTCGCGGCAGATGTTGCACTGCTCCTGCTGCGCCACGTTGCCGCAGACCGCGCAGAACCTGACCTTCTCCTTGACCTCCAGGAGCGCGTGCGCCAGCCGGCGCACGTCGGTCGGCTCGGCCTGGAGGATGTGGAAGGCGATCCGCTGGGCGCTCTTGGGACCGACGCCGGGCAGCCTGCCCAGTTCGTCGATGAGGTCCTGAACCACGCCTTCGTACAACGGAACGCCCTTCTCGGGTCTGCTTGATTCTTACGGTAGTAGCTGAAGCCCCGGCTTAGAAGCCCGGCGCCCGGAAGCGGGGGCTCAGAAACCCAGGCCCGGCATGCCGCCGAGGCCCTGCGTCAGCGGGCCCAGCTTGGCCTGCTGGAGCTGCTGCGCGTTGTCGTTGGCGGCCTTGACCGCGGCCACGACCAGGTCGGCGAGCGTCTCGGTGTCCTCCGGGTCCACGGCCTTGGGGTCGATCACCAGACCGCGCAGCTCGCCGGAGCCGGTGACCGTCGCCGTCACCAGGCCGCCGCCCGCCTGGCCCTCGACCTCGGTCGCGGCGAGCTCCTCCTGCGCGCGGGCGAGGTCCTGCTGCATCTTCTGGGCCTGCTGGAGGAGCTGCTGCATGTTGGGCTGGCCACCACCGGGAATCACGATCACTCACTCCTGGCATTCACTGACGACTGTTCGGTACGCCGAGCCTACGTGGTCCGTGACGGGGCTGCCGCACAACTCTTTCGAGTGAGAAACTGCGGGCCTCTCTACCTGATCAACACCCCCTTGAGGGCGGAAATCCCGGGATTCCGGGCCCATAGCCCACCATTCGGCGGTAGGAAGGGCAGGCACCACGTGCACCGCACGTCACAGCAGGACACGAGCGCTGAGCTGAACAGAGGAGTGCCCCGGTGAGCCAGCAGCCGGAGATGCAGCCGCCACCGGGGCAGCCCGAGGGGCCGGTCCACCGCGATCTCACCGGAACGCCCTTCCCGCTCGGCGACTGGGGTGAACCCGCGGAGCGGCTGGACGAGCTGTATCGCTGGGCCGAGACCCACGCCCTGCGGACGGCCGAGTGGTACCTGTCCGACCGCGTCTGGAAGCGCCGCTGCGCCCGGGCCCTGCGGGTCGGTACGGCGCTGGGCGTCATCGTGGGGGCCGCGCTGCCGCTGCTCGACCTGACCGGCGTCGCCGACGGGGCGGTCGGGTGGGGGTACCTCTCCCTGCTGCTGGGCGCCGCCTGCCTGGCGTGCGACCGGTACTTCGGGCTGACCTCCGGGTGGATAAGGAACGTGGCGACCGCGCAGGCGGTGCAGCGCCGGCTCCAGGCACTCCAGTTCGACTGGGCGGCGGAGAGCGTGCGCGAGGTGCTCGGCCCCACGGAGGGCACGGCGAGCGAGGCCGCGGAGCGGTGCCTCGGGGTGCTGCGGCGCTTCTCGGAGGACGTGACGGAGCTGGTCCGGGCGGAGACGGCGGACTGGATGGTCGAGTTCCGCTCGGGCCCGACACCGCTGGCGCTGCAGTCGGCCGGCGTCACCACCGCCCGTCCCGAGTCCGGCCACCCGGCCGCCCGCTTCCCGCTGCCTCCCGGCACCCGCCCGAACATGCCGCGGCAGCGGCCCCCGGAGCCGCGCTGACCGGGCGGCACCCGGAGCCGCGCCGACCGGCCGTGGCGGGCCCGCGCCCCCACCACGGCACGAAGCGGCCCCGAGGGGGTGTGGGTGGGGTGTGGTGGGGGCGGGCCGGCACGGCTCCCGGTCAGCTGAGGATGATCATCGAGCCCTGTCCGAGGCTCCGCGTGGCCGCCGCGTGCAGGCCCAGCCACACGTGGCGCTCCCGCGCGAACGGGCTGTCGTCGTACGGAATCGATCCCGCCGGTTCCTCCAGCGAGGTCGGCCGCTCCGGCGGCAGCGGCGGGGCGGGCGGGTGGTGCGGGTCTATCCCGATCGCCGGCGCGACGAACTCCAGCTCCCGCAGCAGTCCGTGCGAGGAGCCCAGCGGGCCGCCGCCCTCCAGCAGCTCGTCGGTGGACAGCGGAGCCGGGAAGTCCACGGGCACGTAGGCGCCGGCGTGGTCGTAGTGCCAGACGAGGTGGGACTGCTGCGCGGTCGCCTCGAACATCTCCAGGAGCTGTTCGTAGTCCCCGCCCAGCTCGTCGACGGGTTCGACGGGCAGACCGCACATCTGCAGCAGGTAGGCGCGGCGCAGGAAGTGCAGGGCGTCGTAGTCGAACCCGGCGACGGGCGCCACGTCGCCGGACAGCCCCGGCATGTACGCGAAGACGGGGACGGTCGGCAGACCGGACGCGGTCAGGGCCTTGTCGTAGGCGGCGATCTCTTCGGCGAAGGGATTGTCGGGGCTGTGGCACAGCACGTCGACAAGGGGGACCAGCCACAGGTCACAGGCCAAGGGAGGCTCGCTCTCCGTCAGTTGCAGGGACGGCCAGGGTAGTGCGCGGTGCGCGTGTCGCACACCCGGTGGGTGCCTGCCCCTCCGCGCACCCGGTCAACCCGGGCCGCAGGGGCCCCGGCGGCGGGCTCGGTGACGGCTTCGGCGCACGTCACCGGCACCACAGGGGCCCCAGGCTCACCACGCGAAGCGGCCGACGGCCGGGCCTCACCGCGCGGGCCGCTCCAGGCGGTCCGCCCACTCCAGCGACTGCGCGTTGTAGGCCCGGACCACGGCGACCGCCGCCTCCGCGTCCCCGAGCGTGATCGCGTCCACCAGCTCCACGTGCCCGCTCCACAGCCAGCCGAGCACGTCGCGGTCGGAGCGCAGGTACGGCACCGAGAACACCCAGGCCTGCACCCGGAGCCGGTGCAGGAAGTCGGCGATGCAGGCGTTGGCGGACACCAGGCGCCCCAGCTCGCGCCAGTAGCGGATGTCGTAGCCGATGAGGACGTCCAGGTCGCCGGCCCGGGCGGCGCGCACCGCCGCCTCGCCGCGGCGCCGGATGGAGACGAGGGCGACCCCGCGGCTCACGTCGGGTTCCGTGGTGCGGGCGGACACGCGGCCGTGACGGCGGAAGATGCCGTCCACGACGAGCATGCGGGCCTCGACCATGTCCCGGTAGTCGTCGACCGAGAACTGGTGCACCCGGAAGCCGCGGTGCTGGTCGGAGTCGAGGAGCCCCTGCGCGGAGAGGTCGACGAGGGCCTCGCGCACGGGGGTCGCCGACACCCCGTACTGCTCGGCGATCTGCTTGACGGTGAATTCCTCACCCGGTTGCAGACGCCCTGCGAGCACCTCGTCACGGAGAGCGTCCGCGATCTGCTGTCGAAGGGTGCTGCGGGTGACAGCTCCACTCGCGGGCATCGTGATCGCCCCCTCCGTCCGGCTGTCGGACACCCTAGTCCAGACGGAGGGGACCGCCACGTCCCTCGTGGAGCGCGCTCTCCGCCGGTTACGCGGTGTGCTCGTCGGCGACACTCAGCGCCGCGTCGAGGGCGGCGAGGCCCTCCTTCGCCTCCGCCTCGGAGACGTTGCAGGCGGGCACGGCGTGGGTGCGGTTCATGTTGATGAACGGCCACAGGCCGTGCTTCTTGGCCGCCGCGCCGAAGGCCGCCATGGGGGCGTTGGCCTCGCCGGTCGCGTTGTACGGGACGAGCGGCTCGCGGGTCTCCTTGTTCCGGACGAGGTCCAGCGCCCAGAAGGCGCCCATGCCGCGCACCTCGCCGACCGACGGGTGGCGCTCGGCCAGCTCGCGCAGCCCGGGGCCGAGGACGGTCTCGCCGATGCGGGCGGCGTGCTCGACGACCTTCTCGTCCTCCATCACCTGGATGGTGGCGACGGCGGCGGCGCAGGCCAGCGGGTGCCCGGAGTAGGTCAGGCCGCCGGGGTAGGGGCGCTTGTCGAACGTCGCGGCGATCTCGGCGCTGATGGCGACACCGCCGAGCGGCACGTAACCGGAGTTGACGCCCTTGGCGAAGGTCATCAGGTCGGGCACGACGTCGAAGTGCTCGGCGGCGAACCACTTGCCGGTCCGGCCGAAGCCGGCCATGACCTCGTCGAGGACGAACACGATCCCGTACTTGTCGCAGATCGCGCGCACGCCGGCGAGGTAGCCGGGCGGCGGGGTCATGATGCCGGCGGTGCCCGGGACGGTCTCCAGGATGATCGCGGCGATCGTCGCGGGACCCTCGAAGGCGATCGTGTCCTCCAGGTGCGCGAGCGCGCGCTCGCACTCCTGCTCCTCGGTCGTCGCGTAGAACGGCGAGCGGTAGAGGAAGGGTGCCCAGAAGCGCACGACGCCGGCCGAGCCGGTGTCGGAGGCCCAGCGGCGCGGGTCGCCGGTGAGGTTGATCGCGGTGGAGGTGGCACCGTGGTACGAGCGGAAGGCGGAGAGCACCTTGTGGCGGCCCGTGTGCAGACGGGCCATCCGTACGGCGTTCTCGACGGCCTCGGCACCGCCGTTGGTGAAGAAGATCTTGTCCAGGTCGCCCGGGGTGCGCTCGGCGATGAGGCGTGCGGCCTCGGAGCGTACGTCGATGGCGAAGGCGGGCGCGAAGGTGGTGAGCTTCGCGGCCTGCTCCTGGATGGCGGCGACCACACGGGGGTGCTGGTAGCCGATGTTGGTGTAGACGAGGCCGCTGGTGAAGTCGAGGTAGCGGTTTCCGTCGTAGTCCCAGAAGTACGCACCCTCGGCGCCGGCGACGGCGAGCGGGTCGATCAGGCCCTGGGCGGACCAGGAGTGGAACACGTGCGCGCGGTCTGCGGCCTTCACGGCCGCGCCGGCCTGGGGATCGGGAACGACATGAGGGGTCATGTCTCGAGAGTAGGTAACCGCAGGTGGGGCGGGCCATGACCATCTTGTCCACCGAGACCCGGGCCGACCCGACACGTTGCCTCTCCCGGGCCGGGGAGATGCCGGGGAGACACCAGGGAGACCGCTATTGACAGCACGCTGCCATAATGACAGACTGCTGTCATTCCGCACGGCACCGACGTCCCGCAGGAGGCCCGCAATGCCCCGCACCGTTCACCTCGCCGTCTACGACACCTTCGCCGACTGGGAGACCGGGCACGCCACCGCCTGGCTCGCCCGCACCGGTCACGAGATCCGCACCGTGGGCCCGGCCACCACGCCCGTCACCAGCATCGGCGGCCTGCGCGTCACCCCCGACCTCGCGCTCGACGAGCTGGATCCGGCCGACAGCGCGCTGCTGATCCTCCCGGGCGCCGACCTCTGGGACACGAGCGAGGACCTCGCCCCCTTCGCGGTGGCGGCCCGCCGCTTCCTCGACGCCGGCACACCGGTCGCCGCCATCTGCGGCGCCACCGCGGGCCTGGCGCGGGAGGGGCTGCTCGACGACCGCTCCCACACGAGTGCCGTCTCCTTCTACCTCGCCGCCACCGGCTACAAGGGCGCCGCGCACTACGTCGAGACGGACGCGGTCACCGACCGGGGCGCCGACGGCGCCGGCGACCTGATCACCGCGGGCCCGACCGAGCCCGTCGCCTTCGCCCGCGAGGTGCTGGGCAGGATGGGCGCCTTCGAGGGTGAGCGGCTCGACGCCTGGTACCGCCTCTTCCACGACTCGGACGCGGCGGCGTACGAGACGCTCCAGGCGGACGGGGAAGAGGCGGCGGACGGAGACCACCGGCAGCAGGCGGGCACCGCCCCGGACGACGGGCCGGCCGGATCGTGAGCCGCGACCAGCAGGACGCCCTGTCCCGGACGGCCCTCGGCGTCTTCCGCGTCAACGGCCGGCTCCTCGCCCTGTCGGAGAAGCTGGCCGAGCCGGCGGGTCTGACCGCCGCCTGGTGGCAGGTCCTGGGAGCCGTGCTCCCCGAGCCGCTGCCCGTCGCCGGAATCGCCCGCGTCATGGGGATCACCCGCCAGAGCGTCCAGCGGATCGCGGACCTCCTGGTGGCCCAGGGCCTCGCCGCGTACGCGCCGAACCCCGCCCACCGGCGCGCCAAGCTCCTGACCCCCACCCCGGCGGGACGCGCTGCGATCGAGCGCATCGGTCCCGGCCACGCCGAGCTGGCGGCCCGGCTGACGCGCGAACTCGGCGGCCAGGAGGCCTTCGACGAGACCGTCCGCGTCCTGGAACGGCTCGCCCTGGCCCTGGACGCGATCGAGGCGAGCGGTCAGGTCCCGTCTCAGGAGCCCCCCGGCCCCTGAGACGCCGACGGCCGGCGCGGCGGCCCCGTCCCGTGCCCCCTCGCCCGCGGGACGCACGAGGGGCCCGGACCGTGGCGGTCCGGGCCCGCGCCGTGCACGCGTCCGCGCGGATCAGCAGTACAGGTTCGCGCCGGTCGGCACGCCCAGGATCTGGGTGAACTGCTGGTACTTGGTCACCCGGCTCTGCACCTGCGCCGGGTTGCGGCCGTCGCACTCCAGCGAGCCGTTGATGGAGCGGATCGTCTGGCCGAAGCCGGCGCCGTTGACCATGGCGTTGTGGCCGGTCATCGTGCCGGGTCCGTTCTGGGTGTTCCAGTACCAGAGGCCGGTCTTCCAGGCGACGGCCGGCTCGCGCTCGACGCGGTACGGGTTGTTGAGGAGGTCGATGCCGAGAGCGTCACCCGCGGCCTTGTAGTTGAAGTTCCAGGAGAGCTGGATCGGGCCCCGGCCGTAGTAGGCGGCCTGGCCGGCGGGGCAGCCGTAGGGCTGGCTCGTGTCGCAGTAGTGCGGGTAGTTCGCCGTGTTCTGCTCGACGACGTGCACCAGACCGCCGGTCTCGTGACTGACGTTGGCGAGGAAGGCGGCGGCCTCCTGCTTCTTCACGGTGTCGCTGCCGGTCTTGGCGAAGCCGGGGTAGGCGCCGAGCGCGGCGGTCAGACCGCTGTAGGTGTAGAAGGAGTTCCGGCCCGGGAACATCTGGTTGAACTGGGCCTCGCTGACGACGAATCCGGAGGGGTCGGGGTTCGGGTCGGTCCCGCCGCCGCCACCGCAGGCACCCTCGTCACGCCACACGTCGGCGGTGCCGGGACGTTCGTTCTGGGTCCACCACTTCGCGTACCAGTTGCGGCCGTTGTACGAGGCGGTCATCCCGCCCGTGTAGACGCTGGAGGAGTTCCAGCCGGCCACGCACGCGGGGGCGGCGCCGGCGGACGCGGGGACGATGACGGCCAGTCCGACGGCCGTACAGAGTGCGGACAGCAGGATGAGCAGGCGTCGCAGCATGCGCGCTTCCTTCCGTGGGGGAAGCCCAGCGAAGCGTCTTTGGTCTGGACCTGTCAAGGTCTAGACCAGAAACCGTGACACACGGAACTCCGCACTCCCCTCCCCGCGGCCGCTCGCGCGTGCGCCCCAACGGGCTTTCCGGCAAGGGCCGTTCGGCCGGGCACAGTCGGGTCGGCTCGCCCTGCGCGTCGGCGGGCACGGCGACCCGGTCCGGCCCGAACGAGGCGCGGCCACCCCGCCGGCCAAGGGGTTGAACGAGTTCGAAATCCAGTACGGAGGGGGCGTGAAGCGCTGTTACGCTCCCCTTGACCTGCGGCGGGGGACGTGGCAGGAGTGAAGAAGGAAACGGGGAGGGAACTCAGTTGGTTCGCCATACCCTCGTGCGGGGCGCTTTCGCCACCGCACTGGGCATCGCACTCACGGCGGGCGGGGTGGTGCCGCTCGCGGCATCGGCCGCCGCGGACACGCCGTCACCGCAGGAGGTCGTCGTCCCTCCGGGGTACAAGTCGACCCCGCGGAACGCCTTCGTGTACCAGAAGGAGCAGGCGGCGCAGGGGGACGCCGACTCGGTCGGCGCCGAGGGCGTGTTCCACCGGGAACAGGACGTCAAGGAGACCCTGTGGACCCGCTTCTCGGACGGCAGGAGCGTTCCGATCAGCGAGCCGCAGGACTGGGTCCTGCCCCGGGGCACCGGCACCGACGCCCTGGCGTACGTCCGCCCCGACCGGATCGAACTGCGGTACGCGGACGGCGCCGTGCGCACGATCACCGTCCCGCAGGAGCTGACCGGGGCCAAGGTCTACGGCTCCGCGGCCGTCGCCTTCGACACCGCGGCGAAGACCGCGCACGTGCTGTCGGCCCGGGCGGACGGAACGACGGGTGACGTCGAGATCGAGAAGCCGGAGGCCTTCGCGTACACGACGGCCGCCGGCGGCGACACGCGCTCGATCGTGCTCCCCGGGCCCGTCACCGACGGGAAGCGCCGCCACGCGGTCGTCGACGCGGAGACGGGCCGGCTCCAGGGCCTCACCGCGCCGGTGCCCGCGTCGTACACCCGGGTGAAGCTCTCGCCGAAGCACCTCGCGTTCTACAGCACCGAGAGCACGAACGGCACCGTCCTCGTGGCCTCGCGCACCGACCTCGCGGCGCCGCCGGTGAAGGCCGACCTGACCTCGTACGACCTCCCGCTGGACCACCTCGCCGTCGTCGGCGACTGGCTGGTCCTCAACGCCTCCAACGACGTCGTGGCCGTGCCCGTCGCGGGCGGCTCCGCGCCCGTCGTGCTGGTTGCCCAGAGCTACGGCATCGCGTCCGGGCCCGACGGCACCGCCGTCGCCGTGGGCGGCACCGGCCCCGCCGACTGGGCCATCCGGCGCATCACGGCGGACGCGACCGGCAAGCCGGTCGTGACGACGGTGAAGCGGCTGCCCGGCTTTCCGGGCCACGCGCAGGGCATCGCGCTCGCCCACGGCCGTCTCGCCGTCGTGGACGACAGCGAGTACGACGGCGCCGACCTCGCCAAGGAGTACGTCCGGGACCTCGGCGTCACCGGCGGGGCCCTCACCTACGGGGACCGCTCCGAGCTGACGGGCACCCCGCTGGAGACCTGCCCGGAGAAGGACGCCCTCTGCTCCGAGTACCGGGCGCTCGGCGACGGCCGCTTCCTGCGCCGCCTGGGCGGCTACTTCGTGATCAACGGCCCGGCCAAGGGCGACTTCCAGTCCCCCTACTACGGCACCGGAGCCCGCATCAGGGACGTCAACGGCGCCTACCTGGTGGTCGACGTGCCCGGCACTCGGGAGAAGCAACTGGTCGTCGCGCTCGACGGCGAGAAGGTGCTGGAGGAGCGCACTCCGGTCGCCTCCGCCCTGTGGGGCTCCCTGCTGTGGACCGCCGGCACCGATCCCGGCTCCGTCACCGCGAAGGACCTGACCACCGGCAGGACCGTCGAGACCCCGGACACCGGGGCCACCTGCGTGCCGGAGGAACTCCAGGCCGTGGGCCGCTGGCTGTACTGGAGTTGCGGCGCCGACGGGCCCGCCGGGGTCTACGACCGCACGGCGAAGACCTCGCGGAGCGTCCCGGCCGGTGAGGCCCTGCTCGGCGACGGCTACGTCGTCACCCACGACAAGGCCGCCGGGAAGCTCGTCCTCACCGGCGCCGACGGCGCCGCGCCCGTCAGCCGGACCGTCGGCACGCTGCCCGACACCGGTGTCTCCCAGCGTCACGTCCGCTGGACGGTCGACCGCTTCGGCGGGCACCTCGCCCACCTCGACGCCGACGAGCAGGTCCACGTCGTCCCGACGGGTATCGGCACCCAGCCGCTGACCGTCCTGGACCGCAAGGACACTCCGGTCGTCCGCGGCAAGGACGAGACGGCCCCGGTCACCTCGGTGACGCTCTCCAAGCCCGCCGGAGCCTGGACCCTGACCGGCCGTCACACCGCCACGGGCCGGGTCGGCGAGCTGGCCTCCGGCACGGAGGCGCGCGGCGCGCTGCGGCCGCTGTGGACCGGCCGGGACAAGGCCGGGGACCTCCTGCCGAACGGCACGTACACGTGGACGCTGACGGCGCGGCCCGCCGACGGCACGGGTGCCGAGGTGCGGCTCACCGGCAGCACCGTCCTGCGCGGCGGGAAGTCCCCCGCCTCCGACCCGTTCACGAGCGTGCCGACCACCCGCGTGATGGACACCCGCGACGGCACCGGCGTCCCGAAGGCCAAGCTCGGCCCCAAGGGGACGGTCACCCTGACCGTCGGCGACTTGGCGGGCGCGCCGTACCACACCACCACCGCCGTCGTGCTGAACGTGACGGCGACGAACGCCACCGCGGCGACGTACGTCTCGGCCCACCCGTACGACACCACCCGGTCGAGCGCGTCGAACCTCAACGTGCCCGCCGGGAAGACGGTGGCCAACCAGGTGATCGTCCCCGTCCGGAACGGCAAGGTCACCTTCTACAACCACGCCGGGAACGTGGATCTGATCGCCGACATGGCCGGCTACTACACGCTCGACGACGTCAAGGGCGCGCTGTACCGGCCCATGACCCCGTGGCGGGCGCTGGACACCCGCAGCGGCCTCGGCACGCCCCAGAAGCCGGTCCAGGGCGGATCCCGCGTGCATCTGGGCTTCGCCGGCAGCGCGGTGGGCTCCCCCGACGTGACCGCCGTCGTGCTCAACGTGACGGCGACCGACGTGACCAGGCCGACGTTCGTCGCCGCCCTGGCGACCGGCGCCCCCGTGGTGGGTTCGCACCTGAACCCGGGACAGGGCGAGACCGTGTCGAACCTCGTGGTCGTGCCGGTCGTGAACGGGGGGATCGACCTGTACAACCACAGCGGCACCGTCGACCTCGTCGCGGACGTGGCCGGCTACTTCACCGGGTCGGACCTGGGGTCGCTGTACGAGCCTTCGGCCCCGTCGCGGCTGATGGACACCCGTGACGGCACCGGGGTCGCCAGGGCCAAGGTGGGCGCGAAGGGCATCGTGACGCTGAACGTCGCGGGCAGGGGCGGCGTACCCGCCACCGGCGCCACGGCCGTCGTGCTCAACGTGACCGCCACGAACGCGACCGCGGCCACGTTCGTGACCGCGTACCCGTACGGCACCACCCGGACGAGCGCGTCGAACCTCAACGTCCCGGGCGGCCGGACCGTGTCGAACCTCGTGGTCGTACCGGTCCGGGACGGCAAGGTCACCTTCTACAACCACGCCGGGAGCGTCGACCTGATCGCCGACGTCCAGGGCTTCTACGCCGAGTAGTCCCCGGCACCCGCCCGGTCCGGGCGGGTCGTCCCGACGGTCGCCTCAGATCATCAGGACGATCCGGCCGGGCCGGCGGCCCGCCTCCGCGCGGCGGTGGGCCTCGGCGACCACCTCCAGAGGCAGGACGTCGGCCACCCGGGTGACCAGCTCGCGGGCCGCCACCTTGTCCAGGGCCTCCTTGATGCGGTGGGCGTGCGGCTGGGCCCGGTCGAACTCGACGCGGATGCCCCTCTCGGACGCCGGGACACGGTCCGGGGCGATGGCGACGAAGCAGCCTTCGTCCTTCAGGGCGGCCAGCATCGGAGCACCGACCAGCGCCCCGTCGAAGACGCCGTCCACCCCGTCCGGGGCGTGCTCCCGCACCTTCCGCAGCACCTCGGCCGGCTCGCCGCGCGTGACGCAGTGCTTGGCACCCAGGACCTTCAGCTCGCTCTCGTCCCCCTCGTAGGAGACGGCGAGGACCTGCAGTCCGGCCGCCGCCGCGAGCTGGAGCAGGAGCCGGCCCACCACGCCGCTGGCGCCCGTGATCAGCAGGGTCGCCCCCGGCGGGAGCCCGAGCTGTTCGAGGCCCTGCGAGGCGGTGATCGCGGCCAGGGGCAGGGAGGCGGCGGCCGTGAAGTCCACCTCGTCCGGGATCGGGGCCAGCCAGTCCGGATCGGCCCAGATGACCTCCGCGTACGTGCCGTGCCCCGTCAGCTCCTCGTACCAGGGCACGAAGCCCGCGACCCTGGTCCCGGCCGGCAGCAGACCCTCCGGGCCCGGCACCGGGTCGAGCAGCCTGCCCGCGAAGTCCGTGCCGAGGACGAAGGGGGGCTGCAGGCCACCCATCTGTTCGACGTAGAGGCCGGCCCTGATGCGGAGATCCGCCACGGTCACACCGGCGGCCTTCAGCCGCACGCGGACCTTGCCCGGCTCGTCCCCGGCCTCGGGTTCGGGCCTGCGGGTCACTCTGAGGACCTCAGGGCCGCCGTAGGCGGTCACTTCGACGACACGCATGAAGATCCTTCCGACAGGCCCCCTCGTCGCCATTACACCCATGGTCAAACTGCACCGGCAACCTCTGTCCGGCCACCTGAACGAACGGGGAAATCCAGGTGGCGGCCCCACGACACCGGCCCCCTGTTCGCACGGGCGTCCGTAGCGTTCCGGCCATGGAGTGGATAACCGCAGAGAACGTCATCGCCGTGGTCAGCGCACTGCTCGGCGTGCTCGTCTCGGCCGGTGTCGTGCTCTACGAACGCTTCGTGCAGCGCGGCCGCCGCCTCGGCTACCGCGTGCAGCTCAACACCCCGTTGCGGGACCGCGACGAGAACGCCGGGGACCTGACCGTGCGGGCCGGCGAGATCGGCAGCGCCGGCGGCTCCACCCTGGTCCTGCTCCGGATCGAGAACGACGGCCTGCGCGACATCAGCCATGGCGACTACGAGCGCTCCGACGGCTTCGAGGGCCTGCGGGTCACCTTCGACGACAGGACGGTGCAGGCCGTCGTCGCCACCATCCCGCGCGGCTTCGAACGGGTGAAGCGCAACCTGGAGGCGGACCCCGGGCTGCGCAAGGAGGGCAGCGCCGTCCTGCTGCCCAAGGTGTTCCTGGCGCGCAAGCAGTACTTCAAGCTGCTCGTCCTGCTCTCCGGGGCCGTCTCCGCCGACGAGGTCGAGCTCACGGGCACGCTGCGGGAGACCGACGTCCACCGCAACCACAGCCGCAGCGTCGACGACCGGACCCCGACCTTCAGCCCCGCGGCCCGCAACATCACCCTCGTCCTGGCCGCGTGCGTGCTCGTCCTCGCCACGCTCATCGTCCGGCACGACACCCCGCCGCCCATCGGCTGTGCCCGCGGCACGCTGACCGTGACCGGATCGACCGCCTTCGCCCCCGCGGTGCGGGACCTGGCGAAGGAGTACCAGAAGGACTGCGAGGGGGCGACGATCCTGGTGGACGCGCACGGGTCCACCGCGGGGATACGGGAGCTGGCCGAGGACGGGGCGAAGGCCGGGAAGGGCTCGCCGCCGGTCGTCGCGCTGTCCGACGGACGCAAGCCGGCCGGGTATCCGCAGCTGCGGGAGAGCATGGTCGCCGTCTCCCTCTTCGCGCTGGTCCTCAACGACGAGGTCCCGCTGAAGGACCTCTCGCGGGACGCCGTCCGGCGGCTCTACCGGGGCGACGTCGCCAACTGGCAGGAGCTGGGCGGCCCCGACCTCCCGGTCCGGCTGGTCAGCCGGGACGCCAACTCCGGTACGCGCGAGGTGTTCCAGCGCCGCGTCCTGGGCCGCAACGAGCCGGCGAACTCCTCCCGCGACTGCGAGCACCTCGACGATCCCGGGGCCCGGGTGCTGCGCTGCGAGCTCGACAGCACGGAGCAGGTGCTGTCCACGGTCGCGCGGCTGCCCGGGGCCCTCGGCTACACCGAACTCCGCTCCGGCACCGGCCTGAAGGGCCTGCACCGCATCGCCATCGACGGACGGGTGCCGCACGCCGACGAACTCGACAGACTCGACGAGACCGGCAAGTCCCCCTACCCGTACCGGGAGATCGAGTACGCCTACACCTGGGGCCGGCCGCCCGCAGACTCCCTGACCTCCAGTTTCCTCACCTATCTCGTCCGGGGGAGCGGCCAGGACGTGATCCGCGCCCACGGCCACCTGCCGTGCCAGACGCCCCAGGGCCTGAAGATCTGCGGCGAGGGGTGAGGAGAGGCGCGCGCACGGGGGTGAGCGCGCGCGGACCGGTCTGGCATCCTCTGTTCACGTGGACCCATTGAACGCCGAAGACCCGGTCAGCATCGGCCCGTTCCGCCTGCTCGGGCGGCTGGGCGTCGGCGGCATGGGCAGGGTGTTCCTGGCGCGTTCGGCGGGCGGACGCGCCGTCGCCGTGAAGGTCGTGCATGCCGAACTGGCCGGGCAGGACGAGTTCCGGCGCCGCTTCGCCCGCGAGGTCGCCGCCCTGGAGCGGGTCGGCGGCACGGGCACGGCGCCGGTGCTCGGCGCCGACACCGAGGCCGAACTCCCCTGGGTGGCCGTCGGATACGTGCCCGGCCCCTCGCTGCGCGCGGTCGTCGGCAAGGAGCACGGGCCGCTGCCGCCCGCGACCGTCCGCACGCTCGCCGCCGGACTCGCCCGCGCCCTCACCCACATCCATGCCGCCGGCCTGGTCCACCGCGATCTGAAGCCGTCCAACGTGCTGCTCACCGTCGACGGTCCGCAGATCATCGACTTCGGCATCGCCCGCGCCCTCGACACCGTCACCGACGGCGGCCTGACCACCACCGGCGCGGTCGTCGGCTCCCCCGGCTTCATGTCGCCCGAGCAGGTGAGGGGCGACCGGCTGACGCCCGCCGCCGACGTGTTCTGCCTGGGCTCGGTCCTGGCGTACGCGGCGACCGGACGCTCCCCGTTCGGCGGAGCCGACAGCGGCGTCCACGCCACCATGTTCCGCATCGCGCACGACGAGCCCGACCTGACCGACGTGCCTCCGGAGGTGGCCGGTCTGATCCGGGCCTGCCTCGCCAAGGACCCGGCGGCCCGGCCCGCGGCCACCGAGCTCGTCGACGCCCTCGACGTCACCGACCCGTGGCTGCCCGCCGACGTCCTGGCCCGGCTCGGCCGTCATGCCGCCCGGCTCCTGGAGGCCGAGGGCGAGGCGGCCGCCGCGGCCGGCGACCCCACCCCCGCGACCCCGCTGCCGCAGGGCCGCGAACCCGACCGCCCCCGCCGTCGGCGCACGGGGCTGATCGCCGCCGCCACCGCCCTCGTCGTGGTGGCCGCGGCGGGGCTCGTGTACACCTTCCGGCCCGACGTCCTCACGGGCCGCGACGAGCAGAAGAACAGGGCGCGGGACACCACCGGCCCGGTCTCCGCGCGGCCCGCCGGCATCGTTCCCGCCGCCTTCCTCGGCGCCTGGGAGGGCACCCTGGAGGGTTCCGCGGAGCATCCCCGCGAGACCATCCGGCTCGAACTCACCCAGGGCGCGGCCGGCAGCAAGACCGCCGTCTACGTCCACGTGACCGAGGACCGGCTGTGCATGGGCCGCAGCCGGCTCGTGTCGGCGGACGAGGACAAGGTCGTCCTCGGCGAGTCCGACGTCACCACCAGCGTGCCCCCGCAGCGCTGCACCCCCGCCGCCCACCAGACCCTCGCGCTGCGGTCCCCCGAGGTCCTGGAGTGGAGCTCCGGCGCCGCCAAGGCCACCTTCCACAAGGCGCGGACCGGCTCCGAGATCGTCCCGGCGAAGCTCCTCGGCACCTGGAAGATACGCAACGCCCCGCAGATGTACGGGCCGAACGCCGACCGCTTCACCGACGTGATCACCCTCACCCAGGGCCCCGTCGGCTCCGCCGTCTTCCGCTACGAGCAGGGCTATCCCCGGACCGACGCGGACGGCGACCTCACCTCGGACACCGTCAGGTGCTCCTACACGGCGCTCCTCGCCGGCTCGGGCACCCCGCTGGTCATCGGCCCGCACCAGCGCGAGGCGGGCTCGGCCCCCGAGTGCGCCGACTCGATCGCGAGCTACCTCTCCCTGGTCCGCTACAAGGGCGAGGAGAGGCTTCTCCTCTACCCGATGACCGACAGCGAGCCGGGCGAGTTCTTCCGCCAGTAGGTCCCACACGCGCGAAGGCCCGCCCCCGCGGCTGTGGGGGCGGGCCTTCGCGCGTGAGCCGTCCGCGCGGACGCGGACCGGCTACAGGAAGGAGTTGATCTCGATGGTCTCGGTACGGCCGGGGCCGACGCCGATCGCGGAGATCGGGGCACCCGACATCTCCTCCAGGGCCTTCACGTAGGCCTGCGCGTTCTTCGGCAGGTCGGCGAAGGTCTTGGCCTTGGTGATGTCCTCGGACCAGCCCGGCAGCATCTCGTAGACCGGCTTCGCGTGGTGGAAGTCCGTCTGCGAGTAGGGCAGCTCCTCGACGCGCTTGCCGTCGATCTCGTACGCGACGCAGACCGGGATCTGCTCCCAGCCCGTCAGCACGTCGAGCTTGGTGAGGAAGAAGTCGGTCAGGCCGTTGACGCGGGTCGCGTAGCGGGCGATGACCGCGTCGAACCAGCCGCAGCGGCGGTCACGGCCGGTGGTGACGCCCCGCTCGCCGCCGATGCGGCGCAGCGCCTCGCCGTCCTCGTCGAACAGCTCCGTCGGGAACGGGCCGGCGCCGACACGGGTCGTGTACGCCTTGAGGATGCCGATGACCCGGCTGATCTTCGTCGGGCCCACGCCGGCACCGGTGCAGGCGCCGCCCGCGGTCGGGTTCGACGAGGTGACGAAGGGGTAGGTGCCGTGGTCGACGTCGAGCAGCGTGCCCTGGCCGCCCTCGAAGAGCACGACCTTGTCGTCGTCCAGCGCCTGGTTGAGGATCAGGGTGGTGTCGGCGACGAAGGGCTTGATCTGCTCCGCGTACTGGAGCATCTCCTCGACGATCTGCGCGGCGTCGATGGCCCGGCGGTTGTAGAGCTTGGCGAGGAGCTGGTTCTTGCCCTCGAGCGCCGCCTCGACCTTCTGGGTGAGGATCGACTCGTCGTACAGGTCCTGGACCCGGATACCGACGCGGTTGATCTTGTCGGCGTAGGTCGGGCCGATGCCCCGGCCCGTGGTGCCGATCTTCCGCTTACCGAGGAACCGTTCCGTCACCTTGTCGACGGTGACGTTGTACGGCGTGATCAAATGCGCGTTGCCACTGATGAGCAGCTTGGACGTGTCCACGCCGCGCTCGTTCAGCCCGCTCAGCTCGGAGAGCAGGACCGCCGGGTCGACGACGACACCGTTTCCGATCACCGGGGTACACCCCGGCGAGAGGATTCCGGAAGGGAGAAGGTGCAGTGCGTACTTCTGGTCGCCGACGACGACCGTGTGGCCGGCATTGTTGCCGCCCTGGTAGCGCACCACATAATCAACGGATCCACCGAGGAGGTCGGTGGCCTTTCCCTTGCCCTCGTCACCCCACTGAGCACCGAGCAGCACAAGTGCGGGCACAGGCGTACACCCCTTCCGGGCGGGGCATGTCCAAGGTCAGGGGGCCGACGCCGCCTCACCGGTGTGCCCCGGAATAGACGAAGCCCCTGGCGCAATAGCACAAGGGGCTCTTGCACAAAGATGCTACCCGAGGAAGGACCGAGGTGTCGGCTCACGACCAGCTGCTGGTGGTCATCGACCCGGTCGCCCGCCGGAACGACGGCGAGTCCGTACGGATCGCGAAGGATGTGTTGTGTGCGGGAGCAGAAGCGAAGATCTGCCTCCCGGACAGCCCGGAGGAATTCTCCCGGGCCCTGGCCAGGCGGGGTGCGCGCCGCCCGGTGGTGATCGGGGACGACCGCGCACTGCTACGCACGGTGACCCTGTTGCACCGGGAGCGTGAGCTCGGGGACGGCCCGCTCTCGCTCGTGCCGATCGGCGCCCCGGGCTCCCTGGAAGTGGCGCACGCGCTCGGCGTGCCGCAGAACGCGGTGGCCGCGGCCCGGGCGGTGCTCGACGGCACCGTCCGCCGGCTCGACCTGCTCGTCGACGACAGCGACGGGGTCGTGCTCGGCGATCTGAGCATTCCGGCCGCCCAGGGAGCCGCGGCGGTGCCCGCCCCGCCCTCGGTCTGGGGCACCTGCCGCTCGCTGGTGCGCACCCTCGTCCGCCCCGCCCCGGGGCAGGTCGCGATCCGCACCCACCGGCTGCGGGTGGAGGCGGACGGCGTGCTGCTCAGCGACGTGAACGCGCCGGTGGAGGGGGTGACCGTCCGCTCCCTGGCCGGCACGGCCGAGATCACGGTCCACCCGCCGGCCGCACCCGCCTTCCACGCGACCGCGCACACCCTCACGGTCTCCGGGCCGGACTTCCGCTACCGCGCGGACACGGTGGTGTCCGGGCCGGTGCGGCGCCGGACGTGGACGGTCCGGGCGCAGGCCTGGGGGCTGACGCTGCCGAAGGACGCGGAGGCGTACGGCTGACGAGTGCCCCGAGGGGGCGCACTCCCGAGGCGGCGCGGCCCGTGGGCGCGCGGCGAACCCGGCGCGGAACCCCGGCGCGGGCGCCCGCCGGCCGGGGCGCGGGCACGCGGGCTCAGGAGCCGGTGCGGCCCGCCCGACGGGCCCGCCAGCGGTCCATCATCCCGTGCATCTCCTCCTGGAGGAACGCGAAGAACTCGGCCGTCTCGGCCGTCCGCACGCCCGCCGCCGTGTCCGGGCCGAGGACGTCCGAGCCGTCGCGCAGCAGCTGCTCCCAGCGGGTCAGGAGCTGGTCGCGGCGGGTGAAGGTCTCGTACCAGAGCTCGTTGTGGAGGACGTAGCGGTCGCGGCGGGTGCCCGGGTCGCGTTCGCGGCCGACCATGTTGACCTGGGTGAGGTACCGGACCGCGCCGGAGACGGCGGCCGGGCTGATCCTCAGCTGCTCGGCGAGCTCCGCCGAGGTCATGGAGGCCGTTTCGGAGGCGAGCAGCGCCGCGAAGACGCGGGAGGCCATCCGCTGCATGCCGGCCTCGGTCAGTTCGGCGGCGAAGCGCTCCACGAAGCGCGAGACCGCCTCGTCGTTGGTCGTCGTCATGGGCTCCACTTTATGCTCTTCCTTAACTTCACAAGTTTGTGAAAGTCGCGTACGTTCGGAAACATGACGAAGGCAATCACCGTGGCCGGGCTGCACAAGTCGTTCGGCCGGACGCACGCCCTGGACGGTCTCGACCTCGCCGTCGAGGCCGGTGAGGTCCACGGCTTCCTCGGTCCGAACGGCGCCGGGAAGTCCACCGCCATCCGCGTCCTCCTCGGCCTGCTGCGCCCCGACTCCGGCGCCGCCCAGGTCCTCGGCGGGGACCCCTGGCACGACGCGGTCGCCCTGCACCGCCGCATCGCCTACGTCCCCGGTGACGTGACGCTCTGGCGGAACCTGTCCGGGGGCGAGGTCATCGACCTCTTCGGCAGGCTCCGGGGCGGGCTGGACCCGGCCCGGCGGGCCGAGCTGACCGAGCGCTTCGAGCTCGACCCGACGAAGAAGGGGCGGACCTACTCCAAGGGCAACCGCCAGAAGGTCGCCCTGGTCGCCGCGTTCGCCTCCGACGTCGACCTCCTCGTCCTCGACGAGCCCACCAGCGGCCTCGACCCGCTGATGGAGGAGGTCTTCCAGAGCTGCGTCTCCGAGGCGCGCGACCGGGGGCGGACCGTCCTGCTGTCCTCGCACCTCCTGAGCGAGGTCGAGAGCCTCTGTGACCGGGTCAGCATCATCCGCAGGGGCCGGACGGTGGAGACCGGATCGCTGGCGGAACTGCGCCATCTCACCCGCACGAGCGTCTCGGCCGAACTCGCCGGCACACCCGAGGGGCTCGCGGCCCTCCCCGGCGTGCACGACCTCGACGTCCGGGGCCACCGCGTCCGGCTCCAGGTCGACACCGACGGACTCGACGCCGTGCTGCGCGCCCTCACCGCCGCCGGGGTCCGCTCGCTCACCAGCACGCCGCCGACCCTGGAGCAGCTCTTCCTCCGGCACTACGCCGCGGACGCCGCCACCGAGGGCGCCGCCGCGTCCGACGCGGGGGTGAGCGCCCGATGAGCGCACGCGCGGTCCCGCTGACCGGGACCGGCACCCTGACCCGGCTCGCGCTGCGCCGCGACCGGCTGATGACGCCGCTGTGGGTACTGGTCGTCGGCGGCCTCGTGGCGAGCGGCTCCGGATCGCTGGAGGGGCTCTACGGCACCGCGGCCCAGCGCGCCGAACTGGCCGCCTCGATGAACGCCAACAGCTCGATGCGCTCGCTGTACGGGCCCGTCTTCGGCGACTCGCTCGGCGCCCTCGTCGCCTGGCGGTTCGGCACCTTCGCGGCCGTGCTCGCCGGCGTGATGAGCCTGGTCATCGTCGTCCGGCACACCCGCGAGGAGGAGGAGACGGGCCGTCAGGAGATGCTCTCCGCCGGGATGGTGGGACGCCGAGCCCCGCTGACGGCCGCGCTGCTGGCCGCGCTGGCCGCCAACACGGCCCTCGCCCTCCTCGTCACCGTGTCCCTCGCAGGGCAGGGCACGGGCGGGGCGCTCGCGCTCGGCCTCGCGATCGGCGGGACCGGGATGCTCTTCGCGACGACGGCGGCGATCGCCGCCCAGCTGACCGAGAGCGCCCGGCTCGCCAGGGGGCTGACGTCCGCCGTCCTCGGGCTCGCCTTCGTGCTGCGGGCGGCGGGGGACGCCGGCCGGGCCGACGGCGGTTCCGTCCTGACCTGGCTGTCGCCGATCGGCTGGGCCGAGCACGTCCGCGCCTTCGCCGGAGTGCGCTGGTGGGTGCCGGGGCTGATCGCCGTCGCCGTGCTCGTGCAGACCGCCCTGGCCTACGGGCTGACCGAGCGGCGCGACGTCGGGATGAGCTTCCTGCCCTCCCGGCCGGGCCCGGCTCTGGGCCGGCTCGGCACGACGGGCGCGCTCGCCGTGCGGCTCCAGCGCGGCACCGTCCTCGGCTGGTCCCTCGGCTTCCTCCTCGGCGGGATCGTCTTCGGCGGCATGGTCGAGGGCGCGGCCGACATCGTCGGCGACAACGAGCGGGCCCGGGAGATCTTCGAGCGGATGGGCGGGCAGAGCGGCCTGACGGACGCGTTCCTCGCCACGATGGTCGGCCTCTTCGGGATGCTCGCGGCGCTGTACGCGGTGGGGTCGGTGCTGCGGCTGCACGGCGAGGAGACGTCGGGGCGGGGCGAGCCGATCCTGGCGAACGCGGTCGGGCGGCTGCGCTGGGCGGCCGGGCACCTGGTGATCGCGTTCGGCGGCGCGGCGCTGATCCTGCTGCTCGGCGGCCTCGGCCTGTACCTCTCGTACGGGCGGGACCTCGGTCCGATCCTGGGCGCGTCGCTGGTGCAGCTCCCGGCCGTCTGGACCCTCGCCGGGCTGGCGGTCCTGCTGTGGGGCGCCGTGCCGAAGGCGGCGAGCGCGGCGTGGGGCGCGGCCGGGGCGGCGCTGGCCCTGGGCTGGATCGGTCCGGCACTGGACCTCCCCTCGTGGGCCCTGGACCTGTCGCCCTTCGGTCACCTGCCGAAGCTCCCCGGCCCGGAGATGACGTGGTCCCCGGTCCTGACCCTGACCGTCCTCGCCGCGGCGCTGACGACGGCGGGCCTGGCGGCGCTGCGCCGCCGCGACCTCGCCGGCTGAGCGGTCGGGGGCGAGAGGTCGGGGGCGGGGGGAGGACGGGGGTCCGGTCGTTCCCGGGTCGATCCCGCCGCGGGCGCCGCCCATGCCCGGCCCCGTCCGCCTCCCCCGGCCCCTCACACCGTCACGAGCAGCTCCTCCACGCCCCGGATGACGTAGCCCGGCTTCCAGCGCGGCTCGGCGGCGAGCCGGAGGCCCGGTGCCTTGCGCAGCAGCGCCTCGAAGACCGTCGTGAGCTCCAGGCGGGCCAGCGGGGCGCCGAGGCAGTAGTGGATGCCGGCGCCGAAGGTGAGGTGCGGGTTGTCGGCCCGGGCCAGGTCCAGGGTGTCGGCCGTCGGCCCGAAGCGGGCCGGGTCGCGGTTGGCCGAGCCGAAGAGCAGGGCGACCTCGGAGCCGCGGGGGATGAGCCGGCCGCCGACCTCGATGTCGTCGAGGACCCAGCGCTCGAACATCTGCAGCGGGGTGTCGTACCGCAGGATCTCCTCCACGGCCGTGGACAGCAGCCGGTCCGGGTCCGCCCGCAGCGCGGCCAGCTGCTCGGGATGGCGCAGCAGCGTCCACCAGCCGTTGACCGTGGTGTTGACCGTCGCCTCGTGGCCCGCGTTGAGCAGCAGCACGCAGGTCGAGACCATCTCCTGCTCGGTGAGCTCCTCCACCCCCACCAGGGCCGAGATCAGGTCCTCGCCGGGCGCCTTGCGCCGGCGCGCGATCAGCTCCCGCAGGTAGTCGGAGAACTCCACCGACGCGGTCACCGCCCGGCGGGCCGTGTCCTCCGAGGGGTTCAGCTCGAACATCCCGCAGATGTCGGCCGACCACGGCCGCAGCCGCGCCCGCTCCTCGTCCTCCTCCGGGATCCCCAGCATCTCCGCGATCACCGCGACCGGCAGCGGCTCCGCCACGTCCGCGAGGAGGTCGCCGCCGCCGCGCTCCACCAGGCCGTCGACCAGACCGGCGGCGAGTGCGCGCACGGTCGGCTCCAGCCGCTCCACCGTCCGCGGGGTGAACGCCTTCGAGACCAGCCGCCGGATCCGGGTGTGGTCCGGCGCCTCCAGGTCGAGCAGACCGTGGTCGTTGAGGGTGTGGAACGGCTCGTGCGCCGCCGGGGGCGCCTGGCGGCCGAACTCCTCGTGCGTGAAGCGGTGCAGGTACGTCCGGCCGAGCCGGCGGTCGCGCAGCAGCGCCGACACGTCCTCGTGGTGCGGGATCAGCCATTGCCGGGTCGGCGCGTTCCAGTGCGCGCGACCCCCGGCCCGCAGCGCGGCGTACGCGGGATAGGGGTCGGCGATGAAACCGGGCGATTCGGGGGCGAAGAGGTCCTCGGGTGCAGCGTCCATGACCGGACGCTACCCGCCGACCTGCACCAGCCTCGCCTCGTACGCGAAGACCGCGGCCTGCGTCCGGTCCCGCAGCCCCAGCTTCACCAGGATCCGGCTCACATGCGTCTTGATCGTCGACTCGGCGACCACCAGGTGGTCGGCGATCTCCGCGTTCGACAGGCCCTGGGCGATCAGCACCAGCACCTCCGTCTCCCGCTCGGTCAGGTCCCCGACCTGGGCGAGCGCCGGTGCCCGCGGCGACTCCGCCGCCTTGGCGAACTCGGTGATCAGCCGCTTGGTCACCGTCGGCGCCAGCAGGGCCTCGCCGGCCGCCACCACCCGGACCCCGTCGGCCAGTTGCCGCGCGGAGGCGTCCTTCAGCAGGAAGCCCGAGGCACCGGCGCGCAGCGCCTGGTACACGTACTCGTCGAGGTCGAAGGTCGTCAGGACCAGCACCTTGGCGTCGGCGTCCGCCGCGACGATCTCGCGCGTCGCCTCGATGCCGTTCAGCTCGGGCATCCGGATGTCCATCAGGACCACGTCCGGACGCAGCGCCGCGACCTGCGCGACGGCCTCGCGTCCGTTGACCGCCTCGCCGACGACCTCGATGTCCGGCATCGCGCCGAGCAGGACCGAGAAACCCTCGCGGACCATCATCTGGTCGTCGACGATCAGCACCTTGATCGTCATTCCGCCGCCTCCTCACGCGCCACGGGGATGAACGCCGTCACTTCGTAGCCGCCGTCGGCCGTCGTCTCGGCCGTCATCTCGCCGCTCAGCATGCCCACCCGCTCGCGCATGCCCGTGATGCCGTGCCCGGCGCCCGGCGACGGCTTGACCAGCCCGCGCGCCGGACCGTTCACGATCCGCAGGCCCAGGCCGCCGAGCACGTAGCTGACCTCGACCTTCGCCTCCGCGCCGGGCGCGTGCCGCAGCACGTTGCTCAGCGCCTCCTGGATGATCCGGTACGCGGAGAGCTCGACGCCCTGCGGCAGCTCCCGCACCGCGCCGGTCACCGTCTTCTCGACGGCGAGACCGGCCTCCCGGACGTTGGCGACCAGCCCTTCGAGCTCGGCGAGGGTGGGCTGCGGAGCGTCGGGGGCCTCGTAGTCCTCCGCCCGTACGACACCGAGGACGCGACGGAGTTCGGTCAGGGCCGCGACCGCGTTCTCGCGGATGGTGGCGAACGCCTGCTCCAGCTCCGGCGGCGGGTTCTCGACCCGGTAGGGGGCGGCCTCCGCCTGGATCGCGACCACCGACATGTGGTGGGCGACGACGTCGTGCAGCTCGCGGGCGATCGTGGTGCGCTCTTCGAGCAGCGTGCGGCGGGAGCGTTCGACGGCGGTCACGGACTGCTGGGCGGTGACCTCGCGGGCGGCCTGCCGGCGGACCTGGAGGACGGTCACCACGAGCAGCGAGAGCGCGGCGCAGAACAGCAGCGGGGGGCCGTCGGTGGTGTGGCCGACGCCGAGGAAGACCTCGGCGAGGACCGCGTACCCCGCGGTCAGCAGCCACATCCAGCCCGCGGTGCGCGGCCGGGTGCGGGCGGCGACGACCGTGAGGACGACGAGGTGCGCGGCGAAGGAGTTCGGGCTCCAGGGCCAGCCGTCCCCGTAACTGCCGAGAAAGCCGAGGAAGGGGGTGGAGAGCAGCGAGGCCCAGAAGGCGAGCACCGGGCGCACGAGGGTGAGCAGCACGATCACGGCGGGCCCGAAGGAGTACAGCGCCAGCACCGGCGGGGCCGAGCCGTGCACGACGGAGGCGCCGATCAGGAAGACGAGGAAGGCGCAGCCGGCGACCACCACGTGCGGTGTCCACGCCATGTGGGGGCGTATCCGCCGGGGCAGGCGCCGCGTGATCGGCCCGTCGACCGCCATCGGCGGCATCGGGCGGTAGGCGAAGGCGTCGTGGAAGAGGTCCTGGCGCAGCCCGGAGAGCGCGCCCTGGGCCAGGCGGAACTCGGGGCTGCGGCTCTGCTCGGAGGTCTGGGTCACGTACGCCAAGGTACGGGGAGGGCACGGACGGGGTCGTCCCCATGAATGGGGATCCTTCCGCGTCCGTCCCAGGTACTACGTCGCTGATCAGGACCGGGGCGCCGGGGTGCGGCCAGTGGCCCGCCGGGGACGGGCCGGACCGGCGGGCGCGCGACGGCGCGGCCGGTCGCCGGGGTGCGGCCGGACGTCTCCACCGGGAGGATCACCGGCCGCGGCGACCCCGGGGGCTCCGTTCACCAGGCCAGCTGGGCGATCTCCTCCGCCACCACCGCGCACGCGTCCGCGGACGGGTCGATCAGCGGGAAGTGGCCCACGTCCTCCAGCAGGGTGAAGCCGACGGCCTCGCCGGCCTTGGCCGCCGCCTCGGCGTAGGCCTGCGCGACGGCCTGCGGGACGACGACGTCCTCGCGCCCCTGGACGACCGCGGTCGCGATCCCGGTCGGCAGCAGCAGCGCCGGGTCGGCGTGCCGCGCACGGACGTCGAACTCGCCCTCGCCGCCGAGGAACTCGGTGACGGCGCCGCCGCACACCCCGAGCTCCACGGCCCGGTCGAAGTGCGCGATCGGGGCCAGCGCGACCACCCCGCGCAGCGGCGGCGGGGCGGCGAGCCGCCACGGCGAGTCGGGGGGAAGGACGTGCCGGGCCGCGGCCCACAGCGCGAGGTGGCCGCCCGCCGAGTGGCCGGTGAGCACGATGCGGCGGGCGTCGGCCTGCGGCAGGTGCTCCCCGGCGAGACGCGGCACGGCGTCCAGTGCGGCGGCCACGTCGTCGAGGGTCTCGGGCCACCGCCCGGCGACCGGGCCGGTACCGCCCTGCCGCGGGATGGAGCCGCCCCGCCGGTACTCGACGCTGGCGACGGCGAAGCCGCGGCGCGCGAGGAAGTCCACGAAGGGAGTCAGGTGCTGCCGGTCGTAGGGCGCCCGCCAGGCGCCGCCGTGCAGGGCGACGACCAGCGGGGCCTGCCGAGCGCCGTCCCGCGGGGCGTAGAAGTCGACGACCTGGTCGGGGTGTTCGCCATAGGCGGCGGAGGCGTCCGGGGCGACGGCCGGGTGCGAGAAGGCCGATGCCTCTTCGGCGGCGTCGCGCGCGGCGGGGTCGGGCATGCTGTTCCCACCTCTCGGGTACGGGGCCGAATCGACCTGACCTGCGGGGACCGTACCAGGAGTGGGGGCCCCGCAGGTCAGGTGATCACCGGACCGTACGGCCTCAGGCGGAAGTGGACCCTCCGGCCGTGCTCGCGGGGATCTCCGCGAGCACCTCGGCCAGGGTCCGGGCGGCCCGCTCGGCGTCGGCGAAGCCCACGTAGAGCGGGGTGAAGCCGAACCGGAGCACGTCCGGACGACGGAGGTCGCCCACCACCCCGCGCCGGATCAACTCCGCCATGACGGCGGGCGCCTCGGCACAGCGCAGCGCCACCTGGCTGCCGCGCTCGGCATGCGCCTCGGGGGTCAGCGACTCCACCCGGCCGGCCGGCGCGTACGCCCGGACGCATTCCAGGAAGAAGTCCGTCAGGGCCAGGGACTTGGCCCGGACGTCCTCGACCGCGACGCCGTCCCACACGTCGAGCGCCGATTCGAGCGCCAGCATGGAGAGGATGTCGGGGGTCCCCACCCGGCCGCGCGGCGCGCCGTCGGCGGCCTCGTACCCGGCGGTCATGCCGAAGGGGTCGGCGTGCGAGTTCCAGCCGGGCAGCGGGGAGTCGAAGGCGGCCTGGTGCCGCTCGGCGACGTACAGGTACGCGGGCGAACCGGGGCCGCCGTTGAGGTACTTGTACGTGCAGCCGACGGCCAGGTCGACCCCGTGCTCGTCCAGCCCGACCGGCAGGGCGCCGGCGCTGTGGCACAGGTCCCAGATCGCGAGCGCGCCCGCCGCGCGGACCGCCGCCGTGATGCCGGGCAGGTCGTGCAGCCGGCCGGTGCGGTAGTCGACGTGGTTGACCAGCGCGGCGGCCGTGCGCGGCCCGACGGCCTCGGGGACCTCGGCCGGCGTGACGGGCACGATCCGGCGGCCCGTCATCCGCGCCGCGGACGCGGCGATGTAGCCGTCGGTGGGGAACGTCGTCGCGTCGACGAGTATCTCGTCGCGTCCGTCGCCCGCGAGCCGGGCGGCGGCCACCACGGCCTTGAAGACGTTCACGCTGGTCGAGTCGCCGACCACGATCCGGCCCGGGGCGGCGCCGACGAGCGGGGCGATCCGGTCGCCGATCCGCTCGGGCGCGGTCCACCAGCCGGACTCGTCCCAGGAGCGGATGCGCAGCCGCCCCCACTCGCGGGTGATGACGTCGGCCATCCGGGCGGGCACGTGCGCGGGCAGGGCGCCCAGCGAGTTCCCGTCGAGGTAGACCGCGTCGTCCAGGGTGAACCGCTCGCGCAGCTTGCCCAGCGGGTCGTCGGCGTCACGCAGCAGCGCGTTCTCGCGCCAGACCTCAGACATGGCTGCGCGCCGTCCACAGCTCGGGGAAGACGTTCTTCTGCGCCCGCTTCTCTAGCCAGGCCACGCCGGCCGAGCCGCCGGTGCCCGTCTTGGAGCCCATGGCCCGCCGGGTGGCGACGAGGTGGTCGTTGCGCCAGCGCCAGACGAGCTCGGCGACGTCGCTCAACGCCTCGCCCAGCCGGACGAGTTCGCCGTTCTGGTCGGTGTCGGCGTAGATCCCGGCCCAGACCAGTTCGACCTCGGGCGACGGCTCGTACTTCTTCGCCAGGTCACGGCCGAGGACGGCCTCGGGCACCGGCAGGCCGCGCCGGTGGAGCAGCCGGAGCACCTCGTCGTACAGGCTGGGCTCGTGCAGGGCCTTCTCCAGCTCCGCGTGGACCCGGGGCGCGCCGCGGTGCGGGACCAGCATCGACGCGGACTTCTCGCCGAGCAGGAACTCCATCCGCCGGTACATCGCCGACTGGAAGCCGGAGCCCTCGCCGAGGGCGGCGCGGTAGGCGTTGAACTGCGCCGGGGTCAGCTGGGCGAGCGGGCGCCAGGACTGGTTCAGGGCCTCCAGCTCGCGCACGGAGCGCTTCAGCGCGTCCATCGCCACCGGGATGCGGTCCTCGCGCAGCGCGCGGCTCGCGGTCTCCCACTCGTGGACGATGACGGTGAACCACAGCTCCATGACCTGGGTGGTGACCAGGAAGACCATCTCGCCCGGGTCGTCGGAGCGCAGGTGCTGGAGGTGGGTGAGAACGTCCGCCTGGACGTAGTCCTCGTACGGCGTGGTGCCCGCGAAGTCGAGGTTCGGGTCATCGACCGAACCGGCTCCGGAGGCATCGGGGAAGGTGGACATCGCTGTCTCCTCGATACGAACTACCGGGTAGCGGTCCGCTCCTTCCGATTGGCAAGTGGAGCCCCGGTCCCCTCGGGGCCGTGTGCCACGTCGCACGCGGTCCCACGCGCATCATGACACGATCGGGCCGGTGATGTAGCTCCCGTCTTCGTCATACGGATACGCGTTCGATCGGCAGCCGTTCAGGCCCTTGATCTGCTGCATCATCACCGGAGCGAGCTTCCCGGAACCGGGGCAGCCCATGTGCTGCCGGATGCCGATCTCGTGGCCGACCTCATGGTTGATGATCAGGTGGCGGTACTCCGCGGGCGTCCCGGCGAAGGTCGGCGAGCCCAGCATCCAGCGCCGGAGGTTCACCACGACGCCCGAGGTCGTCTCGCAGTTCAGTTCGCCGTGGGTGTTCAGCCCGCCGGCGAGGCAGAGCCGGTCGGCGGTGGCGGGCGTGGCGATCCGGATGACGAAGTCCTCGTTCTCGTCGACCAGCTGGAAGCGGCCCCGGCCGTGGGCCGCCCAGCCGCGCGGATGGGCCAGGATCTGCTGGATCTCGGCGGCCGCGTCGCGGGCGGAGAGGTCGATGCCGTCCTCGACCTGGACGCGGTAGCGGCGCAGGGACCCCCCGGTGCCGACGGCGGCGCCGGAGGACCGGGCGGTGCTGAAGGTACCGGCGCCCGAGGCGGGCACCCCCGTCTTCTTCTTCGGTGTGGGCTTCGGCGTCGGCTTCACGGTCGCCTTCGGCGTCGCGGCGCGCGTGGTGGCCCGGGGGCTCGGGGTCGCCGTCGTCGGGTCGGGCACGGGGGCCGGTGCCTCCGCCGCGGTGACCGGGTCCTGGCCGGTGTCTCCGCGGTAGTGCGCGAGAGCCGCGCCCCCGCCGAGCGAGACCGCCGCCAGCGCGAGGGCCGGCAGCGCGAGGCGGGCCACGGCAC
This sequence comes from Streptomyces sp. NPDC048338, assembly GCF_043201055.1. Lineage (NCBI taxonomy): Bacteria > Bacillati > Actinomycetota > Actinomycetes > Kitasatosporales > Streptomycetaceae > Streptomyces > Streptomyces sp. NPDC048338. The sequence goes on from NZ_JBICYQ010000003.1 coordinate 291,543, forward strand.
CCCGCCGGGAGCGTCTACGGCCGCGCTTCGGTGTTCGTCGCCGTCCCGCGGGGACGGCGGCACGCTTGCCCAAGATCGGACTCCCCCTGCGTGGGCCGGTGCGGGGAGAGCGGGGCCTCCGGACCGGCGCTCGTTACTGCGGTCCGAAGGATCGTAACCGCCTCTTCGAACGGCTTCGAACGACTCCCGGACTCCGGCCCGATCCGCTCCTGCGCACATGAACAGGGCGTGTCACCCCGGGGACGGACAGCGACCCCGGGGTGGGACCGGACATCAGCCGAGGGTGTCGGCCGCCGTCTGGGAGGAGTCGCGCAGGAAGGTCGAGCAGCGCTCGTACTCGTCCTTCTCACCGATGTCGCCGGCCGCGCGCGCCAGCGCGTGCAGCGCCCGCAGGAAGCCCCGGTTCGGCTCGTGCTCCCACGGCACCGGGCCGTGGCCCTTCCAGCCGCTGCGGCGCAGCGCGTCCAGGCCCCGGTGGTAGCCGGTGCGGGCGTAGGCGTACGACTCGACGACCCGGCCGCCCTCGTACGCCTCGTCGGCGAGCTGGGCCCAGGCCAGCGAGGAGGTCGGGTACTTCGCGGCGACGTCCGCCGGCGCCACGCCGTTCGCGAGCAGCTCGCGCGGCTCGGGATCGTCGGGCAGGTGGGTGGGGGGCGGTCCCCCCAGCAGGTTCTCGTGGATGGCCATGGCCCCAGTCTGCCGCAGCGCCGCACCGGCATGTCCGCCGGACGGGGTGCGGGCCCCGCCGGGCCGGGGCGGATGTCACGTCTCCCCGTGCGCCTCCGGAGCAGAGGGCGGGGCGGACTCCCCCCGCGCGCCCGGATCCAGCGGCGGCGAGGTCACCCCGCAGTGGACCTTGCACTCGGGGTGGCAGCGCGCCTCCTCCGCGCGCTCCGGCGACCGGACCAGCGTCCAGGCCAGCACCGCTCCCGCCACCAGCACCGCCGCGCACATCGGCATCGCCCGCCGGAACGTCTCCCCGAACTCGGCCGCCGACTTGTACGCCTCGGGGCCCATCCCCGCCAGCAGCGGCAGCGCCGCCACCGCGAGGAGACCCGCCGCCCGCGCCGCCGCGTTGTTGATCCCGCTCGCCAGACCCGCCCGGGCCACGTCCACCGACGCCAGCACGGTGGCGGTCAGCGGCGCCACCAGCGTGGTCATCCCCAGACCGAGGACCAGCAGCGCCGGCAGCACGTCCAGGACGTACGAGGGGTCCTCGCCGACCCGCAGCATCAGCAGCATCCCCGCCGCGCACAGCAGCGGCCCCACGGTCAGCGGGATCCGGGGCCCGATCCGCTCCCCCAGCTCGCCCGACCGCGCGGAGAGCAGCAGCATCAGCACCGTCGTGGGGAGCAGCGCCGTCCCCGCCCCGAGCGCCGAGTAGCCGGACACCACCTGGAGCTGGAGCGCGGCCAGGAAGAAGAAGCCGCCGAACGCCGCGTACACGCAGAGCGTCACCAGGTTGACCGACGTGAACTGCCGGGACGCGAAGATCGACGGCGGCGCCATCGCCTCCTCGCCCCGCCGGCGCTCCACGAGGACGAAGAGGGCGCCCACCGCCACCCCCGCGACGGCCGCCCACCACGCCGCGCCGATCAGCGCGTAGGTGACCAGCGCCAGGCCCGAGGCGCCCAGGACGGCCCCGAGGACGTCGAAGCGGCCGTGGGCGCTCTCGTCCCGCGATTCGGGGACGTGCCGCAGCGCGACCGGTACGCACAGCGCGGCCAGGGGCACGTTCAGGAGGAACACCCAGCGCCAGCCGGGCCCGTCGACCAGCCAGCCGCCGACGAAGGGGCCGACCGCCGCGCCCACGCCGCCGAAGCCGGACCAGAGGCCGACCGCCCGCGCCCGGTCGTCGGGATGGAAGCTGGCCTGGATCAGCGCGAGCGACCCCGGTGTCAGCAGCGCTCCGCCCACGCCCTGGAGGGCCCGGGCAGCGATCAGCACGCCCGCGTTCGGGGCGAGCCCGCACAGCAGCGAGGCGAGCGCGAACCACACCACACCGACGACGAACACCTTCCGCCGTCCGTAGCGGTCCCCCAGCGCTCCGCCGAGCAGGATCAGCCCGGCCAGGGTGAGCATGTAGGCGTTGACGGTCCACTGCAGGTCCGCCAGGTCGGCTCCCAGGTCCTCGCCGATGTGGGGCAGGGCCACGTTGACCACGGTGGAGTCGAGCAGGGCCATCCCGGACCCCAGCACGGTCGTGAAGACGATCCACCGTCCCGTTCCCGTGGCGAGCCTGATGTCCATGCTTTGCATCGTCCCGCGATCGCGCCGCCCACGCCTGCCGACCGGACGAGGGCCGCGGGACCGGTCCCCACCGCGGGCGCGGACCGCCCCGGCATCCTCCGGCGCGGCCGGGCGCGTCGTCACGCCCGGCCGGAGGACGCTCCGCTCAGCCGGTCCGCAGCCTCGTCGCCGCCCGCACCAGCGCGTCCACGCCCCGCTCCGCCTTCTCGCGCGGGCAGCCCACGTTCAGCCGGACGAACCCCGGCGTGCCGTACACCCCGCCCGGCATGATCGCGACCTTCTCGGTCTCCACCAGCTCCCGCTGGAGCGCGCTGTCGTCGACACCGAGGGGGCGCAGGTCGATCCAGGCCAGATAGCCCGCCTCCGGAGGCGTCCACTCCACCTCCGGAAGCCCCTCCCGCAGGCGCTCCGCGAGCATGCGCATCGTGCCCGCCACATAGGACCGCAGGTCGTCGAGCCACGCTCCGCCCTGCCGGTACGCGGCGATGTGGGCGGTCAGCGAGAGCACCGCCGGCGACGCGAGGCCCTCCCCGGTCTCCATGCGCCGGATGAACGCCAGGCGCTCGTCGGGGTCGCCGATGATCCCGTACGAGCCACTCAGCGCGGGGAAGTTGAAGGACTTCGTTCCCGAGGTGACCACCGCCCACCGCCGGCCCCGCCCCGCGGCGGCGAACCGGGTCCAGGGCAGGTGCCGGTGGCCGTCCGCGACCATGTCCGCGTGGATCTCGTCGCTCACGACGGCCACGCCGTGCCGTTCGGCGAGCCGCGCGAAGTGCGCCAGCTCGTGCTCCCGCCACACCCGCCCGGTCGGGTTGTGGGGTGAGCAGAGCAGCAGCATCCGCGAGTCCGGGCGCGCCAGCTCACGCTCCAGGGCCTCGGTGTCCCCGATCGGCACGCCCCGCAGCTCCCGCCCGAGCCCGGTGACGGCCTTGCGGAACCCGTCGTACGTCGGGGTGTGCACGACGACCCCGTCGCCCGGCTCGGTCCACATCCGGAGCAGTTGGGAGAGCTGGTTCAGTACGGAGGGCGCGTAGACCAGCGTCTCGACGTCGAGCTCGGTCGCGTACCGGCTCGCGTACCAGTGGCGGACCGCCTCCCGGAACTCCCCGAGCCGCCAGTCGGTGTAGCCGAACACACCGTGCTCCACGCGCTCGCGCAGCGCCGCCAGGACCTCCGGCGGGGAGGCGAAGTCCATGTCGGAGATCGTGAACGGGAGCAGGTCGCCGACGCCGAAGCGGTCCGCTATGCCGTCCCACTGGACCGACCAGGTGCCACGGCGGTCGATCACCCGGTCGAAGTCGTATGCGTACGTCGTCACGCGCAGCCCTTCACATGCCGAGGGCCCGGCACGGCCGCCGAAGCGGTCGCACCGGGCCCCCGGGACACGGTCTCGGAATGGAGCCTCGAACTACTTGATCTTCGTGCCGGTCGAGCGCAGCGCCGCGCACGCCTCGGTCACGCGCTGGGCCATGCCCGCCTCGGCCAGCTTGCCCCAGGTGCGCGGGTCGTAGGTCGACTTCTTGCCGACCTCGCCGTCGACCTTCAGGACGCCGTCGTAGTTCTTGAACATGTGGTCCGCGACCGGACGCGTGAAGGCGTACTGGGTGTCGGTGTCCAGGTTCATCTTCACGACGCCGTTCTCCAGCGCGGTGGCGATCTCCTCGGCGGTGGAGCCGGAGCCGCCGTGGAAGACGAAGTCGAACGGGGAGGCCTTGCCGTACTTCTCGGCGACGCCCGCCTGCAGGTCCTTGAGCAGCTCGGGACGGAGCACGACGTTGCCCGGCTTGTAGACGCCGTGCACGTTGCCGAAGGAGGCGGCGAGCAGGTAGCGGCCCTTCTCGCCCAGGCCCAGGGCCTCGGCGGTGCGGATCGCGTCGTCGACCGTGGTGTACAGCTCGTCGTTGATCTCGTGCGTGACGCCGTCCTCCTCGCCACCGGTCGGGGTGATCTCGACCTCGAGGATGATCTTCGCCGCGACGGCCTTGGCGAGCAGCTCCTGGCCGATGGCCAGGTTGTCCGCGAGGGTCTCGGCGGAGCCGTCCCACATGTGGGACTGGAACAGCGGGTTGCGGCCGGCCTTGACGCGCTCGGCGGAGATGTCGAGCAGCGGACGGACGTAGCCGTCCAGCTTGTCCTTCGGGCAGTGGTCGGTGTGCAGAGCCACCGTGATGTCGTACTTCGCGGCGACGATGTGCGCGAACTCGGCCAGGGCAACGGCGCCCGTGACCATGTCCTTGTTGTGCTGGCCGCCCAGGAACTCGGCTCCACCGGTCGAGATCTGGATGATGCCGTCGCTCTCGGCCTCCGCGAAGCCGCGCAGCGCAGCGTGCAGGGTCTGGGACGAAGTCACGTTGATGGCCGGGTAGGCGAACTTGCCTGCCTTCGCCCGGTCGAGCATCTCGTTGTAGACCTCGGGGGTTGCGATGGGCATTCGTCCGCTCCTTGTGATGTGCGGTATGTGCGTTGCTTGACCCTGACCTGGGGCGACGTCATCGTCGGGGCCCATCTTTCCAGACTCTTGTACGGACACCATGACGAAGGGGCGGAGCGTTTCACGTGAAACACTCCGCCCCTCCTGAAAGCCGCAGGTCAGACCCGCTCGGCCGGTGCCGCGGACCCTACGTCACGACTTCGCGTCGGTCAGGCCAGATCCAGGTCCGCCAGCTGGTAGCCGGTGAGGTAGGGCAGCCCCGCGCCGGCGATCGCCTCGGCCGCACCGCGGTCCACGATCGTCGCGACGGCCACGACCTCGCCACCCGCCTCGCGCACCGCCTCGACAGCCGTCAGCGGCGAGCCGCCGGTCGTCGAGGTGTCCTCGACGACGAGGCAGCGCTTGCCCTTGACGTCCGTGCCCTCGATACGGCGCTGCATGCCGTGCGCCTTCTGCGCCTTGCGGACGACGAAGGCGTCGAGCCGCTGCCCACGGGCGGCCGAGGCGTGCAGCATCGACGTCGCGACCGGGTCGGCGCCCAGGGTGAGGCCGCCCACGCAGTCGAAGTCCAGGTCGGCGGTCAGGTCCAGCATGACCTGACCGACGAGCGGCGCGGCCTCGCCGTCCAGCGTGATCCGGCGCAGGTCGATGTAGTAGTCGGCTTCCAGACCCGACGAGAGGGTCACCTTGCCGTGCACCACGGCCTTGTCCTTGATCTGCTGGAGCAGCTCAGCGCGTACGTCAGTCATGGTCAGCAGCTTAGGGCGTGTCCGGAAAGGAGCGGCGTCCGCCCGCAGGGCAGGCGCGACTTTCCGGACGCGACCCTAGGGGGTGTCCCGTCAGAGCCGCCGCCAGGTCCAGGTGGCCGCGATCTCCAGCGGATCGATGGGGGTCACCAGGCGCGGAAGGGTGTTGAGTCCGTTCGGCGGACCGGACTGCGGTTCCACGCACACCGCCTCCGGCTGCTCGTCGTAGAGGACGACCCACGCGGCCCGGCTGGTCACCTTCAGCTCCAGCTGCTCCGGCCAGGTCAGCGTGACGTCGACACCCTCGGGCATGCCGAAGCAGTCGTCCCACGGGCCGGGCGTCGGGCCGATCCGGCGGCCGGTCGGGAGGTGGTCCGGGCCCCGCTCCTCCTGCCAGTCGGCGGTGAAGTCGACCCGCACGTCCTGGCCGCCGTCGCCGAGGTTCCGGCGGAACCAGGGGTGCCAGCCGGCCTGGGCCGGGAAGGAGTCGTCGGTGGCCTCGACGCCGAGGGTGAGGGTGAGCGCGTCCTCGGTCAGCTCGAAGAGCTGGGTGACGCGCCCCGCGTACGGCCAGGGCTCGGTGAGGTCGTACGTGAAGGCCGCCTCGCGCTCGCCGGCCCGGGCGGTCTTCCACGCGGCGTCGCGGCCGGTGCCGTGGATGGCGTGCGGGGCCGCGTTGAGGGGCAGCTGGTGGGTGGTCCCGCCGTTCCGGAAGCGTCCGTCGGCCGTGCGCCCGCACCAGGGCACCATGGGGAAGCAGCCGTACCGCTCGCCCTGGCGCAGCAGCTCGTGGCCGCCGATGCGCAGGCTCTCGATCCGGCAGCCGTTGTCGGGGCTGATGGTCAACTCGGCGTCGCCCGCCGTCAGTCGCGTCTGCTCGCTCACGCCCCCGACCCTAACGGGGTGTCAGCGTCGGCGGCGCAGGGCACGGCCGACGACGACCGCGGAGGCGAGGGCGAGGGCGGCGGCGGGGGCGATCCACCGCAGGGTGGCTCCCGAACCGCCGGCGTCCGGGGCGGGCACGGGGGCATACCGGCCGCGCGGCGGCGCGTGGTCGACCTCCTCGGCGCTCCGTCCGATCATCGTCCGACGGGCGTGCGCGGCTTCGACGGCCGGGGTTTCGGCGGGCAGCTCCACCGGGGTCTCGCCGAACTCCTCGTCGAGCCGGGGGTCGAGCGAGGGCGGCGGGACCGGAGTGTCGAAGACGGACGGACGACCGGGTTCCTCGACACCGTCGTCGACGCCGTCGCTGTCGCTGTCCGCCTCGCCGTCCGGCGCCACCGCGGCGGCGCCGTCCTCGGGAGTGCTCTCCGCGATCCCGTCCGGCGTCTCGTGGATGGTCTCGTCGGTGGCCGCGTCGGTGGCCGCGTCCAGCACGGAGGCGTCGGCTTCGGCCGTCCGGGCGGCGGCCGCTGCCAGGGACTCGGCGAAACGGTCCATCAGGCGGCGGCCGGCCGACGCCGAGACCTCCTCCGACTGGTCCGCGAGACGCCCCTCGGCGGCGAGTGTGCCGGTGAAGGCGAGCTTCGTGCCCTCGGCCACCGGGGTGAGCACGAGCGTCAGCACCAGCTTCGCCGTGCCCTTGCCGCGGGCCTCCGCTCCCTCGCCCTCGGCCACGAAGGCGCCGTCGCGCTCCCTCAGCCGCAGGGCGCCGCGATAGGTGATGGTGTTGCCGCCGACCCGGACCTTCAGCCGGCCCGAGAGCGGGCCCGCGTCCGCGTCCGCGTCCTGCTGGAGGCCGGGGACGCAGCGCGCCACCCGTGCGGGGTCCGTCAGCGTCGCGCGCAGGACCTCGGCCGGAACCGGAACGAACACCTCATGCTCCATGGAAGCCGAGCCTACTCAGCCCCGGCGCCGACGTCGCCTGTTTGTGCGCCCCGGCCCCCGCCCCTCTGTCCGTCACAGGTGCCCCCCGGCCCCCGCCCCTCTGTCCGTCAGCCGTCGTAGCGGGGGTGGACGAGCGTCGAGGGCGGCAGCGCGGCGCCGTCCGGGTCCCGGGTCCGCTCGGTGCTCCGGGCACCGGTCACCAGGCGTCCTGTCGTGAGGGACCGCAGCACCGGAGCGTCCGCCGCCAGCCCCAGCGGGGGCGGCCTCCGCCCCGGGGCCGCCAGGAGGAATCCCCAGTCCCGCGGGCCCCGCTCACCGGTGCTCGCCCGCTCGGCCCGGTCGGGCCCCGCGGCGAATCCGGCGGCCCGGCCGCTCGCTCCGTAGGGCCTCGTCGCGAAGCCGGCGGACCGCAGGGTGGCCTCCACCGTCCAGTACGTCCGCGGGCGGGCCGAGGCGGAGCCGGCGTGCACGACCACCCGTCCGCCGTCCGCGAGGGCCCGGGCGACCAGGCCGTAGAACTCCTCCGAGTACAGCTTGGTGCTGGAGGTGATGCCGGGATCGGGCAGGTCCGAGATCACCACGTCGTACCGGTGGGACGCGCCCGCCCCGCGCAGCCAGCGGAAGGCGTCGGCGTACGCCACCTGGACGCGCGGGTCCCGGAACGCCTGCCGGTTGAGCGCGGCGAGCTCGGGGTCGGTCCGGGCGAGGTCGACGACTCCGGGGTCGAGTTCGACGACGGTGACCGCCTCGACGCCCGGATAGCGCAGCACCTCCCGCGCGGCGAGGCCGTCCCCGCCGCCGACGATCAGCACGCGCGCGTGGGCTCCGTTCATCGCGGGGTGCACCAGCGCCTCGTGGTAGCGGTGCTCGTCCTGCCCGGCGACCCGCAGGCGGCCGTCGAGGAAGAGGTCCGGCGGTGTGCCCCGCTCCCCCGTCACCACGACCTCCTGCTGCCGGGTGTGCACGGCGACCCGCACGCTGTCGCCGTACACCGCGCGCCGCGCCGCCGACTCGAAGTCGTCGACGAGGACGGTCGCGGTGGCGAGGACGGCGAGCACGGTCACGTTCACCGCGATCAGCAACGTCCGGGCGCGGGCGGTCAGATCCCGCCGGAACAGCCACAGCACGAGCCCGGCGCCCGCCACCGCGTTCACCGCGCCGGTGACGAGCGCGCCGGTGAGCTGGCCGAGCCAGGGCAGCAGCAGGAACGGGAAGGCGAGGCCGCCGACCAGCGCGCCGACGTAGTCCGCGGCGAAGAGGTCGGCGACCGTCCCGGCCGCGTCGTCCTTCTCCCGTGCGCCGGGCGAACGCGCCGACTCCGCACGCTGGATGAGCGACATCAGCAGCGGGATCTCGGCTCCGATGAGGACGCCGATGGCGAGGGAGAACGCCACCAGGACGTACCGCGACTCGCCGAGCCAGGCGAACGCCGCGTACAGCACCAGCGCGGAACAGCCGCCGATCAGGGCGAGCCCGGCCTCCACCAGGCCGAAGCCGACCGCCGCGTGGCAGCGCAGCTGCTTGGCCAGCAACGAGCCGACGCCCATGGCGAAGACCATCACGGACAGCACCACGGACGCCTGGGTGACCGAGTCGCCGATCAGATACGAGGCGAGCGCGACCAGCTCCAGTTCGTAGACCAGACCGCAGGCGGCGCAGACGAAGACCACGGCGAGGACCGGATACCGCACCGCGCTCGGCCTCACGGGCAGCCGCGTCACCCGCTTGGGTGGCGCGGTCACGGGCGAATCGATCATGTTCGTAACGCTACGTCACACAACTTTCGCCGCCTGTCACCCACACGAGTGCACCTGGGTCGCTCGGGCGGCGCATCACAGCGAGGCGGGCATACGAACGCCGATCCGCGTCCGGGTGACCACCAGCTGCCCCTCCTGCGGGTAGGCGTGCCAGGTGCGCCAGCGCACCTGTCCCTCGTGGCGCTGCGCCAGCATCGCGGTGAAGGCGTACGGGGAGCCGGGGAACGTCCCCGCGAGACCGTTGGGATGGTCGGCGACGAGCGCCAGCAGCTCCTGGGCGCGGCCGGCGAAGGAGCCGTCCGACAACGTCTCGACGCGGGCGGCGAATTCGTACTCCCAGCCGCCGACGCGCTTGGAGACGCCCAGCGGCAGCGGCGTGCTGCTGCCCGGCATGCAGGCGACGGTCTCGGAGCAGCTGCGGCCCTCCTCTTCCAGAAGCACCTGGTGGGAGGCGCCGAGCAGACGCAACTGGAGCTTGGCGGAGCCGAGTTCGAGGTCGAGAGCGGCGAGCGCGGGCAGCGGCTCGCGCCCCAGGGCCCAGGCCAGATCGGCCGCACGCGTGTCGGTGTAGGAGGTCTTCAGGGTCGTGAGCATGGGTCGGCTCCGCAAACACGGTTTGACGGGTGGGCCGGGGGCGCCCCGGAGAAGGATTCAACGGGAGTGGGGGATCGCCGGCTCGGGTCCACACACGGTCCGAGGGCTGGATGTTCTCAACAGCGAGGGAATCACGGACTTCGAGCGACTCACAGCGTTTTTACCCAACTTGACGTGGTTTCCATCCCCCCGGGGACCCCAACGTTCACTTGTTCAATCGGAATCCACCGCGGGCCTCCGCCACGCGCTGTCCGGCCGGCCCCGGGACCGGCCGGACAGCGCGGGATGCGCGCCGGACGGCGGCCCTTGTCAGCTGCCCCCGCCGCAGCCGCCCCCGCAGCCGCTGCCCCCGCAGGACGACGAGCCGCAGGACGAACCGCCGGCACAGGAGCCGCTGCCGCCGCCCCCGCCGCCGCCCGCCCACCAGCTGCGCTTGCGCCGCCGGCTCGCCCTGCTCGCCTTCGAGAACACCAGGCCGATCACCACGAACAGGATCAGAAATCCGAAGAGCAGTACTTCCATCCGTGTCACCCCCGTTGGTCTGTGTGAGGGGGATGCCCCTCACGGATCCGGCCTCAACCGAAGTTGAGGAAGTGCAGAGCTTTCAGCTGCCGCAGGACGAGCTGGAGCAGGAGCTCGACGAACATGAGGAGCTCGAACACGACGAGCTCGAACACGAGGACGACGAGCAGGAGAACGACGAAGACGAGGACGAGCCCGACGACGGGGCGGTAACGGCGGACGCCGTCCCCGTGCCCGCCCACCAGCTGTCCCCGCCCTTCCGCGGCGTGCTCCGCAGGCCACGCCGGGCGATCCACACCACACATCCGATGACGAGCGCGAGGCCCGCGAGGAAGAGCAGAAGTTCCATGACCCGGCGATCCCCTCGCCGCGTCCCTGCCAAAGCCCACTTGAGGAACTCCAGAGCTTCGCCGCAGGATGGCGCCCATGAACCGACCGCTGCTCAATCGCCGGCTCGCCGAGTTCGGGACGACGATCTTCGCCGAGATGTCCGCACTGGCCGCCCGGACCGGGGCGATCAACCTCGGCCAGGGTTTCCCCGACACCGACGGGCCCGAGGAGATCCGGGAGGCCGCGGTCCGGGCCCTCCGCGAGGGGCACGGCAACCAGTACCCGCCCGGTCCCGGCGTCCCCGAGCTGCGCGCGGCGGTCGCCGACCACCAGCTGAAGCGCTACGGCCTCGCCTACGACCCCGACGCGGAGGTGCTGGTCACCGCCGGCGCGACCGAGGCGATCGCCGCCGCGCTGCTCGCCCTCGTCGAGCCGGGCGACGAGGTGATCGCCCTGGAGCCGTACTACGACTCCTACGCCGCCTGCATCGCCATGGCGGGCGGCACGCGCGTGCCGGTCACGCTCCGGCCGTCCGAGGGCCGCTACGTCCTGGACCTCGACGAGCTGCGGGCCGCCGTCACCGACCGGACGCGGCTCATCCTGCTCAACACGCCGCACAACCCGACCGGCACGGTGCTCACCCGCGACGAGCTCACCGCGGTCGCCGAGCTGGCCACCGAACGAGACCTGCTGGTGGTCACCGACGAGGTCTACGAGCACCTGGTCTTCGACGACGCCGAGCACATCCCGATCGCGACCCTGCCCGGCATGCGGGACCGCACGGTCACCATCGGCTCGGCCGGCAAGACCTTCTCCTTCACCGGCTGGAAGGTCGGCTGGGTCACCGCGAGCCCCGAACTCACCGGCGCCGTCCGGTCCGCGAAGCAGTTCCTCACGTACGTCGCCTCGGGACCGTTCCAGTACGCGATCGCCGAGGCGCTGCGGCTGCCCGACACCTACTTCGAGGACCTGCGCGCCGACCTGCGCGCCAAGCGGGACCTGCTGAGCGACGGCCTGGCCCGCGCGGGCTTCGAGGTCTACCGCCCGGCCGGCACCTACTTCGTCACCACCGACATCCGCCCCCTGGGCGAGTCCGACGGCTTCGCCTTCTGCCGCGGCCTCCCGGAACGCGCCGGCGTCGTCGCCATCCCGAACGCGGTCTTCTACGACCACCGCGACGCGGGCGCCCCCTTCGTCCGCTTCGCCTTCTGCAAGCGGACGGGTGTGTTGGAAGAGGCGGTTGAGCGCCTCGGTCGGCTGGCTCACTGAGCGCGAGCCAGATGAACGTGCAGGCACAGGGCCCGGCCCTTCGGCCGGAGCCCGTGCTGTACGGGAACTACGAGCTACTCGGTGTCCTTGGGGTGCCGCGTGGATGCACAGACCAGGATGACGGTCGACGTCTCGGGGCTGACCAGGTAGCGCACGCGGCCGCCACTCGTCACCTCGAACTCCCATTGCTCCAGCGCCGAGCCCTTCCACTCCTTGGTGGCGAGCCTCCCGCGTAGCTGGTGCTGACGGTTCCAGTTGTCACGCGACAGCGGGTCGGTGCGCAACGCCTCCAGGCATCGGTGGGCGCTGGGCAGTGCAGCGCGGCACAGCTCCTCCCACCCCGTCACCGCCTCCGTGGTCCCGAAGACCACGTTCCAGCCGCTCAGGGGTGGGACACTGACACGATCGCCCTTCTTCGGGCTCACCCGCCCACCTCGACCGGCCCCAGGTCATCCCCGTCGAGCGGACGCAGAGCTTCCTTGAGCTGCTCCGGATCAGCGTTGATACGGGCCGTCGCCCTCCAGGACACCAGCGCACGGTGCACGGCCTCCCGAGCGCCCAGCTCCGCCGCGTCGGACAGAGCTTCCAGGAGCTCCACGGTGAAGGCGCGCATCTCTTCGTCGTCCAGGTGCCGCACCCACGGGAAGACTTCGGGCAGAGCCAGCAGGAGCGACCGGGCCCCGTCATCGTGCTTCATGAGCGCGAGGAAGAGTCGGGACGCCGTCGTGAGGTTCTCCTCGGTGCGCTCCGCGTGCACGGCCGTCGTCAGCACCATGTCGGGTGCGTCCCGATGCGTGACGCGCAGAGCTCCGAGGGCGGCGGCCCGGGCGGCTACGGCCTTCGGGTTTCTCGACAGATCCGTGAACGAAACCGACTCGGACTCGGCTCCCAGGTAAGCAGGGCTCATACTCAGACTGTACTCAGATTGTGTTCTGAGTGCCACAGATCATGGGCACTCCACGCTCATGCCTTGCCCTTCTGCAAGCGGACGGACGTCCTGGAGGAGGCGGTGGCGCGGCTCAGGACGCTGGCCGCCTGAGGACGGGCCGGGACGGGCATCGGGGACGACGGGCCCGGCCCGGGCGGGGAGTTTTCACCCGGGTGGGCCCGTGCCCCTCGCGCGCCCCCGCGGCGCCGCACGGATCGTCGGGTAGACCGATTTATCGGGCCGACCCGAATCCCGTGCGCACGGAGGTGCACCCTGTTCGCCGAGACCCTCGACCGGGCGGTGTCGTCCGCCTCCGCCCGGCGGGCGACCCGCGGGTGGACCGCGCTGTACCGGGCCGCACCCGCGCTCGGGCTCTTCGCCGCCGCGCGGCTGACCGGGATGCTCGTCCTCGCCCTGTGGTCCTGGCACGTCGGGCGCTCACCACGCGCGCTGCTCGCGACCTCGTGGGACTCCGACTGGTACATCCGCATCGCCGCGAACGGCTACGGCCGCACGCTGTACTGGCCGGACGGCGGCGCCCAGTCCGACCTGGCCTTCTTCCCGCTCTATCCGGCGCTGGTCCGGGCCGTGACCACCGTCCTGCCGGTCACCGGCGGCACCGCGGGACTGCTGCTCTCGTGGCTCGCGGCCGGTGCCGCGGCCTGGGGCGTCTACCTGGTCGGCGAGCGGCTCCACGGGCGGCGCACCGCCGTGTTCCTGGTCCTGCTCTGGGGCCTGCTGCCGCACTCGATCGTGCTGTCCATGGCGTACACCGAACCGGTGATGACCGCCTTCGCCGCCTGGTCGCTGCACCTGCTCCTGGCACGCCGCTGGCTGGCGGCCGGGGTGCTCGCCATGCTGGCGGGGCTCTCCCGCCCCAGCGGGATCGCGGTCGCGGCGGCCGTCCTCGCCGCCGTCGCCCACGAGCTCTGGCGCGGGCGGGGCCGGGTGGTGTGGCGGGTGTGGGCCGCGGCGGCCCTCGCTCCGGCCGGCTGGCTCTCGTACCTGCTGTGGGTCGGCAGCCGCCGGGGCGATCTGCTCGGCGGGTACTTCGCCGTCCAGTCCGGCTGGACCTCCCGCTTCGACCTGGGCGCCGGGTCGCTGCGCTTCGTCCGCGACCTGCTGCGCGGGCCGACCCAGTTCGGATTCGTGGCGGCCCTGGTCCTGACGGCGGCCGGGGTGCTCCTCTTCGCGCTGCTCGCGCTGGTCGAGCGGCCTCCGCTGCCGGTGCTGGTCTACACGGGCGTGCTGGTGCTCATCGCCGTCGGCGGCTCCGGCTTCTTCGAGTCGAAACCGCGCTTCCTGCTGCCCGCGTTCCCCCTGCTGCTCCCGCTGGCGGGGGCCATGACGAAAGCCCGGCCGCGGGCCGCGATCGTGGTGATCGCCGCCCTGGCCGGGCTGTCGTTCTGCTACGGGGTGTACGCGCTCACGATCGCGCGCATGGCCCTGTGAGCGGGCGGGGGCCGGTCGCTCAGCCCTCGTCGCCCGCGTCGCCGTCGGCCTTGTCCTCGGGGGACTCCAGGCCGAACTGCTCCACGAGCCACTTGTCGAACTCGATGGAGGCGCGGACCCAGCTGACGGTGGAGGACACGAAGTGCTCCAGCGCGACGCCGGTGCCGATCAGCATCTGGGCCTCGCCGATGAGGCGGAGGGTGGCGGAGCCGTCCTCCTCCTCGTGCAGGTGGGTGTAGACCTTGGGCCACAGCGTGCGGCGGTTCCAGTCGTCGATCGCGTCGAGGACCTTGGCGCGGTCGTCGGCGGAGTGCGGCCGGTCGTAGAACGTCCGCACCGAGAAGACCCGCTGGTCCTCCTCGCCGCGGAACATGAAGTACGTACGGAATTCCTCCCACGGCGCCGCGAGGTCACCCTCGTCGTCGACGACGTACTTCAGCTCCATCTGGTCGAGGAGCTGCTTGACCAGTTCCTGGTCGGGAACGACGGGGCCCGCCGGTCCTGCGGCCTGAGGCTGGGGCTGGCCCCCGAAATTCGGAATCGAGGACGGGTCGATGCTCACCGTGAATATCCCTTCGTACGGTTGCCGCCATCCTCTCCCATACCGGCCGGTCCGTGGCAAGCCCCGCCGCCCGCGATCCGCTGCGGGCTGACAAGATCTGGTGCCCATGGGGGACCAGAGGGAAGAGAACGCGCTGCCGGCGAAGCCGGTGAGGCCGCGCCGGTCGACGTGGATCTGGGTGTCCGTGCTGGTGACGCTGTGCTGCGGCGGCCCGCTGGCCCTGCTGGTGTGGGGCGCGCTGGCCTGGAGCTCGGACGGGGACGCAAAGGGCGTCTCCTGCACCGAGGCGATGGACTTCGCCCGCGGGTCGCTGCCCGCGAGCGCCGAGCACGCCCGGTGCACCGAGGCCTACTGGCAGGAAACGCGCGTCACGGCGGACTTCCTGATGCCGCGGGGCGAGGTCGCGGACTGGCTGGCCGCGACGTATCCCGCCGGAGAACCACCGTACTCCTGCGCCGACGACCTGTGCCTGAAGGTCTCGTACGACGAGGCGCTGTACGTGGACGTGCGGGTCACGTACGAGGACGCGGACACCGCCCGCGTCCGCCTCTCCGCGTTCGACACGTGACGGGGGCCGCGGGCCGCCGTGGGCGGCCCGCGGCTCCGTCCGCTACTGCGCCGCGCCGACGATCAGGCCGTCCTCGAACCGGTCCACCCGGACCGTGTCGCCGTCGGTGACCTCACCCGCGAGGATCTCCCTCGCGAGCCGGTCCCCGATCGCGGTCTGGATCAGACGGCGCAGCGGCCGGGCGCCGTACGCCGGGTCGTTGCCCTCCTCGGCGAGCCACTCCAGGGCCGCCGGGGTGACCTCCAGCGTGAGCCGGCGCTCGGCCAGCCGCCTGCCGAGCCGGTCGATCTGGAGCTGGGCGATCCGCCCCAGCTCGGTCCGGTCGAGGGCCGAGAAGACGACCAGGTCGTCCAGCCGGTTGAGGAACTCGGGCTTGAAGGAGGCCCGGACGACCTCCAGGACCTGCCGCTTCTTCTCCTCGTCGGACACCGGCGCGTCGAGCGGGCCCGGCCCGCTGAGGAACTGGCTGCCCAGGTTGGACGTGAGGATCAGAAGAGTGTTGCGGAAGTCCACCGTCCGGCCCTGGCCGTCGGTCAGCCGGCCGTCGTCGAGGACCTGGAGCAGGATGTCGAAGACCTCCGGGTGGGCCTTCTCCACCTCGTCCAGGAGCACCACGCTGTACGGGCGGCGGCGCACCGCCTCGGTGAGCTGGCCGCCCTCCTCGTAGCCGACGTAGCCGGGAGGCGCGCCGACGAGGCGGGCGACCGAGTGCTTCTCGCCGTACTCCGACATGTCGATGCGGACCATGGCCCGCTCGTCGTCGAAGAGGAAGTCCGCGAGCGCCTTCGCCAGCTCGGTCTTGCCGACACCGGTGGGGCCGAGGAAGAGGAAGGAGCCGGTCGGGCGGTCGGGGTCGGCGATGCCGGCCCGGGTCCTGCGGACCGCGTCGGAGACGGCGCGCACGGCCTCGGTCTGGCCGATCAGCCGCTTGCCCAGCTCGTCCTCCATGCGCAGCAGCTTCTGCGTCTCGCCCTCCAGCAGGCGCCCGGCCGGGATGCCGGTCCAGGCGCCGACCACGTCCGCGATGTCGTCGGACCCGACCTCCTCCTTGACCATGGTGTCCTTGGACGCCTCCTGCTCGGCCTCGCTCGCCTCCTCCAGCTCCCGCTCCAGCGACGGGATCTCGCCGTAGAGCAGCTGGGAGGCGGTGTCGAAGTCGCCGTCGCGCTGGGCCCGCTCGGCCCGGCCGCGCAGCCCGTCGAGCTGTTCCTTCAGCTCGCCGACGCGGTTGAGGGACTGCTTCTCCTTCTCCCAGCGGGCGGTGAGCCCGCGCAGCTCCTCCTCGCGGTCGGCGAGGTCGCGGCGCAGCTTCTCCAGCCGCTGCCGGCTGGCCGCGTCGGTCTCGTTCTTCAGCGCCAGCTCCTCCATGCGGAGCCGGTCCACGGACCGCTGGAGCTCGTCGATCTCGACGGGCGAGGAGTCGATCTCCATCCGGAGCCGGGAGGCCGCCTCGTCGACGAGGTCGATGGCCTTGTCGGGCAGGAAACGGGAGGTGATGTAGCGGTCCGAGAGGGTCGCGGCGGCGACCAGCGCGGCGTCGGCGATCTGGACCTTGTGGTGGGCCTCGTAGCGGCCCTTGAGTCCGCGCAGGATCGCGATGGTGTCCTCGACGCTCGGCTCGGCGACCAGCACCTGCTGGAAGCGGCGCTCCAGGGCGGGGTCCTTCTCGATCCGCTCGCGGTACTCGTCGAGGGTCGTCGCGCCGACCATGCGGAGCTCGCCGCGGGCCAGCATCGGCTTGAGCATGTTCCCGGCGTCCATGGCGGAGTCGCCGCCGGCGCCCGCGCCGACGACGGTGTGCAGCTCGTCGATGAAGGTGATGATCTGGCCGTCGCTCTCCTTGATCTCGGAGAGGACGGTCTTCAGCCGTTCCTCGAACTCGCCGCGGTACTTGGCGCCGGCGACCATGGCGCCGAGGTCGAGGGAGACCAGGCGCTTGTTCTTCAGCGACTCGGGGACGTCGCCCTTCACGATCCGCTGCGCCAGTCCCTCGACGACGGCGGTCTTGCCGACGCCGGGCTCGCCGATGAGGACGGGGTTGTTCTTGGTGCGGCGGGACAGCACCTGGACGACGCGCCGGATCTCGTGGTCCCGCCCGATGACGGGGTCCAGCTTCCCCTCGCGTGCGGCGGCGGTGAAGTCCGTGCCGAACTTCTCCAGTGCCTTGTACTGACCCTCCGGGTCGGGTGTGGTCACCCGGCGCCCTCCCCTTGCCTTCTCGAACGCTTCCAGCAGCTTCGCGGGCGTCGCCCCCTGCCGGGCGAGCAGCTCGCCGGTCTGCCCGCCCTTCGCGGCGATCCCCATGAGCAGGTGCTCGGTGGACAGGTACTCGTCCCCGAGGTCCTTGGCCCGCTCGGCGGCATCGGCGATGACGGCGAGCAGCTCACGGTTGGGCTGCGGCGGCGCGACCGTGGAGCCGGTCACGCTGGGCAGGGCGCCCAGCAGCCGCTCCGTGGCAGACCGTACCGCCGCCTGGTCGGCCTCGACGGCGGCGAGCAGGTCGACGATGTTCTCGTTGTCCTGACCCGCGAGGAGCGCGAGGAGCAGATGCGCGGGGGTCAGGTCGGGATGCCCCTCGGACACGGCGCGGCCACTGGCGGCGTTGATCGCGTCCCGGCTCTTGTTGGTCAGTTCGGCGTCCACGTGCGGGGTCTCCTCCTTGCGGGTCGGTCGACTATGACTCCTCCAACGTACACAAAGTTGAGTCTATTCCACTCAAGGTGTGGAGGGGGTGTCTTCCGCGGGTAGGTTCCGGGACATGGCGACTGACCCGCGGAACCCCGAAGACTCGTACCTCGCCTTCTGGCGCGAGTACCACATGAGCACCCTGACCACGCCGCGCGCGGACGGCACTCCGCACGTGGTCGCGGTGGGCGTGACCTACGACCCCGAGGGCGGCTCGAACGGCATCGCCCGGGTGATCACCAACAAGCACAGCCGGAAGGTCGCCAACGTCCTGGCGGCGGGCCCGGAGGGCGCGCGGGTCGCGGTCTGCCAGGTGGACAAGGGCCGCTGGGCGACGCTGGAGGGCGTGGCGCGCGTCCGCACGGAGGAGGACGTCGTCGCCGACGCGGTCGACCGCTACGCCGCGCGCTACGGCCGGACCCCGGCCCCGAACCCGGACCGGGTCGTCATCGAGATCGCGCTGACCCGGGCGATGGGCCGCGCGTAGGCCCGGGGCGGGGCGAGCCGGGCGGGAGGCCGCACGACTCCGGAGCCGATGATTCCGGTTTCGGGCAGCACAACGGCGCCATCGCGTTTCAGGTCCGCGATGGCGCCGCTGTGTGGGGGAAGTACCTGAGCGATCTTGAACGACGGGGGAACCGCTCAGGCACTGCGGGGGGTGGCGGTGGTGGTCTCGGGTTCGAGCAGCTGGTGGTCACGCTGGTCGAGATTGACGAAGATCATGCCGTACCTGATGGCACAGCGGACGGGTTGCGGGGCGCCACGGGGGCGCCGCAGGCATCGGTAGGCGCGGATCTCCTCGTCCTCACCCCGCGCGATGATGATCGGCTCACCGAAGAGGGTGACCATCAACGACTCGCCACCGTGCGGCACTGCCGTGACGAGGTCGATGAAATGCCACCCGGATCGGTACGCCGTCGCCATCTCGCGACGGAAGACCCGGTCGTCCGGCGGAAAGGTCATGCGCCCGCGCCCGCCTCGACGGAGACCCGGTCGGGGTGCTCCTGCGTCGGCGCGAACTCCCACGAGGGCTCACCGGGCGCGGCAAGCACCGAGTGCGCCGGCTCGCTCTCCCACGAGGGCTCGCCCGGGTCCGCCGTCACCGCGTACTTCGGGGTGCTCTCCCACGAGGGCTCGCCCGTGCCGACGAGTACGCCGAGAGCAGCCGCCGCAACGGCTATGGCGCTGAGTGCACGAACCATCCTGGTCATGGCCGATCTCCACCTCTTTTGATCATTACCTCCTCCCCCGCGAATAAGACGATGGCTCACTCTCGACCCTTCCACCAGCGAACCCAGGCATCATGTTCCTGTAATTCAAAACCCTGAGGGGGGTGCACATGCGGACAGAAAGAGGCGATACAGGACATATCCACAGGCACGGTGAACTATGCGACGTGGGTAAGACCTTGTACGCGAACGCGTTGCGCATGGGCCGGATCACCCGTTCCGAGACTGACGCCGCGCCCTGCCTCGTCCGCCTCGCACTGCTCCACCCGGACCCCGACGACGGTCAGTGGCTGCTGCCCGTACCGCCGTCGATCGCGCTCAACCAGCTCATACACCCGCTTGAGCAGGAGATCCAGGCGCGTCGGCAAGAGGCGATCTCGCTGGCCGACACGTTCGAGCCTTTCATGACCATCAACCGGCTGGATCCGGCGGCCTCGCACGCCATCACCGTGCTCGAAGGCCTGAGCATGATCAACGCGACGCTCGACCGGGTCACCGCCGAGTGCACCGAAGAGCTGCTCACCATCCAGCCCGGCAGCGGGCGCCGTCCCGACACCCTGGAGAAGGCACTGAAGCGGATGGAGCCGCTGCTCGACCGCGGTGTCCGGATGCGCACCCTGTACCAGCACACCGCGCGGCACCACCCCGCGACGCTGGCCTACGTGGAGCGGGTCGCCCCCTACGGCCTGGAGCTGCGGACGCTCGAGGAGATCATCGACCGGCTGATCATCGTCGACCGCAAGGTCGCCTTCGTGCCCGCGCGCAGCGACCGGCAGGTCGCCCTGGAGCTGCGCCACGAGGGCCTGGTGCAGTACCTCGTCGGCGTCTTCGACCAGTTCTGGCTGCACGGCGTCCCGTGGGAGGAGGGAGTGGTGTCCTACACCACCGCCCTCGACGGCATCAGCGGCGTCCAGCGCTCCATCGCCAAACTCCTCGTCGAGGGCCACGTCGACGAGGCCATCGCCCGCCGGCTCGGCATGAACGTCCGGACCTGCCGCGCCCACATCGCCAAGCTCGCCTCCGCCCTCGGCAGCGGCAGCCGCGCCCAACTCGGCTACCTCATCGCCCGGTCCGGGATCCTGGAGCAGGACGACTGACCATGTACGCACAGATCGACCTCGACGGCCGCGCCGGGACCCTGCGGGTGTCCGGACACGGGATGCCCACCGTGGACCTCGTACGGAAGCCCGGCACCGAACCCGACCGGCACACCCCCATCGGGACCCGCAGGCCCGACCTCCTCACCCTCACCGTCGACGGCGTGGGCGCCCGCATCAGGCCCGCCCGGGGCCGGCTCTCGCGGCGGTCCTACCGGGTGGACGCCACCGTCGACGGGGTGACCTACCGGCTCGTCCCCTGCTCCCACCAGGAGAGCCGGCTGCTGCGCGACGGGCGCAGGATCGGCGCGCTGGAGTCCGCCGGTGACGGACGGGCGGACGCCGACTGGGACGAGGGCGTCCCCGTCGAGCCCCGGGACGTCGCCGTCGGCACCGCCCTCGCCGCCGCCTTCGGCACGGGCGCCGCGCCCTGGTGGGAGACCGCCGCGGACGTGATCGGCGAACTCATTCCCTGAGGCGCCCCACGGCCGTCTCCCGGCCCCGGACGCGAAGGAGCCCCCTCCCGGACGGGAGGGGGCTCCTTCGTACGCCGTGCGGGCTACTCGCCGCGCTTGGGACGCCACACCACCAGCGCGCTCGCCTGCTGCACGTCGGTGTACGGCACCAGGTCCCGGCGGTACGAGGCGTGCACCTGGGCCTCGCGCTGGCGCAGCGTCGCCGCCGCGCCCTCCACCGCCGCCGACAGCTCGGACACACGTGCCTGCAGCGCGGCGACCTGGTTCTCCAGTTCGATGATGCGCTTGATGCCCGCGAGGTTGATGCCCTCGTCCTGCGACAACTGCTGCACGGTGCGCAGCAGTTCGATGTCGCGGGCCGAGTAGCGCCGGCCGCGGCCCGCCGTGCGGTCCGGGGAGACCAGGCCGAGACGGTCGTACTGGCGCAGGGTCTGCGGGTGCAGGCCGGAGAGCTGGGCCGCCACCGAGATGACGTACACCGGCGTCTCGTCGGTCAGTTCATAGGGGTTGCGGCTGCGCCCTGGTCTGATGTCCATCGCGTCAAGCTCCCTTCGCGGCCTCGAACAGCTCTGCCCGCGGGTCCTCGCCCGCGGTCGCCTCGCGGTAGGTCTCAAGGGCCTCGCGCGCCTTGTCGTCCAGCTCCGCGGGCACCGCGACCTCCACCGTCACCAGCAGATCGCCGCGCGTGCCGTCCTTGCGGACCGCGCCCTTGCCCCGGGCGCGCATGGTCCGGCCGTTGGGCGTGCCCGCCGGCAGCTTCAGCGTCACCGCCGGGCCGCCGAGCGTGGGCACCTTGATCTCGCCGCCGAGCGCCGCCTCGTGGAACGACACGGGCACGGTGACGGTCAGGTTGTCGTCCTTGCGGCCGAAGACCGGGTGGCTGTCGACGTGGACGACGACGTAGAGGTCGCCGGCCTGGCCGCCGCGCTCGCCCGGCGCACCCTTGCCGCGCAGCCGGATCCGCTGGCCGTCGGAGACTCCGGCGGGGATGCGGACCTGCATGGTGCGGGAGGACTTGGCCCGGCCGCTGCCCTTGCAGACCTCGCAGGGGTTCTCGGCGATGAGGCCGCGGCCCTTGCAGTCCACGCACGGGTCGGTCAGCGAGAAGGACCCGCTGCCGCCGCGCGAGACCTGGCCGGTGCCGACGCAGGTCGGGCACACCCGGGGGGTGCCGTTCTTGTCGCCGGTGCCCGAACAGGCCTTGCAGGGCTGCTGGCTGGACATCCGCAGCGGCACGGTCGCGCCGTCGACGGCCTCGACGAAGCTGAGCGTCACCTCGGACTCGATGTCCTGGCCGCGGCGGGGCTGCGTGCGCGGGCCGGCGCCGCCGCCCGCGCCCCGGTTGAACAGGCCGCCGAAGACGTCTCCGAGCCCGCCGCCGAAGCCGCCGGCACCACCGGGGCCGCCGGGGGCCTGGGCGCCTCCGAAGAGGTCGCCCAGGTCGAAGTTGAACGTGCCGCCCGCCCCGCCGGGTCCGGCGCGGAATCCGCCGTTGCCGAAGAGCGCGCGCGCCTCGTCGTACTCCTTGCGCTTCTTGGGGTCGCCGAGGACGTCGTTCGCCTCGGAGATCGCCTTGAAGCGCTCCTCCGCCTTGGTGTCACCGGTGTTGGCGTCCGGGTGGTTCTCGCGGGCGAGCTTCCGGTACGCCTTCTTGATCTCGGCGTCGGTGGCGTCCTTGGGGACGCCGAGAACCTTGTAGTAGTCCTTCTCGACGAAGTCCTTCGTGCTCATCGACGTCCCTCCTCTCGGACGATCGTTGCGCTAGCCCTCTTCGGGGCCACCGCTCTCCTCGTCTGCCGACTTCTCTTCCTTCGCGGCCGGCGTCGCCCCGGGCTGGGGCTCGGCCACCGCCACGCGCGCGGGCCGGATGGTCCGCTCGCCGATGCGGTACCCCGGCTGCAGGATCGCCACGCAGGTCGTCTCGGTGACGTCCGGCGCGTACGAGTGCATCAGGGCCTCGTGGATCGTCGGGTCGAAGGGCTCGCCCTCCTTGCCGAACTGCTGCAGACCCATCTTGGCGACGACGGTCTCCAGCGATTCGGCCACCGACTTGAACCCGCCCACGAGTTCGCCGTGGTCCCGGGCCCGGCCGACGTCGTCGAGCACGGGCAGGAGCTCGGTCAGGAGGGTCGCGACGGCGATCTCCTTGACCGTGACCCGGTCCCGCTCCACGCGGCGGCGGTAGTTCTGGTACTCGGCCTGGAGCCGCTGGAGGTCTCCGGTGCGCTCGGAGAGAGCGCTGCGGATCTGGTCCAGCTGGGCGGTGAGACCGGCGGTCTCGGCCGTCTTGCTGCTTGCGTCCCCGGCCGGGGCCGCCGGGCCCTCCTCCGCAGAGGTGGGCTCGGCGGCTTCGGCGGCGTCGTCAGGGGTGCCGCCGGAGGGGACGTCGGGCTTCTCCTCGAAGCCCGGGGTCTCCTCCGACATCAGGCCGCGCCGCCCTTCGGCTTGTCCTCGTCGACGATCTCGGCGTCGACCACGTCCTCGTCGGCACCGTCGGCCTTCGCCTCGGCGTGCGGGGCGTCGCCGCCCGCGGCCTGAGCGGCCTGCGCGTCGGCGTACATCGCCTGGCCGAGCTTCTGGGAGACGGCCGCGACCTTCTCGGTGGCCGTGCGGATCTCCGCGGTGTCCTCGCCCTTGAGCTTCTCCTTCAGCTCGGCGACGGCGGTCTCGACCTCGGTCTTGACCTCACCGGGGACCTTGTCCTCGTTGTCCTTGAGGAACTTCTCCGTCTGGTAGACGAGCTGCTCGCCCTGGTTGCGGGTCTCGGCGGCCTCGCGGCGACGGTGGTCCTCGTCCGCGTACTGCTCGGCCTCCTGGCGCATCCGGTCGACCTCGTCCTTCGGCAGCGAGGAGCCGCCGGTGACGGTCATCTTCTGCTCCTTGCCCGTGCCCAGGTCCTTCGCGGTCACGTGCATGATGCCGTTGGCGTCGATGTCGAACGCGACCTCGATCTGCGGGACTCCGCGCGGGGCCGGCGGCAGACCGGTCAGCTCGAACATGCCGAGCTTCTTGTTGTACGCCGCGATCTCGCGCTCGCCCTGGTAGACCTGGATCTGCACGGACGGCTGGTTGTCCTCGGCCGTCGTGAAGATCTCGGACCGCTTGGTCGGGATCGTGGTGTTGCGCTCGATGAGCTTGGTCATGATGCCGCCCTTGGTCTCGATACCGAGGGACAGCGGGGTCACGTCGAGGAGCAGGACGTCCTTGACCTCACCCTTGAGGACACCGGCCTGCAGGGCGGCGCCGATGGCGACGACCTCGTCCGGGTTGACGCCCTTGTTGGCCTCCTGGCCACCGGTCAGCTCCTTGACGAGCTCGGCGACGGCCGGCATACGGGTGGAGCCACCGACGAGAACGACGTGGTCGATCTCGGACAGGTTGATGCCCGCGTCCTTGATGACGTTGTGGAACGGCGTCTTGCAGCGCTCGAGCAGGTCGGACGTGAGCTGCTGGAACTGAGCCCGGGTGAGCTTCTCCTCCAGGTGCAGCGGACCCTCGGCGGAGGCCGTGATGTACGGCAGGTTGATCGAGGTCTCCGTGGAGGACGACAGCTCGATCTTCGCCTTCTCCGCGGCCTCGCGGAGACGCTGGAGAGCCATCTTGTCCTTGGCCAGGTCGACACCGTGGCCGTTGGCGAACTGCTTCACCAGATAGTCGACGACACGCTGGTCCCAGTCGTCACCACCGAGGTGGTTGTCGCCGTTCGTGGCCTTCACCTCGACGACGCCGTCGCCGATCTCCAGGAGGGACACGTCGAAGGTGCCGCCACCGAGGTCGAAGACGAGGATCGTCTGGTCGTCCTTGTCGAGGCCGTAGGCCAGGGCGGCCGCGGTCGGCTCGTTGACGATGCGCAGGACGTTGAGGCCCGCGATCTCACCGGCCTCCTTGGTGGCCTGACGCTCGGAGTCGTTGAAGTACGCCGGGACGGTGATGACCGCGTCGACGACCTTCTCGCCCAGGTAGGCCTCGGCGTCGCGCTTGAGCTTCTGCAGGATGAAGGCGCTCATCTGCTGCGGGTTGAAGCTCTTGCCGTCGATGTCGATCTTCCAGTCGGTGCCCATGTGGCGCTTGACCGACCGGATGGTCCTGTCGACGTTGGTGACCGCCTGGCGCTTGGCGACCTCGCCGACGAGCACCTCGCCGTTCTTCGCGAAGGCGACGACGGACGGCGTGGTCCTGGCGCCTTCGGCGTTGGTGATGACGGTGGGCTCGCCGCCTTCGAGAACGCTGACGACGGAGTTAGTCGTGCCCAGGTCGATGCCGACCGCACGTGCCATTTCAATTCCTCCAGCTGACTTGAGTGGAACTGACTCAAGGATGCACGACAGCTCCCACAGAGTCAACAGACCTGAGTGGAGGGGGCTCAACTCTTCGCTCTGCATCCCACTCAAAGACAGCGGAACGAGCGCGTCGGTTCCCGGGCGGACGCCCCCGGGCGTGAGAGAGTCCGGAGTGCCGCAGCCGGGCAAAGCAGGTATATCCCATGAATATCCCGCGAAAGGGTGTGGGGCATGACGGCCAAGCGTGTACTCGACCTCACGGGCGGACTCCTCCTGCTGACGCTCTTCACCCTCCCGCTCGCCGCCGTCGCGCTCACCGCGGCCCTCACGACGGGCGGCCCGGGCCGCGTCCTGCGCCGCCGGACGATGGCCGGCCGGGGCGGTGACCCGTTCGTGATGCTGACCTTCCGCACGTCCGGCCCGCTCGCCGCCCTGCCCCTGCTCCTCCACGTCGTACGCGGGGAGATGTCCCTGGTGGGCCCCTGCCCCCTGGTCCCGGCACACCGGGAGTGCACGGGCGAGGCCCGCCGCCGGCTGTCCGTCCGGCCCGGCCTGACCGGTCCGTGGCAGGTCAGCGGGCGTTCCGAGCTGCCGTGGGAGGAGCGGGAGCTGCTCGACCTCCACTACGTGGACCACCACTGGCTCGGGATGGATCTGGCCATCCTGGCGCGTACGCTTCCAGCAGTGCGCAGACGCCGCGCGGCACGGACCGCCTGAGCGCGCGGGATCCGGCGGGAGGGCAAGGCTTGCCTGAGCGACACAGATCACCGCGGGCGCCGCTACAGCGCGGAGCCGTGACGGGGTAATCTCAGCACGGACTGAATAAGTTACCGCTTAGTAGCGCCACACTCGAACGTGCCGGCGCTCCGCCTCGCAGGCCCGCCCGAGGAGCCCCTCATGCAACTCGCCGCGATCGTCGTGTCGATCGTCATCACGGTGGTAGCCGTCGCGTTGTTCGGCCGCGCCATCGCGCAGATCTACCGCTTCGTGCGGCTCGGTCAGCCGGTACCCGCGGGCACGCGCACCGGCGACCCCACGCAGCGCACCGTCACGCTGGTCAAGGAATTCCTCGGCCACACCCGCATGAACCGCTGGGGCATCGTCGGCGTGGCGCACTGGTTCGTGGCCGTCGGCTTCTTCTCGCTGCTGCTCACCATCGTCAACGCCTTCGGCCAGCTCTTCCAGGCCGACTGGCTGATCCCGATCATCGGCGACTGGCTGCCGTACGAGATCTTCACCGAGTTCCTCGGCCTGATGACCGTCCTCGGCATCGTCACCCTGATCGTGATCCGGCAGCTGAACCGGCCGGGCGGAGCGGGCCGCAAGTCCCGCTTCGCGGGATCCAAGACGGGCCAGGCGTACTTCGTCGAGGCCGTCATCCTGATCGTCGGCGTCTGCATCATGACGCTGCGCGCCCTGGAAGGCGTCCAGCACCACGTGACCGGCTGGGAGCCGGGCTTCTTCGCCTCGTACCCGCTGATCGCGCTGCTCGACGGGCTGGACCTGAGCACGATCCAGCACCTCACCTACTTCTTCGCGGCGCTCAAGATCGTCACGTCCTTCACCTGGATGATCACGGTCTCGTTGAACACCAACATGGGTGTCGCCTGGCACCGCTTCCTCGGCTTCCCGAACATCTGGTTCAAGCGGAACTCCGACGGCTCCACCGCGCTGGGCCCGCTGCAGCCGATGACGACGGCCGGCAAGGAGATCGACTGGGAGGACCCGGCCGAGGACGCCGTCTTCGGTGTCTCCCAGGTCGAGCAGTTCTCCTGGAAGGGCATCCTCGACTTCTCCACCTGCACCGAGTGCGGTCGCTGCCAGTCGCAGTGCCCCGCGTGGAACACCGGCAAGCCGCTCTCCCCCAAGCTCCTGATCATGTCGCTGCGCGACCACGCGCACGCCAAGGCCCCGTACCTGCTGGCCGGCGGCGGCAAGGACATGGAGGGCAACGAGCAGGCCTCCGAGGAGCAGCTCAAGGACGTGCCGGCCGCGGCCCTGGCCGAGGCCGAGCGCCCGCTGATCGGCACCGCCGAGGAGAACGGCGTCATCGACCCGGACGTCCTGTGGTCCTGCACCACCTGCGGCGCCTGTGTCGAGCAGTGCCCGGTCGACATCGAGCACATCGACCACATCGTCGACATGCGCCGCTACCAGGTGATGATCGAGTCCGCCTTCCCGTCGGAGGCCGGCACGATGCTCAAGAACCTGGAGAAGAAGGGCAACCCCTGGGGTCTGGCCAAGAAGCAGCGCGTCGAGTGGACCAAGGAGGTCGACTTCGAGGTCCCGATCGTCGGCAAGGACGTCGAGGACCTCACCGAGGTCGACTACCTCTACTGGGTCGGCTGCGCCGGCGCCCTGGAGGACCGGGCCAAGAAGACCACCAAGGCCTTCGCCGAGCTGCTGCACATCGCGGGCGTCAAGTTCGCGATCATGGGCGGCGAGGAGAAGTGCACGGGTGACTCCCCGCGCCGCCTGGGCAACGAGCCGCTGTTCCAGCAGCTGGGCCAGGAGAACGTCGCGATGCTGAACATGGCGTTCGGCGAGGACGACGAGGACGAGTCGACGAAGAAGCCGAAGTCGGCCAAGAAGATCGTCGCCACCTGCCCGCACTGCTTCAACACGATCGCGAACGAGTACCCGCAGCTGGGCGGCGAGTTCGAGGTCATCCACCACACGCAGCTGCTCCAGCACCTCATCGACGAGGGCAAGCTGATCCCGGTGACCCCGGTCGAGGGCCTGATCACGTACCACGACCCCTGCTACCTGGGCCGCCACAACAAGGTCTACACGCCGCCGCGCGAGATCATGTCCGCCGTCCCCGGCCTGCGCCAGCAGGAGATGCACCGTCACAAGGAGCGCGGCTTCTGCTGCGGCGCCGGCGGTGCCCGGATGTGGATGGAGGAGCGGATCGGCAAGCGCATCAACAACGAGCGTGTCGACGAGGCCCTGTCCCTCAACCCGGACATCGTCTCCACCGCCTGCCCGTTCTGCCTCGTCATGCTGACCGACTCGGTCAACGGCAAGAAGAACGACGGCAAGGCCAAGGAGTCGGTCCAGGTCGTGGACGTGGCCCAGCTGCTGCTCGACTCGGTGAAGAAGCCGGTGGAGGAGCTCCCGGCCGAGCCCGAGCCGGAGCCCGCGCAGTAGCACTCCGCGAGCACCGGAAGGGGCCGCCCCGCGATCACGCGGGGCGGCCCCTTCCGCATGCCCGGCCCGCCAAGGCCCACCACGGCCCGCGGATGCCCGGGATGTCCCTTAGGGGATGTCACAGCTCAGTGGCAAAGGAGCGACCTGGCAGCGGGAACGGGTACGTTCAATGACGTGGCTGGATTCAGGAACGGACGCGGCAGGGACAACCGCCCCCCGCAACGACAACCGCAGCAGGCGCCGTACGGGTACAACGCGGCCCCGCCGCCCTCCCCGCAGCAGCAGTGGCCCCAACAGGGCCAGGGAGGCGGCCAGGGCGCCCCGTACGGGCACCGGCAGGCGCCCCAGGGGCACGGGGAGCCCGAGTACTTCGGCGACCCGTACGCGCAGCAGCAGCAACAGCACGCCGCGGCGAACAACCCGGGCCACACGCAGATGTTCAGCGTCCACGACGACCCGTACGGTGACGCCGCGACGTACCACTCCGGCGCGGCGCCCGTCCCCACGGGCCCCCGCCTGCCGTGGAAGGCACTGCTGAGCGGCATCGTGCTGCGTCCCGCCCCGACCTTCCTGCAGATGCGGGACCACGCGGTGTGGGGCCCGGCGCTGGTCGTCACCTTCCTCTACGGCATGCTGGCGATCTTCGGCTTCGACCAGGCGCGCGAGGAGGCGATCAACGCCACGCTGACGACGGCGATCCCGTACGTCCTGATGACGGGCGCCGGCTTCGTCCTCGGCGGTCTGGTCCTCGGCGCCGTCACCCACACCCTGGCCCGCCAGCTCGGCGGTGACGGATCGTGGCAGCCCACCGTGGGCCTGTCGATGCTGATCATGTCGATCACGGACGCGCCCCGGCTGCTCTTCGCCCTCTTCCTGGGCGGCGAGAACGGCCTCGTGCAGGTGCTCGGCTGGGCGACCTGGCTGGCGGCCGGCGCGCTGTTCACCCTGATGGTGAGCCGCTCGCACGACCTGCCCTGGCCGAAGGCGCTGGGCGCCTCGGCGATCCAGCTGGTGGGCCTGCTCTCGCTGATCAAGCTCGGCACGCTGTAACCCCGCCCGTACAGACGCGGGAAGGCCCCCACCGGACACCGGTGGGGGCCTTCCCGCGTCTGCGGTTCATCCGCTCACGCGTCGAGGACCTGGCCCTCGCGCCTGACGACGGGCGGCTCGACGGACCAGGGGAAGTTGATCCACTCGTCGGTCTTCTTCCACACGTACTCGCACTTCACGAGCGAGTGCGACTTCTCGTAGACGACGGCGGAGCGCACCTCGGCGACGTGGTCGACGCAGAAGTCGTGGACCAGCTTGAGGGTCTTGCCGGTGTCGGCGACGTCGTCGGCGATCAGGACCTTCTTGTCGGAGAAGTCGATCGCGTTGGGCACCGGCGCGAGCATCACGGGCATCTCCAGCGTCGTGCCGACGCCGGTGTAGAACTCGACGTTCACGAGGTGGATGTTCTTGCAGTCGAGCGCGTACGCCAGACCACCGGCGACGAACACGCCGCCGCGCGCGATGGAGAGGACGACGTCGGGCTCGTAGCCGTCGTCGGCGATGGTCTGCGCCAGCTCGCGCACGGCCCGCCCGAAGCCCTCGTAGGTCAGGTTCTCGCGTACCTCACTCATACCGGTCACCGCCTCATACCTGGGTCCGATGGAAGTTCATGAAGGAGCGGGAGGCCGTCGGCCCGCGCTGCCCCTGGTACCGCGAGCCGTAGCGCTCGCTGCCGTAGGGGAACTCGGCGGGCGAGCTCAGCCGGAACATGCACAGCTGCCCGATCTTCATCCCGGGCCAGAGCTTGATGGGCAGGGTGGCGAGGTTCGACAGCTCCAGGGTCACGTGCCCGGAGAAGCCGGGGTCGATGAACCCGGCGGTGGAGTGCGTCACGAGGCCCAGCCGGCCCAGCGAGCTCTTGCCCTCCAGGCGCGACGCGATGTCGTCCGGCAGCGTGATGACCTCGTAGGTCGAGGCGAGCACGAACTCGCCGGGATGCAGGATGAACGCCTCGTCACCCTCCGGCTCGACCTCACGCGTCAGGTCGAGCTGCTCGACGGCGGGGTCGATGTGGGGGTAGCGGTGGTTCTCGAACACCCGGAAGAAGCGGTCAAGCCTCACGTCGATGCTCGAGGGCTGCACCATGAATTCGTCGTACGGGTCGATGCGCACCCGTCCGGCGTCGATCTCGGCCCGGATGTCCTTGTCTGAGAGAAGCACGACCCCACGATACGCAGAGGGCGCGGACCTCCCCCAATCGGGAAGACTCCGCGCCCGGACATCATCGGCGCTGCTCAAGCTCCACGGGTACCGCGTGCCGCAATCGCGCACACCGTGGGCACCGGACCAACCGCCCGGGCCCGATCCGCCCGGACCCGAGCTGCTGCAACGGGAACGAAGCGGTACTGAACACGTGCCCCTCGGCACAACGGACGACGGTGCGCTCCATCGAACCCATCAAGTCCCTTCCCCGACAAGTGGTGGACGAGACAGCCACATTAGGGGATCAACAGGACACGACTCCAGGCGGCGCTCCGCCACGGACAGCCACGTCTCGACTTCGGCATGGGGTACAGTGTCGGAGTCTGCGGTACCGATCTTCGGGCCGCTGCGCGGATGTAGTTTAATGGTAGAACATGAGCTTCCCAAGCTTATAGCGCGGGTTCGATTCCCGTCATCCGCTCTTCTACGAAGCCCCAGGTCAATGGCCTGGGGCTTCGTCGTTGGTAGGCCGCCTCGCCGGTGCGTACACCCTTCGGCCCCACGAGATGGGGCACGCGGAGGACATGAACACCGCATCGCCTCGCCGGAGGTGCTGACCTGCCCTTACGGCGGCGTTACCGCCACTGCGGCCAGGTAGAAGCTCTGAGCCGGGTGTTACCCGTACCGGAATCATGGGGCCGCCTCGCCCTCCTGCGGAATAATCAGGGCATGGCAGCCACGCCCAGCGTTCCCGAGCTCCGCCGCGCAAAGTTCGCCAGGCGGCTTCCCGCCGAGCTCTCGGAGCTCGGCGGCCCCGCCCACGGCCATGTCGACCTTCCGCTGCACCTCGCGTGGTCCGGCCTGTCCCGGTTCGACCTCGACCAGCCCCGACTGCGGATGGGCTGCTACCGGATCGTGCTGGCCGAGGGGCAGCACGATGACCTGGTCCGCTACCTGAACCGGGAACTGCTCGTCACCATGTGGCCCGTCCTGCGCACATTGATCAGCCGGGACCTCCGCGATGTCTGGGAAGACGCCTTCAATGGACTGACGCCCGACGCCCAGGCTGCTGCGTGAATCTCACGGAACTGCACCGACGGCTCCTCGCGGATGTCCTCGCCGTGGGCGATGTCTACCCGCTCGTGCTCACGGGTGGCTACGCCGTCCAGGCACACGGACTGGTCGACCGGCTCAGCAAGGACCTCGATGTTGCCACCGAGAACCCGGAGCCGATGGAGAAGATCGCCGCCACCGTGCGCGCAGGACTGGAACAACGTGGCTGACAGGTACGAGCGTTGGAAACCGACCCGCTGTCCGCGCGGCTGATCGTCACCGACACCTCTACCGGCGAGGAGTGCGAGGTCGATGTCCTCAAGGAAGCACTCTGGCGTCCGCCGGTGAAGACTCAGCACGGCCTAGTGCTTTCCCTGGAGGGCGTGGTCGGCACGAAGGTTCGCGCGCTGGCAGACCGGGGCCTGGCGCGTGACCTGATCGACGTCCGGGCGGCAACGGACCGCTGGAGTCACATCGAGCTCGAAGAGCTCGGCCGCCGCCACGCCCGTGACAGCTTCGACCTCTCCGATCTTCTTCGTCGTTGTGCGGATCTTCCAGGCACTAGTGAGCGGTGAGCAGATAGGTGAGGTGGGTGACCCGGGGGGAGGCCACCACCCGTGCGGGTTCGAGGCCGAGGGTCGGCGAGACGCCGTCGAAGAGGCGGACCCCCGCGCCCAGGACGAGGGGGGCCAGGTGGATCTGGAGTTCGTCCAGGAGTCCGGCCTCGATGAACTGCCGTACGGTGTCGGCGCCGCCGGAGACCTGGACGTCCTTGCCCCCTGCGGCCTCTCGGGCCTGAGCGAGGGCACTGTCGATGCCGTCGGTGACGAAGGTGAAGGTGGTGCCGCCCTGGCGGACCCATGGTTCGCGAGGGGTGTGGGTCAGGACGAAGACGGGGGCGCGGAAGGGCGGCGGGTCGGGCCAGCCGACCTCCCCCTCGGCGAACATGCGGCGCCCCATGATGTAGGCGCCGGCGCGGGCGAAGTTGCCCTGGACGATGTCGTCGTCCTGGTTGGTCTGCCCGCCGCCGATGCTCTGGCGCTCCCGCCAGCTCTCGACGCCGAAGACCCATTCGTGGATGCGCATTCCGCCGTCGCCGAGCGGATTGTCGGGACCGGAGCCGGGGCCGGCGATGAAGCCGTCCAGCGACATGCCCAGGCTCGCGAAGACCTTGCTCATGCCTGCTCCTCGGCGGTGAGGAAGGCGGTCAGGGCGGGGGCGAGGAGGGCGGGGGCGATGGCGTGCTCCTGGCCGGGGAAGACCTGGAGGCTGAAGTTGTCGGCCAGGCCGGCGAGTTCGCGGGCGCCGGTGAGCATGTGGGGCGCGCCCGCGTCGCCGCTGCCGACGAGGACGGGCACGGTCACGGACTGCCAGCGATCGGTGGGCAAGGGGCGTCCGGACATGGTGTCGCCCATGATCCGGCCGTCGTAGGGGAGCGTGGGGGCGACGGCCTCCATGTCCGCCCAGAAGGGGGCCTGGCGCATGCCGTCGACGGCCTCGTCGGGCAGGCCCACGGCGGCGGTCATGAAGTAGGCGGCGGCGTCGCCGCACGCGCCCCGTCCCACCAACTCCTCCAGGTGCGCGACGTAGTCGGAGGGCAGCGGCGGACGGCTGCCGTCGGTGACGAACGGCGGCTCGTACAGGGCCAGCCGGGTCACGGCGCTGCCCCGGGCCGTCGCCTCCAGCGCCAGCACGGCACCGGAGGACATGCCGAACAGCATGGCCTCGCCGCCGGCGCGCTCGATCAGGGCGTCCAGGTCCTCGACCTCGCGCTGCACGTCGTACACCGTCCCGTCACCGCTGTCACCACGGCCCCGGCGGTCGTAGGTGAACACCGTGAAGCGCTCGGACAGCAGGCCGGCGAGTTCCGCCGACGCGTGCCGCGTCATGAAGGCACCGCCGACGAGCACCAGCGCGGGGCCGGAGCCCTGCTGTTCGAAGACGATGACAG
The DNA here is from genome assembly GCF_043201055.1 of Streptomyces sp. NPDC048338. Classification (NCBI taxonomy): domain Bacteria; kingdom Bacillati; phylum Actinomycetota; class Actinomycetes; order Kitasatosporales; family Streptomycetaceae; genus Streptomyces; species Streptomyces sp. NPDC048338. The sequence continues at coordinate 324,893 of NZ_JBICYQ010000003.1, forward strand.
TGCCGTCGGCCGAGAAGACCTTGTCCATGTGAAACCCCCATACGTGTGCGGTCCGCCGGAAGGCTTCGCCGCTCTGGAACTGGACGGTACAGTACTCACACGGGTACTGGTCAGTCCAGTACTCTTCGGGGCGGGAAGACGACGGACCAGAGGAGTCGAAGATGGACAGCCGTTCAGCACAGAAGCACCAGGCGATCCTGGACGCCGCGACCGCCGTGTTCCTGGACAAGGGGTACGCGGGAACGAGCATGGACGACATCGCGAAACTGGCCGCGGTCTCCAAGCAGACCGTCTACAAGCACTTCGCGGACAAGGAGAAGCTCTTCTCCGAGATCATCCTGGCGACCACCGACCGCATCGACAGCACGATCGACCTGGTGGCCGACGTCCCCGTCACGGCCGACGGCCTGGACGAGAACCTGACCCGTCTCGCCCGCCGGCTCCTGGCGACCCTCACCCGCCCCGAGGTCATCCGGCTGCGCCGGCTGATCATCGCCAACGCCGACGCCTTCCCCGCACTCGGCGCCGCCTGGTACGAACAGGGCTTCGAGCGGGTCCTGGTCACCCTGGCCGCCACCTTCCGGCACCTCACCGACCAGGGAGTACTGCACGCCGACGATCCCGTGCTGGCCGCACACCACTTCGCGGGGCTCGTGCTGTGGATCCCCGTGAACCAGGCCATGTTCCACGGCAGCGCCCAGCACACGGAAGCCGACCTCGACCTCTACGCGACAGCCGGCGCCCGCGCCTTCCTCGCCGCGTACCGCGCTCCGGTCACCCCGTGAGATGTGGCGGCCACGCCCCACCGCACCGGCCGCGCCGCCGTTCGTGCTGCGCCTGGCAACATGCTCATGGCGCGGGTTCGATTCCCGTCATCCGCTCGTGAAGAAGCCCCAGGTCAGTGACCTGGGGCTTCGTCGTCGTCCGGACCTCTTCGTCAGCTCTGCGCGGTGTCGTCGCCCGTCTGCGCGGCGCCCTCGGTCGCGCCCGCCTTCTCGCGCATCTTGCGCACCAGCTCCGCCTTCCGGTCGGCGGCACCCTGGCGGTCGAGGTTGCGGTGCGGACCGTTGTTCTGGCGTTCGGCGCGGGACAGCCTCTTGCGCTGGCCGCCGCCCTGGCCCACGGGGTTGTTGATGTTCTTGCTCACGGTCATGGGGTTCTCCCGGTTACGAGGTGGAGTGATCTACGGATTCATCGGTGGGGGAAGGGCGCGGCGACGTCGATCGAAGGACGTCAGGAGCCCGTCACGCTCTCACTCGTGAATCGGCGCCTGAATCGGCGTCTGGAAGAACATGACAAAGACGGTACCCGCTTCCGCCGGCCCCGCACACCGAACTCTCGCCGCCCTCGGTCGGCCGGGTGCGGCAGGTTCACCGAGTCGACTCGGCGATGCCGGGAACAGGGGCGACGAGGATCTGTGCGGCCGAGGTGACGTTCTGCGCGTCGATCGCACGGGCCCTGGTCACGAGCGCCGCGTCGGCCGTCGCGTGCGGCGGGACCACGAGCAGCGCGAAGTGATCGTGGTCGCCACGGGTGATGAGCACGGTGTCGTCACCGACGGGGAAGGAGTCCAGATGCACGACCCGGTCGTCGACGACCACCCGCGCCGGGACCTCCTGCCAGGCGGTGGCGTCCAGCCGACCCGCGTGAGGGGCCGAGGTACTCCGCGTGCCTGTGGTCCCGCCCGCGGCCGTCGGCCGTGGCCGGCTGTTCCCGGTGGGAAATCACCTGGTCAGAACGGCTCGTCCGACCATGGGGCGGAGTAGGCTGAAGGCACCGGGAGTAACTCGAACACCCGCTCCCACGCGGACGTCGTTTCCGGCGATCAAGACACTGGGCCGCCCTGCAGGGCGGCCCGGAGACGGGTCCGCGATCATGACCGCCACCCTCTCGACCCCACTCTCGGCGCGCCTGTCGCTGACACCGAAGACCACGAAGGCCGGCCTCCTGGACGGCGCCTGGTGGCCTCGTTCGCGTGACCTCGCCGCCGAACTTCCGTCTCTGGTCGCCGCCCTGGATGGCCGCCTGGGACGGATCACGCGTGTCCTGGTGAACCCCACCCACTGGCCGGTCGTCCCGCACAAGGTGCCCGTCACCGGGCACATCGTGCATGTGGGCTGGTTCACCGAACAGGATCCCGACAAGATGATCCTGCTCTCCTACACCGTCGGCCGCTGCGACCTGCTGGTGATCCCGCCGGAGACCGAACCCGACGCAGCCGCCCGGCTCATGGCCGCCGCCGCCACTCCCGGCGGTGTCCTCACCGCCGGTGCCCTGATGTCCGACGAAGCCGGGACCGGCCGCCGTATGCGGGCCGCCCGGAGCAGCGAGGACGCCTGGGAGACCGATGGCGGATCCGCCCGGCCACCCCGCCGGCACCCGGTCGTCGGCGCGCGGATGATCGCGATGCCGGGAAGCATGCGGAGATGACGACATGGAGACCCTGATCGCGCTGGCGGCAGGCGCCCTGCTGATCGCACTCGGCATGCGCCTGATCCACCGGCTCAACGCCCAGCACGACGCACGCATCGCGGCGCACCGGTTCAGCGATCCCTTCCCGGCCATCATCCGGCCGCCCGGGCACGGCCGTCACCCGTCGACAGGGCAGGCCGCCCGCCGCCAGGTCACGGGCACCTGGCCCTGACCACCGCCTCAGACCACTCCTCCGGCCGAAGGCCCCGGGTGCCCCACGCCGACGAGGTCCGGGCAGCAGCGGGGCCTTCACAGCTTCACAGGGAGAGGACTCGATCATGGCGACACTCCGCGAGCGACAGGACTACCGCGAACGGGTCCTCACCGCCCTCTACGAAGCCACCGAAGGCAACCGTCTCCTCGGAGTCCCGGGGCGGAAGCTGCGGAACGACCTGCGCATCCCGGAGGAGGACCTGGCCGCCGCCTGCACCTACCTGGCCGGCGAGGAGCTGATCACCGTCGACTGGGACCCGGGCAACACCCCCACGATGGTCTCCCTCACCCACCAGGGAATCCGCCGCATGGAGGCCGCAGAGGAAGCACGCGGCTGAGCCGTACTGCCCGACGGCCCGCGCGCTACTGCCCGACGGCCCGCGCGCTACTGCCCGACGGCCCGCGCGCCCTCCTGGCTCGTCCGGACGCCGGCATGACCGCCCTGCGCCCCACTCGTCTCACTGTTCGAGGTCGATTACCTCGCTGCCGAACACGCAAAAATCTATGTTGGCGAGAGTAGACATTGGGCGGTGGCGTGGTTATGGTTTCTCTCGTAGCGCAGAGAGACAGCAGGGCCTGGCAGAGACGAACTGCCGGCAGTAGCAGTACAGGTGGTTGTAGTTCGCAGGACGGTGCGGCGGTGGAGTTTCGAAGCCAGGGCTGTTGCAGGACGGCGACGGGACTGACGGCCGGACCGGGTGGCCCGCAGTGATCAGGGGCCGCCGGCGCGGGTCCGCGGTCATGACAGACGCGGTACCCGTGAGCGCAGTACGCAGTACCCAGCAGTGAAGTCAGTGAGCAGTACGCAGGAGAGCATCACCAGTTCGATCACCGAGGGAAGAACGGAGGGACCCGCGCCATCAGGATCGCCCGGGCGGAAGTCGTGAGCCCGGGTACCGCAGGACATCGATAGTGAGGTGGTCTCCGGTCAAGCAACCGCGATCCCCGCACCCCCGACAGCAGCCAGGTCGGGTCCGCGGACACAGAAAGCCGGCGCATTGTCAGGGCCGGCAGGTGGTGTAGTAGTTCCTTCGGGGCCCTGGTGCCGTACGGCATCAGGGCCCCTCAACGCGTTCCACGAGAGAGGTGCAGATGACAGCAGACGATTCGTACGACCGGCTCGACGACGACGATTACCCCGCCTACACGATGGGCCGGGCCGCGGAGATGCTCGGCACCACCCAGGGCTTCCTCCGCGCCATCGGCAAAGCCCGCCTGATCACCCCGCTGCGCTCCGAGGGCGGCCACCGCCGCTACTCCCGCTACCAGCTGCGCATCGCCGCCCGTGCCCGGGAACTGGTCGACCAGGGAACCCCCATCGAGGCCGCCTGCCGCATCGTGGTCCTGGAGGACCAGCTCGAGGAAGCGCAGCGCATCAACGCCGAATACCGCCGCGCAGCCGGCGCAGCCGAAGCGGCCGACCCGCCGCCCGCGGACTGAAGCGGTACGCCGGCGGGCCCCGCGCACGGACACCGGCGTTCCCCAGGCCGGTGACCCGCGGTTCTCGTGTCGTCCGGGCACGTGATCCTTCGTGGCCGCGGGCGTTTGATCAGACCGCTGCACGCGGCGCGGTGGCGGGCGCCTCGGCCTGCCTGGCCTGGAGCAGTCGCTGTCGCGCGGCGCCTCCCGAGACGCGGTGCAGGCGGTACCCGCCGGGCTTGCCCGCCTCGTCGGCCAGGTGCTTGACGACACCCGTGCACACGGCCTCCTTGAGCTTCGCGCCCAGGCGGCCGTCGATGTTGAACCACACCGCGACGTCGGACCGGTTGGCGAACTGGAAGATGCCGTCGCCGCGGCCCAGGCTGATGCACTGCGCGGCGAACGACTGGTTGAGGGTCTCGGGCCGCTCCCCCGCGATCCGGCTGAGCACCGTGTCGGCGGCCCGCGCGCCCATCGGCATCGCGGCCTGGCAGCTCATCCGCAACGGCAGGCCCGACGGTGCCGCCGAGTCCCCCGCCGCGATGATGCGTTCGTCGTCCACGCTGGTCAGCGTCTCGTCCGTGAGCAGGCGGCCCAAGGCGTCGGTGCTCAGCCCGCTGCGCACGGCCAGGTCGGGCACGCCGAAGCCGACGGTCCAGATGGTCACCGCGCTCGGCAGCTCGCGGCCACCAACGAGTCGGACGGTGTCACGGGTCACCGCCGTCACCCTTGTGTCGGGGCCGTCGAGCACGGTCACCCCGAGCCCGGCCAGGCGCCGCGCGACGGAGCGGCGGCCCCGGGGGTGCAGGTACGGGCCGAGCTCTCCGCCGCAGACGAGGGTCACGGTGCGGCCCGCCTCCGCCAGCTCGGCGGCGGTCTCGATACCCGTCGGACCGGCTCCGACGACCGTCACCGCGGCCGCCGCGGACGCGGCGTCGAGGACCGGTCGCAGTCGCCCGGCCTCCTCGAAGGTGCCGATCGGGTGAGCGAACTCGGCCGCGCCGGGCACGTTCGGGTCGGCGCTGCCACTGCCGACCGCGTAGACCAGGTAGTCGTAGCCGACGGCGCCGCCGGACGCCAGCGCCACGCTGCGCCCGACCGCGTCGATCCGGGTCACGGTGTCGACCACCAGTCGGACGTCCTCCCCCAGAACCTCCCGGTAGTCGACGACCGGATCGCCCGTACCGCCCACCAGTTGGTGCAGGCGGATCCGGTGGACGAAGCTCCGGCGCGGATTGATCAGCGTCACCGTCACGTCGCCGCGCTGCGTGAGGCGATTGGCCGCCATGACGCCGGCGTACCCGCCACCGATCACGACCACATCGATGTTCTCGTTCATGGTGTGTCCTCCGCTCCAAGGGGTTCGGCCACAAGACGCCGACGACCCGGCTTCTGTGACAGGTACGGCCATGTGACTTGCGCAACAACCGAGTTCACGTGCGTGCGGTCGCCGCACCGCTGGGGAGCGACCGCACGGAGATCCCGTGGCGATCCACTCCATCGACGAGATCGCGGGCCGCCGACGCGTCACGGCGCACGGTCCGCGCGTCCCTCCCCGGCGTCGACCACCTGCTCCTGCTTCTCGCTCAGCGGGGCAGCGCGTCCGGCTCGGCCAGATCGTCCTTGTCGAGGCGAAGACCGGCCGCCGCGATGCCCTCCTCCACGTGGGCCACCACGAGGTGCCGGGAATCGGGAGGACGACGGGTGACTCAGCCATCGTCCGGGCGAGTTCGGCCTGGGCGGGAGAGGCTCCGTGCCGATCGAAGAGTTCGGCAGGCCCCGCAACGGGTGACCGAGCCCGGGCCCGGCAAGATCGGCAACACGCCCCCACGCCCTCTAGATGCGGGCGAACGTCTCGGTCTGCTGGGCGAACTCCTGGGCCGTGGCGGCGCCGACGGTGGGCCTGGTGTCGCCGATGGTGGCCAGGTAGTCGTCGGTCGTGGGGCGGGCCCGGGTTCCGGTGTCGAAGGTGCGCTCGAACTGGACCTGGGAGACGGTACGCGCCACATGGGCGATGTCCGCGGGGGTGAATCCCTCGCTGACTGAGGCCAGCGCCGCACTGTCGGCCTCCGCGCCCGCCCGGGCCAGGTAGCTCTCCCACAGCGCGGTCCTCGCGCGGTGGTCGGGGGGACCGATCGGCAGCACGTAGTCGAAACGGCCGTGCCGCAGGAAGGCGGAGTCGAGCGTGGTGACGTCGTTCGTGGCGCAGACGAGCAGCCGCCCGTCCTGGCCCCGGAACCGGACGATCGCCTTCAGCAGTTCGTTGACGACACCGACCGCGGTCGCGTCCGCGCCGCTGCGCGTCCCCGCGATCTCCTCGACCTCGTCGATGAAGACCAGGACGTGGTCGAGCTGGGCGATCTCGTCGAAGCGCCGGTTCAGCCCGCTGGCCAGTCCGTACTCGGCGGCCAGACGTGCGGGAAAGAGTTCCAGGAAGGGCCAGCCCAGGCGGCTGGCGATGGCGTGCGCGAACGTGCTCTTCCCGGTCCCGGGCGGACCGAACAGCATCACCGCCCGCGGCGGCTCCACCCCGTGCTGCGCGGCCAGTTCCGGGTGGGCCAGTGGCAGGACCAGGCGCCGCTCGATGAGCCGCTTCTCCCTCTGCATGCCCGCGACCTTCTCCCAGAGCCCGCCGGGCGGCAGCTCTGCCCCGAGCGAGGAGAGCATGCTGACGGCCTGAGGCGTCACCGGCCCGCGCTTCTCGAAGAAGAGCAGGCCCGAGCGGGCGCCGAAGCCACAGTTGTGCAGCGCGGCGGCGCCGGTCCCGCTCGCGGGCAGGACCGCCTGCACCGTGCGGACCCCACCGGTGAACAGCCGGTGCTCCAGAGCCGTGATCAGGCTGCTGCCCAGTCCCCGGTGTCGCCAGGCCGGCGCCAGGCAGATCCGCAGGATCGACGCCCGGTCACCTTCCACCCTGCTCACCGCGGCACCGACCACCACCTCGTCGGCCGTCGCCACCACGGCGGGGTGGAGGGCCTGGAGGGCGGCCACGGCGTCCGAGAGCGGAGCCAGAGGCGGCTCCTCCGCCGTGCCGCCCTCGGCGTCGACGCGGATCACCGCTTCGAGATCGTCCTGGGTGTAGTCCCTGACCCGCCAATCCGTCATGACCAGCTCCGTGCGTCGGCCGCACTCCCTCACCACCACGTGGTCTCACGGTACTCCGCGTTGCCGAGGCGCCGCGCGGCCGTCCGAAGGGCATCGCCCGGTGGATCCCGTCCGTCCGGCCGCGCCGCGGAGTAGGCTGAATGCACCGGGAGCAACTCGCACACCCGCTCCCACGCGGACGTCGTTTCCGGCGCTCAATACACCGGGCCGCCGATGGCGGCCCGGGGACGGGCCCGCGACATGACGACCTACGCTCCCCCTCTCCCCGCGCATTCGGCGCGCTTGGCGCTGACACCGCCGAGCCCCCTCGTGGGCCGGCTCGACGGTGCCTGGTGGCCCCGTTCGCACGATCTGCCGGCCGAACTGCCGGCGCTGGTCGACGCCCTCGAGGAACGCTGGGGGCGCATCACCCGCGTGACGGTGAACCCCGCCCGCTGGCCCGTCGTCCCGCACAAGGTCGCCGCGACGGGCCACACCGTGCACGTGGGCTGGTTCACCGAGCAGGACGCCGACAAGATCATCCTGCTCTCCCTCGCCACCGGCCGTTGCGACCTGCTGGTGATCCCTCCCGACGCCGAACCCGGCGCCGCAGCACGGCTCATGGCCGCGTCCGCCGTCCCCGGTGGCCACCTCACGGCCGGCGCCCTGCTGGCCGACGAGGCCGCGACCGGCCGCCGCCTGCGGGACGACGCCCGCAGCGGTGAGGACGCCTGGGAGACCGACGGCGGGTCCGCCCCGCCGCCCCTCCGTCACCCGGTCGTCGGAGCGCGGATGATCGCCCCGCCCACCCATGGCCGCAGGCGCGCGGGCACCTGGGCCTGACTCTCCGTCGGGCGCGGGCGCCCGGCACGCCCGCAATATCTGTGCCCGCCGGATGAGAATTGGAAGAACCGCGCGATGAGGGTTCTTTCCGCGGCGGGCGGAATGAAATTCGGTGCAGCCCGCCGGCGACTTCGGCATGCTACTGTCGATATCAGTTGCAGTTGTGGTTCCCAAGAATTTCAAGCGCTCCGGCATGCCATCGCGCCGCCTGGAGAGAGCTTTTACAATCGCCGGTCATTTCCGGACGGGGTAATCATTGCGGCGACACGGCGTCCGCACAGTGCGTACGCCGATGTACTGCCCCAGAGGAGATATGACATGGCTACTGGAACCGTGAAGTGGTTCAACGCGGAAAAGGGCTTCGGCTTCATCGAGCAGGACGGTGGCGGCCCCGACGTGTTCGCCCACTACTCGAACATCGCCGCCCAGGGCTTCCGTGAGCTGCAAGAGGGCCAGAAGGTCAGCTTCGACATCGCGCAGGGCCAGAAGGGCCCGACGGCCGAGAACATCGTTCCCGCCTGACGCCGGCACGCACTTCGCAGCTGGGGCCCGCATCCTTCGGGGTGCGGGCCCCAGCTGCATGCATTTCCCGCAGCGGTCCCGACTGCAGGTCGATTCCGAGGAATCCCCGGTCCCACCGCGCCATCACCCGCGCCTGAGCCCGCACATGAGCGCCACCGGCCAGGTTCGCATCGCATTTCATTCGGCCCGTACTTGCAATTCTCCGCGCGGCACACGCGGCGGGAATTCCTTGATATGCGCCGTATCGAGGAAGGTTCCGCATGAACCGCACACGTACAGACGAACGATCCACCCGTACGCGCCACGGCGGCGCCTCCCAGGGTGCCGGCCGCTTCGGCGGAAAGGCCCCCGCCCGCTCCGGCGGGCCCGGTCACCCGGGCGGCCGCGGCCGTCACCGCACCACCGTCCAGGGCGAGTTCGCCCTGCCGCGGACGGTCACCCCCGCGCTGCCCGCCGTCGAGGCCTTCGCCGACCTCGACATGCCCGACCAACTGCTCGCCGCGCTCACCGCACAGGGCCTGACCGTGCCGTTCCCGATCCAGGGCGCGACGCTGCCGAACTCCCTCGCGGGCCGCGACGTGCTCGGCCGCGGGCGCACCGGCTCCGGCAAGACCCTCGCCTTCGGGCTGGCCCTGCTCGCCCGTACGGCCGGTCAGCGCGCCGAGCCCCGCCAGCCGCTGGCCCTGGTCCTCGTCCCGACGCGCGAGCTGGCCCAGCAGGTCACCGACGCCCTCACCCCCTACGCCCGCGCCGTGAGGCTGCGCCTGACCACCGTCGTCGGCGGGATGTCCCTCGGCCGCCAGGCCGGCGCCCTGCGCGGCGGCGCCGAGGTCGTCGTGGCGACGCCGGGCCGTCTCAAGGACCTCATCGACCGCGGCGACTGCCGGCTGGACCAGGTCGCGACCACCGTCCTCGACGAGGCCGACCAGATGACCGACATGGGCTTCATGCCGCAGGTCACCGCGCTTCTCGACCAGACGCGCCCCGACGGCCAGCGCATGCTGTTCTCCGCCACCCTCGACCGCAACGTCGACCTGCTCGTGCGCCGCTACCTGACCGACCCGGTCGTCCACTCCGTCGATCCGTCCGCGGGCGCCGTCACCACGATGGAGCACCACGTGCTCCACGTGCACGGCGCGGACAAGCAGGCCGCCACCACCGAGATCGCCGCGCGCGACGGCCGCGTGATCATGTTCCTGGACACCAAGCACGCCGTCGACCAGCTCACCAGCCACCTGCTCAGCAGTGGGGTACGGGCCGCGGCCCTGCACGGCGGCAAGTCGCAGCCGCAGCGCACGCGGACCCTCGCGCGGTTCAAGACCGGGCACGTCAGCGTGCTCGTCGCCACCAACGTCGCGGCCCGCGGCATCCACGTCGACAACCTCGACCTCGTCGTCAACGTGGACCCGCCCACCGACCACAAGGACTACCTCCACCGCGGCGGCCGCACCGCCCGCGCCGGCGAGTCCGGCAGCGTCGTCACCCTCGTGACCCCGAACCAGCGTCGCGGGATGACGCGGCTCATGGCCGCCGCCGGGATCACCCCGGTGACCACCCAGGTCCGCTCCGGCGAGGAGGCGCTGACCCGCATCACCGGCGCCCAGGCCCCCTCGGGCGTCCCCGTCGTCATCACCGCTCCGGCGGCCGAACGCTCCGACCGCGCCGCCTCCTCGCGCGGTGGTGCCGCCCGAGGCCGGCGCCGGGCCCCCGCCGGACGGCGGGCGCCCGCACGGCGTCCGGCCGCCTGAACGCGTCCGGCACTCCGATCCGTCCCCGCAGGAGGAACCTCTTGACCTTGCCCCCGACGCACACGACCACGGTCGAGCCCGCGCCGCAGGTCCGTGACGACATGACCGTCGAGGTCGCGATCTCGGTCCTGACCAGCGCCCGCTCCGAGCACCTGATCGTCTGCGACGAGGACGACCAGTGCTCCGGCCTGGTCACCATGGCCCACCTCACGGCGATCCGCGACAGCGCCGCCTACACGGACCGGGTCCGCCTGCGCGACGCCCTCGGCACCCCCGTGTCCGCCTGACGGACGAAACGGCCGCGAGGGCCGAGGACCATGCGGCGAGGGCCCGACCGGCACGTTCCGGTCGGGCCCTCACCGCTGTCCCGACGCGGTCGGCGGGGCGGCGGGAGCGGCGGATGGTGTTGAATTTCCCTCGGGGCCCCGGTGTCTGACGCACCAGGGCCCTGACGCGCTCCCCGGAAGAGGTGCAGATGACAGCGGACGACTCGCTCGGCGGCCGCCTTGACGACGATGACTACCCCGCCTACACGATGGGCAGGGCCGCCGAACTGCTCGGCACCACACCCGGTTTCCTCCGCGCCATCGGAGAGGCCCGCCTGATCACCCCGCTCCGTTCCGCGGGCGGGCACCGCCGCTACTCCCGCTACCAGCTGCGGATCGCCGCCCGTGCCCGGGAGCTCGTCGACCAGGGCACACCGGTCGAGGCCGCCTGCCGCATCGTCATCCTCGAGGACCAGCTCGAGGAGGCCCAGCGCATCAACGCCGAGTTGCGCCGCGCCGAAGCGGCCCGGCGAGCCGACGGCACCGACAGCGACGGCTGAGCCCGTCGCGACCGGCCGCCCGGCCGCGTGAGGCGCTGACCCGCGCGCCGACGCCACCGACGGCCCTCCAGCGGCCGTTCCCGTCGCCCGGCCCTCGACGAACGGGCCGACGTACAGTGGACGAACCGGGAGTTCCCACCCTCCCGGCCTCCGTGCCGTCGTGATCCCCGGAAACGTCCTGAAGGCCCGCCGGCCTGTCGGCCCGGACGCGACCCCTCCGAGAGGACGGTCCCGCCGTGGACCCCTACGAAACCGAGTCCCTGCCGATGGCCGGGCACGCGGAAGTCCGGATCGTCGCCGCCTCGCCGGAGACGGCCCGGGCGGTGGCCGAAGTGCTGCGCCGCTGCTTCTCGGGCACCGAACAGCGCAGCTACCCCGCCCCCGGCGGCGGCACCCGGCTCCACCTCACCGTCGACACCCAGGCAGCGGCCGGCCCCGCCCGCTCCTGGCTCGCCACCAGCCGGCCCGGCACCGGCGAGGGACCGCACGCCGAGGAGTCCTGACGGCCGTCACCGGCGGCGTCGGCCACGTGGCGTGACCGGTGGCGGAGGCGCATCCTGGAAGCCACAGCGCCGGACCGCCGCCGGGTAGGAGGCACTGGATGACCATCGGACAGGGTGGGAGTCCGGACCGTTCGGAGAGCTTCGGAGAGGCACTGCTGGGCCTGCTGCTGGACGATGCGCACGAGCTGCCTCCCCACCTGCTGGGTCCCCTCTTCGCCGACGTGGTGGCCAGGCTGGGAGGCCGCGACCCGTGGATCCTGCTCCAGGACTACGGCCAGCAGTACCTGGTCCCGCTGGCCGGCGAGGGACTGGCGAGCGGTGGTCCGCTTGCTGTCGACGGTTCCGACGCGGGCCGCTGCCTCCTCACCTCGCTCCCCCTCGAGACCGTGGTGGCCGACGGCGTACGGGTCCATCTGCCGCTGCTGAACGGCGGCAGTCAGGCGGGCGTCCTGGCGGTCACCCTGGACACCGTCGACGAGGAGGACCGCCGCATCCTGTGGAGGGTCGCGGCCATCGTCGCCGAGATGATGCGGACCAGGAGCGAGTACACCGACCTGTTCTTCCGGACCCGGCGCAGCGAGCCGATGAGCGTCGCCGCGGAGATCCAGTGGTCCCTGCTGCCGCCGGTGTCCATGGTGACGCCGCGCGTCGCGGTCGCCGGACTGCTGGAGCCCGCCTACGACGTGGCGGGCGACAGCTTCGACTACGCGCTGAACGGAGACACCCTTCACCTCGCGATGATCGACGCGATGGGTCACGGGCTGGACGCGGCCACCATGGCCACGGTGGCGATCGGCGCCTACCGCCACGCCCGCCGGATCAGCGTCGAGCTGTCCGAGATCTACTTCTTCATGGACCGGGCCGTGGCCGAGCAGTTCGCCCCCGACCACTTCGTGACCGCGCAGATGATGCGACTGAACACGAGCACCGGGAGCCTGCAGTGGGTGAACGCGGGCCACCCCGCTCCGATGCTGATCCGCGGCCATCGCGTCGTCCACCGGCTGGACAGCCCCACGACCCTCCCCGTCGGATTCGGGGGAGCGCAGCCGCAGGTCAGCGAGGTGACGCTGGAGCCGGGAGACCGCGTTCTCTGCTTCACCGACGGCCTGAGCGAGGAACACGAGAGCGGTCAGGAGCAGTTCGGCGAGGACCAGCTCATCGCCTGGGTGAACCAGCTGGAGAGGTCGGACCGGGATGTCCGCGCGGTGGCACGGGACCTGTCCCACACGCTCAAGCGGGCGCGGGGCGAGACGACTTCGGACGACGCCACGCTCGTCCTGTTCGAGTGGCGCGGGTGAGCGCGACATGCGGCGTGCGCCCGGCGGTGTCCCGCGCGACACGCGGGGCCCGGGTCGCCGTGCCGGGCCCGCGCCGCCCGCCTACGGCTTGATGTTCTGGTTGAGGTGGAACAGGTTGCCCGGGTCGTAGGCGCGCTTGACGTCGACCAGGCGGTCGTAGTTGCCCTTGTAGTTGGCCTTGATGCGGCTCTGGTCGTCGTCGGCCATGAAGTTGATGTAGCCGCCCTCCTCGGAGTGCGGGGCGGTGGCCGCGTAGTAGTCGCGGACCCAGGCGATGTTCGCCTCGTTGTCGGCGGGGTCGGGCCACATGCCGGCGATGACGGTGGCGAACGAGGCGTCGCGGTAGGCGAAGGCCGTGGCGTCCGGCGCCACCCGGTGGCAGGCGCCGTTGATCGGGTAGATGTGCACCGTCGAGTTCACGGCCGGCACCCGAGGCCCGTGCCGCAGGTGCGCCTCGATCGCGTCCTCGCTCAGCTCGGTGACGAAGTTGGCCTTCCAGTAGTGCTGGAGGCCGGGTGGCACGAGGGCGTCGAAGGCGCTGTTGAGCGCGGGGTACGGCATCGGTCCGACGTGCTCGGCGACGACCGGGGCGATGTCGTGGAAGGGCTTCACCGCTCGCGGCCCCTCGTCCAGCGGGCCGGACCAGCAGGACACGATCAGGACGAAGGTGTCGCCGTGCCGGTCCTCCGGGATGAACGGGAGCGGCGGGGCGATCTGGAACGCGGGGAAGCCGCCGAACTCCTCCGGCGCGTCGGCGATCAGTTCCTGGAAGGCGCGCAGCACCGTGCCGGCGTGCTCCAGCTCGAAGAGCATCGGCCCGCCGTAGATGTCCTTCACGGGCGCGAGCCGGTACTCGAAGGACGTCACCGCGCCGAAGTTGCCGCCTCCGCCGCGCAGCGCCCAGAAGAGGTCCTCGTTCTCCTTCTCGTCGGCGACGAGAAGACGGCCGTCCGCGGTCACGACGTCCGCCGAGATGAGGTTGTCGCAGCTCAGGCCGAGGCCGCGGGCGAGGTAGCCGATGCCGCCGCCGAGGGTGAGGCCGCCGACCCCGGTGGTGGAGATGATCCCGCCGGTCGTGGCGAGTCCGAAGGCGTGGGTCGCCGCGTTGAGGTCGCCCCAGGTCGCGCCGCCCTCCGCGCGGGCCGTCCGCGCCACGGGATCGACGCGGACCCCGCGCATCGCCGACAGGTCGGCGACCACTCCGCCGTCGCAGGTGCCGAAGCCCGGCACGCTGTGGCCGCCGCCGCGCACCGCGAGATCGAGCCCGTTCTCCCGGGCGAAGTCCACCGCCGCGATGACGTCACCCGCGTTGGCACAGGTCACCACCACCGCCGGGGTCTTGTCGATCATGGCGTTGTGGACCGTGCGCGCCGTGTCGTAGCCGTCGTCCTCCGGGGTGACGACGATCCCGCGTACCCGCTCACGCAGTTGGTCGATCGAGAGCCTGCCCATCACTGCTCCTCGTCCGTGCCCCTCCTTCACGCTACGCCGATGAGCCACGGCCTCAACCGGGGAGAGGGGCGGCGGGCGCGGGGGTGCCGGCAGGATCGGTAGGACCTCCCTCAGCTGCCGACCTCGCGGGCGAGGTCCAGGCCGAGGACGCGGTCGAGGAGGGCGAAGGTCTCGAACCGGGCGCCGGGCGGCACGTCGGCGCTCTCGGCAACGGCGGTGAGCAGGGCGAGGACGGCGGGGACGCCGAGATCGTCGGCGAGCCTCTCGCGGGCGTCCCTCAGCACCTCGGCGGGGACCGGCCGGGACGGTTCGCGCGCCCACTCAGCCACCTGCCGGCGCCAGTGGACGAGCGTCCGCCCGGCGGCGTCGAGGGCGGCCTCGTCGAGGGTCACCGGGGCGGCGTGCGGGTGGCCGAGCAGCAGCAGCCGGACGGCGAGCGGATCACGGCCCGGCGCCGGGGCGGCGTCCAGGAGCCCCGGCGCCACGGCGCCGCCGGAACCCACCTCGGTCGGCACCCCGCCGGCCACGTCGGGCACCTCGCCCCGCGCGTGGACGTGCACGTCGGCGGCGGCGCAGGCGGCGTCCGTCGTCGGCGGCGTGCCGGTCACGGCGGGCGGGTGGACGCCGAGCGCGGCGAGGGCGCGGTCGAGGTCCCGGCTCCGTTCCGGCGACCACCCCGGGCCCGCGGCGGTGAGGACGGTGTGGGCCTGCAGCCCGTGCAGCTCCGCGGTGCGCGCCAGCAGGTCGCCGACGAGCGGCACCCGGAGGTCCGCGGCGCCCGGGCCGTCCGGGGCGGCGGGCAGGTGCACGCAGAGGCGCAGCAGGTGGCGGCGCGCGGAGGGGACCTCGACGAGGCGGCCGGTGCGGGTGTCGGCGATACGGAGCATGTCGCGGAGGCTAGCCGCGTGGCCCGGCGATCCCGGGGAGGCGCCGACGGAGCGGACGCCGTGTCCCGAGGGGTTCCGCCCGCCCCGTCCCGGGCGGCCGTCGGAACGCCAACCCCTTTGCGGGAAAGGCCGATCGGCCCGGCTCCGCCGGTCCCCGGTCAGTAGTAGTGGCGCATGATCTCGGTGGCCCAGTCGGGCTGCCGGACGTCGCCCTGGGGGCCGAACTCCGTCATGTACGGCTTGATGTCGAGCACCGGGGTGCCGTCGACCGCGTCCAGGCCCTGGACGTGCAGGTCGAGGCCTTCCGTGCGCAGCAGCCGGCAGCGCGAGACGCCGATGCGGTTGGGGCGGTTCTTGCCCCGCTGGGCGAAGATGCCGACCAGCGGCCAGTCGGTGTTGCCGCGCGGGTGCCGCGCCCCGGTCTCGATCCTCTCCTCCGGCACGCGGTCGAAGTGGTAGACGACCTCGACGTGCGAGAACGCGTCGAGACCGGCGAGCGCCTCCGGGCCGAAGCGCGCCGCGTCCAGCCGGATCACGGCGGAGATCGCGCCCCACTCGTCGTCGCGGACCTCCTCCCGGCCGCCGATCACCCGTCCCACCGCGCGGGTCGTCAGGCCGGTCGGTTCGGTGCTCTCGTCCATCGGTGCTGCCCTTCGTGAGGAGCGGTGCCCGGCGCCTGGTCGCGGCGCGGGACGGCGGGGGTCGCCCGCGGGTCCTCACCATGATCGCCTCGGAGGGGCGGCCGCGGCGCCGCTTTCGAGGACCGGGACCGGGAGGCCGGGCCGGCGCCGCACGCGGGGCCGGACGGGCACCCCGCCGGAGCCGCCGTCACGGTTTCAGGTGGCTGAAGCCGACCTCGAAGCGTTCGACCGAGAGGATCCGCTGGCCCTCCCGGGTGGCGACCTCCTCGCGGATCAGGGACGCCAGTTCCTCGCTCTGGCGCAGCGCGTCCTCGCTCGCCCACAGGGTCAGCGTCCTGGCCTTCCCCGAGGGCCGGTCGACCAGGTAGTAGACGCCCAGGAAGCCGGGCAGGTCCTTGACCCGACCGACGACGGTCTCGGCGTTGGCGGTCAGATCCCCCGCCGGGGGAACCGGGGATCCCTGGTAGGTGCTCAGCCTCGCGAACATCTGCGGCAGTCCTTTCGTGGCCGGGCCGCCGGTCGGCGGACCGGCGGCTCCAGCACCAGCGTGCTCCGGTGGGCGGCGCCCCGCATTCCGGCGGGACAATGGGGGTGAGGGACATGCCCGCCGCGACGGAGAGCGGGGTTCGAGGTGCCGTACACAGCCGTCACCGCGCTGAGCCATGCCGGGCTGGTCCGCGAGCACAACGAGGACAGTCTCGTGATCGGTCCCTGGACGCTGTGCGGCACGGTGACCGAGAACCCCCAGACCTTCCTGTTCCCCCTCGGCACGCCGCTCGTCGTGGCCGTCGCCGACGGCCTGGGCGGGCAGCCGGCCGGTGAGGTCGCCAGCGCCCTGGTGGTCGGCCGGCTGGCCCGGGCGGGCACGTCGCTGGGCGGCGCCGACTCCGTCCGGCACGCGCTGAACACCTGTAACCGCGCGGTGTACGAGGCCGCGAGCGACGACCCCGAGCAGGCCACCATGGGGACCACGGTCGCCGGGGTCGTCGTCCTGCCGGACTCGCTGCTGGTCTTCAACGTCGGCGACAGCCGGGTGTACGACGCCGGCGCGGACCGGCTGCGCAGGCTGAGCGTGGACGACAGCCCGCCGCCGGAGCCGGGCCGGCGCACCACGTCCCTCGTCACCCAGACCCTCGGCGGCAGCCGTGTCTTCAGCGCCGTCACCCCGCACGTGGAGGAGCGCCCGCTGGCCGCGGAGGACCGCTTCCTGGTGTGCAGCGACGGCCTGACCGACCCGGTCCCGGACGAGGTCCTCGACGGGCTGCTGCGGGCCCACGACGACGGCCGGGCGGCCTTCGAGCTCTGGAAGGCCGCCATCGAGGCGGGCGGGCCCGACAACATCACGCTCGCCCTGATCCGGATCGGCGCGTAGCGGGCCGCCGCACCCGCCCGGCCACCGGCCGCGCGGGTGGGGCGCCCGCGCGGCCCGCGTTCACCTGCGGACCGTGTCGTCCGTCTTCAGGTCGCCGAGGTCGTCCTCGAACTCGTCCACCTTGTCGGGGCAGTACACCTGGAGCACGATCCGCTCGATCTCGACCGCCGTGCTGTCGGCGATGACCGGTCGCATGCCCGGGCCCGTCGCGCCGTTGGAGAGCTGGTGGATCTTCCACAGGGCGTTGTTCAGGGTGCTGCCCGGGTCCTCGCAGACGACGCCGCCGTCGGTGCCGAGCAGGCGCTCGGTGATGTCCGTGTCGGGCGCGGGGAAGCCCGCCTCGACCAGCTTCGTGTTCAGCTCGTCGGCCTTCTTCGCCGTCTGGTTGGTCCGCCGGACGGCGCTGTACTGGATCAGGCCGACGACCACCATCCCGACGAGCAGGACGATCGCGCCCACGTAGATCCACTTGTGTTCGGAGGCGAACCGGGTGGGACTCATGAGGCACCTCCGTCGTCGGCCGCGGCCGTACGCCAGCTGGGCTTGCGGAAGTGGAGGAACAGCCACGGGATCAGCAGACCGAGGACGCCCAGACCGCAGCCGATGAACAGGACGTACGACCAGATGCTGCCGCCGCCGAACTGCGAGGGCGGGACGAAGCCGATGATGAGCGCCGCGAGCGAGGACAGCCAGCCGACGGTGCAGATCAGGCCGAGCGCGGGGGCCCGGTAGCCGCGCGGATGGTCCGGCTGGGTCTTCCGCAGCCGCACGGCGGCCGCGAACATCAGCAGGTAGACGATCAGGTACACCTGCGTGGTGATCGTCGAGAAGATCCAGTAGACGCTCGACACGTTCGGGATGAACGCGTACGCGAGGGCGATGAGGGAGGTCACGACGCCCTGGGCGACGAGGATGTTCTGCTGGATTCCGTACTTGTTGAGCTTCTGCAGGAACGGCGGCAGGTAGCCCTCGCTGCGCGAGATCTCCAGCAGGCCCTTCGAGGGTCCGGCCAGCCAGGTGAGCATGCCGGCCAGGGAGGCCGAGATCAGCATGACGGCGGCGATCGGGGTCATCCAGCCGACGTCGAAGTACGAGAAGAACGCCTCGAAGGCCTGCATCACACCCGCGGTGAGGCTGAGCTGGTCGGCCGGGACGACCCAGCTGATCGCGAGCGCCGGCAGGATGAAGATCAGCAGGACCAGGACGACCGCCAGGAACATCGACTTGGGGTACTCCCGCGGCGGGTCCTTCAGCGAGGAGACGTGGACCGCGTTCATCTCCATGCCCGAGTAGGACAGGAAGTTGTTGACGATCAGGACCAGGCTCGCCAGACCCGTCCACTGCGGGAGAAGGTGGTTCGCGTTCATGGGCGCGGCCGAGGGGTTTCCCTGGCCGAGGAAGACCATGCCGAGCACGACGAGCACCGTGCCGGGGATCAGGGTGCCGATGACCAGGCCCCAACTGGCCAGTCCGGCCAGGGCCTTCGTGCCGCGCGAGGAGACCCACACGCCGGTCCAGTACAGCACCATGATCACGATGGCGGTGTAGAGCCCGTTGGAGGCGAGCGCCGGGTCGATGATGTACGCGATCGTGGAGGCCACGAAGGCCAGCAGGCTCGGGTAGTAGAAGATCGTCATCGCGAACTGGCACCAGACCGCGAGGAAGCCCAGCGGCTTGGACAGGCCCTCGGAGACCCAGCGGTAGACACCGCCGGTCCAGCCGGAGGCGAGTTCGGCGGAGACCAGGGCGGTCGGCAGCAGGAAGACGACGGCCGGGACCAGGTAGAGGAAGACGCACGCCAGGCCGTAGACCGCCATCGTCGGGGCGGCGCGCAGGCTGGCCACGGACGCCGTGGTCATGAGGGCCAGCGTGACCCAGGTCATCGTGGGGTTGGCCGGTGTGCGGGCGGCGGCCGCGTGGGTCACCTGCCGGGGCACCTCGGCGGGGACGTCCATGGAACTCATGCGTTCTCCGCTCTCCGGAACGTTCCCTGGATCGGGACGAATCAGGGCAATTCTTCGGCCCACTCCGTGGTTTGTCCTGTCGGGTCGGGCCGCTCACCCGTGTGCCGCAGTACCACCGCGCGCGCCCGCGCCCCCTGCCGTAGGCTCCTGTGGGCGATCATGGGCGCCATGAAGCTGCGCTGTGCCGTACTCGACGACTACCAGGGCGTCGCCCTCGCCTCCGCCGACTGGAGCACGCTCGCCGACCGCGTCGACGTCCGGGTCCTGCGCGAGCATCTGGCCGACCGGGACGCGCTGGTGGCCGCCCTGGAGGACTGCGAGATCGTGGTCGTGATGCGGGAGCGGACCCCGATGGACGCGGAGCTGCTCGACCGGCTGCCCCGGCTGCGGCTGCTCGTCACGTCCGGGATGCGCAACGCCTCCATCGATCTGGCCGCGGCCGCCCGCCACGGGATCACGGTCTGCGGCACCGCCAGCAGCGCCGAACCGCCCGTCGAGCTGACCTGGGCGCTGATCCTGGGGCTGGCCCGGCACGTGCGGACCGAGGCGCAGGGGCTGCGGGAGGGCGGCCCGTGGCAGTCCACCGTCGGCACCGACCTGGCCGGACGGACCCTCGGGCTCCTCGGCCTCGGCCGGATCGGCGGCCGGGTCGCCCGGGTCGGACTCGCCTTCGGCATGGACGTCCTCGCCTGGAGCCCGCACCTGACGGACGAGCGTGCCGCCGAGCACGGTGTCCGACGCGCCGCCGACAAGAGGGAGTTGATGGCCGGCAGTGACGTCGTCTCGCTCCATCTGGTGCTCTCGGACCGCACCCGCGGCATCGTCGGCGAGGACGAGCTGCGCGCCATGCGTCCCACGGCCCGTCTGGTCAACACCTCCCGCGCGGGCCTCGTCGACGGCGAGGCGCTGCTGCGGGCACTGCGCGAGGGGTGGATCGCGGGGGCGGGCCTCGACGTCTTCGCGACCGAACCCCTCCCGGCCGACGACCCGTTGCGCACGCTGCCGAACGTCCTCGCACTGCCGCACCTGGGCTACGTCACGGAGGCCAACTACGCGCGGTTCCACGGCGGGGCGGTCGAGGACATCGAGGCATGGCTGGCCGGGGCGCCGATCCGCGAACTGGACTGAGGGACCGGGGAGACGGGAACGGCCCCGTACCCTCCGCGGACGGGGAGGGTACGGGGCCGTCACCGGCGCCGGTGGTGGGGGCTCAGACGGCCGAAGCCGTCCGGGCCGCCGGGGCGGGTGCCTCCTCGCGCGGTGTGAGCAGTCGTTGCGCGAACAGGCCGAAGACGACCGCGAAGGCCGCCCACAACGCCAGCTGGATCCCCAGGGTCGCCAGCCTGAAGTCCCAGAGCACGGCGGCCGGGAAGCCTTCCTGCACCGCGTCCTCGTTGCCCGGCAGGACCGCGCAGGCGATCACGAGCGCGGCGACGAAGCCGGCGCCCGCGACCAGGGTCGCGTTCCAGTTGCCGAGGCGCGGCGCGAGACGGCGGCCCGCCACGACTGCGGCGATGCCGAGCAGCACGCTCAACGCGATCATCAGGAAGAAGAGCGTGGTGCGTTTCCCGATGGTGTCCGGGTTGCCCACCGCCGGCGGGGTCGCCGGGTACTTGAGGAACGGCACCAGGTAGACGGTCGTGAAGGCGGCGGCGGCGACGAGCGCCGCGGTCGCCTTCGGGGTGAAGCGGCCCACCCGTCCGAGGACGAAGCAGAACGCGAGGGAGGCGATGCCGCCGAGCGCGACCCCGTAGACGAGGACGCCGGTGGCGAGGCCGGCCGTGGACTGGACGTCCCGGCTGACGAGCTCCTCCTCCTCTTCGGCTGCGTGCTCGGCGGCGTGCCCGGACGTCGCGCCGTGGTCGGCGTGGGCCTCCTTGGCGGCCGCGGCCTCCTCGACGGCGATCGAGGCGTCGACGGACGGCTCACCGGCGACGTACGCGACGGCGAAGGCGAACAGTCCGGCGAGCAGACCCGCGAGCATGCCGCGGAGCAGCAGTCTTCCCACGGTGGAACCGGTTGCGGTGTTCATGTGCGTGGCGCCCCTCAGTGGCAGGGGAAGCCGAGCAGATGACGACCGTCGTGCACCCACTCGTGCACGTCGCTGCCCGCGAACACGGACAGGGCGCCCTGCTCGGCGCCGACGAAGTAGAGCGCGACCAGCATCAGGATTCCGGCGAACGCGGCCCAGGGCAGCACGGCGCGGACCGGCAGGGATGCCGGAAGGGCGACGGTGGGGGTGGAAGAGACGGCGGATGAGGCGAGGGCCTCGGCCATGGTGGTACCTCCTCGGGAACTCGCGTCCCATACGGTGGTGCGCGACGACAGCGTTCGGGTCTGACTCACCGCGTTCCGCCCCTGGTTCGGGCGGACACGGCTCACAGTGGCGCGACCGTGCCGGAGTTGCACCGGCTTCCGTCGTGCTGTCGTCGATATGGAAATGTCGCGGAGAACGTACCGCGCGTGGCCCTCGCGGCCAAGAGCGCACGGAAGCCTGAGGGATGTGTCACCCATGACCGTACGCGTCACGCTGATCGCTCCCGCCGTGAACGCGGCGCTGCGCGAGGCCCGTTTCGACGACGGCGGACCGCTGGAGGCGGCCGGCCGGACCCGGGCCGAGGAGCTGGGCCGGGCACTGGCACCGGGCCGGACGGTCGGTGCCGCCGGGGTCCTCGTCTCGCCCTCGGTCCGGTGCCGGGAGACGGCGGAGGCGCTCGGGTTCCCGGCGGCCGCTCCCGTGGACGCCCTCGCCGGCTGCGCGATGGGCCGCTGGCGGGGCCGGACCCTGGACGGGCTCGTGGGCGAGGAGGAGGAGTCGGTCGCCGCCTGGCTCTCCGACCCGGACGCCGCCCCGCACGGCGGCGAGTCCCTGCGGGCGCTGCGCGAGCGGGTCGGCGGCTGGCTGGACGCCCCGCACCCGGCGGACCGGGTGCTCGTCGTGGCCGAGCCCGACGTCGTCCGGGCGGCAGTGGTCCACGCCCTCGGCGCGGACGACCGGATCTTCTGGCGGCTGGACGTGCGGCCGCTGGCCGGCGTGCACCTCAGCGGCCGCTCCGGCCGCTGGAACCTGCGCCTCGACGGGCCGTTCACCGGGGCGGCCGGCGACACCGCCTGAGCAGGCCGACCGGGGCAGTGCGGGGCCGGGGCGGGCGGGCAATCGCCGGTTCGACATGCGCCACCCGTCTTCGGGCTGTTGACTGGTGCGCGGAGCCGCAGGGCGGTCTGCGGACGTTCCGAGCGGAGGACCCATGCGCCTGCGACGGGCGACGGGCGAGCGAGGGCCGGTGACGGCGGGGCACAGCTGTGGGGCGGTGGCGGTATGGCCGTACCCGTGATCCTCGACTGCGATCCCGGCCACGACGACGCGTTCAACATCCTGCTGGCCGCCGCGCACCCGGCCGTCGAGCTGCTGGCCATCACCACCGTGGCCGGCAACCAGTCCCTGAAGAAGACGACCCTCAACGCCCGCCGGGTGTGCGACGCCGCCGGCCTCGACGACGTGCCGGTCGCGGCGGGCCGGGACAGTCCGCTGCACGGCAGGCCGCGGCTCGCCGAGGACATCCACGGACGCACCGGACTCGACGGCCCCGGCTGGGGTGCGGGCGAGCCGCGCGTCCCGCTGGACCCGCGCGACGCCCTCACGCTGATCCGGGACACCCTGCTCGCACACCCGGTGCCCGTGACCCTGGTGCCGACCGGGCCGCTGACGAACATCGCGACGCTGCTGCTCGCCCATCCGGAACTGACCCCCCGGATCGAGCGGATCGTGCTGATGGGCGGCTCGACCGGCCGCGGGAACACCACACCGGCCGCGGAGTTCAACATCCTGTGCGATCCGGAGGCGGCGGACATCGTCCTCACCAGCGGGCTCCCGGTGACGATGTTCGGCCTCAACGCCACCCACCAGGTCCGCGCGACCCCCGATGTCGTCGCCCGTATCGCGGCCCTGGACACGCCGCTCAGCCGGCTCTGCGTCGAGCTGCTGACCTTCTTCGCCTCCACCTACCGCGAGGTCTACGGCTTCGACGCGCCGCCGCTGCACGATCCGCTGACCGTGGCCCACTTGATCGACCCGTCGCTGGTCAGCCTGGTGCGGGCCGCGGTGTCCGTGGAGCTGACCGGGACGTACACACGAGGGGCGACGGTGGTGGACCTGGACGGGGTGACGGGTGTCGCGCCGCACGTCGACGTGGGCATGGAGGTCGACGTGCCCGGGTTCTGGGATCTGGTCGTCGAGGCGGTCCGGGTACTCGGCACCCGAGCGAACGAGACGTAGCGTCTCGCTTTCCGCGGAGGAGAGCCGCACGGCCGTCACCACGAGACGTCCCGCTCCCTGCCCCGCCAGGCCCTCGAACCGGCCGCGAGCCCCTCGCCGAACGGACGGGGAGCCCCGGAAACCGTCCCGACCGCACAGGCGTGCGGCCGGGATCGCGACCCGGGGCGGGCTCGCGCCCGTCGCGGCCCGTGGTGGGCGTCAGTCCTCGTCGCCGCCCTCCAGGTCGCCCTCCGTCTGGAGGAACACCTGGCGCAGGCGGTCCAGGACCTCCGGGTCCGGCTTCTCCCACATGCCGCGGGACTCGGCTTCCAGCAGGCGTTCCGCGATGCCGTGCAGGGCCCAGGGATTGGCCTCCTTCAGGAAGGCCTGGTTCTCCGGGTCCAGGACGTACGTCTCGGTGAGCTTGTCGTACATCCAGTCGGCGACCACGCCCGTCGTCGCGTCGTAGCCGAACAGGTAGTCCACCGTCGCCGCGAGCTCGAAGGCGCCCTTGTAGCCGTGGCGGCGCATCGCCTCGATCCACTTCGGGTTGACCACCCGGGCGCGGAAGACGCGGGAGGTCTCCTCCACCAGCGTCCGCGTGCGGACCGTCTCCGGACGGGTGGAGTCGCCGATGTACGCCTCGGGGGCCGTGCCCTTGAGCGCGCGGACGGTCGCCACCATGCCGCCGTGGTACTGGAAGTAGTCGTCGGAGTCCGCGATGTCGTGCTCGCGCGTGTCCGTGTTCTTCGCGGCCACGGCGATCCGCTTGTACGCGGTCTCCATCTCCGCCCGGGCCGGGCGGCCTTCGAGGCCCCGGCCGTACGCGTAACCGCCCCACACCGTGTAGACCTCGGCGAGGTCCGCGTCCGTGCGCCAGTCGCGCGAGTCGATCAGCTGCAGGATGCCCGCGCCGTAGGTGCCCGGCCGCGAGCCGAAGATCCGGGTGGTGGCGCGCCGCTCGTCCCCGTGCGCGGCCAGGTCCGCCTGCGTGTGCGCCCGGACGAAGTTCGACTCGGCCGGCTCGTCCAGCGAGGCGGCGAGCCGCACCGCGTCGTCGAGCAGCCCGATGACGTGCGGGAACGCGTCACGGAAGAAGCCGGAGATACGCAGCGTCACGTCGATGCGCGGACGGCCGAGCTCCGCCGTGGGGATCGGCTCCAGGCCGTTCACACGGCGGGAGGCGTCGTCCCACGTCGGGCGGACGCCGAGCAGGGCGAGGGCCTCCGCGACGTCGTCGCCGGCGGTGCGCATCGCGCTCGTGCCCCACAGCGAGAGCCCGACCGAGGTCGGCCACTCGCCGTTGTCGGCGCGGTAGCGCTCCAGGAGCGAGTCGGCGAGCGCCTGGCCGGTCTCCCACGCCAGGCGGGAGGGAACGGCCTTGGGGTCGACGGAGTAGAAGTTGCGTCCGGTCGGGAGCACGTTGACCAGGCCGCGCAGCGGCGAGCCCGAGGGGCCGGCCGGCACGAAGCCGCCGTTCAACGCGTGGACGGCGTGCGTGAGTTCGTCGGTCGTCCCGGCCAGCCGCGGAACCACCTGCTCGCAGGCGAACCGCAGCACGTCGGCGACCTCGGGCCCGTACGCCCCGGCGACCGCCGGGACCGCGTCCACCGACCAGTCCGCGGCCTCCATCGCCTCGACCAGCTCGCGGGCCTTCGCCTCCGCGTCGTCGGCGGTCGTACGGGTCGCGGCCGACTCGTCCAGACCCAGCGCCTCGCGCAGGCCCGGCAGCGCCTGCGTACCGCCCCAGATCTGCCGGGCCCGGAGGATCGACAGGACCAGGTTGACCCGCGCCTCGCCCTCCGGCGCCCCGCCGAGGACGTGCAGACCGTCCCTGATCTGGGCGTCCTTGACCTCGCAGAGCCAGCCGTCGACGTGCAGCAGGAAGTCGTCGAAGCCGTCGTCGTCGGGCCGGTCCGCCATCCCCAGGTCGTGGTCGAGCTTGGCGGCCTGGATCAGCGTCCAGATCTGGGCGCGGATCGCGGGGAGCTTGGACGGGTCCATCGAGGAGATCTGCGCGTACTCGTCGAGCAGCTGCTCCAGGCGCGCGATGTCGCCGTACGAGTCGGCGCGCGCCATCGGCGGCACGAGGTGGTCGACGAGGGTGGCGTGCACGCGCCGCTTGGCCTGCGTGCCCTCGCCCGGGTCGTTGACCAGGAAGGGGTAGACGAGCGGCAGGTCGCCGAGGGCCGCGTCCGGGCCGCAGGCCGCGGACAGGCCCGCGTTCTTGCCCGGCAGCCATTCCAGGTTGCCGTGCTTGCCCAGATGGACCATGGCGTCGGCGCCGAAGCCGCCGTCCTCGGCGCGGGCCGCGATCCAGCGGTAGGCGGCCAGGTAGTGGTGCGAGGGGGGCAGATCGGGGTCGTGGTAGATCGCGATCGGGTTCTCGCCGAAGCCGCGCGGCGGCTGGATGACGACCAGCAGGTTCCCGCGGCGCAGCGCGGCGAGCACGATGTCGCCGTCGGGGTTGCGGGAGCGGTCGAGGAACATCTCGCCGGGCGCCGGGCCCCAGTGCTCCTCGACGGAGGCGCGGAGTTCGGCGGGCAGCGTCGCGTACCAGCGCTTGTAGTCGGCGGCCGGGATGCGGACGGGGTTGCGGGCGAGCTGCTCCTCGGTGAGCCAGTCCTGGTCGTGGCCGCCGGCCTCGATCAGGGCGTAGATCAGCTCGTCGCCGTCGCCGGAGACCAGGCCGGGGACCTCCTCGACGGGGCCGAAGTCGTAGCCCTCCTCACGGAGCCGGCGCAGCAGCGCCACGGCGGAGGCGGGGGTGTCCAGACCGACCGCGTTGCCGATCCGGGAGTGCTTGGTCGGGTAGGCGGAGAGGACGAGCGCCAGCTTCTTCTCGGCGTTCGGGATGTGCCGCAGGCGGGCGTGGCGGACGGCGATCCCGGCGACGCGGGCGGCGCGCTCGGCGTCGGCGACGTAGGACGGCAGCCCGTCCTCGTCGATCTCCTTGAAGGAGAAGGGGACGGTGATGAGCCGGCCGTCGAACTCGGGGACGGCGACCTGGCTCGCCGCGTCGAGCGGCGACAGGCCCTCGTCGTTCTCCTCCCACGCGGCGCGCGAGCCGGTGAGGCACAGCGCCTGGAGGATCGGCACGTCGAGAGCGGCGAGCGCGCCCGCGTCCCAGGCCTCCTCGTCGCCGCCGGCCTGGGCCTCGGCGGGCCTGGTGCCGCCGGCCGCGAGGACGGTGGTGACGATCGCGTCGGCGTCACGGAGACGGTCGAGCAGCTCGGGCTCGGGGGCGCGCAGGGAGGCCACGAACAACGGGCGGGCCTGGGCGCCGGCGTCCTCCAGTGCCTCGCACAGCGCGGCGACGAAGCCGGTGTTGCCGCTCATGTGGTGGGCGCGGTAGTAGAGCACGGCGACGGTCGGGCCGTCGGTGGTGCGGGGGGTGCGCTCCAGCGGGCCCCAGGTCGGGGCGGCGGCCGGGGCCTCGAAACCGTGCCCGGTGAGCAGCACGGTGTCGGAGAGGAAGCGGGCCAGCTGCTCCAGGTTGTCCGGGCCGCCGTGCGCGAGGTAGGCGTGCGCCTCGGTGGCGACGCCGATGGGGACCGTGGAGGCCTCCATGAGCTGGGCGTCGGGGGCCTGTTCGCCGGAGAGCACGACCACCGGCCGCGGCTGGTCGTCGGCGAGCAGCGCGTCGAGACCCTCCTCCCAGGCCCGCAGGCCGCCGAGGAGGCGGACCAGGACGAGGTCGGCGCCGTCCAGGAGACCGGGCAGGTCGGCGGCGGGAAGCCGGGCGGGGTTGGCGAAGCGGTACTCGACCGGTCCCCCGGCCGCGCGGGCGCTGAGCAGGTCGGTGTCGGAGTGCGACAGCAACAGAATTCGCATGCGAGCGCAGGCCTTCCTCGGGGTTTCCGCGCCCCGGGTGGTCGTGTGGACGGCGGGAGTTCCTGACTCACCGGCCCCGTCTCAGGGGCCGGCTCACAGTGGCGGGACCGCGCCGGATTCTCACCGGGCTTCCTCCCCGGGGTCCTGGGACCCCATGCCGTCTGCATAGTAGATCCTGACCGCCCCGCGCAGGGATGGCGCCCGGAACGACGTGGGTATGCTCGCCGCCATGCCGCCCACCCCACCCACAACGCCCAACCGGGGCGAACCGTTCATACGGGAACGTGGCGACGCCTGCCCGGGGGCCCTGCGACTGCACCCCGCCGACGACGGCCGCCTGGCCCGACTCCGCCTGCCCGCAGGCATTCTGACGGGGCATCAGGCACAGGTTCTGGCCGATGCGGCACAGACGCTGGGCGACGGGCGGATCAGTGTCACGTCGCGCGGGAACGTCGAGCTGCGGGGCCTCGGCGAAGGCTGCGGGACGGAGCTGGCGGAGCTGCTTTCGGACGCCGGCCTGCTGCCCTCCGCGGCGCACGAACGCATCCGGAACATCATCGCCTCGCCCCTGGCCGGAGCGGACGGAATCGGCTGCGGAGACGTCCAGTTGTGGGCGCGCGAGCTCGACGGGCTGCTGTGCGGGGAGGCGTGGACGACGGCGCTTTCCGGCCGATTCCTCTTCGCTCTCGACGACGGCCGCGGAGACGTGGGCGGCCTGGGCGCGGATGTGACCTTGTTCTCAGCGGGGCCCGCCACGGGATCCCCGGTGGACGACGGGACGGCTCCCCCGGCGGACGACGTCCTCGTGCGGGTGGGACGCCGGACCTTCCGCGTCGCGCGGGCCGACGCGGCCCGTGCGGCGCTCGCCGCGGCGGACGCCTTCCTCGTCGCCGCGCGGGCGGCGGGCACGGGTGCCTGGCGCGTGAAGGAACTCCCCGAGGGGGTCGAGCCCGACCTCGCGGACGCCCTGCGCCGCGCGGGCGTCCCCGCGCGGCCCGCGGACGCCGTCCGGACAACGGGACGGGCCGCCGCCGCACCTCCGCACGCCCCCACCGGACCCCCGACCACGCGGACCGGACCCGTCGGCACCACCCGCCCCGCCTTCGCCGGGCCGCTGCCCGGAGTCTTCGGGCATCCGGTCTCCGGCGCCCACGCCGTCTCCGTCTCCCTGCACCTGGGACGTCTGACCGCCGCGCAGTTGAGGGCACTCGCTCCCGGGCCGGCCCCCGCCGGAGGCGCCGTCGGCGAGTTGCGGCTCACCCCCTGGCGGGGCGCCGTGGTGACCGGCTTCGCCGACCGGGCCGCCGCCGAGGCCCGCCTCGCCTCGCTCGCCGAGACCGGTCTGCTCACGCGGGCGGACTCGCCCTGGCTCGGCGTCGGCGCGTGCACCGGCCGTCCCGGGTGCGCCAAGTCCCTCGCCGACGTCCGCGCGGACGCGACCCCGGGCCGGGGCGCCGGCGGACTCCCCGTCCAGTTCTCCGGGTGCGAGCGGCGCTGCGGGCACCCGCACGGCACGGCCGGCGGCGCCCTCCCGCGCACCTGGGTGGACGTCGTCGCCACCGCCGACGGCCACTACCTGGTGGACGGGCGCCCCACCCCTCGTACAGACCTCCCCGACGCCGTCGCTGCGGCCCGCGGCCCGTCCACACCCACGAGATGAGCGAGAGCAACAGGATGTTCG
Organism: Streptomyces sp. NPDC048338; assembly: GCF_043201055.1. NCBI lineage: Bacteria > Bacillati > Actinomycetota > Actinomycetes > Kitasatosporales > Streptomycetaceae > Streptomyces > Streptomyces sp. NPDC048338. The sequence goes on from NZ_JBICYQ010000003.1 coordinate 353,907, forward strand.
ACTACGAGAAGGACGGGGCGGAGATCTACCGCCAGTCCTTTGCCACGATCCGTGCCGAGGCGGATCTCGCGGGTCTGCCCGCCGACGTCAGCCAGGTCGCGGTGCGGATGATCCACGCCTGCGGCATGGTCGACCTCGTCCGGGACCTCGCGTACTCGCCGCAGGTCGTCTCGCGTGCCCGCGCCGCCCTGCGCGCCGGGGCGCCGATCCTCTGCGACGCGCAGATGGTGGCGAGCGGGGTCACCCGCAAGCGCCTGCCCGCCGGCAACGACGTGGTCTGCACCCTCTCCGACCCTTCGGTGCCCGCGCTCGCGGCCGAACTGGGCACGACCCGCAGCGCGGCGGCCATGGAGCTGTGGCGCGACCGCCTCGAAGGCTCGGTCGTCGCCATCGGCAACGCGCCCACCGCCCTCTTCCGGCTCCTGGAGATGGTGGAGAAGGGCGCGGGCCGGCCCGCGGCGGTGCTCGGCATACCCGTCGGCTTCATCGGCGCCGCCGAGTCGAAGGACGCGCTGGCGGCCCAGGACCTCGGCCTCGACTACCTCGTCGTCCGGGGCCGGCGCGGCGGCAGCGCGATGACCGCGGCCGCCGTCAACGCGATCGCGACCGAGGAGGAGATCCAGGCATGAGCGGCAAGCTGTACGGCGTGGGCCTCGGCCCCGGCGACCCGAACCTGATGACGCTGCGCGCCGCGCAGGCCATCGCCGAGGCGGACGTGGTCGCGTACCACTCGGCGCGCCACGGCCGCTCCATCGCCCGGTCGATCGCGGCGGAGCACATCCGGGAGGACCACATCGAGGAGCGGCTGATGTATCCGCTCACGGTGGAGACCACGGACCACCCCGGCGGCTACCGGGGCGCCCTGGACGACTTCTACGAGGAGGCGTCGGCGCTGCTCGCCGCGCACCTCGACGCGGGCCGCACGGTCGCCGTCCTCGCCGAGGGAGACCCCCTCTTCTACGGCTCGTACCAGCACATGCACAAGCGCCTCGCGCACCGCTACGAGACCGAGGTGATCCCCGGCGTGACCTCGGTCAGCGCGGCGGCGGCGCGGCTCGGCGAGCCGCTGTGCGAGGCCGAGGAGGTCCTGACGATCATCCCCGGCACGCTGCCGGAGGACGAGCTGACGGCCCGTCTCGCGGCCACGGACTCGGCGGTCGTGATGAAGCTGGGCCGGACCTTCCCGACCGTGCGCCGGGCCCTGCAGCGGGCCGGCCGCATCGACGACGCGCGGTACGTGGAGCGCGCGACGATGGCGGGCGAGCGGACGGGCGCCCTGGCGGACATCGACCCGGACTCCGTCCCGTACTTCTCGGTGGCCGTGCTGCCCTCGCGGATCGACGCCGTGGCACCCGAGTCCCGGGAGCGGGGCGAGGTCGTCGTGGTCGGCACCGGCCCGGCGGGCGCGCCGTGGCTGACGCCGGAGTCGCGCGGCGCGCTGGTCAACGCCGACGACCTCGTCGGCTACACGACCTACCTGGACCGGGTGCCGGTCCTGCGGCCCGACCAGCGGCGCCACGGCTCCGACAACAAGGTCGAGTCCGAGCGCGCCGAGTTCGCCCTCGACCTGGCCCGGCGCGGCCGGCGCGTCGCGGTCGTCTCGGGCGGCGACCCGGGCGTCTTCGCCATGGCGACGGCCGTCCTGGAGGTCGCCTCGGAGCCCCGGTACGCGGACGTGCCCGTGCGGGTCCTGCCCGGCGTGACCGCGGCGAACGCGGCGGCAGCGGCGGCGGGCGCCCCGCTCGGCCACGACTACGCGACGATCTCGCTGTCCGACCGCCTCAAGCCCTGGGACGTCATCGCGGAGCGGCTGCGCGCGGCGGCCTCCGCCGACCTGGTCCTGGCGCTGTACAACCCGGGCTCCCGTTCCCGCACGCACCAGGTGGCGGCGGCCCGCGAGCTGCTGCTCGACCTGCGCTCCCCCGAGACGCCGGTGGTCGTGGCGCGTGACGTGGGCGGCCCGGAGCAGTCGGTCCGGGTGGTCACGCTGAAGACGCTGGATCCGTCGGAGGTCGACATGCGCACGCTGCTGCTGATCGGCTCGTCGCAGACGCGCGCCGTGGACCGCGGCGACGGCCGGACGATCGCCTGGACCCCGCGCCGCTACCCGGAGCCGGCGCAGGGCTGAGGCGCCCGCGCGCCGGGTCTCCGAGGCGCGTCGGCCGGCACGCCTCCCGGGGCTCCGGGGCCTACGCCGTCCCGGTCCGGCCGAGCACCCAGGCGGCGGCCTCCCCGGGGGTCGCCGCCGTCGGGACGCCGTGCGGGACCGGGGGGCGGCGGACGATCACGACCGGGATCCCCGCCTCGCGGGCCGCGGTCAGCTTCGGCGCCGTCGCGGCGCCGCCGCTGTCCTTCGTCACCAGGACGTCGACGTGGTGGCGGCGCAGCAGCTCGCGTTCCCCGCCGAGGGTGAACGGGCCCCGATCCAGCAGCAGTTCCGCGCGGGCCGGCATCGGGGTGTCGGGGGCGTCCACCGAGCGGACCAGGAACCACTGGGGGCACGCGGCGAAGGCCGCCAAACCCAGGCGTCCCGTCGTCAGGAACACCCGCTCGCCGAGACCGGCCAGCCGGGAGGCCGCGTCGTCGAGCGACGCGGCCTCGTGCCAGTCGTCGCCCGCCACCGGGACCCAGCCGGGCCGGCGGAGCGCCAGCAGGGGAACATGGGCGGAGGCGGCCGCACCGGCCGCGTTGAAGCTGATGTGCTCCGCGAAGGGATGGGTGGCGTCGATGACCGCGTCCACACGCTGCTCGGCCAGCCACGCCGCCAGCCCCTCCGTGCCGCCGAACCCGCCGACCCGCACCTCGCCCACCGGCATCCGGGGACGGGCGACCCGGCCGGCCAGGGAGCTGGTGACGCGGACGCCCGGGTGGAGCGCCTCGGCCAGGACCCGCCCCTCGGTGGTCCCTCCGAGTATCAGTACGTGCATGGGAGTCCATCCATGAGCTCAGGCGGCGGGCGCGACGCCCAACTCAAGCACACGGGTCTGCGCCCGGGCTGGACGACCGGTGCCTGCGCGACGGCGGCGACCACGGCCGCGTACACGGCGCTGCTGACCGGCGACTTCCCGGACCCGGTCACCATCACGCTGCCGCGCGGCGGGCGCCCGGCCTTCGCCCTGGCGGCGGAGGAGCGCACGGCGGGACAGGCCATGGCGGCGGTCGTCAAGGACGCGGGCGACGACCCGGACGTGACGCACGGCGCGCTGGTCCGCTCGACGGTACGGCTCCTGCCGCCCGGCTCCGGCGTCGTCTTCCGGGCCGGCCCGGGCGTCGGGACGGTGACCCTGCCCGGCCTGCCCCTGGAGGTCGGCGAGCCGGCGATCAACCCCGTGCCGCGCCGCATGATGACCGAGCACGTCGCCGAGGTCGCCGCCCTGCACGGCGCCCCGGGCGACGTCGAGATCACGGTCTCCGTCGACCACGGCGAGGAGATCGCCCGCTCGACCTGGAACCCGCGGATCGGCATCCTCGGCGGGCTGTCCATCCTCGGCACGACCGGCATCGTCGTCCCCTACTCCTGCTCGGCGTGGATCGACTCCATCCGCCGCGGTGTGGACGTGGCCCGCGCGGCCGGGCTGCGCCACGTGGCCGGCTGCACCGGCTCCACGTCGGAGAAGACCGTCGCCACGCTCCACGAACTGCCGGAGATCGCCCTGCTCGACATGGGCGACTTCGCGGGCGCCGTGCTCAAGTACATCCGCCGCCACCCCGTCGACCGCCTCACGATCTGCGGCGGCTTCGCCAAGCTCTCCAAGCTTGCGGCGGGCCATCTGGACCTGCACTCGGCCCGCTCGCAGGTCGACAAGCCGTTCCTCGCGGAGCTGGCCCGTTCGGGCGGCGCGTCCGAAGCCCTGGCCGCGGAGATCTCCACGGCGAACACGGGCCTCGCGGCGCTGCGCCTGTGCGAGGCGGCCGGGGTCCCGCTCGGCGACCTGGTGGCCACGACGGCCCGCGACGAGGCCCTCGCGGTGCTGCGCGGCGCCCCGGTCGCGGTGGACGTCGTCTGCATCGACCGCGCGGGCACGGTGGTGGGGCGGTCCGGCACCAGAGGGCCCGGCCGGGACTGACGCACCGGCGGACCGCCCGCGGCCGGGGCGGACCCGGGGCAGGCGTGCCGGGGCGGGGCGCGCTCAGCCGACCGGGTAGCCGATCTCCTCGATCTCGCCGGCCAGGCCGGGCAGTGTCACGTCCGCGTTGAGCGCCGCGACCACCTCGTCCGTCAGCGGGCGCAGGGCCAGGACGTGGCGGACCGCCGCCAGGTCGACCCGGACCTCGTAGTACGCCTCCGCCCAGTCGCGGTACGCCTCCGCCGACCGGTCCACCAGCAGCTCGAACAGGTCGTCCGCGCCGTCGGCCGGTTCGTCCGCCTCGGCGGGGAAGTCGACCTCGCCCGCCCGCCAGGCCGTGTCACCGGTCTCCCGCCACAGGCACGCCGTGGCGAGCGGCCGCCCGTCCTCGTCCGCGAACGCCGGCTCCTCCAGGTGCCGCCGGAACACCCCGGGCACCTCGTCGAGCACGCCCGGCCAGGGCCGCGGCTCCGTGTGCCGGGCGTAGGGGCTCATCGGGGACTCGTGGGCGAAGCCGCGCAGGTAGGCGCCGTCGGGGGAGAAGACGAGGAACCAGTCGTCCCCCTGTCCGTCCCGCATCGACGCCATCTCCTCGTCGCCCGACCAGCCGCAGTCGAAGGAGTAGTAACGGTCGGCCCACTCGGGGCTCAGGACGGCCTCCAGCATGGCCAGCCCTCGGCAGTGGTCGCGCAGGACCCCGATGCCCGGAAGCCGCCGGGCCACGTCGTGTACGGTCACGCGCCGATTCAAGCCCACGGCACTGACAGTCACCGGGCCGCCGGTGCGGACGCGGACACCGGATGCGGCCCGCACCCGTCGAACCTAGGCTTGCCAGGGCAATGCCCCCGACGGAGAGGTACTCCCATGTCGAAGCGAGGCAACAAGCGCCGGGCCCGCAAGAAGAAGAGCGCGAACCACGGCAAGCGGCCCAACACCTGAGCAGGTCCCCGAGCCGCTGTCCGCACGGGGCCGGCACGTCGTACGCCGACGTGCCGGCCCCGGCGCGTACGGGGGCGCCGTCACGGGCCGCCGTCACCACCGGGGACGGCACGGGCGCCCCGGATGTCCGGGGCCTCCGGGAACGCCGGCTCAGCAGACGTGCCGCTCCCGCGCCGGGTCGTAGAGGTGGCTGTCGCGGAACTGGGAGGCCGCGAGCGTGCGCCCGACCAGGATGACCGCCGTCTTCGTGATGCCGGCCTCCTTCGTCTGCGCGGCGATGTCCGCCAGGGTGCCGCGCAGCACGATCTCGTCCGGGCGGCTGGCCATGGCCACGACCGCCGCCGGGCAGTCCGCGCCGTAGTGCGGCAGCAGCTCGTCGACCACGCGGTCGACGTAGCGCGCGGCCAGGTGCAGCACGAGGAGGGCTCCGCTGCGGCCCAGCGTCGCCAGGTCCTCGCCCTCCGGCATGGGGGTGGCCTGCTGGGCGATGCGGGTGAGGACGACGGTCTGGCCGACGGTCGGGACCGTGAGCTCCCGCTTGAGCGCGGCCGCCGCGGCGGCGAAGGCCGGGACGCCGGGGACGACCTCGTAGGGGATGCCCACCGCGTCGAGCCGGCGCATCTGCTCGGCGACCGCGGAGAAGACGGACGGGTCGCCCGAGTGCAGCCGGGCCACGTCCTGGCCGGCCTCGTGGGCGGCGACGATCTCGGCGACGATCCGGTCCAGGTCCAGGTCGGCGGTGTCGACGAGACGCGCGTCCGGCGGGCACTCGGCGAGCAGCTCGCGGGGGACCAGGGACCCGGCGTAGAGGCAGACCCCGCAGGACGCGAGCGTCCGCGCACCGCGCACGGTGATCAGGTCGGCGGCCCCGGGTCCGGCGCCGATGAAGTAGACGGTCATGGTGCTGCTTCTCCCTTGGTTACGGACCCTTGGTGACGGACCACTGCGTGACCGGCATGGCCTGGCGCCAGCCCGTGAAGCCGCCCACCGGCACGGCCTGGGCGACCGCGAGCCGGACCAGCTCGCCGCCGTGCCGGCGGTAGTGGTCCGCCAGCAGCGCCTCGGACTCCAGCGTCACCGTGTTGGCGACGAGCCGGCCGCCGGGCGGCAGTGCCTCCCAGCAGGCTTGGAGCAGGCCGGGCGCGGTCAAACCGCCGCCGATGAACACCGCGTCGGGGGTGGGCAGCCCGGCCAGCGCGGCGGGTGCCGGGCCGGTGACCACGCGCAGGGCCGGTACGCCGAGGGACGCCGCGTTGCGGGTGATGCGGGCGGCCCGCTCGGCGGACCGCTCCACCGCGACCGCCCGGCACGAGCGGTGTGCCCGCAGCCATTCGATGCCGATCGAGCCGGAGCCGCCGCCGACGTCCCAGAGCAGCTCGCCGGGTGCGGGGGCCAGCGCGGCCAGCGTCGCCGCCCGGACGTGCCGCTTGGTGAGCTGGCCGTCGTGCTCGAAGACCTCGTCGGGGAGGCCGGGCGTCAGCCCGAGCCGCGGCGCGCCGGCGGACCGGACGCAGTCGAGCGCGACGATGTTGAGCGGGTCGGCGGCCTCGTCCGGGGCCCAGCCGTCCGCGGTGGTCTCCACGATCCGTTCGTGCGGGGAGCCGAGCCGTTCCAGGACCCGCAGCCGGCTGGCGCCGTAGCCCTTGCGCCGCAGGAGGTCCGCGACCTGTGCCGGGGTCCGGGCGCCGGCGCTGAGGACGAGCAGCCGGCGGCCGTCGTGCAGGGCGGCGGACAGGGTGTCGAGCGGGCCGGTCACCAGGGAGACCGTCTCCACGGCCTCCAGGGGCCAGCCGAGGCGGGCGCAGGCGTGGGAGACCGAGGACGGGTGGGGCAGGACGTGCAGCCGGTCGGCGCCCACGGTCTCGGTGAGGGTGCGGCCGATCCCGTGGAACATCGGGTCACCGCTGGCGAGGACCGCCACCCGCCGCCCTTCGTGGGCCGCGAGCAGCCCGGGCACGGCGGGCCGCAGCGGGGAGGGCCAGGCGACGCGCTCGCCGGGGCACTCGGCCGTGGGCAGCAGGTCGAGCTGGCGGGGGCCGCCGATCAGGACCTCGGCGGTGCGCAGGGTGCGGCGGGAGTTCTCGGGGAGTCCGTCCCAGCCGTCCGCGCCGATTCCGACGACCGATATCGCAGGTGGGGGAACGGTGCTCACGTCGCCGAACTCTACGGGAGCCCTTCCGGGCGCCCCCTGCTGGGCACGGCCCGCCCGTTCCCGCCCGGGTCCGGGAGCGGCACCGTGCCCGGAACCGGTCCGGCGGTCCCGGAATAGGACGTGGGGGTGCGCGGTTGGACCGGATGGTTTAAGATTCAACCACAACGCAGATGCAGGAACGCGAGAGGTGAGCACGATGCAGTTCGGGATCTTCACCGTCGGGGACGTCACCACCGACCCCACCACCGGCCGCACCCAGACCGAGCACGAGCGGATCAAGAACACCGTCGCCATCGCGCTCAAGGCGGAAGAGGTCGGGCTCGACGTCTTCGCCACCGGCGAGCACCACAACCCGCCGTTCGTCCCCTCGTCGCCCACCACCCTCCTCGGGCACATCGCGGCGCGGACCGAGAACCTGATCCTGTCCACCTCCACGACGCTGATCACCACCAACGACCCGGTGAAGATCGCCGAGGACTACGCCACCCTCCAGCACCTCGCCGACGGCCGCGTGGACCTGATGATGGGCCGAGGCAACACCGGACCGGTCTACCCGTGGTTCGGCCAGGACATCCGCCAGGGCATCCCGCTCGCCATCGAGAACTACGCGCTCCTCCACAGGCTGTGGAGGGAGGACGTGGTCGACTGGGAGGGCAAGTTCCGCAGCGCCCTCCAGGGCTTCACCTCGACCCCGCGCCCGCTGGAGGACGTCCCGCCGTTCGTCTGGCACGGCTCGATCCGCTCCCCCGAGATCGCCGAGCAGGCCGCGTACTACGGTGACGGATTCTTCGCCAACCACATCTTCTGGCCCAAGCAGCACACCGAGAAGATGGTCCGCCTCTACCGCCGGCGGTACGCGCACTACGGCCACGGCACCGCCGAGCAGGCGATCGTCGGCCTCGGCGGCCAGGTGTTCCTGCGGAAGAACTCCCAGGACGCGGTACGGGAGTTCCGCCCGTACTTCGACAACGCGCCCGTCTACGGCCACGGCCCGTCCCTGGAGGAGTTCACCCGCGAGACCCCGCTGACCGTCGGGTCCCCCCAGGAGGTCATCGAACGGACTCTGTCCTTCCGCGAGTACGTGGGCGACTACCAGCGCCAGCTGTTCCTGGTCGACCACGCCGGTCTGCCGCTGAAGACCGTCCTGGAGCAGCTCGACCTGCTCGGCGAGGAGGTCGTCCCGGTGCTGCGCAAGGAGTTCGCGAACCTGCGGCCGGCCGGCGTCCCGGAGACCGCCCCGCTCCACCCCGCCGTCACCCGCACCCGCACCGACGCCCAGGAGGCGTGAGCCATGCAGACCCTGAAGCTGGTCGCCGTGTCCGCCGGGCTCAGCAGCCCGTCGTCCACCCGCCTGCTCGCCGACCGGCTTGCCACCGCCGCCGAACGGCGCCTGACCGAGCAGGAGTACATCGTCGAGGTCCAGGTGGTCGAACTGCGCGACCTCGCCCTGGACATCGCGAAGAACTTCGTCTCCGGCTTCCCCTCGGGCGAGCTCCAGGCCGCGATCGACGCGGTGACCGGCGCGGACGGGGTCATCGCGGTGACCCCGGTCTTCACCGCCTCCTACAGCGGGCTGTTCAAGTCCTTCTTCGACCTGATCGACCCGGCGGCGCTCACCGGGAAGCCGGTCCTGATCGGGGCCACCGGCGGCACCGCACGCCACTCGCTGGTGCTCGACCACGCCCTGCGGCCGCTCTTCGCCTACCTGCGGGCCCTCGTCCTGCCGACCGCGGTCTACGCGGCCTCGGAGGACTGGGGCTCGGGCGGCGACGAGTACACGGACGGCCTGCCGTCCCGCATCCTCCGGGCCGGCCAGGAACTGGCGGACGCCGTGGCGGCCCGCCCGGCCGCCGCGGCGGAGGACGACGAGATCGTCCCCTTCGAGCGGCAGCTCGCCGACCTGCGCCTGGATTGAGGCCCTTTGTTACGTTGGGGACATCGGGGGCAGGCGTACCGGACGACGAACGGAACGGAGGCCGACGATGGCCGGCAGGATCGTGGTGGGCGTGGACGGCTCGGAGCAGTCCCTGAAGGCACTCGCATGGGCGGCCGCGCAGGCGGCCCTCACCGGTGACTCGCTGCAGGCGGTGATCGGCTGGGAGTACCCGGCGTCCTGGGCGACGCTGATGCCGGGGGTGCCGCCGGAGTTCGACCCCGAGCAGCTCGCGAAGCAGATCCTGGACGAGTCCCTGGAGCAGGCCCTCGCTCCGGAGGTCGCCGCCGCGGTCACCCGGACGGTCGTGGGCGGCAACGCGGCCCAGGCCCTCGTCGACCAGGCCGCGGGCGCCTCGCTGCTGGTCGTCGGCGACCGGGGACACAGCGGCTTCAAGGCCGCGGTGCTCGGCTCGGTCTCCACGAACGTCGCCCAGCACGCGCCCTGCCCCGTGGTGGTCGTCCGGGGCGGATGATCCGGCGGGTTCGCCGGACACGCCCGAGGGGCGCCGCGCGTCCGTGGGACGCGGGGCGCCCCTCGGGCGCATGATGGCGGGGAGTCCGCGCGCACCCAGGAGCCCCCATGGACATCAAGCTGGAACTGATCGGCGTCCCGGTCACCGACATCGACCGGGCCAAGGCCTTCTACGAGAAGGTCGGTTTCCACGCCGACCACGACATCCCGGTGAGCGACGAGATCCGCTTCGTCCAGCTCACCCCGCCCGGATCGGCCTGCTCGATCGCCCTCGGCAAGGGCATCACGGACATGGCGCCGGGCTCGCTCGACAACATGCAGGTCGTCGTCGCCGACATCGAGGAGGCCCATCGCGACCTCAGCGCCCGGGGCATCGAGGTCAGCGACATCGACGACCAGCCCTGGGGCTCCTTCGTCTACTTCGCCGACCCCGACGGCAACCGCTGGTCGGTCCAGCAGACCACACCCCGCCGGACCTGACCGGCCGACGGGACGACCGGTCCGCCCGACTGCCGGCGGACCGGACCGGGCCGCACGGGTGTCACCTGCGGTTGTAGAGCCGCATCGTCAGCGGTCCGAAGACCAGCACGAGCAGGGCCGACCAGCCCAGCGACCAGGCGATCGCCGCCGCCGGCCACTCGCCCGCCATCAAATCCCGCACCGCCGTCGCCAGATGCGTCACCGGGTTGTTGTTCACGAAGGCCTGGAGCCATCCCGGCATGGTCGTCGGGTCCACGAAGACGTTGGACAGGAACGTCACGGGGAAGATCACCATCATCGAGACGCCCATGACCGACTTCTCGCTGCGCAGCAGCAGTCCGCACATGGTCCAGATCCACGAGAACGCGAAGGCGAACACCAGCAGCAGGGCCACTCCCAGCAGGACGCCGAGCGCCCCGCCGTCCGGCCGGTAGCCGATGATCACGCCGACCGTGAGCATCACGACCGAGGCGATCAGGTACCGGACCACGTCACCCAGGAGATAGCCGACCATCGGTGCCGGCCGCCAGATCGGCAGCGAGCGGAAACGGTCGAAGACGCCCTTCTGGATGTCGGTGTTGACGGAGACCCCGGTGTACATCGTGATCATCACGACGCTCATCACCAGGATGCCGGGCAGCAGGAACTGGACGTACTCCGAGACCGACCCGGCCAGCGCGCCCCCGAAGAGGTACGCGTACATCAGCACCAGCATGATCGGGAACGCCGTCACGTCGAAGAGCTGCTCCGGCACGTGCTTGATCTTCAGCAGGGCGCGCCAGCCGAAGGTCAAGGAGGCGGACAGCGCGCCGGGCCGTGGCGGGCGCTCGTGGCCGACGAGGAGCGCGGCGAGTTCGTCGGCGCGCGGGGCCTCGAAGGCGAGGGCGTCGGTCTGCCGGGTGTCCTTGGCGGTGGTGACGGTGCTCATGCCGGCGTTCCCTTCGTGCCGGTCGGGTCGGCGGGATCCGTGTCGTCGGTGGCGGCGGGGGCGGCGGGGGCGGCGGGGGCGGCGGGGGGCGCCGTGCCCGTCGGCCCGGACTCGGTGAGCGCGAGGAACACCTCGTCCAGGCTGGGCTGGCCGAGGCCGAAGTTGTCGACCGTGATCCCGGCCCTCGCCAGCTCCGCCAGGGCCCGGGCGGCCTGTTCCGCGGCGCCCAGATCCGTGCCGTGGCCGTCGACGGTGGCGGTGAGGGCCACGGGGTCGGGGTCGAGCTGGACCGAGGCCCGCAGAGCGCTCGCGAGGATCCGCTCGGCGGCCGGGCGCTGCTCGGGATCCCGCAGCCGCACGTGCACCGATCCGGAGCCCACCGATGCCTTCAGCTCCCCCTTCGTGCCCTCCGCGATCACCTTCCCGTGGTCGATCACGGCGATCCGGGAGGCCAGCTGGTCCGCCTCGTCGAGGTACTGCGTGGTGAGCAGCACGGTGGTGCCCTGTGCGACGACCGTGCGGATGATGTCCCACACCTGGTTGCGGCTGCGCGGGTCGAGGCCGGTGGTCGGCTCGTCGAGGAAGAGCAGGTCGGGGATGTTGAGGAGGGACGCGGCGATGTCGATGCGCCGCCGCATGCCGCCCGAGTAGTTCTTGACCTGCCGGCCGGCGGCCTCGGCGAGGCCGAACGCGGCGAGCAGCCGCTCCGAGGACTCCCGGGCGCCGGCGCGGGAGCGGCCGAGGAGCCGGCCGAGGAGCACCAGGTTCTCGGTGCCGGTCAGGTCCTCGTCGACGGAGGCGTACTGGCCGGTGAGGCTCACCCGGCTCCGTACGGTGTCGGCGTCGCGCACCACGTCCTTGCCGAAGACCCGGGCGCGGCCGGCGTCCGGGCGCAGGAGGGTGGCGAGCATCCGCACGGTGGTCGTCTTGCCCGCGCCGTTGGGGCCGAGGACGCCGTAGACGGTGCCGGCCGGGACGCGCAGATCGATGCCGTCGACGGCACGGTTCGTACCGAAGACCTTGACCAGGCCCTCGGTCTCGATGGCGAGGTCGGTCATGCGTCTCCTCCGGATGGGGGCGGGGCCGCTCCGACCAGTCTCCGCCGCCCTCGCGTCCGGCGCCAGACGGCGGACGGGGCCGGCTCACCGGGGCGCACCCGGGGCGGCGCGCCGGCCGTCCGGCCCGGGGCTCACGGACGGGCCACGGCCACGCCCCACAGGGCCGCGTGGTAGGCGGCGACGGCCTGGGCGGTGTCGCCGAGGGGGAAGCGGGCGGCGAGATGACCGTCCGGGCGGACCAGGAACCCGGTCGGCCCGTCGGGGCGGTAGAGGCGGGCGAACTCCCCCGCGGCGTCGCGGTACGCGGCGACGGACGAGGCGGCCGGGGCGGTGACCGGCGGTGCGGTGGCCGGTGCCGCGTCGGCGTCGGACCGCGGGGCCTCTCGGGGGAGGAGCGTGACGGTCACCGGGGCCGTTCCGGCGGCCCCGCCCGCCGCGGCGGCCGATGCCTCGGCCGGTCCGGTCGTGTCGGGTCCGTACAGGATCAGCACGTGGCCCGTGCGGCCGCGCAGGACGTCCAGCAGGCGCAGCGGGAAGGTGGCGAGGGCCGTGGTCAGACCGCCGCAGTCGGGGGCCCGGTCGCCGGGCTGGGGGGCGTCGGGCGGTCCGTACGGCGGTCCGGCGAGCGGCCCGCCTCGATAGGTCACGAGCAGCTGGGCCTCGCGCAGCATCACCGTCCGCGGGTCGTCGGGGTCGGCCTGGACGCCCTGGTGGGCGTGCCGCACGGTCCGGCCGACGACCTCCTCGCCGATCGGGCGGCGTTCGGCGTCGTAGCCGGCGAGCAGGGCCGGCCCGGCCTCCCCGCGCAGGACGAGGGCGAGCTTCCAGGCCAGGTTGCAGGCGTCCTGGATGCCGGTGTTCATGCCCTGGGCGCCGGTGGGCGGGTGGATGTGCGCGGCGTCGCCCGCGACGAAGACCCGGCCGTCGCCGTAGCGGTCGACGATCCGGTGGCTGATGCGGAAGACGGACGACCACCGCATGCGGGACACCACGGCCGGGCGGGGGGCCAGCCGGTCGACGACGGCCTGGATGTGTCCCAGTTCCGGGCGCCGGGCGCCCTCCAGGCCGTGGGCCACGCCGTCGCCCCGGGCCGGCGCCCCGTCCGCGGCCCCGGCGGCGAGCTCGGGCGGGACCAGCATCGACATGCGGTAGCGGCGGACGCCCGGCAGCGGGATGCAGACCAGCAGGTCGTCCGTGGCGCCGTCGTCGGTCCGGTGCAGCGAGCGCACGCCGTATCCGGCCGGCAGGTCCCAGTCCGTCTCGACGTCGGCGAGCATGTACTCCTCCGGGAACGCCCCGCCCTCGAAGGACAGCCCCAGCCCTTTGCGGACACTGCTGTGGGCGCCGTCGCAGCCCACCAGGTAGCGGGCCCGGACCTCCTCCTCGACACCCGCCGCGGTGCGCAGCCGCGCCGTCACGCCGTCCTCGTCCTGGGCGAACGAGAGGAGTTCGGTGCCGCGCTCGATGACCGTCCCCAGGCCCGCGACGTACTCCTCCAGGAGGCGTTCGGTCTCGTACTGCGGCAGCGCGGCGAAGGTGTACGGCACCTCGGGCGGCAGCACGAGGTCGATCCGGCCCGCCTCCTGCCCGTTGAGGTACATCAGCTGGCCGCGCATCGGCACGGCGGCCTCCAGCACCGCCCGGACCAGTCCCATCCGGTCCCAGATCTCCAGGGTGCGCGGCTGGATGCCGACGGCCTTGGCGTACGGGAGGCGGGCCGGCAGCCGGTCGACGAGCCGGCAGCCCACCCCGCGGCGGCGGAGCTCGGCGGCCGCGCTCAGTCCGACGGGGCCGGCGCCCACGACCAGCACGTCGAGTACGTCGGTTCCTCGGGTGTGCGCCACGGGTGCCTCCCAGTGCTCTCCCCCTGGCGGTGGCCGGCCCCGGCCGGTCCCGTAACCCATGGTCACCCGGCGGGGCGCGCCCGGCGAGCGGGCGGGAGACGGCGGGGGAGGCGGCGACGGATGCCGGAGAACGCCGGCGCGGAGCCCCGCGGATGGGCCCGCGGGGCCGCGGGGAAGCCGTCCGGCCGTCCCGTTCCACCGTTCCAGGGTCGACCGTTCTCGCAGGTCAAGTGCCCTGGAACGTTCCCGCGTCCCAGATCGGCGGGCTGCCCTGGCGGTGGGGTCGGCGGCCGGGCCAGTGTGTGGCCCAGGGCAGCCCGGGCCGACCGGCGCACCGCCCTCCACACCGATCGCACCACGTCACGGGGGAGTTCCCATGCGTACGTTCCGTCACCGCACCACCGTCCTCGCCGCCGCGGCCACCGCCGCTCTCGCCCTCACGCTGACCGCCTGCGGCGGAGAGGACGGATCCGGCGCCTCCCGGTCCGCCGGCACGCAGGACGGCGGCGCACCGGCCGCCTCCGCCACGCCGGGCACCGGGGCCGCCGCCTCGGGCACGTCCGGTACCGGCGGCTCCGGCACGTCGGGCACGAGCGCCTCCGGCGGCTCCGGCACCTCCGGCGCCACGGGCACGTCCGGCGGTACGGGCGCCTCGAAGGCCGCCGCCAGGCCGAAGGTCGCGACCACGCCGGCGTGCACCCCGAAGGACGTGACCCTGCGCGCCGACCGTCAGGACGGGCCTCCCTACACCCACATCGTGCTCACGGCGAAGAACACCTCGGGCCGCACCTGCCGGCTGGACGGCTTCCCCGAGATCCAGTTCCTGGAGAGCCACCGCGAGAACGTGCCGGCCGTCGCCAAGAGCAAGCCCCCGACCCCGGTCGTCCTCGCCGCGGGCGACCCGGCCTACGCGCTCGTGCGGCTCTCGGACGGCGGCGTCCACGAGGACAACGAGCCGGTGTCGGACTTCTCCGTCACGCTCCGGGGCAGCGACGACGTGATCGCGGTCCGCGCCCCGGGCGCCGGCGGCATCGCCGTCGACCCGGCGCAGTGGAAGACCGGCTACTGGACCTACGAGCTGCGCAACGGCGCCGACGAGTTCTGAGCCGCGCAGGAAAGACGCTCCGAAGCAGGACCGGGGCCGTCCGGCCGCACCTCACGGGTGTGGCCGGACGGCCCCGGTCGCCGCTGCGCGGACGAGGCCGTGTCCGCCGGGCGGCGGAGACGGTCCGCACGGCAGGACGACGTCCGGACCCCGCCCCCGGCGCGAGTCTTGAGCCATGCCGATGACGATGAATGCCCTTCCGGACGTACCCCGCTGGGCCGTGCTCGCCGCCCACTCCGTGCCGCTGATCGTGCTGCCCTCCGGGCTGTGGCGGATCGCCCTCACGCTCGGCCTGCCCGTCGCGCACACCGACGCGACGGGGCTCGGGCAGGCCACGTTCCAGATCGGGCTCACGGTCGTCGGCGAGCTGTTGGCCTTCCTCACCCTCGGCCTGGTCCGGCCCTGGGGCGAGGTGTTCCCGAAGCGGCTGCCGTTCCTCGGCGGTCGCCGGGTCGGCGCGACCGGGGCGACCGCGGCTGCGCTGGCCGGGGCGCTCGGACTCCTCGCGCTGACGGGCTGGTTCACCTACGTGGCGTGCGCGGGGCTCGGGCAGGGCGCGGCCGGCACGCACACGGAAGGCCCGGTCCAGGAGGCCCTGTTCCTGGTCTGCTACCTGCCGCTCGTCGCCTGGGCCCCGCTGCTGGCCGCCGTGGCGGTCGCCTACCACCGCCGCCGGACCGGAGCCCGTACCGCGACGCGCACCGGCGTGGGGGGGGGCCCCCCCCCCCCCCGGGGGCGCCCCCCCCCCCCCCCCCCGGGGGGGCGGGGGGGGGCCCCCCCGGGGCCCCGGGGCCGCCGCCGGGGGGGGGTGGGGGGGGTTCGCCGCGCGCGGGGGGGGCCCCCCCCGGGGGCCCGGGGGGGGGGCCCCCCCCCCCCCCCCCGGCCCGGGCCCCCCCCCCCCCCGCCGCCGGGGGGGGGGCCCCCCCCCCCCCCCCGGGGGGCCCCCCCCACGGCCGAAGCCGCCGTGGCTACGGTGTGCGCCGCACGGGCCGCCGGGGCACGTCCTCGTGCGTGTAGAGGAGGTAGAACGCGGCGAGCGTGATGCACGCCCCCACGACCAGGCCGAGGACGGTCGCGGACCAGATGCTCGCGTCGGAGAGGCTGAAGAGGAAGCCGATCGACATGCCCGCGAGCGCTCCCCATGCCGCCGCGTGCGGTTCGCGCGGGATCGCGTGGCCCCACCTCCGCAGCGCGTACACGCCGGCGGCCAGCACGAGTCCGGAGACCACTCCGAGCAGGACCAGTTGCCAGGTGAGGACGCCGCCGTCGCGCGGGATGGCCGCCGCGTAGATGCCGTAGGCGAGGCCCAGGGTGACCGGCAGACCGAAACCGTGTGTGCTCAGGTGCCGTCGTGCGGGCACCGCTGCGTGTGCGGCCATGGCAGGGCTCCTTCCCTCTCGCCCCCTCCACCCTCAAGGGCACACCCGGGCCACCTCCCGCGCAACCCGGCCCGAGGGCCGGCCGTGCGGACCGCTCAGCGCCGCGGAGCCACGTCCCGGACCGCCGCCGGTCTCGCTCAGGGCCCCGCGGCGGCCAGCGACGCCAAGCGGGCCAGCGCCCGGTCCAGGATCTCCGGCGGCGGAGAGGCGAGGCCGACCCTGACCGCGTCGGGCGCCGTGGCCCCGCCCACCGCGAAGGCGCTGCCGGGTGTCACCGCCACGCCCGCACGGGCGGCGGCCGCGACGAAGGTCTCCGCGCGCCACGGGCGGGGAAGGTCCCACCAGCAGAAGTAGGCGTGCGGGGCGGTGCGGATCGCGTACGCGCCCAGGTGGCGCCGGACCGATTCCCCGCGGGCCGCCGCGTCGGCCCGCTTGGCCGCCGCGACCCGCGCGACCGTCCCGTCCCCGGCCCAGCGCGTCGCCGCCGCCAGCGCGAGGCCGCCGGCCGTCCACGCCCCGGAGCGCAACACCGCGGCCAGCGCCTCCCGCCGAGGGGCGGGCGCCACCAGATAGCCGACCGTGAGCCCGGGGGCGAGCCGCTTGGAGAGGCTGTCGACGAGGATCACCCGATCCGGCGCGTGTGCGGCCAACGGCGCCGGGGCGTCCGGCTCCAGGAACGCCCAGGTGGTGTCCTCGACCGCCGTGAGGCCCGACTCCTCCAGTACGTCGGCGAGTTCGGATCGGCGACGCGAACTCGCCGTCGTCCCCGTCGGGTTGTGCAGGGTCGGCTGGACGTACACGGCGGCGAGCGGGGTCGCCCGGTGCGCCGCGGCCAGGGCGTCCGGGCACATCCCCTCGGCGTCGGTGGCGATCGGCACCAGCCGGACACCGAGCCGCTCGGCCACCGCCTTGACCAGCGGATACGTCAGTTCCTCGACGCCCAGCCGGCCTCCGGGCGGCACGAGGCAGGAGACCGCCGCCGCGATGGCCTGGCGGCCGTTTCCGGCGAAGAGCACCCGGTCGGGTCCGGGCGCCCAGCCCGCGCGGGCGAGGACGCCTGCCGCGGCCTCCCGGGCCGGAGCCGTACCGGCGGCGGCCGCAGGGCGCCCCGTCGCCTCCCGCAGCACGTCGGCCCGCGCGAGCGACGCGAGTGCCGGACCCATCAGCTCCGACTGGCCGGGCACCGCCGGGTAGTTGAGCTGGAGGTCGACGGGCGCGGCGCCGGTGGCCTCGGCGAGCGCGGGGCCCGGCAGCGGCGGAGCCGCCCGGACGAAGGTGCCGCGTCCCACCTCGCCGACGACCAGGCCCCGGCGGGCCAGCTCTCCGTACACCCGGATCGCGGTCGAGCCGGCGATGCCGTGGCGCCTGGCGAACACCCGTTGCGGCGGGAGCCGGTCGCCGGGCCGCAGCCGGCCGTCGGCGATCCGCTCCGCCACCCGGTCGGCGATCCGGCGGTAGTCCTCCATCGCGACCCACTCTCCCGTCACATTGCACCGAGAGCAAAGATTCTATTGCACCGACACGAGCGCCCTGCCTAGCCTCTGACCATGCCTTCCGCAGAGATCGACGGACTCACGATCGGCTACGACGACAAGGGCACGGGCCCCGCGCTCGTCCTCGTCCACGGCCATCCCTTCGACCGCACCATGTGGCGCCCGCAGACCGAGCGCTTCGCCGCCTCGCACCGGGTCGTCGTGCCCGACCTGCGCGGCTACGGGGCGACCACGGTCGTCCCCGGCACCACCCCGCTGTCCGCCTTCGCCGAGGACCTCGCCGCCCTCCTCGACCGTCTCGGGATCGGCCGGTTCGTCCTCGGCGGGCTCTCCATGGGAGGCCAGATCGTCATGGAGTGCTACCGCCTCTTCCCCGAACGCATCCGTGGGCTCGTCCTCGCCGACACCTTCCCGGGCGCCGAGACCCCGGAGGGCAAGGCCGCCCGCAACGCCCTGGCCGACCGGCTGCTCGCCGAGGGCATGCGCGGATACGCCGACGAGGTCCTGGACAGGATGGTCGCCCCGTACAACACCCACGCGGCTCCGCACGTCCACCGGATGATGTGCGCGACCGACCCGGAAGGCGCGGCGGCCGCCCTGCGCGGCCGGACCGAACGCCCCGACTACCGCGCCCTGCTCGCCACCGTCTCCGTACCGGCCCTGGTGATCGTCGGCCGCGACGACGCGTACACCCCGGTCGCGGACGCCGAGGCCATGCACGCGGCGCTGCCGGACTCCACGCTCGTGGTCGTCGAGCGGGCGGCGCACCTGCCGAACCTGGAGCGGCCCGAGGAGTTCGACGCGGCCCTGGCGGCGTTCCTGGCCACCCTCAGCCCCTCGGAGCGGTGACCCCGCACGGGATCCGTTCACCCGTTCGGCTCAGTTGACAGGTGATCCCGGGCCGCCGGCCGGACCATGAGGCTCATGAGCCACAACACAGCATCCCCCGAGCCGAGCACCAAGAGCGCGTGGGCCTCCGGCGGCACGCTGTTCGCGGGTGTCCTCATGCTGGTCATCGGCATCATGGACATCATCTGGGGCATCGCCGGGATCGCCGAGGACGACGTCTACACGCGTGTCGGCGACTACACCTTCAAGTTCGACCTGACGTCCTGGGGCTGGATCCACCTGATCCTCGGGATCATCGTGGTCCTCGCCGCCTACGGAATCCTCAAGGGCACGGAATGGGGACGGGCCGCGGGCATCACGCTCGCCGCCCTGAACACGATCGCCCACTTCCTCTCGCTGCCCTACCAGCCCTGGTGGTCGCTGTTCACCATGGCCATCTCGATCTTCGTGATCTGGGCGCTGGCCACGGACACGCAGTCCTTCGGACGGACGAAGGGCTGAGCCTCCGGTGAACCGCACCCGAGCCGGGGCCCTCGCCGCCGCGTCCGCGCTCCTCGTCGTCACCCTCACCGGATGCGACGAGGTCAAGGAGACGGCCGGGGACATCGTGGCCACCGCGACGGCCGCGGCGGCCTCGGCCGCCCAGGAGAAGATGAACGAGGTCAAGGACGGGGTGAACGCCACCGGCGACGTCAAGGCCGGGGCCACGAAGCCCGACGGCGACCGGACCGTCTCCGAGATCACCGCGACCAACCCCACGGACACGCAGGCCGACTACACGGTCTGGGTCAACTTCCGTGACGACGAAGGGAACCTGCTCGACGCGGTCGTCCTGAACATCGACGGCGTCGCGCCGGGCGCGTCGAAGAACGGCACCGCGCGCAGCAACCGGACGCTCTCCGGCACCACGAAGGCCGAGATCGGCCAGGCCCTGCGGCACTGACGCCGCGACGGGACGGCGGGCGGCCCGGCCGCCCGCCGTCCCGTGCCGGATTCCAGGAGACCGTCTCCCGCTCCGTGCAGCCCCGGCACCCGCCCCGCCACACCGGCCGTACGGGAGGGGGCGGGTGCCGGGGAGCCACCGTGCCGGGGGACCCGCTGGTCAGAGCCGGTCCCGCCGGCTCGGGACGAGCCGCCCCCGGCCCGCCGAGCCGGACGCGCGGGCCCGGCCGTGCAGGGGAGGACGTGCTCGACCTGCACGCCGGGCGCCGATCGGCCACGCTTGAGTACATGGACCCCATGTACGACGACGCGCAGATCCTCGGGAACATCGGCTCCCTCGTCGAGGAGGAGCGCGCCCTGCGCGAGCGGGTGGGCGGCCTGCTCGCGGAGGAGCGGTCCCGGCTCGCCGAGCTGGAAGTGCAACTGGACCAGTGCTGGGACCTGTTGCGCCAGCGTCGCGCGAAGGCGGAGTTCGGCGAGGACCCGGACACGGCGGCCGTCCGCCCGGCGGCGGAGGTGGAGGGATACCGCAACTGACGTGGAGGACCGGCAGGGACCGGGACCCGTAGGGGGAGGAATGGCACGACCCGCGGGACTCAGCCCGCCACCCTGGCTCACCGCGGGCCTGCGCCCGCAACCCGCACCCGTCCCCTGGGCCGCCGTCGCCCGCGCCTCGGTCGCGCTCGCCGCGCCGCTCGCCGTCGGCTTCGCCCTGGACCAGCCCGTGTCCGGGGCCCTGGTCTCGATGGGCGCCCTGTCCGGCGTCATCGGCGACACCGCCGACGCGTACCGGATGCGCTTCTACAACATCGCCGTCCCCCAGCTCTTCGGCGCCCTCGGCGTCACCCTCGGATCCCTGGTCCACGGCCAGGGCTGGCTCGCCGTCGCCGTCCTCACCGTCATCGCGCTGGTCTCCGGGATGATCTCCTCGATCGGCGCGGTGGCCTCCGTCTCGGGCCTGCTGCTCCTCCTGAACGCCGTCGTCGGCGCCGGCCTGCCCCTGCCCGACCCCTGGTGGAAGGCCCCCTTCCTGCTCACCCTCGGCGGCGTCGTCGTCCTCGCGCTGACCCTGCTCGGCTGGCCGCTGCGCGGCGGGGTCCCCGAACGCACGGCGGTCGCCGGCACCTACCGCGCGGTCGCCGTGCTGTTCGAGGCCGCGGGCTCGGACACGTACGACGAGAAGCGCCGGGCCGTCACCACCTCGCTCGACCAGTCCTACGACCTCGTCCTGGCCCGCCGCACCCGCCAGCACGGCCGCACCCCCGTCCTGGTGCGCCTGCTCGCGCAGCTGAACGTGGTGATCCCGCTGGTGGAGGCCGCGCCGGCCGCGCACCTGGCGGCACGCCGCTTCCACCGGCCGGTGCCCCCGGAGATCCCGGCCGCGGTCCGCGACCTGGCCGACGCCGTCGAGGAGGGCCGCACCGGCACTCCCGTCCTGGACCTGCCCGACGCCGCGCGCCCCTCCGAAAGGGCCGTCGACCAGGCCCTCCGCCACGCGGCGACCGTCGTCCACGAGGCCGAGCCCGACCCGTACAACGTCGACGACCGGCTCGGCCGCCCCGCCGCCCTGCGCATCCGGGTCCGCCGCACGACCCGCGCCGTCCTGCTGTCCGAACCCTCCTGGCGCTACGGCCTGCGGCTCGCGCTCTGCATCGGCCTCGCCCAGTCGCTGGTCTCCCTGGTGCCCGTGCCCCGCTCGTACTGGGTCGCCCTCACCGTCACGTTCGTGATGAAGCCCGACTTCGGCTCCGTGTTCTCCCGCGCCGTGCTCCGCGCCCTCGGCACCGCGGCCGGGCTCGCCGTCGCCGCGCTGCTGCTGGCCGAGCTGGAACGCGGCTGGTGGGACGTGCCGGTGATGCTGGTGCTCGGGGGACTGATCCCGGCCTTCTCCGCGAAGGGGTACGCCTTCCAGACCGCGGCGATCACCCCGGTCATCCTGCTGCTCTCCGACCTGCTCAACGAACAGGGCGTCGACCTGGTCCTGCCCCGGCTCTACGACTCCCTCATCGGCTGCGCCATCGCCCTGATCGCCGGTTACCTGCTGTGGCCGGAGTCCTGGCACACCCGGATCGGCGACCGGCTCGCCGACGCGGTCGCCGACACGGCCACATACGTGACCTGCGCCTTCGATCCGGTGCAACAGAGCCAGGCGGTCCGGGTCCGGGCCCGGCGCGCCCTGTACCGGGACCTGTCGGCCGTGCGCTCGGAGTTCCAGCGGGCCCTGACCGAGCCGCCGCCGACCGGCACCCTCGCCGCCGCCTGGTGGCCCCTGGTCGTCGCCGTGGAGCGGATCGTCGACGCGACGACCGCCGCCCGGGTCCGCGTCGAGCACGGCGCCGCGCCACCGGATCCCTCCGAGGTCACCGCCGTCGAACGGCAGTTGCGCGAACTCGCGGACGGACTGCGCAGCAGCAGCGTCCTGGTGGAAGTGCGGGCCGAGCTCCTGGGCGACGAGGAAGGGGTGCTCGCACCCCTGCGCCAGGAGGTCCGGGCGGCCCGCGCGATCGCCACTCCCCGCGGCGAGAACGGCCCGGACGGAACCTAAACCCGCCGCATGGGGCGTACGGATGCCCTTACCGGCGGTCACCCACGAGAACCCTCCCCGCCGCCGTTACCGGATTCCATCGGGGCGACTACGATGCGCTCGATTCACCTTGATCCGCGCTCACCGGAGCGGTCAACCGACCCGATGACACGGTCATTTCGTCCTGCACCACCTCCCGTGCCACCCAAGGACATCCGCCATGCGCACCACCACCGGCAGAGGGCTCCAGCCCAATGTCCTCGGGACGTTCGACACCATCGTCATGGCGGTCGCGGGCAGCGCACCCGCCTACTCGCTGGCCGCCACCACCGCCGTCCTGTTCGGGGCGGTCGGCCTGGCCGGACCCGCGGCGCTGCTCTACTGCGCGATACCGATGCTCGGCATCGTCCTCGCCTACGCCCGCCTGGGCCGGATCGACGTCAACGCGGGTGCCGGCTACTCCTGGGTGGGCCGCACGCTGCACCCCTTCCTCGGCTTCCTCTCCGGCTGGGCCCTGGTGGTCGCCGCGACCGTCTTCATGGTCGCCGGATCGCTGCCCGCCGGAGCACTCACCCTCTCCCTCTTCGACGCCGGCCTCGCCGAGAACACACCGCTGGCGGCCGCCGTCGGCTTCGGCTGGTTCCTGCTCATGCTGCTGGTCGTCCTCGGCGGCGCCCGGCTGACCGTCCGCGCCCAACTGCTCATGTCGGGCGTCGAGATGCTCATCCTCGTCGGCTTCGTCCTGGCCGCGCTGCTGCACCGCGGGCACGCCGTCGCCTTCGACTGGTCCTGGCTGGGCCTCGGCCACTTCGACGGCCCCGCCGGCTTCGCCTCCGGCGCGCTGATCGCCGCGTACTACTACTGGGGCTGGGACGTCACCAGCAACCTCAGCGAGGAGACCCGCGACAGCCGGCGCACCGCCGGGCTGGCCGCGCTCGTCGGCGTCGGCGTGGTCTTCCTGCTCTTCGAGGCGTTCACCATCGCCGTCAACATCCTGCTGACCGCGGAGCAGATCGAGGCCGGCGGCGCGGGCGTCCTGGCCGTGCTCGGCCAGGAGATCTGGCCCGGTGTCGGCGGCAAACTGCTGATCGTGGCCGTGCTGCTGTCCACGATCGCCACCCTGGAGACCACCCTGATCCAGGTCACCCGCTCCCTGTTCGCGATGGGCCGGGACCGGACGATGCCGGCCGCGCTCGGGACGGTCCACCGCCGCTGGAACACGCCGTGGGTGGCGATCGTCGCGGTCGGCGGGGCGGCGCTCCTGATGTTCGGTGCGGCGGCCGCCGCCGGCTCGATGGGGCAGATCCTCGAACACGCCGTCGCCGCGATCGGCCTCCAGATCGCCTTCTACTACGGGCTGGCGGGACTCGCCGCCGTCGTCGCCTACCGCGGGATGCTCCTCGGCTCGGTGCGCAACCTCCTCCTCGGCGGCGTCTGGCCGCTGCTCGGGTCCGCCTTCATGTTCTGGGCGTTCGCCGAGTCGCTCGGCGAACTGTCCACGCCCTCGCTGGTCATCGGTCTCGGCGGACTCCTCGTCGGCGTGGTCCCGATGATCGTGTACTGGCGCAAGGGCAGTTCGTACTACCGCCCCGCCCGGCTGGACGCCGCCCGGGCCCTCGCCGCGGCGGAGCCGTTCGCGCCGAGCAGCCCGCGCGCCCGCCGTCCGGACGAGACCCTCGCCACCGACTTCTGACCACCACCCCGCCGCCGACCGCCCACTTCACCGAACCGCCGGCCCGCCGGCGACGTACTCAGCACCACGACCGCCCCCGCAGGAACGTCCCGCCCCCGAGCCGTACACCGCCGCCGTACCCCGAAGCTCGCCCGCCCGTCCGAAGCTCCCGAGGGAGGAAGACCGATGGCCGTACGCCGCCGACCGTCCCGCCCGTCCCGCTTCACACCCGACTTCGACCCCGACTTCGGTGACCGCGCCCTCACCGACGCCCGGCACGACATCGTCATCGGCCGCTGGCAGGGGGTACGGGACCTGCTGCGGGCCACCGGCGACGACTGGGTACGGCGCACCCACCGGCTGCGGCTCCTCTCGCACGCCGCCGCCGGCAGCTCCACGGCCGAGGCGTGGTGGGCCGCCGAGCCGCACAACCCGGA
Source organism: Streptomyces sp. NPDC048338 (assembly GCF_043201055.1). Classification (NCBI taxonomy): domain Bacteria; kingdom Bacillati; phylum Actinomycetota; class Actinomycetes; order Kitasatosporales; family Streptomycetaceae; genus Streptomyces; species Streptomyces sp. NPDC048338. The sequence continues at coordinate 378,183 of NZ_JBICYQ010000003.1, forward strand.
CGCGGCCGTGCTCCGGGCGGCCACCGAGGTCGTCCGGGTCTTCGACACGGCCATCGCCGCGGGCCGCGGCTCCCCCGTGAACCGCGCCCAGCTCGACGCGACCGTGGAGGCCTGCCTCTTCGCCGCGGACGCCGCCCCCGCCGACCCGATGCCCTGGGTGTCGCTGCTCTCCGTGGCCCGCCTCTACGAGGGCGGGGTACCGCGCCGTGAACTGCGCGGCTGGTTCGACGAACTGCGCCGCCGGGACCCGTACAACACCGAAGGCCACACCCAGCTCCTGCGCTACTGGTCCGCCCGCTGGCACGGCACGCACGGCGCGATGTACGACTTCGCGCGCGACGCCGCGGGCGTGGCCCCGCCCGGCTCGCCCCTGCCGGTCCTGGTGCAGGTCGCCCGGGTGGAGGAGTACCGCTACATCGCCGACGGAGCGCTCGGCCGGGGCCCGGTGCGCGGGTTCGACCAGCACTGGAAGCACGAACTCGCGGTCACCGAACTGCGCCGGACCCACGAACGCTGGATCGGCGGCCGGGAACCGGGCCGGCCGGTCTCCCCCGAGGAGATCGCGGACCTCAACTGCCTGGCGCACGCGGCCTGCTACGCGGGCCAGATCGAGGTGGCGCGAGAACTCCTGGGCATGCTCGGCGCCCGGGCCTCCTGGGTGCCCTGGGCGTACACCGGCGAACCCGAGGAACAGTTCGTCCGGTTCCGCGAGGGTCTGGGGGTGGTGTGAGCGGCGCCCCCCGCGCCTCTCACACCACCCCCGCACCGGATCAGACGCCGATGTCCCCGCCGTCCTTGCGCCAGACCGCGACGACCGCCGGGCGGACGATCCGGCCCGGGCCGTCGGGCCAGACGGACGCCGGCTTCTCGACGGATGCCCCGTCGATCTCGCCCGGGTGCTGGACCGCGACCAGGACCCGGCGGTCCTGGATGATCGGACCGCAGGTCTCGGCACCGGACGGGACGGTCAGGAACTGCTTGAGCTCACCGCGCCGCTCGCCCTGCGTGGCGACCCCGAACAGGCCGTCGTGCGAGCCGAGCTGGTTGCCGTCGGTCGAGATCCACAGGTTGCCGTGCGGGTCGAACGCGACGTTGTCCGGGCAGGAGATGGGGGAGACCTTCTCCTTGGGGAAGCCCGCGAAGTAGGTGGCCGGGTCGTTCGGGTCGCCGGCGACCAGGAAGAGACGCCAGGCGAAGCCGTCGCCGGCGGGGTCGTCCCAGTGCTCGGCCAGTTCGAGGATCTGCCCGTGCTTGTTCAGGTTGCGCGGGTTGGCCTCGTCGGCGGCGGCCTTGCCCGCCTTGCCGCGGTCGCTGTTGTTGGTGAGCGCGACGTAGACGCGGCCGGTGCGCGGGGACGGCTCGACGTCCTCGGGGCGGTCCATCTTGGTGGCGCCGACCTTGTCCCCGGCGAGCCGGGTGAAGACGTACACCTCCTCGGCGGTCATGCCCGGCACGTGCGAGACGTCGCCGGTGGCCAGCGGGATCCACACACCGGAGCCGTCGAACTCACCGTCGTTCGGCAGCCGGCCGGTGCCGTCGACCTCGCCGGGCGAATCGCCGGTGAGCTTCGCGACGTAGAGGGTGCCCTCGTCGAGCAGGGTGAGGTTGTGCTCGCGGGCCGCCCGCGAGCCGCCCTTCTTCATCCGCTTCGAGGAGACGAACTTGTAGAAGTAGTCGAAGCGCTCGTCGTCGCCCATGTAGACCACCGGACGGCCGTCCTCGGTCAGACGCGGCTGCGCGGCCTCGTGCTTGAAACGGCCGAGCGCGGTGCGCTTGCGCGGGGTGGCGTCGGGGTCGTACGGGTCGAGCTCGACGACCCAGCCGAAGCGGTGGACCTCGTTCGGCTCCTGCTTGAGGTCGAACCGCTTGTCGAACCGCTCCCACTTGCGCTCGGTGGCACCGGTGCCGATGCCGTACCGCTTGTCGGTGGCGCTCGACCCGTTGGCGAAGTACTGGTTGAAGTTCTCCTCGCCGTGGAGGGTGGTGCCCCACGGGGTGGTGCCGCCCGCGCAGTTGTTGAGCGTGCCGAGCACCTTGCGCCCGGCGGGGTCGGCGGAGGTCCGCAGCAGCGGCGAACCGGCGGCGGGACCGGTGAGCCGGAACTCGCTGGTGGCCGTGAGTCGGCGGTTGAGCGGGTGGCGGGTGACCGGGGTGAGCCGGCCGGAGCGGTGCTCCTCCTGGACCACGACGACGGACAGACCGTGGGCGGCCCAGGCGATCTCGACCTGCTCGCGGGTCGGGTTCTCGGCGTCGTAGCCGCGGAACATCAGGATCTCGTCGGTGTACTCGTGGTTGGCGACGAGGACCTGGCGGCCGTGCTCGCCCCGGAGGGGGAGCAGCGAGAGGAAGTCGTTGTTGTAGCCGAACTGGCCCGCCTGCGCCTTGGCCGTCTGCTTGTCGGCGTCGAAGGCCGGAGCACCGCGGAGGATCGGCTCACCCCAGCGGATGACGACGTTCTGCGCGTAGCCGGAGGGGACGGTGACCTGGTCGGCCTTGTTGGGCGCGACGGCCTCGAACCGCAGGCCGCGGGCACCGTCGGGGCGTCCGGGCCGGTGCGGGTGGGCCTCGGCCACCGGCGCGTTGCCGACCGCGAGACCGGTCCCGGCCGCGGTGGCCACGGTGACGACGGCGGCGGCGCGCATCATCGAACGACGGGAGAGGACACCGGCTATGACGTCACCGACGTACTCGTTGTCGCTGGTGTTGGGCACCTCGTGGAAGCAGGCGTCGCCACAGCGGAACCGGCAGGTGAGGGCGGAACGACCGCCTCCGTGCGGGTTGGTACCGATCAGCGGCAGCAGTTTGCGCACTTCGTCCTCCTCCGGCGCACACCGCGCCGACATGGTGTCGGGAATCCGTTCGGCGGTGACGTTATGTGCGCACATCTGCACTGCGGCGGCGCGGGAATGAACGGCGGATGAATCCGGAGCGACCGTGGGCGACGGCCAGGGGCGGGGTGCCGTGGGCGGCGCCGGGCAGACCGCTAACCTTACGTGTCCGCCCTGGCCAGGGATGAACGTCCCGAAGCACCCAGTACGGACATACACCGCACCCAACTCATGCGAAAGGGTTCGCCCATGGGCATTCGGAGCTTGCTGCGCAAGGTGTTCGGACGCGACAGTGCCGAACAGAACGAAACCCCGGCAACCTCCGTCCCGCCCCAGACGGAACGTGTGACACCGCCTGCGGCGGAGGTTGCGGAGACCGCCGAGGCGGACGTCGAGGCGGCCGAGGAGACGAAGGAAGAGGCGCCGAAGCCGGCCGCCACGCAGGACCCGGAGGTCACACTCCCGTCCCCGGCCGGCCGGGAGAGCGCGTCCGAGCGCGCCGCCGCGGACCTGGTGGCGGCGGCCTTCGACAACCCGCAGATCCCGCAGGCACGTTCGGCGGAAGCGGAACCGAAGGTCGTCGAGGCGAAGCCGGAGGCTGCCGTCGAGGCCGACCCCGAGGTCGTCGAAGCGGAGGCGGAGGCGGAGGTCGCCGTCGAGCCTGAGGTCGTCGTCGAGCCCGAACCCGAGGTCGTCGAGGCGGAGGTCGTCGAGGCGGAGGCGAAGCCCGAGGCCGTCGAGCCTGAGGTCGCCGTCGAGGCGAAGGTCGTCGCCGAGCCCGAGCCGGAGGCGGAGCCTGAGCTCGTCGTCGAGGCCGAGCCGGAGGCGGAGCCTGAGCTCGTCGTCGAGGCCGAGCAGGACGCCACCGAGCCCACCGAGGCCGAGCAGGACGCCACCGAGGCCGTCCAGCCCGAGGTCGCGGTCGAGCCGGAGGACACCCAGCCGGAGCCCGAGGCCACCCAGCCGGAGGCCGCCGAGCCGGAGGCCGCCGAGCCGGAGCCGGAGGCCGCCGAGCCGGAGCCGGAGGCCGCCGAGCCCGTCGCCGTCGAGGCACAGCCCATCGCCGTCGAGGCACAGCCCGTCGCCGAAGAGGCCGCGACCGAAGAGGCAGTGGTCGTCGCCACCGGTACCCCCGCTCTCTCGCTCGCCAGGGTCAAGGCCGCGGCGCCCCATCTCGTCGACGCCTACAAGGCCGCCGGGGCCGCGCTCAAGAAGCAGGGGCTCACCGGAGCGCGGGCCGCCGTGTACCTCGTCGTCGACCGGTCCGGTTCGATGCGCGGGTACTTCAAGGACGGCTCCGTACAGCGCCTCGCCGAGCAGACCGTCGCCCTCGCGGCGCACCTCGACGCGGACGCGGCCGTCACCGCGGTGTTCTTCTCCACCGACATCGACGGCACGGCGGAGCTCACCCCGGCGACCCTCGACGAGAACCGCATCGACACGATCAACGCGGGTCTCGGCCGGCTGGGCCGCACGAACTACCACCGCGCGATCGAGGAGGTCCTCGCCCACCACGAGAAGGGCGACCCGACGCGGCCCGCGTTCGTCGTCTTCCAGACCGACGGCGCCCCGGAGTCGAAGACCGCCGCCGCCCAGGCGCTGGCCGCCGCCGCCGAGCGCCCGATCCACTGGCAGTTCGTGGCCTGGGGCGAGGAGGACGGCAAGGCCTTCGACTTCCTCCGGAAGCTCGACGCCCCGCACACCGGCCACTTCCCGGCCGGCCCGGCTCCGGTCGAGACGGCGCACCCCGCCTTCTACCGCGGTCTGCTCGCCGGCTGGCAGGCCGAGAACGCCGGCTAGGACGCCGACGCCCCGACGGTGGCGGTGACCGGCAAGGTCACCGTCACCGCCAGGCCGCCCCCGTCCTCCGCCGTACGGGCCACCGCCGCCACGGTCCCGCCGTGCGCGGCGGCGATCGACCGGACGATCGACAGGCCGAGGCCCGCACCCGGCCCCATCCGGTCGCGCCCCTCCCCTCTCCGGAACGGCTCGAAGAGCCCCGCCACGTCGCCCTGGGCGACCACCGGCCCCGTGTTGGTGACGCGGACCCTGCCGTCGGCGACCCGCACCGCGACCGACCCGCCGGGCACGTTGTGCACGACCGCGTTCGCGACGAGATTGCGTACGAGCTGCCCGATCAGCACCCGGCTGCCCCGCACGACGCCCCCGCCCCCGACCGCGGTCACGCCATCGCCATCGCCATCGCCGTCGCCGTCGCCGACGTCGCCGTCCACGGTCACCCCGTACGCCTCGCACTCCTCCGCGACGACCTCCGCCAGCCGCACGTCCTCGCGCTCCTCCAGACCGCGCTCGCTCCGCGCGAGCACCAGCAGCCCGTCGATGAGCCGCTCGCTGCGCCGGTTGCTGTCGAGCAGCACCTGCTTGACCTCGGACGAGTCGTCGATCCCCACCTGGATCGCGGTGCGCTGGGTGGCCAGCGGGGTACGCAGCTCGTGCGAGGCGTTCGCGATGAACCGCCGCTGGCTGTCGAGGGCGCCCTCCAGCCGGCCGAGAAGCGCGTCGATGGTGTCGCCGAGCTCCTTCAGCTCGTCGTCGGGCCCGCTCGCCGCAATTCTGCCCCCGGCGCCGTCCGGGGCCGCGACCCCCACCCGCAGGTCCCGCTCGGCCAGCCGCCGCGCCCGCGCGGTCATCTCGTGCACCGGGCGCAGCACCCGCCCGGCCGTCCACCACCCGACGACCACCGCGCACATCGCCATGACGACGAGGGCCAGGCACGACCACATCAGCATCTGCTCGCCGGCGGCCCGGCTGACGTCGTCGCTGAGCTGGTACGCGGAGACGCTCTGCACGGGCGCCTCGGAGAGGGGCACCGCCCGCACCACCCGGACGCGCGCCGCGATGGCCTCCGCCTCCCCCTCCGTACCGGCCCGGGAGAGCAGGTTGACCACGCCGAGCAGGCAGCCGCCGAGGACCACGAAGACGGCGCCGTAGACGAGCGCGATCCGGGTGCGGATGGTCGACCCCGAACCGATCGGTCCGCCGCTCACAGCACGTACCCCACACCCTGCACCGTGCGGATCAGGCCCGGCTCGCCCAGCTTGGCGCGCAGCTTGCTCATGCAGACCCGCACCGCGGCCGTGAAGGGGTCGGCGTGCAGGTCCCAGGCCCGTTCGAGCAGCTCCTCGGCCGACACGGGGGCGCCGTCCGCCTCCAGCAGGATCTGGAGCACCGAGAACTCCTTGGGCGACAGGTCGAGGTCCCGCCCGTCCCGCGCGGCCGTCCGGCGGACGGTGTCCATCCGCAGCCCGCCCCTCTCCAGGAGCGGCGGCACCGGCGGCCGGGCGGCCCGGCGCCGCAGGGCCCGTACCCGGGACACCAGCTCCGGGAACTCGAAGGGCTTGCCCAGGTAGTCGTCGGCGCCCAGGTCGAGACCCTCGACCCGGTCCTCCAGGCCGGCGGCCGCCGTCAGCATCAGGATCCTGGTCCGGGACGCCCCGGCGACCAGCCGGCGGGCCACGTCGTCGCCGTGGACACGCGGCAGGTCACGGTCGAGGACGACCACGTCGTAGTCGTGCAGCCCCAGGTAGGCGAGGGCGGCGTCGCCGCTGTAGACGGTGTCGACGGCGAACCCGGCCCGCCGCAGTCCGGTGGCGACCAGCTCCGCGAGGACCACCTCGTCCTCGGCGACCAGTACTCGCATGTCTCGCGTGTCCGTTTCCTCGATGCTCCGCATGGGGCTTTCTACGCCGGGGAACGTTTCGCGGACGTCTCCGTGCTCCCGCGGCCGCTTAACGATGTGAGTGGATCTTCGCCAGGCCGTTAGGATTTCGACCATGGCGGCCACTGGATCCGAGAAGCAGGGGGCGAACGACGTGAAGTCGTACTACGTGTCGACCCCCATCTACTACGTCAACGACGCTCCTCACCTGGGCCACGCCTACACGACCGTCGCAGGCGACGTGCTCACGCGCTGGCACCGTCAGCGCGGCGAGAAGGTGTGGTACCTCACCGGCACGGACGAGCACGGTCAGAAGATCATGCGCACCGCGGAGGCGAACGGGGTCACCCCGCAGGAGTGGTGCGACAAGCTCGTCCAGGAGGCGTGGAAGCCTCTCTGGGAGCACCTGAACATCGCGAACGACGACTTCATCCGGACGACGGAGAAGCGTCACACCGACCGCGTGCAGGAGTTCGTGCAGGACCTGTACGACAAGGGCGAGATCTACAAGGGCGGGTACGAGGGCCCGTACTGCGTGGGCTGCGAGGAGTACAAGCTCCCCGGTGATCTCATCGAGGCCGAGGACGGCACGAAGCTGTGTCCGGTCCACAAGAAGCCGGTGGAGATCCTCAAGGAGGAGAACTACTTCTTCAAGCTGAGCGAGTACGGCCCGCGCCTCGTCGAGTTCTACGAGGCGAACCCGGACTTCATCCAGCCGGAGTCGGCCCGCAACGAGGTCCTGAACTTCGTGAAGCAGGGCCTGCAGGACCTCTCGATCTCGCGCTCCACCTTCGACTGGGGCGTCCCCGTGCCGTGGGACGAGAAGCACGTGATCTACGTGTGGATCGACGCGCTGCTGAACTACGCGACGGCCGTGGGCTACGGCACGAACCAGCAGAAGTTCGACGAGACCTTCCCGGCGAACGTCCACCTCATCGGCAAGGACATCCTGCGCTTCCACGCGGTGATCTGGCCGGCGATGCTGATGGCGCAGGGCCTGCCCGTCCCGGGCCGGATCGCGGCCAACGGCTGGCTGATGGTCGGCGGCGAGAAGATGTCGAAGTCGAACCTGACCGGCATCAAGCCGCAGGACCTGACCTCGCACTTCGGCGTGGACGCGTACCGCTGGTACTTCCTGCGCGCGATCGCGTTCGGCCAGGACGGCTCGTTCTCCTGGGAGGACTTCGCCGCCCGCTACACCTCCGAGCTCGCCAACGACTACGGCAACCTCGCCTCGCGCGTGGCGGCCATGGTCGGCAAGTACTTCGAGGGCGCCCTGCCGGCCGCGACGGCCGACGGCGACGCGGAGAAGGCGATCCACGAGGGTCTGACCGCTGCCGTCGCCACGGCCGACCGGAAGATCGGCGAGGAGCTGGACTTCCAGGGCGGCATCCTGGCGATCTTCGACTTCGTGAAGCAGGTCAACGGCTACATCACGGAGCAGGAGCCCTGGAAGGTCGCGAAGGACGACAGCGAGGCGGGCCGCGCCCGCCTGGCGACGATCCTGTACACGGCCGCCGAGTCGCTCCGCGCGGTCGCGGTCCTGCTCAACCCGATCATGCCGGAGACCTCCCAGAAGCTCTGGGAGTCCCTCGGCGCCGAGCCCGCCCTGGGCACCCTGGCCGCCCAGCCGGTCCAGGACGCCGGCACGTGGGGCACGCTCCCCGCGGGCGCGACGGTCACGAAGGGCGCGGTGCTCTTCCCGCGTCTGGAGGAGCCGAAGAAGGACCAGTGAGTCACGCGGAAGGAGGGGGCCCCACCCGGGACCCCCTCCTTCCGCGTTCCCGCGTACCTCAAGCCCTCCCGAAGCCCGATATGCACCGTATGCACGGCTTCACGCGACGCGTTACCGCGAGTACGTACGCCCTGGCGTCATCCCAGCGCCGACGACCGCCACGCCGGCCCCCTGCGGGCGGATTCGGCTTCACCCCCACCGGACATCGACCAGCGGGGCATGAACCCCCGCCAGGAACCGAGCGGCACCCGCCAAGCCGCGCCCGACCGCCCCATTCCATGGCCGCGCTGAACCACCCCAAGACAGACGGCCGCCGACGGCGCTGCGCGCCCCACCGGCCCCCCGCTTGGGCCCATCCCCCGGGCCGCCCTCCGAGTGTGAAAAGGCGGGTGGAGGCGACGGGTCAAGGGTGGAGCGAAGCGGAATCGGCGAAGCCGACGCGACGAAGGAGCGCCCTTGATGCGGCGCCGCAACCCGCCACACTCGGAGAGAGGGCGGCCACCGCCCGCGGCACCCGCGGCACCCGCGGCACCCGCGGCACCCGCGGCACCCGCGGCACCCGCGGCACCCGCGGCACCCGAGGCACCCGAGCCCCAAGACCCCACCCCACCTCACCCCACCCCCTCCCACCCCCACCTCCCCCACACACACGAAAGGGCCCGGAATCCGAGTGGATTCCGGGCCCTGCCGGCGCTGCTTCGAAGGCAGAGGCAGGTCCTACCGCGCCGCGTCCGGGTGGACCGCGTCCGTGACCGGGCGCTCGTCGGCCGGCTTCTCCTTCGCGACCGGCTTGCGCAGCTGGATGTTCAGCTCGCGCAGGCGCGCCTCGTCCAGTTCCGTCGGGGCGCCCATCAGGAGGTCCTGGGCGTTGCCGTTGAGCGGGAAGGCGATGGTCTCGCGGATGTTGGGCTCGTCGGCCAGCAGCATCACGATGCGGTCGACGCCCGGGGCGATGCCGCCGTGCGGCGGGGCGCCGTACTCGAAGGCGCGGAGCATGCCCGCGAACTCCTGCTCGACCGTCTCGCGGGAGTAGCCCGCGATCTCGAACGCCTTGAACATGATCTCGGGCTCGTGGTTCCGGATCGCGCCCGAGGACAGCTCGATGCCGTTGCAGACGATGTCGTACTGCCAGCCGAGGACGTCCAGCGGGTCCTGGGTCTCCAGGGCCTGCAGGCCGCCCTGCGGCATCGAGAACGGGTTGTGCGAGAAGTCGATCTTGCCGGTCTCCTCGTCCCGCTCGTACATCGGGAAGTCGACGATCCAGGCGAAGCGGAAGACGTTCTCCTCGAACCGGCCGGCGCGCTTGGCGGCCTCGACCCGGACCGGGCCCATGATCTTGGAGACCTCGTCGAACTCGCCCGCGCCGAAGAAGATCGCGTGGCCCGGCTCCAGGCCGAGACGCTCGGCGAGGACCTTGACGTTCTCCTCGGTGAGGAACTTGGCGATCGGGCCGGTCAGGGCGTTGCCCTCGCCGACGCGGACCCAGGCCAGGCCCTTGGCGCCGAGGGAGACGGCGAAGTCGCCCAGGGAGTCGAAGAACTTGCGCGGCTGGTCGCCGGTGTCCGGCACGGCCAGGGCACGGACGTGCTTGCCCGCGAACGCCTTGAACTCGGAGTTCTCGAAGACGTCCGAGATGTCGACGAGCTCCAGGTCGGTGCGCAGGTCCGGCTTGTCGTTGCCGTACTTCAGCATCGACTCGCGGAACGGGATCCGCGGGAACGGCGAGGTGACGTGACGCCCGCCGCCGAACTCCTCGAAGATCTCGGTCATGAGCTTCTCGATCGGCTGGAAGACGTCCTCCTGCTCGACGAAGCTCATCTCGACGTCGAGCTGGTAGAACTCGCCCGGCGAGCGGTCGGCGCGGGCGTCCTCGTCGCGGAAGCAGGGCGCGATCTGGAAGTAGCGGTCGAAGCCGGAGATCATCAGCAGCTGCTTGAACTGCTGCGGCGCCTGCGGCAGCGCGTAGAACTTGCCCGGGTTCAGACGGGACGGGACCACGAAGTCGCGCGCGCCCTCGGGGGAGGTCGCGGCCAGGATCGGGGTCGCCATCTCGTTGAAGCCGAGGGCCACCATCTTGGAGCGGATGGAGGCGATGACGGCGGAGCGCAGCATGATGTTGCGGTGCATGCGCTCGCGGCGCAGGTCGAGGAAGCGGTACTCCAGGCGCCGCTCCTCGTTGACGCCGTCGTCGGCGTTGATGGTGAAGGGGATCTGCTTGGACGCGCCGAGGACCTCGATCTCGGCGGCCTCGATCTCGATCTCGCCGGTCGCCAGCTCCGGGTTGACGTTGTCGGCGCCGCGGGAGACGACCTTGCCGTCGACGCGGACGACGGTCTCCTTCGTCAGCTTGTCCAGGGTCTCGGCGGCCGCGGTGCCCGGCCGGGCGACGAGCTGCGTGATGCCGTAGTGGTCGCGCAGATCGATGAAGAGGATGCCGCCCAGGTCGCGCCGATTGTGCAGCCAGCCGCTCAGCCGGACGTCGGTGCCGACGTCAGAGGCGCGGAGCTCGCCGCAGGTGTGGGACCTGTACCGATGCATCGTCGTTCATCCAGTCTTCGGAATCTGTGGGAGCCCGGAAGGATCCAGGCCCGTCAAGGGTACCGGGCCACCCGGGATCGGCCTCCGAATACTCTCAGTGGCGACCGGCGGCCCGCTCTCCATAAAGTGGGGCAATGCGCACCGAGGACGTCCTGGCCGCGATCGCGACCGGCCTGTGGCGCTGGGACAACGCGTCCGGGATCGTCACGCTCGACGCCGAGGCGGCCCGGCTGCTCGGGCTGCCCGCCGAGCCCGCCCGGCTCACCGAGGCGGCCGTACGCTCCCGTTTTCACCCGGTCGACTGGAACGAGGTCGACGGGGTCGTCCATCTGGCCATCGTGGAGGGCACGCTCGCCGAGGCCCGGCTGCGGATCATGGACGACCGGGGACGGGTGATCCGTACCGTACGGAGCCGGTCCAAGCCGCTCCTGCAGGGCGGCGACTACCAGCTCGTCGGCACGCTCCAGGAGGTCGCCGAGGCGCAGCCCGGCACCGCCGCCCGCACACCCGTCACCGGCGACTGGCGCCGTTCGCGCGAGGCGTTCCTGCTGGACGCGGGCCGCGCGCTGGCCGAGGCCCGGTCGACCGCCGAGGTGCTGCGGGTCGCCGCCTCGCTGTCGATGCCGGGGTTCTCGCCCGACGGGCTCGCCGTCTTCGGGGTGGCGGGCGACCGGTTGACGATCATCGGCCACCACGGGCACAGCACCGGCGACGAGGGCCCCTTCAGCTCGATGTCGCTGGACACCGACTATCCGGCCGCCGAGGTCACCCGGACCGGCCGGGCCATCTACCTGCCGTCGCCGCAGGAGTACCTGCGGCGCTTCCCGGTCACCTGGCCGCTCGCCCGGCGCTTCGGCCGCCAGTCCTGGGCCTACCTCCCGCTGATCGTCGCCGGGCGCACCATGGGCGCCTGGATGGCCGCCTTCAAGCACCCGGTGGCCTTCACCCCCGACGAGCGCTCGGTCCTCACCACCGTCGCCCGGATGCTCGCCCAGGCGCTGGCCCGGGCCGGTGTCGCCGAGTCCGAGCGGGAGCTGTCGCTCGGCCTGCAGCGCACGATGATGCCGGTCCTGGGTCCCGGCCTCCCGGGCCTGCAGGTGGCCGCCCGGTACGTCCCCACCGGCGGCGGGCTGCAGGTCGGCGGTGACTGGTACGACATGATCCAGCTGCCCGGCGGGCGCATGGCCCTGGTCATCGGCGACGTCCAGGGGCACGACGTGCGCGCCGCCGGCCTGATGGGCCAGCTCCGGATCGCGCTGCGCGCGTACGCCTCCGAGGGCCACCGCCCGGACGCCGTGCTCTCCCGCGCCTCGCGCTTCCTGTACGGGATCACCGACGGCGAGGCGGACGGTCCGGGGTACGGACCCGGATACGGCCCGGACGGGGACGGACCGTCGGGCGGGGGCGCCGAGGACGGTGGCCCGCGCTTCGCGACCTGCCTCTACATGGAGATCGACCCGGTCACCGGCACGCTGGACATCGCCCGGGCCGGTCATCCCGACCCGGCGGTCCGGATGACAGACGGAACGGTTCTCCTGCGCCCGACGGCCGGCGGCCTGCCGCTCGGCATCGACCCGGACACCGACTACCCGACGACCCGGCTCACGCTGGAGCCCGGAGAGACCCTCATGATGTGCACCGACGGACTCCTGGAGACCGGCGGGCACGACCTCGACTCCGGCTGGGAGCGTCTCCGCGCGCTGCTCGAGGAGCACGACGGGAAATCCCTGGAGGAGCTGGCCGACCGCCTCGTGGAGGCCGTCCACGGTCCGGGCTCCCACCACACCACCGGTCCGCTCGCGGACCGTCGCGAGGACGACATCGCGGTCCTGCTCCTGTCGCGGCAGGGCCCGGCCGTCCCGCAGGCCCCGCGCCGCACGATGATGACCGTCGCCCAGGCGGAGCAGCAGCGCATCGCCGCCGCCCGCCAGCACCTGCGGCAGCTGCTGCACGACTGGAACGACGAGGAGCAGGTCGACTCCGCGGTCCTGATGGTGTCCGAGATGGTCACCAACGTCCTCATCCACACGGACGGGGACGCGCTGGTGGTCGCCGAGGTGACCTGCGCCGGCGAGGCCCGCCGGCTGCGCGTCGAGGTCTCCGACACCAGCGACGAGCTGCCCCACAAGCGGCACCCGGGGGAAATGGCCTCGTCGGGGCGCGGCCTGATGCTGATGGAGATGCTGGCGCACACCTGGGGCGTGGATCCGCGGGGCCAGGGCAAGTCGATCTGGTTCGAGCTGAACGAGCCCCCGGAGTCGCCGAACGGGAACGGCGCCGCGTAGAACGGTCCGGGCGCCCCTCGGCCGGTGCCCGCGGTCGGCACGTACGGGGCGCGGGCACGTGCGCGCCCCGCACGTGCCGGGCACGTGCGCGGCGCGGACCGCGCGACAGGACCCGCCGGTTCGCCGGTTCGCCGGTTCGCCGCCGCGCGGCGACCTGCGGACCGGAGGAGACTGGGTCTGGTACGGCCGCCGGGGGGACAACGGAGCCCCGCCATGGATATCCACAGGGTCGGAAGCGACACCACCGTCATGGCCGACAGTCTCGACGTACCGGGGATCGGCCACATCCCGGCCAACGCCTTCGTCCTCACCGCCCGGGAGCCGGTCGTCGTCGACACCGGGCTCTCCCTCGCCGACCGCGACTTCGTCGCCGCGCTCGGCTCGGTCATGGACCCCGCCGACGTGCGCTGGATCTGGCTCACCCACCCCGACCGCGACCACACCGGTGGCCTCTTCGACCTGCTGGAGGCGGCCCCGAAGGCCCGCGTGGTGACCACCTTCCTCGGCGCGGGGATCATGTCCACCGAGCGCCCGCTCCCGATGGACCGGGTGTACTTCCTCAACCCGGGCCAGTCCCTGGACGTCGGCGACCGCAGCCTGACGGGCTTCCGGCCGCCGCTCTTCGACAACCCGGCGACCGTCGGCTTCTACGACGAGAAGACGCGGATCTGCTTCAGCTCCGACTGCTTCGGCGGACCCATGCCGTCCGCCGAGCTCGCGGAGAGCGGGCACGCGAGCGACCTCAAGCCGGAGGAGCTGCGTGCCGCGCAGCTGCTGTGGGCCACGGTGGACAGCCCGTGGGTGCACATCGTGGACCCCGGGAAGTACCGGGCGACGCTCGCCCCGCTGCGGGACATGAACCCGGAGATCGTGCTCAGCACGCATCTGCCGCCGGCCGTGCGCATGACCGACGCGATGCTCGACACGATCACGATGGCGCCGGACCAGGACCCGTTCGTCGGGCCCGACCAGGCGGCCCTCGAACAGCTCCTGGCGTCCTTCGAGCCGGGCGGCCTGCCCGCCTGACGCCCGGCGCGGGCCGCGGGCCGCGGGCCGCGGCGGCGCACGCGCCGCGCCCGTACGTCCCGACCGGCGGAGGCCAGGTGGTCCCGTCAGCCGGGCCCGTACGTCCCGACCGGCGGAGGCCAGGTGGTCCCGTCAGCCGGGTCGCTCCGGCGCGCGCTCCTCCGCAGCGGCGTACCGTCCGCGCAGTTCGCCGATCACCCCGAACGCCGCCGCCGTCAGCGGCACGGCGAGCAGCATCCCCAGGATCCCGGCCACGGACGCGCCGGCGGTGATCGCCAGCATGACCACGGCGGGGTGCATCTGGACGGTCCGGCTCTGGACCATGGGCTGGAGCACGTATCCCTCCAGGACCTGGACGGCGAGGACGACGCCGAGGGCCCACAGGGCGATGACCACGCCGCGGTCGGCGAGCGCGACGAGGACGGCGACGGCGCCGGAGAGGAAGGCGCCGAGGTACGGGATGTAGGCCGTGACGAAGACCAGCGCGGCGAGCCCGACGGCGCCGGGCACCCGCAGGAGCAGCAGACCGACGCCGATCAGGACGGCGTCGACGAGCGCGACGAAGGTGGTGCCGCGCATGAAGCCCTCGACGGCCTCGAAGGCGCGGCGGGCCATCGCCTCGACCGCGTCGCCGGTGGACGAGGGGGCGAGGGAGCGCAGGGCGCCCGCGGCCTTGTCGGAGTCACGGAGGAAGAAGAAGATCAGCAGCAGCGCGAGGACTCCGGTGGCGATCAGCTCGGCGACGACGCTGAGGCCGGAGATCACCCCGGAGGCGGCGGTCCCGCCGAATCTCTGGAGCAGCGACTGCGCGTTCCGCGCGACGTCGTCGAGGGAGGTGCCGGCCGCGCCGAGGTGCTGGGCGATGTCGGTCGCGGCCTGCCGCAGCGAGTCGAGGATCTGGTCGCCGGTCTCGATGAGGGCGACGACGACGATGTAGCCGGCGCCGCCGACGACGGCGACGACGGCGAGGACCGTGAGCGCGGCGGCGAGCGACTTCTGCACCTTCATGCGCAGCAGGCGCCGGTAGAGGGGGCCGAGCAGGGCGGTGCCGAGCAGGGCGAGCAGCACGGGGGTGACGGCCGTCTGGAGCTCGACGCAGAGCCAGATGCCGACGGCGGCGACCGCGATGAACAGCAGCGCGACGACGCACCAGGCGGCGGCACGACGCGCGGGCGCGGGAAGGAGGGATCTCTGCGGCTCCGGCTGCGTCTGCACCAGTTCACCGGACCACGCGCCGCGGCGTGTCGTCCTGCGGTACGGGCCGGACGGGTGACGGCTCGTCAGGATCTCGCGGCCAGGCCCCTTCGGAGTCTCGTGGCCGCGTCCCTTCGGAGTCTCCCGGCCACGCCCCTCCGGAGCGGTCCCGGCGGTCCCGGCGGAGCCGAGCGCCGCGCGCCGGACGGGTCCGGTGCGCGGCGCGACTCTCCGCCGAGGGGTCTACTCGCCCATCCCGTGCACCGCCGGGATGGTGCCGAGCCGGCCGGCCTGGAAGTCCTCGAAGGCCTGACGCAGCTCCGCCTGGCTGTTCATGACGAACGGGCCGTAGTGCGCCATCGGTTCGCGGATCGGCCGGCCGCCCAGCAGGACGACCTCCAGGTCCGGGGTGTGCGCGTCCTGCTTCTCGTCCGCGCGGACCGTCAGCGAGCCGCCCGTGCCGAAGACCGCGGTCTGGCCCATGTGGACCGGACGCCGGTCGGCGCCGACCGAGCCGCGGCCGGCCAGCACGTAGGCGAGGCCGTTGAAGTCCTCGCGCCACGGCAGCGTCACCTCGGCGCCCGGCCGGACGGTCGCGTGGATCATCGTGATCGGGGTGTGGGTGATGCCCGGGCCGGCGTGGCCGTCGAGGTCGCCCGCGATGACGCGGTAGAGCGCGCCGCCGTCCGGCGAGGTCAGCAGCTGCACCTGGCCGCCGCGGATGTCCTGGTAGCGCGGGGCCATCATCTTGTCCTCGGCCGGCAGGTTCACCCACAGCTGGAGCCCGTGGAAGAGTCCGCCGCTCACGACGAGCGACTCCGGCGGAGCCTCGATGTGCAGCAGTCCGGATCCGGCGGTCATCCACTGGGTGTCGCCGTTGGTGATGGTGCCGCCACCGCCGTTGGAGTCCTGGTGGTCGAAGACGCCGTCGATGATGTAGGTGACGGTCTCGAAGCCCCGGTGGGGGTGCCAGGGCGTGCCCTTGGGCTCGCCGGGGGCGTACTCCACCTCTCCCATCTGGTCCATCATGATGAACGGGTCGAGGTAGCGGTAGTTGATCCCGGCGAACGCGCGGCGCACCGGGAATCCCTCGCCCTCGAATCCGGAAGGTGCCGTGGTCACGGCGAGCACGGGGCGGGGGACGGCGTCGGCCGGGGCGGCGACGCGCGGCAGGGTGAGCGGGTTCTCGACAGTCACAGCGGGCATGGCGGGGCCTCCTTGTGCGACCACTTTAGTTGAACAATGAACTTCCTGCCACCTGGAACGCGGAACGCCCGGGAGTAATTCCTCCCGGGCGTTCCCACACGTTCCCCGCCTGCGTCAGCCGTACATCCGGCGCATCGCGAAGTCGACCATCTGCTCCACGGCCTTCGCGTCGAAGACCATGCGGTGGTCGCCCTCCATGTCGAGGACGAAGCCGTAGCCGGTCGGCAGCAGGTCGATCACCTCGGCGCCGGTGATCACGAAGTACTTCGACTCCTTGCCCGCGTACCGCCGCAGCTCCTTGAGCGAGGTGAACATCGGGATCACCGGCTGCTGGGTGTTGTGCAGCGCCAGGAAGCCGGGGTTGTCCCCACGGGGGCAGTAGACCTTGGAGGTCGCGAAGACCTGCTGGAAGTCCTCGGCGGCCAGCGAGCCCGTCGTGAAGGCGCGTACGGCGTCGGCCAGGGAGGGCGGCGACGGCTCCGGGTAGAGGGGAGGCTGCTGCCCGTACCCGCCGCCCTGCATGCCTCCCTGCATCGGCTGCTGCGGGGGCTGGGCGTACTGCTGCTGGGCGGCGCTGCCGTCGCCGTGCTGGCCGTATCCGTACATGCCCCCAGCCTATCGAGCGGTCGCCGCGCCCAGAGCGGTTCGGGTCGGCCGAGACGGAGCGCACACCCCGGCGGAACGGTGCCGGAGCACCGCGTCCACCCCGGCGGAACGGGACGGAGGCGACGCGCCGGCGCTCGGTCACCGCCCCCTGGCGCCCCGGCCCGGCCCCCGGCGACCGCGCCCGGCGGTCCTCGTCACGGACGAAGAACCTGCCCTTCGCACGTGTCTTCGCACCGTTCGTCTTCTCTTGCTAGGTTCGCGTGAGCAATTTCCGGTCGCCACGGGGGTGGAACATGGCACTGAACGCCAAATGGGACGAGCTGTTCGGGGGCGCCGCGCCGTCCGGACAGCCCGCGTCGATGACCCTCGCGGGTCTGCCCGCCGAGGACCGCGGAGGCGGTGGAGGCGGTGGAGGCGGCGGCGGCGACGCGAACCTGAAGGCCGAAGAGGGTCCCTGGCACGGCGCCGGCAAGGCCTCCGGCGAGCTGCGCACCTCGACCACCACCTCGCTCACCGACCTCGGCACCGCGAACGAGGGCGTCACCGGCGGGACCGCCGGCTTCGACTCCTCCGCCGCCCTGACCGAGATCCTCGGCACCTGGAAGACCCGCCTCACCGCCGTCCGCGACGAGTGCGGACGGCTGGAGAGCGCCCTCAAGAGCGCCGGCCGCGACTTCGGCGAACGCGAGCTCGACACCCAGCGCAAGATCGCCGCCGAGGCGCCCGCCCCCTCCCAGAAGAAGGAGGGCTGATCCGGATGCCCACCTGGCAGCAGCTGCGCGACGTGAAGCTGAGCGAGTACACGGACGCGGCGGACGGCTGGGGCAAGATCAGCTCCCGCGCCAACGTCGACAAGGACCGCGTCGACAACGGCATGTTCGCGCGGATCAACGACACCCAGAAGGGCGAGGCCGCCAAGACCGCCACCGGCGACGTCCAGCAGCTGAGCCGCAACTTCCAGTACCTGCACGCCGAGTGCGGGCTGATCCGCACCGCGCTCAACGGGCTGGCCTCCGAGCTCGCCGCCCCGCAGCGGAAGCTGAAGCAGGCGCTGGAGGACGCCGAGAACCTCAAGTTCACGGTCAAGCCCGACGGGTCCGTCGAGTACCCCACCCAGTCCTACGTCCTCAAGCCGGGCGCCACCACGGCCCAGGACGGCGCACCCTTCCCCTACCTGCCCGGCAAGGCCGAGGGCATCGGCAGCTCCGACCCCAACAAGGGCAAGGCCGAGGACATCGCCCAGCGCATCGGCGACGCGGTGCGCGAGGCCGCCGAGATCGACGGACGGTACGCGGGCGTCCTGCGCAAGCTGAAGGCCGAGCCCGGCCTCACCGTCAGCGACGAGACCCTCGCCGACGCCGCCAAGGACACCAAGGCCCTCCAGGACGCCGCCGGGAAGTACGCGGACGACGGCAAGATCCCGCACGGCAAGTCGCCGAAGGAGAACGCCGACTGGTGGAACGGGCTGACCCAGGAGCAGCGTGACGAGTACGCCACGCTCTACCCGGCGTCCATCGGCGCGCTCGACGGCATCCCCTCCACGGTCCGCGACGACGCCAACCGCATGGTCCTCGCGGAGACCCGCGCCCAGGCCCAGCTGGACCTGAACGCCATACCGAAGCAGCCCCAGGAGTACATCCAGAACCCCAGCGGCCAGTACCCGGCGGTCATCAAGAACCCCGAGTACCTCCAGTGGGACAAGAAGTACGGGGACCGTTTCGAGGAGCTCACCGCCCAGAAGAAGGGCATGGACGCGATCCAGGCCCGCTTCGACCGCACGGGCCAGTCCGAGCGTCCCGGCGAGCGCCCGCTGCCCGAGGCGTACCTCCTGGGCTTCGACACCCAGGGCAACGGCCACGCCATCGTCGCCAACGGCAATCCGGACACCGCGACGCACACCGCGATGTACGTGCCCGGCACCACGTCGAACCTGGAGGGCATCGGCGGCGACATCAAGCGCATGGAGACCCTCTGGCGCGCCAGCGACAACCTGGCGAACGGTCAGAGCGTGTCCACGATCACCTGGCTCGGCTACGACGCCCCGCAGAGCATCGTCAAGGACGCGCCCTTCAGCCACTACGCCGACGACGGCGCCCCCAAGCTGAACGGCTTCGTCGACGGGCTGCGCGCCACGCACCAGGGCGACCCGACCCACATGACCGTGACCGGCCACAGCTACGGCAGCACGGTCATCGGCTCCGCCGCCCGCCAGGGCCACCTGGCGGCCGACGACATCTTCGTGGCCGGCAGCCCGGGCATGCAGGTGGGCAGCGCCACCGACCTGGACGTGCCCAAGGGCCACGTCTACGCCGCCGAGGCCGACAGCGACCCCTACCTGAAGGGCCTGCACCTGCCCGGCGGGGTCACCGACGGCAAGTACGGCGGTTTCAACATCCCCTTCGTCACCAGCGACCCGGTGCCGGACCTCGGCGGCTGGGGCCACGCGCCGAAGAAGCTGGACGTCGACATCCTGCCGTCGTTCATCGACGGCGACGGCGCCAGCGTCGTGAAGCCGCTGACACCGACCAACCCCGACTTCGGCGCGCACATCGTGGCCACGGACGGGTCCCGCGGCCACAGCGGCTACTGGGACAACGGCACCGAGAGCCTCAACAACCAGGCCCGCGTCGTCACGGGCCGGTACCAGGAAGTGACCTCGCAATGAGCCGCCGCACCACCGCACGCACCGGCGGGGCCCTGACCACCGCCGCCCTTCTCCTCGCGACGGGATGCACCACCATGAGCAACGACGCCGGCCTGCCCTACGAGCCGCAGCCGATGAAGGTCACCGCGGCCAAGGACCTGGTCCGCTCACGGTCCAGCACGATCTTCGACACGGCCGGCCTGCGCGAGGCGAACAACGGCGCCCCCGACGCGTCCCCCTGCGACGGGGTGGACGACGGCTTCCGGGTCCGTCACTTCTGGTCGATGTACGCCCCCGACGCCGACGCCCTGAAGCAGGCGATGGAACGGCTCCACCAGGAGCTGCCGGCCAAGGGATGGAAGGTGCTCCGCTTCGAGCCCGCGAAGTCGCAGGCCAAGCAGCTCCAGCTCGACGTGGAGCACGAGAAGGACCACCACACGGCCACGATCGAGCTGCTGCTCCCCTCGACGTACAAGGACGCGTCGAAGTGGGAGAAGGCGACCCGCGACAGCCTCTCGGTCTCCCTGACGTCGCCCTGCTACACCGACCCGGAGTACAAGGTCGGCGACTGAGCGTCACGCAAGGCCCGGGGCGTGCGGCTCGCGTCACAGATATCCGGCCAGGGGTTGCATCTTATTACCGGTGGGTAGCATCATCGTAGAGAGCGTGGGCTACTCACCGGTAGTACGAGTACGCGTACGAGGACATCTCCCTCCCCGATCCTTACGGAGCCGTCGCCATGGGGCACTACAAGTCGAATCTCCGCGACATCGAGTTCAACCTCTTCGAGGTCCTCGGACGCGACAAGGTCTACGGCACCGGTCCGTTCGAGGAGATGGACGTCGAGACCGCCAAGAGCGTGCTCGAAGAGCTCACCCGCCTCTCGGAGAACGAGCTGGCCGAGTCCTTCGCCGACGCCGACCGCAACCCGCCGGTCTTCGACCCCGAGACCAACACCGCCCCGGTCCCGGCGAGCTTCAAGAAGTCCTACAAGGCCTTCATGGACTCCGAGTACTGGCGCCTCGGCCTCCCCGAGGAGATCGGCGGCACGACCTCCCCGCGCTCCCTCATCTGGGCGTACGCGGAGCTGATCCTCGGCGCGAACCCGGCCGTCTGGATGTACTCCTCCGGCCCCGCCTTCGCCGGCATCCTCTTCAACGAGGGCAACGAGGCGCAGAAGAAGGTCGCGCAGATCGCCGTCGACCGCCAGTGGGGCTCCACCATGGTCCTCACCGAGCCGGACGCCGGCTCGGACGTCGGCGCCGGCCGCACCAAGGCCGTCCAGCAGGAGGACGGCTCCTGGCACATCGAGGGCGTGAAGCGCTTCATCACCTCCGGTGAGCACGACATGGAGGAGAACATCCTCCACTACGTCCTCGCCCGCCCCGAGGGCGCCGGCCCCGGCACCAAGGGCCTGTCCCTCTTCCTCGTGCCGAAGTACCACTTCGACTGGGAGACCGGCGAGCTGGGCGAGCGCAACGGCGTCTACGCCACCAACGTCGAGCACAAGATGGGCCTCAAGGCCTCCAACACCTGCGAGATGACCTTCGGCGACCAGCACCCCGCCAAGGGCTGGCTGATCGGCGACAAGCACGACGGCATCCGCCAGATGTTCCTCATCATCGAGTTCGCCCGCATGATGGTCGGCACGAAGGCGATCTCCACCCTCTCCACGGGCTACCTCAACGCCCTGGAGTACGCCAAGGAGCGCGTCCAGGGCACCGACCTGGCGAACTTCATGGACAAGGCCGCGCCCAAGGTCACCATCACGCACCACCCCGACGTCCGCCGCTCGCTGATGACGCAGAAGGCGTACGCCGAGGGCATGCGCTCCCTCGTGCTCTACACGGCCGCCGTGCAGGACGCGATCCAGCTCAAGGAGGCCGCAGGCGAGGACGCGAAGGCCGAGATCGGCCTGAACGACCTGCTGCTGCCGATCGTGAAGGGCTACGGCTCCGAGAAGGGCTACGAGCAGCTCGCGCAGTCGCTCCAGACCTTCGGCGGCTCCGGCTTCCTGCAGGAGTACCCGATCGAGCAGTACATCCGGGACGCCAAGATCGACACCCTCTACGAGGGCACCACGGCCATCCAGGGCCAGGACTTCTTCTTCCGCAAGATCGTCCGTGACCAGGGCGCGTCCCTGAACACGCTGGCCGAGGAGATCAAGAAGTTCCTCGCGGTCGGCACCGGCGGCGAGGAGCTGGCCGGCGCCCGCGACGCGCTCGCCAAGGCCGCCGTGGACCTGGAGGGCATCGTCGGCACGATGCTCACCGACCTCACCGCCACCGGCGAGGACGTCAAGAACATCTACAAGGTCGGCCTCAACACCACCCGCCTGCTCATGGCCTCCGGTGACGTCGTCGTCGGCTACCTGCTGCTGAAGGGCGCGGCCGTCGCCGCGGAGAAGCTGGAGAGCGCCTCCGCCAAGGACAAGGTCTTCTACACCGGCAAGATCGCCGCCGCGAAGTTCTTCGCCGCCAACGTCCTGCCGGGCGTCGGCGCCGAGCGCGCGCTCGCCGAGGCCGTCGACGGCTCGCTCATGGACCTGGACGAGGCCGCGTTCTAGTACGCGCCTCCGTCCACCGCGAACGGCTCGCTCCCGGGGAGGGGAGCGGGCCGTTTCGTCTTCCCCGCCGGGCCCGGGAAGGAACCGTTCTCCAGGGCCCGGGCACCGCCTCCGGCGTGCTGCGTATGGTGAACGCATGAGTAGCGCACCCTCCCGCTTCGACCGCGGCCACACCGATGACCTCATGACCTTCCTCGCGGCCTCCCCGTCGCCGTACCACGCCGTGGCGAACGCGGCCGACCGCCTGGAGAAGGCCGGTTTCCGCAAGGTCGAGGAGACCGACGCCTGGGACGGGACGAGCGGCGGGAAGTACGTGATCCGCGGCGGCGCGATCATCGCCTGGTACGTACCGGAGGGCGCCGACCCCCACACCCCGTACCGCGTCGTCGGCGCCCACACCGACTCCCCCAACCTGCGCGTCAAGCCCCAGCCCGACCTGGGGAACCAGGGCTGGCGCCAGGTCGCCGTCGAGATCTACGGCGGCACCCTGCTCAACACCTGGCTCGACCGCGACCTCGGCCTCGCCGGCCGTCTCACCCTGCGCGACGGCAGCCACGTCCTCGTCAACGTCGACCGGCCCGTCCTGCGCGTCCCGCAGCTCGCCATCCACCTCGACCGCCAGGCCAACGAAGGCCTCAAGCTCGAACGCCAGCGGCACATGCAGCCGATCTGGGGCCTCGGCGAGGTCCACGAGGGCGACCTCATCTCCTTCGTCGCCGCCGAGGCGGGCGTCGACGCCGAGGACGTCACCGGCTGGGACCTGATGGTGCACGCCGTCGAGGCACCCGCCTACCTCGGCCGCGACCTCGAACTCCTCGCCGGCCCCCGGATGGACAACCTCATCTCCGTGCACGCGGGCGTCGCCGCGCTCGCCGCCGTCGCCGCGCGGCCCGACCTCCCGTACATCCCGGTCCTCGCCGCCTTCGACCACGAGGAGAACGGCTCCGAGGCCGACACCGGCGCCCAGGGCCCGCTCCTCGGCAACGTCCTGGAACGCTCGGTCTACGCCCGCGGCGGAGCCTACGAGGACCGCGCCCGCGCCTTCGCCGGCTCGATCTGCCTCTCCTCAGACGTCGGCCACGCCGTCCACCCCAACTACGCCGAGCGCCACGACCCGACGCACCACCCGCGCCCCAACGGCGGCCCGATCCTCAAGGTCAACGTCAACCAGCGCTACGCCACCGACGGCAGCGGCCGGGCCGTCTTCGCCGCGGCCTGCGAGAAGGCCGGCGTGCCGTGGCAGTCCTTCGTGTCCAACAACGACATGCCCTGCGGCACGACGATCGGCCCGATCACGGCCGCCCGCCACGGCATCAGCACCGTCGACATCGGCGTCGCCTGCCTCTCGATGCACAGCGCCCGCGAACTCTGCGGCGCGGAGGACCCGTACCACCTGGCCAACGCGCTCGTCGCCTTCCTGGAGGGATGAGGCACCCGGGACGCGATCCGGGCGGAGCGAACACGCGAGCGGAGGGATAGCCCGCCCGGACCCGGGTACCCGATCCCGACTACCCCACTAGGAGGCGGGATCCATGGGCCTGGGAGGCTGCATCATCCTCATCGCCGTCGGCGCGATCCTCACGTTCGCCACGGACTGGGAGCTCGACGGCGTCAACCTCGACCTGGTGGGACTGATCATGATGGCGGTCGGTCTCATCGGCACGGCGACGTTCGCGAGCATCGCCCGGCGCCGGCGGGTCGTCGTCCCGCCGTCCGCCCCCACCGTGGTGGACGAGGGACGCCGCGACTACTGAGCGACCGGCGAAACATCGGCGAAAGGCCCCCGTCGGCACCGTGAACTCATGCACCGTCACGAGGGCCCGCCCCGAGGGAAGTTCATCGCCGGCCTGGCCACCGCCGCCCTGATCGGCACGGCGGTGGCCTGGTACGGCATCGCCCGCTACGACGGACGGCCGCCCTGGGCCACGGACATCGCCTACGAGGGCGGCTACGTCCAGGCGGCCCGCATCCGGGGCTACGACGTCACCGGCGAGCGCACCCGGTCCCTGCTGACCGGCGAGTGCGCCGAGATGCAGCGCCTGGGCATGGGCGGCGACCGCGCCGCCCACGACCCGGCCGCCTGGGTGGCCGGCTGCCTGGACGGAGCGGCGGGCCGCCCGTCCAGGAACCAGGGAACCGTCCGCTAGGACCTGTCTCTACGCCTGGCCGTCCATCCCCGCGAGGATCAGCGGGAGGCGCGCCGCGCCGCCCTCCGCCAGCCGCACCGGCACACCCCAGTCCTGCTGGTGGACGTGGCAGGCCGGGTACTCGTTGGCCGGATCGTCGTCGCAGGACGCCGCCATCGCCGAGACGTGCAGCACGCCCTCGGCGAGCTCCGGGTTCAGGTCGAGCTCCCGGAACAGGTCCGTGCCCGTGCCCTCGCCGCCCAGCAGCAGCTCGGGCGGCGTCGAGGAGACCAGCAGCCGGGTCGAGGGACCGTAGCGCTCGTCCAGCTTCTGCCCCGTCGGCGCCTGGAAGACGACGTCGAGCCGCAGCCGGCCGGGCGCCACCTCGGTCGCCTCGCGCTGCGTCCGGTGGGCCACCGACTCGACCTGGACGGCCTCCTCGGGCAGCCGCAGCCGGGTCAGCCGGTGCCGGGCGGACTCGACCACGACGATGTCGTCCCCGACCAGCACCGCGTCGCTCGGCTCGCGCAGGTCCGTGGCGAGCGTGGTCACCTCGCCGGTGGCGGGGTCGAAGCGGCGCAGCGCGTGGTTGTACGTGTCCGCGATCGCCACCGAGCCGTCGGGCAGCGCGGTCACGCCCAGCGGGTGCTGGAGCAGCGCCTGGCCGGCCTCGCCGTCACGGTGACCGAAGTCGAAGAGGCCGGTGCCGACGGCGGTGTGGACGACACCGTCGGTGTCGATCCAGCGCACCGCACTGGTCTCGGAGTCGGCGATCCACAGCCGGTCCCCGGCCGCGGCGAGCCCCGACGGCTGGGCGAACCAGGCCTCGGCCGCCGGCCCGTCGACCAGGCCCTCGTTCGTGGTGCCGGCGGCGACCTGCACCGTCCCCGCCTCGGGGTCGTACGTCCACAGCTGGTGGACGCCGGCCATCGCGATCCACACCTTGCCCTGCCACCAGGCGACGTCCCACGGCGACGAGAGCGCGACGTCGAGCGCCGGGCCCGACGTGGGGGAGCCCTGCCACCACTGCTTGCCGGTGCCCGCGATCCGCTCGATCGCGCCGGTCTCCGGGTCGAAGGTGCGCAGCGCGTGGTTCACGGTGTCGGCCACGACGACCTTCCCGTCGGGAAGCAGCGCGAGGCCCTGCGGCTCGCGGAACTCGCCGTCGCCGATCCGGCGCACCACGCTCTCGCCGTCCGGCGCCAGCTCGACGAGCTGGTGACGGGTCGTGTCGGAGACCAGGTGGTTCCCGGAGGGCAGCAGGACGGCCTTCCCGGGGAAACGCAGGTCGGTCGCGACGGGCTCCGGCGGCACGTACGGCCCGTCCCCGCGCCGCAGGGTGCCCTTCGCCTCGTGCTCGGCCTCCAGCTCCTCGACGAGGGTCGCGAGGGCGTTGGCGTGACCCTCACCGGCGTGCTGGGCGACGATGTACCCCTCGGGGTCGATGACGACGAGCGTCGGCCAGGCCCGCACGGCGTACTGCTTCCAGGTCGCGAGCTCCGGGTCGTCGAGCACGGGGTGGTGCACCTCGTAGCGCTCCACGGCGTCGACGACGGCCTGGTGCTCGGCCTCGTGGACGAACTTCGGCGAATGGACCCCGACGATCACCAGGGTGTCGCGGTGCTTCTCCTCCAGCTCACGGAGCTCGTCGAGGACGTGGAGGCAGTTGATGCAGCAGAACGTCCAAAAATCCAAGATCAATACGCGACCTCGGAAGTCGGCGAGCTTCAGGTCCTTCCCGCCGGTGTTGATCCATCCGCCCTTGCCGATCAGCTCGGGGGCACGGACACGGGCACGGCGGGGCGCGGGCGCGGGGGTGGGCGCCGGGGCGGCATCGTTCATGGTTCAAGCTTGCCATCCGAGGATGAACACCGGATCACGCGCGTACGGCAGAGCCCGGGGAAACCGGGGCAGGGCGTCCGGATCCACGGGGCGGACCGTGCCGGAGCCGCCCGGAAGCGCCGGACCCCGCCCGTGGCCACCCCTTCGCACCCGCGTGGCGCCGGGGCCGCCGGGGAAGCTGTGGCCGTATGAAATACCTCGTACGGGACAAGATCCTCGCCCTGGGCGACGACTACTGGATCGAGGACGAGGACGGCCGCCACGCCTTCCTCGTCGACGGCAAGGCCCTGCGCCTGCGGGACACCCTGGAGCTGAAGGACCCGCTCGGGCAGGTCCTCGTCACGTTGCGGCAGAAGCTGTTCAGCCTGCGCGACACCATGACGATCGAGCGCGACGAGCGGCCGCTCGCGACGATCCGCCGGAAGCGGCTGTCGCTGCTGCGCAACCACTACCGCGTCGGCCTCGTGGACGGCACCGAGCTGGATGTGAGCGGGCGGATCCTGGACCGGGAGTTCACCGTCGAGTACGACGGCGAACTGCTCGCGCACATCTCCCGGCAGTGGTTCCGCCTGCGGGACACGTACGCCGTGAACGTCGTCCGCGAGGACGCCGACGCGTCGCTGCTGATCGCCGTGGCGGTGTGCGTGATCCGGATGTCCGAGCGGGAACGGGAGGACTGATCCCTCAGGGCCTGCGGGTCGGTCACGCCCCCTGGACCGGCGGGGCCACGCCCAGGACCCGGTCCTTCAGGGCCGGGAACTGCTCCCGCGTCGTCCCGACCTTCGCCGGGTCGAGGACCACCCGCAGGATCTCCTCGTCCGGGCCCGCCTCGGCGAGGACCTCGCCCCAGGGGTCCACCACGATCGAGTGCCCCGCCTGTTCCACGCCCGCGTGCGTCCCGGCCGTGTCGCAGGCCAGCACGTACGCCTGGTTCTCGACGGCCCGCGCCTGCGCGAGCAGCGTCCAGTGCGCGCGGCGCCGGGCGGGCCATCCCGCGGGCACGACGAACGCCTGCGCGCCGGCGTCCACCAGGCCCCGGAAGAGTTCGGGGAAACGCAGGTCGTAGCAGGTGGCGAGGCCCAGCGTCAGCCCCGGCAGCGCGGCGGTCACCAGGTCCTCGCCGGCCGCCATCATCACCGCCTCGCCCTTGTCGAAGCCGAAGCGGTGGATCTTCCGGTAGCTCGCGACGAGTTCGCCGGCGGGGGAGAAGACGAGCGAGGTGTTGTACAGCGCTCCCCCGGCCGCCTCCACGAACGAGCCGGCGTGCAGCCAGACCTCCGCGTCACGGGCCGCCGCAGCCATGCCCTCGTGGGTGGGGCCGTGCAGCGGTTCGGACTCGGCGGCGAAGTCCTCGTAGGCGAACGCCCCCATGGGCCACAGCTCGGGGAGCACGACGAGGTCGGCGCCGCCGCGCTCCGCCCGTACGAGACCGGCCACCCGCGCCCGGCGGGATTCGATCGATTCGTCCGGGTCTACTGCAATCTGGATCAGCGAGGCGCGCACACTACCACCGTCCTGGCATTCGAGCCGTCAACACGGGCCTACGATCGTCACACGAAAGCACTGCCGGGGTGCCTTCGGGCAGCGTAACTTAGCGTCCGAGCCTCCCAAGCAGTCTTGTTTTCAGCCCGCGCACCGCAGAACCGCCGAGGGGTCCCGTGACCGTCCATCCCAGCCTCCAGACCTATGCCGACGCCTGGACCCACTCCATCGAAGCGATATCCGAACTGGTTCAGCCGCTCGTGGAGGGGGAGTGGAACCGTCCGACGCCGTGTCCGGGGTGGTCGGTGCGGGACATCGTCTCCCATGTGATCGGCATGGAGTGCGAGATGCTCGGCGACCCCCGCCCCATCCACTCCCTGCCCCGCGATCTCTACCACGTGCGCAGCGAGTTCGCCCGCTACATGGAGATGCAGGTCGATGTGCGCCGGCACCACACCGGTCCGGAGATGACCGCGGAGCTGGAGTACATCCTGATCCGCAGGGCGCGTCAGCTGCGCAACGAGAACCGCGGGCCGGAGCATCTGATCCGGGCGCCGCTCGGTGCCGAGCAGACCCTCGAGGTCGCCTACCGGATGCGCGCCTTCGACGTGTGGGTCCACGAGCAGGACCTGCGGACGACGCTGGGCCGGCCGGGCAACCTGGACTCCCCCGCCGCTCTGATCTCGCGGGACGTGCTGCTGGAGGCCTTGCCGAAGGTGGTGGCCAAGGACGCGGGCGCGCCGGTCAACTCGGCGATCGTGGTCGACGTGCACGGCCCGGTCGAGTTCCTGCGGACGGTGCGGGTGGACGCGGAGGGCCGCGGTTCGGTCGACGGCTCGCCGTCGCTGGGTCCGGTGGCGACGCTGGCCACGGACTGGGAGACGTACGTCCGGCTGGCCTGCGGGCGGGTGCGGGCGGCCGAGGTCGCCGACCGGGTCAAGGCGGAGGGCGACCTGGACCTGGCGCAGGCGATCCTGGACAACTTCACGGTGACGCCCCGCTGAGGGATGGGGGCGTGTGGCGAAAGTCCCGCCCGGCTCGCCTCGCTCGGGGGCCGCTTCCGGCCCGGGGGCCGGGCGAGGGCCGCTCTCCCGGTGCCGCCCCCGGCCGGGGTGCTCACACCGGTACGTGCACGGCCTCCACCCGGCTCGCCACGAGCCGTTCCCGCTCGCGCCGCGCGGTGCGGGCCTTGAGGCGCAGGATCTGCACGACGCCCAGGGCCTCCAGGACGAAGACGGAGGAGAAGGCGATCCGGTAGTTGTCGCCGGTCGCGTCGAGGAGGACGCCGACCGCGAGCAGCGTCGTCATCGAGGCGACGAAACCGCCCATGTTGACGATTCCCGAGGCGGTGCCCTGACGCTCCGGCGGGTTGGCCGGGCGGGCGAAGTCGAAGCCGATCATCGAGGCGGGGCCGCAGGCGCCGAGAACGACGCAGAGGGTGACCAGGAGCCACATCGGGGCCCGGTCCCCCGGGTGCAGCAGGGTGGCGGCCCACAGCAGCGCGGTTCCCGCGACGGTGCCGAGGGCGAGCGGGGCCCTCGCCGCGTGGTGCCGGGCGATGATCTGGCCGTAGGCGAGCCCCACGGCCATGTTGGACAGGACCACGAGCGTCAGCAGTTCGCCGGCGACGCCCCGGGTCAGCCCCTGGTCCTCGACCAGGAACGGCATGCCCCACAGCAGCAGGAAGACCATCGCCGGGAACTGGGTGGTGAAGTGCACCCACATGCCGAGCCTGGTGCCGGGTTCGCGCCAGGACTGGACGATCTGGCGCCGGACGAAGGCGGCGCCGGCGTGCGTGACGGGCGCCGGTTCGTATCCCTCGGGGTGGTCCTTGAGGAAGAGGAGCAGCAGCACGAGGACGGCGATGCCGGCGACGGAGCTGCCGACGAAGGTGGCGGTCCAGCCCCAGCCGTTGAGCGCCCGGGCGATGAAGAGGGTCGAGACGAGGTTGCCGGCCATGCCGAAGAGGGCGGCGACCTGGCCGATGAGGGGGCCGCGGCGGGCCGGGAACCAGCGGGCGCCCAGGCGCAGCACGCTGATGAAGGTCATCGCGTCGCCGCAGCCGAGGAGGGCCCGGGAGGCGAGGGCCATGCCGTACGAGGGGGAGAGGGCGAAGCCGAGCTGGCCGACGGTGAAGAGCACGACGCCGAGGGTCAGCACCTTCTTCGTGCCGAGCCGGTCGACCATCAGGCCGACGGGTATCTGCATGCCCGCGTAGACCAGCAGTTGCAGGATGGAGAAGGTGGAGAGGGCGGAGGCGTTGACGTCGAAGCGGTCGGCGGCGTCGAGGCCGGCGACGCCCAGCGAGGTGCGGAAGATGACGGCGACGAAGTAGACGGCGACGCCGACGCCCCAGACCAGGGCGGCGCGGCGGCCCCCGGGCGGGTCGCCGGGCAGGGTGACGGCGGACCCGAATCCGCGTCCGCTCACCGTGCCTCACCCCGCACCAGGACCTTGACCCAGCTGAGGTGCTGCCGGACGCAGGCGGCGGCGCCCTCGACGTCGCCCTCCTTGATCCGCTCCAGGATCTCGGCGTGCTCGGTGATGTTCTTGGCGATCCGGTCGGGCTGCGACTGCATCACCGCGACGCCCATCCGCAGCTGCCGGTCGCGCAGTTGGTCGTAGAGCCTGGCGAGGATCTGGTTGCCGGCGTGCTGGACGATCTCGGCGTGGAAGCAGCGGTCGGTGACGGCGACCTCGGCGAGGTCACCGGCCTCGGCCCGGCGCTTCTGCTCCTCCAGGAGTTCCTCGAGCCGCGCGATCAGCGCGGGGGAGGCGGGCACGGCCCGGCGTACGGCGAACTCCTCGACCAGCAGCCGGGTCTCGACGACGTCGGCGATCTCCTGGGCGGAGACGGCGAGCACCAGGGCGCCCTTCTTCGGGTAGAGCTTGAGCAGCCCTTCCATCTCCAGCTTGAGCAGGGCCTCGCGCACCGGCGTGCGGGAGACCCCGACGGCCTCGGCGAGCTCCCCCTCGGTGAGGAGGGTGCCGCCCTCGTAACGGCGGTCGAGCACAGCCTGCTTGACGTGCATGTAGACGCGGTCGGCGGCTGGGGGTGCGGATGCCATGAACACAGCATAGATACAAGAGGGGTGCATCAAACAGGCGCGTCCGCGATACGGACGCGCCTGAGTGTGACGACGCCCGGCCGAGGAGGCCCCGGCCGGGCGTTTCACGTGAAACACGTGAAGTCGGGCGTTCCGCCCGAAGGGCTTGTCAGGCCCAGGTGATGAGGCGCTTCGGCTGCTCCAGGATGGCGGCGATGTCCGCCAGGAACTTGGAGCCGAGCTCGCCGTCCACCAGGCGGTGGTCGAACGACAGGGCCAGCGTCGTGACCTGGCGCGGCTTCACCTTGCCCTTGTGGACCCACGGCTGGAGCTTGATGGCCCCGACCGCGAGGATCGCGGACTCGCCCGGGTTCAGGATGGGCGTACCGGTGTCGACGCCGAAGACGCCGACGTTGGTGATGGTGAAGGTGCCGCCCTGCATCGCCGCCGGGGTCGTCTTGCCCTCACGGGCGGTCGCGACCAGCTCGCTCAGGGACCGCGACAGCTCCGGCAGGGTCTGGGCGTGCGCGTCCTTGATGTTCGGCACGATCAGGCCCCGCGGGGTGGCCGCGGCGATGCCCAGGTTGACGTAGTGCTTGAGCACGATCTCCTGGTTCGCCTCGTCCCAGGACGCGTTGATGTCCGGGTTGCGCTTGGCGGCGACCAGGACGGCCTTGGCGATGAGGAGGAGCGGGTTGACCCGCAGGCCCGCCATGTCCTTGTCGGACTTGAGCTCCTCGACCAGCTTCATCGTGCGCGTGATGTCGAAGGTCACGAACTCGGTGACGTGCGGGGCGGTGAAGGCCGAGCCGACCATCGCCGCCGCGGTCGCCTTGCGCACGCCCTTGATCGGGACGCGGGTCTCCCGCGCGTCCGCCGACACCGCGGCGGCCGGAGCGGCCGCGGGTGCGGGGACGGCCGCGGGAGCCGGAGCCGCGACCGGTGCCGGGGCCTCGGTCACGGCGGACGGCGCCGGGGCGGCGGCCGCGTGGACGTCCTCGCGGGTGATGATCCCGTCCGGGCCGGTCGGGACGACCGTCGCCAGGTCGACCCCGAGGTCCTTGGCGAGCTTGCGCACCGGCGGCTTGGCCAGCGGGCGGGCGGCGGTCGCCACCGCGCCGTGCCCGTTGAGCTCGCCCTGGATCGCGGCGGCGGCCTGCCCGGGCACCGTGGCGCCCTTGCGCGGCCGGCGCTTGGTCGAGGTCGCGGCGACGCCGTAGCCCACCAGGACCGGCTGACGGCCCTGCGGCTCGGCTTCCTCGGCCGCGGGGGCCACGGGCGCCACGACGGGCTCGGGGGCTGCGGCGACCGGGGCGGCGGGAGCCTCCGCGGGCGCGTCTCCGCCGACGTTGACCGAGATGATCACCTCGCCGACGTCCACCGTCGCGCCCTCGGGGAAGCGCAGCTCGTGCACCACGCCGTCGAAGGGGCTGGGAAGTTCGACGGCGGCCTTGGCCGTCTCGACCTCGCAGACGACCTGCCCGTCGGCGACCTTGTCACCGGGCTGGACGTACCACTTGAGGATCTCGGCCTCGGTGAGGCCCTCGCCCACGTCGGGCATCTTGAATTCGCGGATGGTCACGTGGTTCTCCTCAGTACGCCAGCGAGCGGTCGACGGCGTCGAGCACGCGGTCCAGGCCCGGCAGGTACTCCTCCTCCAGGCGCGCCGGCGGATACGGCGCGTGGTAGCCGCCGACCCGCAGGACGGGGGCTTCCAGGTGGTAGAAGCAGCGCTCGGTGATCCGTGCGGCGATCTCCGCGCCGGAGCCGAAGAAGACCGGGGCCTCGTGGACCACGACCAGACGGCGGGTCTTCTCGACCGAGGCCTGGATGGTGTCGAAGTCCAGCGGGGAGACCGACCGCAGGTCGACGACCTCGACGGACTTGCCCTCCTCGGCGGCGGCCGCGGCGGCCTCCAGACAGGTCTTCACCATCGGGCCGTAGGCGACGAGCGTGAGGTCCGTGCCCTCACGGGCGACGCGGGCCTTGTGCAGCTCACCGGGGATGGCCTCGGTGTCGACCTCGCCCTTGTCCCAGTAGCGGCGCTTGGGCTCGAAGAAGATGACCGGGTCGTCGCTCTGGATCGCCTGCTGGAGCATCCAGTAGGCGTCGGAGGAGTTCGCCGGGGTGACGACCTTGAGGCCCGCGACGTGCGCGAAGAGCGACTCGGGGGACTCGGAGTGGTGCTCGACGGCACCGATGCCGCCGCCGTACGGGATGCGGATGACGACCGGCATCTTCACGGTGCCGAGCGAACGGGCCCGCATCTTCGCCAGCTGGGTGACGATCTGGTCGTAGGCCGGGAAGACGAAACCGTCGAACTGGATCTCCACGACCGGCCGGTAGCCGCGCAGGGCGAGGCCGATCGCGGTGCCGACGATGCCGGACTCGGCGAGCGGCGTGTCGATGACCCGGTCCTCGCCGAAGTCCTTCTGCAGGCCGTCGGTGATCCGGAAGACACCGCCGAGCTTGCCGACGTCGAGGCCCATGATGACGACCTTGGGGTCGGTCTCCAGGGCCTTGCGCAGCGACTCGTTGAGCGCCTTGGCGAGGGGAAGCTTCTGAACAGCCATGATTACTCGGCCTCTCCGCCCGCGAAGGACGCCTGGTAGGCGGCGAACTCTGCGCGCTCCTCGTCGACGAGCGCGTGCCCGTCCGCGTACACGTTGTCGAAGATCGCCATGTGCTCCGGCACGGGCATGGCGCGGACGACCTCGCGGACGTGCTTGCCGAGAGCCTCGCTCTCCGCCTCGAGCTCCTCGAAGAAGGCCGCGTCGGCGTGGCCCTCGTTCCCCATGTACGCCTTGAGGCGCATGATCGGGTCCTTGGCCTCCCACGCCTCGCGCTCCGCGTCGCGGCGGTAGCGGGTCGGGTCGTCGGAGGTGGTGTGGGCGGCCATGCGGTAGGTGAACGCCTCGATGAGCGTCGGGCCCTCGCCGCGGCGGGCGCGCTCGAGCGCCGACCGGGTCACGGCCAGGCACGCGAGGACGTCGTTGCCGTCGACGCGGACGCCGGGGAAGCCGAAGCCGCGGGCGCGCTGGTAGAGCGGGACGCGGGTCTGCTTCTCGATGGGCTCGGAGATGGCCCACTGGTTGTTCTGGCAGAAGAACACGACCGGGGCGTTGTAGACCGCGGAGAACACGAACGACTCGTTGACGTCGCCCTGGCTGGAGGCGCCGTCGCCGAAGTATGCGAGCACGGCGGAGTCCGCGCCGTCCTTGGCGACACCCATGGCGTAGCCGGTGGCGTGCAGGGTCTGCGAGCCGAGGACGATCGTGTACAGGTGGAAGTTGTTGCTGCTGGGGTCCCAGCCGCCGTGGTTCACACCCCGGAACATGCCGAGCAGGTTGGTCGGGTCCACCCCGCGGCACCAGGCGACGCCGTGCTCGCGGTAGGTCGGGAAGACGTAGTCGTCGTCCCGCAGGGCGCGGCCCGAGCCGATCTGGGCGGCCTCCTGGCCGAGCAGCGAGGCCCACAGGCCCAGCTCGCCCTGGCGCTGCAGGGAGGTCGCCTCGGAGTCGAAGCGACGGGTCAGGACCATGTCGCGGTAGAGACCGCGCAGCTCGTCGGCGCTCAGGTCGATGTCGTACTCGGGGTGCTGAACGCGCTCCCCTTCGGGCGTCAGCAGCTGAACGAGCTCGGGCTCCGGGTTCTCGGGACCCTGTGCCTTCTTCGCGGTCGCGCTCGCGCTGGCGGTGCGCTTGGTGCCGCTGCTGCGTCGCGTCGTCTTGCGCGCGGCAGTGCTCTCCACGGTCACGTGCGTGCTCCTCCGTCGGTCCGGCCCCCGGGTTCGCCGGGCAAGGCCTGGGGTTCCCCCTACCGCAGGCAAGGGGAGGCTCGCCCTTCCGGCCCGCGCACGGGGTGGGTGCGGCTCGGCCGGGGTCGGGCGTGACAGGTGCCCCGGCGAGCGCCCTGTCATAGGCACGTTACCCAGTGCGCCGCATTCCTGCGAAACCCCATTTGACCTGCGATTTTGCTTGGATTTCCAAGTAAATCGAGAAAACGGGAAACGTAGCTGGTCAGCGCAGTGCAACGGCCAGGAGGCCGCCGGAACACGGGCACGGTATCCCGGCACCCCCGGGCACGGGAAGAGCCAATATGTGAGACTGGCCCCGTGCGCGAAGATGGAAAAATCCGGGTATTTCTGCTCGACGACCACGAAGTCGTCCGGCGTGGCGTCCACGAGCTGCTCACCGTGGAGGACGACATCGAAGTGGTCGGAGAGGCCGGCACAGCGACAGATGCGCTGGTCAGGATCCCTGCGACGCGTCCCGACGTCGCCGTGCTCGACGTCCGGCTGCCCGACGGCAGCGGTGTCGAGGTCTGTCGCGAGGTGCGTTCGCAGAACGAGGACATCAGGTGCCTGATGCTCACCTCGTACGCCGACGACGAGGCGCTCTTCGACGCGATCATGGCCGGGGCCTCGGGATACGTCCTCAAGGCCATTCGGGGGAACGAGCTCCTGTCGGCGGTCCGGGACGTCGCCGCCGGCAAGTCGCTGCTCGACCCCGTGGCGACCGCCCGGGTCCTGGAGCGGCTGCGCGACGGCAACAACCCGAAGGGGGACGACAAGCTCGCGAGCCTGACGGATCAGGAGCGCAGGATCCTCGACCTGATCGGCGAGGGCCTGACCAACCGCGTCATCGGCGAGCGGCTCCACCTCGCGGAGAAGACCATCAAGAACTACGTCTCCAGCCTGCTGTCGAAGCTGGGCATGGAACGGCGCTCGCAGGCCGCGGCCTACGTGGCGCGCCTCCAGGCCGAGCGGCGCTGAGGACCGGCGGACCGACGGGCGGAACAGGCTCGGACGGCCCGGATTCGGGACTTACGTCCCCTCCTGCCGGGGCAGGCGCCCCTGTCGGGCGGCGTGGCCGTGACGGAGAGTGGAGAACATGTCCACCGAGGAGATCCGAGCCATCGAGCTGCTGACCGGGGTGTCGTACGGTCGCGTGGCGACGAGCATGCGGGCGATGCCGTTCGTCGCGCCGGCCCGGCACATCGTGGACGAGGGCCGCGTGCTGCTGCGGCTGCACCGGGGACTCGGCTACCACCGGGCGTGCGCCGGCAGCGTCGTCGCCTACTGCGCCGACAACCTCAACTCCGGCTCCGAGAACCTGTGGTCCGTGCAGTTCACGGGCACCGCCGAGCTCGTCGAGCCGACCGAGGAGCAGCTGGCCGCCTTCGGGCCCACCCCCCGGACCGTGGACGGCGAGCCCTTCGACCCGGTCTACATGCGCATCGAGCCCCGGTTCGTGACCGTCCACGCGCTCGACTACGCCGCCGGGACCCTCGGGGAGCACGCGGGCACGCGCATCGACGCACCCGACGGCGCACGGGCCACCGGGAGCGCCGGCGCACGCGCGGACGCTCGCGCCGCTGAGCGACACCTCCACCACGTAGCGTGATCTAACATCTGGCGAGTGCCGCGCTCATCTGAAACGCTCGTCCCGCCGCTCGGCGCCCTCCTGCGCCGCTACCGGGAGGCCGGCGAGCCCCTGTCCTGCGAACCCGTCACCCAGGGCCTGCTCAACCGCGGCTACCGCCTCGCCACCACCCGCGGCGCCTACTTCCTCAAGCAGCACCTCGACGCCCCGACCGCGGACCGGGACACCATCAGCCGCCAGCACCGCGCCACCCAGCGCCTGCACGCCCTAGGCCTGCCCGTCGCCCCACCGCTCGCCGACTCCGCCGGCCGGACCGTCGCGGTGATCGGCGGCCGGTGCTACGCCCTGCACCCCTGGGTCGACGGCCGCCACCGCGACGGCGCCCAGCTGTCCGCCGGCGGCTCACGGCGGCTCGGCCTGCTCCTCGGCCGGGTCCACACCTGCCTCGACCAGGTGATGGAACCACCGCCACCGGGCGAGGAACACGAGAGCGCCCGCCCCGAGGAGACGTTCCGGGTCATCGGCGACCTGCTGCGCCTCGCCCGCGCCCGCCGCCCCCGGGACGGCTTCGACGAACTGGCCGTGCACCGGCTGCTCCAGCGCCGCCGCCTGCTGGCCGAGCACGTCCACCGGCGCCCGCCGCCCGCCTCGGCCGCGGGCTGGGTGCACGGCGACTTCCACCCGCTGAACCTGCTCTACCGGGGCGCGGAACCGGCCGCGATCGTCGACTGGGACAGGCTCGGCGTCCAGCCGCGGGCCGAGGAGGCCGTGCGGGCCGCCGCCATCTTCTTCGTACGGCCCGCGGGCGAACTGGCGTTGACGAAGGTGCGGGCGTACGCGCGGGACTACCGGCGCGCCGCGGGCGTGGACGCGAACGAACTGGCGGCCGCGGTGCACCGGGTGTGGTGGGAGCGCCTCAACGACTTCTGGATACTGCGCTGGCGCTACCAGCTCGACGACCGAAGGGCCGACCCGCAGTTCCCTGCGGCGTCGGCCCTGGTGGTGTGGTGGACCCGCGAATACGAGGCGGTGCGCGACGCGTTCACGGGCTGACGCGGCCGGCCCCGGTCGATGGGGACGGCCCGTCAGGGAGTGGTGCCCCCCGTGGGCTCGCCGTTGGCGCCCGTCGTCGTACCGGTGGTGGTGCCGGTGGACGAACCGCTCGACGTGCCCGTGCTGGTACCGGTGGACGTACCGCTCGACGTGCCGGTCGACGTGCCCGTGCTGGTACCGGTGGACGTGCCGGTCGAGGTCCCGGTCGACGTGCCCGTGTCGGTGCCGCCGTCGGTGGTGCCGCCGTCGGTGGTGCCGCCGTCCGCCGGGTCGGTCGACGGCTCGCCCGTCGGCGTGCTCGGGGTCGTCGGCCGGTTCGTGGGCCTGTTCGTGGGCGTCCAGGGGTAGTCGTTGCCGCCGGTGGAGGTGTCGGGTTCCTGCGACTCCTCCGACGGCTCCTCCGAGGGCGTCGGCGAATCCGTCGGGCTGGACGGCTGGTTGGTGACGGTCGGCTTGTCCGTCGTGCCGCCGCTCCGGTCCGCCGCCTTGTCCCAGGCGTAGACGACACCGGCCACGATCGCGACCATCGCGAGCGCTACGAAGAGCAGCACCTTGCCGCGTCCGCCGCTCCGGCCCCCCTGCGAACCGTAGCCGCCGTCCTGCCCGTAGCCGCCGTGACCGCCGTCGTACCCGCCGACCCCGCCGTCCTCCGGGTTCCTCGGCGGCAGGAGGGGACGCTGCGCCGTCTCGTGGTGCATCGGGTGGCCGAGCGCGGCCGTCGCGGCGAGCCCGCCGGGCGGCGTGTGCCCGCCCTCGTGCATCTCCACCGGGCCCGTGTTCCACGTGCCGGTGTGACCGCCCTGCTGCTGCAGCATCTGCAGGCCGTAC
This sequence comes from Streptomyces sp. NPDC048338, assembly GCF_043201055.1. NCBI lineage: Bacteria > Bacillati > Actinomycetota > Actinomycetes > Kitasatosporales > Streptomycetaceae > Streptomyces > Streptomyces sp. NPDC048338. The sequence goes on from NZ_JBICYQ010000003.1 coordinate 416,252, forward strand.
TGGATCAGGCCGCGCATCTCCTCTGCGCTCTGGAACCGGTCGTCCGGCTCCTTGGCGAGCGAGCGCATGACCAGCCCGTCCAGCTCCGGCGGCGCGGCCTGGGCGACGTCCGACGGCGGGACGGGAGCGTCCTGGACGTGCTGGTAGACCACCGACAGCGGCGTCTCGCCGGTGAACGGGGGCCGCAGCGCGAGCAGTTCGTAGAGCAGACAGCCCGTGGCGTACAGGTCGGAGCGGTGGTCGACGGCCTTGCCGAGCGCCTGCTCGGGCGAGAGGTACTGCGGCGTGCCCATGACCATGCCGGTCTGGGTCATCGTCGACTGCGCGCCGTGCAGGGCGCGCGCGATGCCGAAGTCCATGACCTTGACGGCGCCGGTGTGCGTGATGATGACGTTGGCCGGCTTGATGTCACGGTGCACGATGCCGTGCTGGTGCGAGTAGGCGAGCGCCTCGAGCACGCCCGACACGATGATCAGGGCCTGCTCCGGACCCGGCGCCTCGGCGCTGATCAGCAGGTCGCGGATGGTGCGGCCCTCGACCAGCTCCATCACGATGTACGGCACCGACTGGCCGGCCACGACGTCCTCGCCGGAGTCGTACACCGCCACGATGGCATGGTGGTTGAGCCCGGCGACCGACTGCGCCTCGCGCGTGAAGCGCGCCTTGGAGACGGGGTCCTCGGCGAGGTCGGAGCGCAGCAGCTTGACCGCGACCGTGCGGCCCAGCCGGACGTCCTCGGCGGCGAACACCTCGGCCATGCCGCCACGTCCCAGACGGTGGGTCAGCCGGTAGCGCCCGTCGCCGACCACTCCGCCGATGCCCCAGGACTCCGCAGCAGCGTCCGACATACCGCCGCCTGCTTCGGATTCGGGTGCCATCAGTCCTCGCCGTCATCTGTCTTCGGTGTCTCGCCGTACCGGCACACCGATACGTCTTTCCTTGCGGTCACGCTACAGGCTCCGCCCGACATCACGGTCCGGGATGAACCGGCCACCCCCTCCCTTCCGTATACGCCTGTGCAAATTGAGCGCAGTTCGTGTAACGCTTCCGAGACGCTTGTTGTGCGGAGGGTCACGGAACGGGCACCCGGCTTGACGTGTCACTGCCCTCGGGCAGACTTGGCCGAGAAAATCCGGATCAGCGCCGCCTCGCGCGCGTATGGGGGAAGCACGAATGAGCCAGGACGGCGCACAGGGCCGCTATGCGGGCGGTTCGGTCGCGAACGGCCGGTACCAGCTTCGCGACCTGCTCGGCGAAGGTGGCATGGCGTCCGTGTACCTCGCGTACGACAGCGCCCTCGACCGCCAGGTGGCCATCAAGACGCTGCACACCGAGCTGGGCCGGGAACAGTCGTTCCGCGAACGCTTCCGCCGCGAGGCGCAGGCCGTGGCGAAGCTGTCCCACACCAACATCGTCTCCGTCTTCGACACCGGCGAGGACACCCTCGACGGCGCCGTCATGCCGTACATCGTCATGGAGTACGTCGAGGGCAGCCCGCTCGGGTCGGTCCTGGCGAACGACGTGCAGCAGTACGGCGCGATGCCCGCCGACAAGGCGCTGAAGGTGACGGCGGACGTGCTCGCCGCGCTGGAGACCAGCCACGAGATGGGCCTGGTCCACCGCGACATCAAGCCGGGCAACGTCATGGTGACCAAGCGCGGCGTGGTCAAGGTCATGGACTTCGGCATCGCGCGCGCCATGCAGTCCGGTGTGACCTCGATGACGCAGACCGGCATGGTCGTCGGCACGCCCCAGTACCTCTCCCCGGAGCAGGCCCTCGGCCGCGCGGTGGACGCCCGTTCCGATCTCTATTCGGTCGGCATCATGCTCTTCCAGCTGCTGACGGGACGGCTCCCCTTCGACGCGGACTCGCCGCTGGCCATCGCGTACGCGCATGTACAGGAGGAGCCGGTCGCCCCGTCCTCGGTGAACCGGTCCGTGACGCCGGCGATGGACGCGCTCGTCGCCCGCGCGCTGAAGAAGAACCCGAACGAGCGGTTCCCGAGCGCCGCGGCGATGCAGGACGAGTGCCTGCGCGTGCTGTCGGCGGGTCAGACGAGCGCACCGGTGATCGTCGCCGGCGGTCCCGTCAGCAGCGGTGCGGGTGTGGGCTCGGCGGTCTTCCCGCCGGTCGGCCAGACGCCGCCGCCGTCGACGCACGGCGTCCAGCAGCACTACCAGCCGCCGACCGCGCAGCCGGGTCCGTACGGTGTGCCGACGCCCGCCCCCGGGCCGGCCTACGGCTACCCGCAGCAGGCGCAGACACCGCCGCCGATGTACCAGACCCCCACGCCCGGGCCGTACACGATGACCCCGCACGCGTCGCCGGCTCCGGCCGCCGCGGCCGGCTCCAAGCGGAACACGCCGGTCCTTGTCGGCGCGATCGTGGTGGCCCTGCTCGTCATCGGCGGTGTCGTCACGGCGCTGTCGATGAACAAGGACGAGGACCCGAACACGACCGCGGGCGGCGACCCCAGCCAGTCGCAGTCGGCCGACGCGGACCACAAGGGACCCGACCTCGGCAAGACCATCGACCCGAAGAAGTGCACGGAGCCGCGGGAGTCCTCCGAGGACCCCGCGAAGTTCGAGATCCCGGACCTCACCTACAAGAACATCCAGTCGGTGAAGGCCTGCATCCAGGCCGCGGGCTGGAAGATCACCAAGCAGACCCCGGTCGACGAGAACACCTACGGCGAGGGCACGGTCCTCAGCCAGTACCCGCCGGCCGGCGAGGACGCGTCGGAGGACAGCGCCGAGTTCACGCTGGAGGTCTCGACGGGCAACCCGCCGCAGTAGGCCGCCCGGCGGGCACCGCCTCCTTCGACGGGCTCCCGGCCGCGGTGCGGTCGGGGGCCCGTCGTCCTTCTCTCTCCGCCGCCGGCGTCTCCGCCTCGGCTTCCGCCCCGCGCGCAGCGCGCTCCCTCTTCTGCCGGCGCCGACGCGAGCGGGCCCGATCCTCCGTGCGCACCCGCCCGGATGCCGGAAGTGTCCCGACATGTGACGCTGAGTCGACTGGCTCGGTTGACCAGCTCGGCTGCTCGGACGGGAGGGGGTCACGCCGTGACTCCAGGACTCCACAGGGCGCGGACGAAGGCCCTCGGTCCGGTGCTCGTGTGCTGGCTCGTGGTGGGTACCCCGGTCGCGCACGGCTCGGTCGCGGCGGATCCCTCGGCCACCGCGACGACCCCCTGGCGCGGACCGGTGCCCGAGACGCGGCCCGCCCCCACCGCACCCCCCTCCGCGACGGGCACCTCCCCGTCCGCGACACCCTCGCCGACCGGCGCCGCCTCCGGATCCCCCTCCGTCTCGGCGTCCAGCGGCCCGGGGGCGCCGGGTCCGGTCGACGCGGAGGAGCCCGAAGAGCCCGACAGGCCGGACGGATCCGAGGACGCCGGCAAGCCGAGGGAGTCCGGCCCGCCGCGGCAGCCCGCCCCCTCCCTCGCCGGACGTCCGGCCGGTGAGGGCCGGGACCGGCCCGGCCGGCCCGCCACGGCGCCCGCGCGGGTTCCGGCGACGCGGCCGTCGACCGCGCCGGCCGACCCCTCACGTACCAAAACGGCAACAGCCGACGCGCCCTCCGCCGACACGAACGGCACGGACGAGGACCTCGATGCGGTACCCCAGGCGGATCCGCCGCACGCGGACGACGCCCCGGCGTCCGTGCCCGACGCCGCCCGCCAGATCACCACCGGGACCGGGACCACCGTCGCTGACCGGCAGATTCCCGTGCTGACGCTGGGCGCCGGGTTCGCCCTGATGGGGCTCGGGATCGGTTTCCTCGGCCTCCGGATGCGCCGCCGCTGAGCCCCGCTCCCACCGCGTGTCCCCCTTGAGACGGACGCCGAGGGTCCGTCTGAGGTCGCTTGTCCGCGCCGACATACTCGGTATACATACTGAGTATGTCGATCCGCCACGGGCTTCTCGCCCTCCTCGAACGCGGCCCTCGCTACGGTTCGCAGCTCCGCACGGAGTTCGAGTCCCGCACGGGGTCCACCTGGCCCCTCAACGTCGGCCAGGTCTACACGACCCTCAACCGTCTCGAACGCGACGGGCTGGTCTCGCAGAGCGGTGAGGACGAGGCCGGGCACGCGCTCTACGCCATCACCGACCACGGCCGCACCGAGCTCAGGACCTGGTTCGAGAAGCCCGTCGACCGCACCAGTCCCGCCCGGGACGAGCTGGCCATCAAGCTCGCCATGGCCGTCGGCGCTCCGGGGGTCGACATCCGGGCCGTCATCCAGGCCCAGCGCCACCACACCGTGAAGGCGATGCAGGACTACACCCGCCTCAAGGCCCAGGCGATCACCGCACTCGAGAGCGGCGGATCCCAGGAGCGGGACGACGTGGCCTGGCTGCTCGTACTGGAACAGCTCATCTTCCAGACCGAGGCCGAGGCCCGCTGGCTTGACCACTGCGAGGCCCGGCTCATCCGGCTCTCGGCCGCCGCCGGCACCGCGGCCGAGTCCCAGCCTCCCGAGCGCACCACGGCCCCGGCCTCCCCCACGATCCGCCCCTCACCACGGCCCTGACACCGCGGCACGAGGACCCGCACCGCCGGGCCCCCGCACACCGCACCCGGGCCACCGTCACCGAACGACGACACCCGCGTACCCGCACCGCACGTCGGGCCACCGCCACGCCCGTACCGCCGCCCCGCACCTCCCGTGCCGGGGCAGCCGTACCGCGGCATCCCGGCCCCACGCATCGCACCACGTCGACGCAGGCCCGCACCTGCGCATCCGCGTTCACGGCTCCCCGTGTGCGCCCGTTCCGTTCCACCTCTCCATCCGCTCCGTACCCGAGCGGCCGCTGCCCGATCCGGCCCAGCGCGCCCGTCCCGCGGCGTACGACCAAGGGGGACCCCTCCATGTCCGCACAGCAGCCCGTGCTGCAGCTCCAGAACCTGACCCGTGTCCACGGCTCGGGCGCCACCGAAGTGCACGCCCTCCGGGGCATCGACCTCGACGTCCACGCCGGCGAACTCGTCGCCGTCATGGGCCCCTCCGGCTCCGGCAAGTCCACCCTGCTGACCATCGCCGGCGGCCTCGACTTCCCGACCTCCGGCCGGGTGATCGTCGAGGGCACCGACATCACCACCGCCGACCGCAAGGCGCTCGCCGCACTGCGCCGCCGCAGCATCGGCTACGTCTTCCAGGACTACAACCTCATCCCGGCCCTCACGGCCGCCGAGAACGTCGCCCTGCCCCGTGAACTGGACGGTGTCTCCGCACGCAAGGCCCGTGTCGAGGCCCTCGCCGCACTGGAGGAGATGGAGCTCGGCCACCTCGCCGACCGCTTCCCCGACGAGATGTCCGGCGGCCAGCAGCAGCGCGTCGCCATCGCCCGCGCCCTCGTCGGAGACCGCCGCCTCGTGCTCGCCGACGAGCCCACCGGTGCTCTCGACTCCGAGACCGGCGAGTCCGTCCTCGCCCTGCTGCGCACCCGCTGCGACGCCGGTGCCGCCGGCGTCCTGGTCACCCACGAGCCGCGGTTCGCCGCCTGGGCCGACCGCGTCGTCTTCCTCCGGGACGGCGCCGTCGTCGACCAGACCGTGCGCACCGACGCCGACTCGCTCCTGTCCGGTCAGGCGGCCGAACGGTGAACAAGTGGCTCCACTCCTGGCGCGCCGCGATCCGCATAGCCCGCCGCGACGCCTGGCGCTACAAGGGCCGCAGCTTCCTGGTCCTCGCCATGATCGCCCTGCCCATCCTCGGGGTCAGCGCCGCCGACCTCACCCTGCGCAGCTCCGAACTCTCCGCCGAGGAGAAACTGGACCGCACCATCGGCGCGGCCGACGCACGCTTCTCCGACGCGCAGGTCGGCGGCGTCCCCATCCTGCAGTCGCCGGACGGTGAGATGAACGCACCGGCCAAGGAGTACGGCGACCGCGGCTGGCCGAGCGGCTCGACCGATGTCACCGCGGCCTTCCCGGCGGGTGCCGAGGCACTGACGGACACCGCCGGCAACGCGAAGCTCACGACCGTGCACGGACTGCTCCAGACCGAGGTCCGCGAGCTCAAGGCGGCCGACCCCATCGCGACGGGCATCATGCCCCTCCAGGAGGGCCGCTTCCCGCAGCGGGCGGACGAGGTCGCCGCGACCACGCACTTCCTGGAGACCAGCGGTCTCACGGTCGGCTCCACCCTGACCGCGCGCGGTTTCGACCGCACCTACCGGATCGTCGGCGCCTACGAGCTGCCGAACGACCTCAAGGCCGACCAGGTCAACGCCCTGCCCGGCGCCTTCCTGGCCCCGTACGGAAAGGCCGCCGAGAAGGCCGGCCTGATGAAGCCCGACACCTCCACCACCCATCTGGTGAAGCTGTCCGGCGGTTTCACGTGGAACATGGTCCAGCAGATCAACACCAAGGGTGTCGCCGTCGTCTCGCGCGCCGTGCTCCTGGACCCGCCCGCCGACTCCGAGGTCCCGCTCTACCAGAAGGACGGCTGGGGCAACTACGAGACCAGCGCTGCCGCCCAGGCGGCGGAGCTCGCCGCCCTCGGCACCGTCGTCGGCCTCGCGATGCTGGAGATCTGCCTTCTCGCCGGTCCCGCGTTCGCCGTCGGCGCCCGCCGCTCGCGCCGCCAGCTCGGCCTCGTCGGAGCGAACGGCGGCGACCGCAGCCACATCCGGGCCATCGTGCTCAGCGGCGGCCTCGTCATCGGCATCGCCGCGGCCGTGACCGGCACGGTCCTCGCGCTGATCCTCACCTTCGCCCTGCAGCCCCTGCTCGAGGACTACCTGGGCCAGCGGTTCGGCTCCTTCGACGTCCGTCCGCTGGAACTGCTCGGCATCGCGCTCCTCGCCGTGCTGACCGGCCTGCTGGCGGCGATCGTCCCGGCGATCACCTCCTCCCGGCAGACCGTCCTGGCCTCGCTCACCGGCCGGCGCGGCGTCCGCCGCAGCAGCCGCGTGCTCCCGCTGGTCGGCCTGGGCGCCCTGCTGCTCGGCGCCGCGATCGCGCTGTACGGCTCGGTCGTCTCCGACCAGGTCGTGATCGTCGCGGGCGGCAGCGCCATCGCCGAACTCGGCGTCGTCGCCATGACCCCCGCCCTGGTCGGCCTCTTCGGCCGGACCGGACGCTGGATGCCCCTGTCCCCGCGTCTCGCGCTCCGCGACGCCGTGCGCAACCGCGGCCGCACGGCGCCGGCCGTCGCCGCCGTGCTCGCCGCGGTCGCCGGAACCGTCGCCGTCGCCACGTACACGGCGAGCAGCGAAGCCCAGGAACGCGCCGAGTACCAGGCGCGCCTGCCCTACGGAGCGGTCTCCGCGCTGGTCGTCGAGGACGGCGGCCGGGACGTCCCGGCGGTCCGTGAGGCCGTGCAGCGCCTGCTGCCGATCGACGCCCGCGCCGACGTCGACCGCATCGTGGTCGGCAAGCCGGGTTGCTCGCCCTACGGCCAGGGAACCGGCTGCGGCCGGTACGAGGTCGTGATCCCCGCGGCCAACGAGTGCCCGCTGTGGGCGACGACCACCGACGGCAGCGACCCCTCGGAGCGGTTCACCAAGGAGCAGCGGCGCAAGCTGGCCGAGGACTGGCGCTGCAAGGAGGGCGACAGCGGCAGCGTCTACGTCGAGGGCGGCCTGCTGGTCGGCGACGCCCGGCTGCTGACGATCCTCGGCATCAAGGACGCCGGCGCCGAGCGGGCCCTCGCCGAGGGCAAGGTGGTCACCTTCGCCAAGCAGCAGGTCAACAAGGCCGGCCAGGTCGACGTCAAGCTGATCACGGACCTCGAGAAGGCCGACGCGGCCGACCGCGACGGCAAGCCGGCTCCGGGCGAGATCAAGTCGCTCCCCGCGTACCTGATGCCCGAGAGCGAGCAGTCGTACGGCATGCAGGGCATGATCACCCCGGCCACCGCCAAGGCCGCCGGACTGACCACGGTGCCCGTCGGTTCGTACTTCACCACCGACCGCATGCCGAGCTCCGAGCAGCGGCAGAAGCTCGACGCCGAGATCGCCAAGCTCGGCAGTGACGTCGATCTCCATCTGGAGGAGGGCTTCGTCAGCAAGAGCAGCATCGTGCTCCTCTCCCTGACCGTCTTCGCGGGTCTCGTCACCATCGGTGCGGCCGGCATCGCCACCGGTCTCGCCCAGGCCGACGCCGAGGCCGACCTCAAGACGCTCGCCGCGGTCGGCGCCCCGCCGCGGGTCCGCCGGACCCTCAGCGGCTTCCAGTGCGGGGTGGTCGCCGCGATGGGCGTGATCCTCGGATCGGCGGCCGGTGTGCTGCCGGCCGTGGGGCTGCGGCTCACCGAGGAACGGGAACAGCTGCGCTACTACCAGGAGGCGCTCGACCAGGGCTGGGGCGTCATGCAGCAACCGCCCCACGTGCCGATCGTCGTCCCGTGGGAGACGCTGGCAGCCCTGCTGGTGGCCGTCCCGCTGGGAGCCGCGCTGCTGGCCGCGCTGGTGACCCGGTCCCGGGGCGCCCTGGCCCGCCGCGCCGCGACCTGACCGGTTCTTCCGCTTCGTTGCGTTCCTGTGCCCCTGTACGAGGGTGGATCACCCTCGTACAGGGGCACACCGTGTGGTGAGGCACGTGTGCGAGAGAATGGCGGCATGGATATGCCGAGGAATGAACGGTCGCAGGAGAGCCCCCAGGTCCTCATCGTGGGACAGGATGGGATGGCGCTCGGCGGCAGTCATGGTGACGACGAGTCCCGCGAGGTCCCGGTGACAGAAATGGTCGAGCAGCCTGCGAAGGTCATGCGCATCGGCAGCATGATCAAGCAGCTTCTGGAGGAAGTCAGGGCGGCACCTCTCGACGAGGCGAGCCGGGTCCGGCTGAAGGATATCCATGCCAGTTCCGTGAAGGAGCTGGAGGACGGGCTCGCGCCCGAGCTGGTGGAGGAACTGGAGCGGCTCTCCCTGCCGTTCACCGACGAGGCGATCCCCTCCGAAGCGGAACTGCGGATCGCGCAGGCCCAGTTGGTGGGCTGGCTCGAAGGACTCTTCCACGGCATCCAGACGGCCCTGTTCGCCCAGCAGATGGCGGCCCGCGCCCAACTGGAGCAGATGCGCAGGGCGCTGCCTCCGGGCGGACCCCACGACGATGACGACGACCAGGGCCACGGTCACGCGATCCGCTCGGGTCCGTACCTGTAGGACCGGGCGCGACCGGACCGGGCTCGACCCGGTAGGGCGCGATCCGGCCTGGCCGCTCTCGGCCGCCCGTCCGGATGGACCGGGCCGAGAGGCCGTCGAACGGGCGAGGGCCCGGCACACCTGGTGTGCCGGGCCCTCGTGCTTGTCCTGCTGCCGTCTCCGGGGCCGGGGGCCTGGGCCGGGGGGCCGGGCGACCCCTGAGGCCTGGGCCCTGGGCCCTGGGGCCGACCTGCGGTCCGGGCCGTGCTCGGTCCCGGCCGTGCCCGGTCCCGGCCGTGCTCAGTCCTGGTCGTGCTCGGCCCCGGCCGTGCTCAGTCCTGCGGGGCCAGCAGCAGGACCTTGCCGACGTGGCTCCCGGAATCCAGGGCCCGGTGGGCCTCCGCGGCCTCCGCCATCGGCACCGTGCGGTCGACGACCGGACGAACCGTCCCGGCCTCGATCAGCGGCCAGACGTGCTCGCGGACGGCGGCGACGATGGCCGTCTTCTCGTGCAGCGGCCGGGCCCGCAGCGTCGTCGCCGTGATCGCGGCCCGCTTGCGGAGCAGCGCCCCCAGGTTCAACTCGCCCTTCACACCTCCCTGGAGGCCGATCACGGCGAGCCGCCCGTTGACCGCGAGGGCCTTCACGTTGCGGTCCAGGTACTTCGCGCCGACGATGTCGAGGATGACGTCCGCGCCGTTCCCGTCCGTCGCCTTCAGCAGCTCCTCGACGAAGTCCTGCTCGCGGTAGTCGATCAGGATGTCGGCGCCCAGTTCGGCGCAGCGCGCCAGCTTCTCCGGCCCGCCGGCGGTGACGGCGACCCGCGCGCCGACCGCCTTGGCCAGCTGGATCGCCATCGTGCCGATGCCGCTCGCGCCGCCGTGGACCAGCAGCGTCTCGCCGGGCCGCAGATGGGCGATCATGAAGACGTTCGACCAGACCGTGCTGGTCACCTCCGGCAGCGCCGCCGCCGTGACGAGATCCACCCCGTCCGGCACCGGAAGCAGCTGGCCGACGGGGACGAGGACCTTCTGCGCGTACCCGCCGCCGACCAGCAGCGCGCACACCTCGTCGCCGACCGACCAGCCGGACACTCCGGGGCCGAGTGCGGCGATCCGGCCCGAGCATTCGAGGCCGGGGTACGGCGAGGTGCCCGGCGGCGGGTCGTAGAAGCCCTGCCTCTGGAGCAGGTCGGCGCGGTTGACCGCGCTCGCCACCACCTCGACGAGGACCTCGCCCTCGCCGGGCACGGGATCGGGCACCTCGGCCCAGACGAGGGCCTCGGGGCCGCCGGGTTCCGGAATCGTGATCGCATGCATGGCGGCGAGGCTACTCCGGCGCCGTGACCGACCGGGATCCGCCATGACCGACCGGGCCACGGCGGACTACCCGGTCCAGGGTGGGCGGACCGGTCCGAGGTGGGCGGCCCGGTCCGGGGTGGGCGACCGCGGTCCACCGTGGGGCATGGCCGTTCCGCCCGGCGTCGGGTCGTCAGTCCTCGCGCGGCGTGCTCAAGGGAGTGACGGGCGCGGCCCGCACGATCGTGATCACACGGTCCGTCAACTGCAGCGGGCTGGCGGCGGGATCGTCGTAGCCGAGCAGCCGGTGCCCGCGCAACACGCTCACCACCAGGTCCTCGGTCTCCCGTACGTTCTTGCCGACCTCGGACTTTATGACCGGCCGCTCGACCAGATCGAGGCCCGAACCCTGCTGGATCAGGTCCTCCATCACGGTGCCCGCACTGGGGCTGAGCACCGACAGGCCCAGGAGTCGGCCGGCCGCACTGGCGCTGGTGATCACGGCGTCCGCACCCGACTGACGCAGGAGCGGCGCGTTCTCCTCCTCGCGGACGGCGGCGACGATCTTCGCGCCCCGGTTGAGCTGGCGGGCCGTCAGGGTGACCAGCACGGCGGTGTCGTCGCGCTGGGTGGCGATGACGATCTGACGGGCCTTCTGCACCTCGGCCCGGATCAGCACGTCGCTGCGGGTCGCGTCGCCGATCACGCCCACGAAGCCGTCGGCGTTCGCCGTCTCGATGACCTTGTTGGACGGGTCCACGATGACGATCTGTTCTTTGCGCAGTCCCGTCGCGCAGAGCGTCTGGATCGCGGACCGGCCCTTGGTGCCGAATCCGACGATGACGGTGTGGTCGCGCAAGGTGGACCTCCAGCGGTTCAGTCGCCACTCCTCCCGGGTCCGTTCGGTGAGGACCTCGAGAGTGGTGCCGACCAGGATGATCAGGAACAGCACGCGCAACGGCGTGACCAGCAGGATGTTGACGAGCCTCGCCGAGTCGCTGTACGGGACGATGTCGCCGTATCCCGTGGTGGAGAGGGTCACGGTCGCGTAGTAGGCGCAGTCGAGGAAGTCGAGCGTCTCGTCGGAGTTGTCGTGATAGCCGGAGCGGTCCGCGTAGACGATGAGCGTGGTGAGGACGAGGACGCCCAGGGCCATCAACAGCCTTTTGCCCACCTGCTGGAGGGGGCGCTCGACCACCCTCCGGGGCATCCTGATCCGGGTGGGCGCCGTCTTCTCGTCGGCCTGGCGGGCCATGACGTCACGGCTGGGAAGTTTCACGTGAAACATGCTCCTTCGGGCGCGCCGTAAGCCTGGGGCCGGGCCGACGCCGGGCCTTGAAGCGGGGCCATCGGCCAGGGGAGGTCGAGGATGTCCAGAGCGTCGCCGGGTCGCGCGCCGCCGGACGGTACGACGGCCATCCCGTCCGCCACCGCGATCCCTCGCAGCATCGCCGGTCCGTTGTAGTGCAGGGGGACGACCCGGTCGTCGTGGTGGACGACCGGGACGAGCCGGGTGTCGTGCGGGTGACCGTGCACCTCGTCGCGGACCGGCGCGCGGTACGGCGGCGGAGCCGGGGCGCCGGCGAGAGCCCGGAGCAGGGGCTCGGCCAGTGTGAGGAGTGCGGAGACGGCGGCCAGCGGGTTGCCCGGCAGTCCGACGAGGTGGCGGCCGGGGCGGCCGCCTTCGAGGCGGGCGAGCAGCATCGGGTGTCCGGGGCGGACCTGTACGCCGTCCACAAGGAGGGTGGCGCCCGTCGCGGCGAGGACGGGATGCACGTGGTCCAGGGGACCGGCGGCGGTCCCGCCGGTCGTGACGACCAGGTCCGCCTCGGAGCCGGTGACGGCCGCGCGCAGGGCGTCGGCGTCGTCGCGGACCCGCTGGGTGGCGAGGACCTCGGCGCCGAGCGCGTTGAGCCAGGGGCCGAGCATCGGGCCGAGGGCGTCGCGGATCAGGCCCTCGTGGGGGAGTCCGTCGGTGAGGAGTTCGTCGCCGAGGACCAGGATCTCCACACGGGGTCGGGAGAGCACGGGAAGTTCGTCGTACCCGGCCGCGGCAGCGAGGCCGAGGACCGCCGGGGTGACGGGTGTCCCGGCGGACAGCAGGAGGTCACCGGACCGGCACTCCTGCCCGCGCGGCCGGATGTCCTGGCCGTGCTGGACCTCGCGCAGGGCGTGCAGCCGGCCGGCGGAGTCGGTACGGGAGTGCTCGCTGCGGATGACCGCCGTGGTCTCGGGGGGAATCCGGGCGCCGGTGGCGATCCGCACCGCCGTGCCGTCGTCGAGCACGGCGGCGGGGGTGTGCCCGGCGAGGACGGCACCCTCCACGTGGATCTTCCAGGGGCCGGGGCCGGCGACCGCCCAGCCGTCCATGGCGGAGGTGTCGAACGACGGCAGATCGGTCAGTGCGCGCAGCGGCTCGGCGAGCACGCGGCCGAGCGCCTGCCCGAGCGGGACGCGGCACAGCTCTCCGGCGGTCGCACCGGCGGAGCGCGCCGCGGCCCCGGCGCGTGCGGCGATCCTCCGGGCGTCCGGCCAGGGGGTGGCGCGGTGCGGCTCCGCAGGGCGGGGCGGGGCGACGAGGGCCAGCGCCTCGTCCACTCCGTCGCTCTCGGGTTCGGCCCTCTCGGGTTCGGCCGCCGTGCGCTCCTGCGGGGTCATCATCCGGCCTCGGCCCGGCCCGTCGTGTCGGGGCCGGCGGCGTCGGAGCGGGTCTGCTCATGGCCGGCTCCGGCCGGGGCGGCGGCCTGGTCGGCCTCGTCGGCCCAGCGGACGGCGAGGGCTGCGGCCTTGCGGGCAGCCTCGGCCACGGCCTCGGGGCCGCCGGCACCCGCCTTCGCCGCCGCGTAGCCGACCAGGAAGGTGGTCAGCGGCGCCGCGGGGCGAGCGACTCCGTGGGCGGCGTCACGGGCCAGATCGAGCAGCACGCCGGTGTCGACGTCCAACTCGATGCCCAGTTCGTCCTTGACTGCGGTGATCCATTCGTCCAGCACGCTCCCATGCTCCCTGATGCGGGCCCGGGCTGCGGCAATGTCCTCCCAGGTGTCGCAGTCGAAGGAGGCGAGGGCGCCGCCGTCGACCCGGATCGGACGCAGTTCACCGAGGAGCAGGCGCAGCGGGAGACCGGCGAGGGTGCCGCGCGCGGTGGCGAGGCGGTCCAGTGCCCGGCGGAGCGGCTCGGCGCGGTAGGCCGCGACGAGGGGCTGGTCCCGGCCGTCGGAGTCGACCAGGAGCGCGCTGTCGGCCGTGGGGGCCTCGTCGAGGGCGTCGAGCAGGCGGCGGCCGGTGCCTTCGTCGAGGAACGGCAGGTCGGCGGAGAGGACGAGCACGGTGGCGGCCTCGGTCCGGCGGACACCGGCGTCGAGGGCGGCCAGCGGTCCCCCGCCGGGCGGATCCTCCCTGGCCCACTCCACGGGTCGGACAGTCGCCCGCGGCCCGCCGACGACCACGGTCGAGGCGGCGCTCCGGCACCCGGTCAGGACTCGGTCGAGCAGCGCCCGGCCGCCGACCCGTACGCCGGGTTTGTCCACACCGCCGAGCCGCCTGGCGGCGCCTCCCGCCAGGACGACGGCGTCGTACTCGGTCGTCATCCCAGCAGTATGGTCCGCGCCCCGCCGGGATGGCCCCCAAGATCCGCGACCGTCTCACCCATGGAGACGGCCGTCGCGCCCGCACCCGGCGGTCGGGGAGGCCGTGGCCGTACGGGAAGCGCACCGCGGGACGCCCGGGCGCCCGGACCGTGCGGGGCGCCCGCCGCCCCGCGCCGATACGACCGCCGGCGCCGGGGACACGGCCGGGCCGCAAACCGGCCCGGCCAGAAGCCGGCCCGGCCAGGAGCCGGCAGGAGCGGGAGCCGGCCGGACCCCCGCCCGTCAGAGCGTGCGCAGCAGGACCGAGGGATGCTCGACGCAGTCCGCGACGTAGCGGAGGAACCCGCCCGCCGTGCCGCCGTCGCAGACCCGGTGGTCGAAGGTGAGCGACAGCTGGACGACCTGGCGGACGGCCAGCTCGCCCTGGTGCACCCACGGCTTCGGGATGATCCGGCCGACCCCGAGCATCGCCGCCTCCGGGTGGTTGACGATCGGCGTGGACCCGTCGACCCCGAACACCCCGTAGTTGTTCAGGGTGAACGTCCCCCCGGTCAGGTCCGCCGGCGTCAGCGTCCCCTGCCGGGCGGACTCCGTCAGCCGTGCGAACTCCGCCGTCAGCGACTCCGCGGTACGCGTTCCCGCGTCCCGGACCACGGGCACCACCAGGCCGCGCTCCGTCTGGGCCGCGAACCCGAGGTGCACGGACGGCAGCCGGACGATCTCCCGGGCCGCCATGTCCACGGTGGAGTTGAGCTCCGGGAAGCGGGCGAGCGCGTGGGTGCAGATCCGGGCCAGCAGGGCGAGGAGCGAGATCTTCGGCCCGCCGGCGGCGTTCATCGCCGTGCGCGCCACCATGAGCTCCGTCGCGTCGGCGTCGACCCAGCAGGTCGCGTCCGGGATCTCCGTACGGCTGCGCGAGAGCTTGTCGGCGACCGCGCCGCGCACGCCGCGCAGCGGAATCCGCTCACCGACGGCAGCGGACGAGGGCGCGGGCGCGACGGCCGGGGCGGGGCGCGCGGCCTCGGTCGCGGCGACGGCGGCCCGTTCGACGTCCGCCCGCAGGATCAGCCCGTCCGGACCCGACCCGCGGACCTCGCGCAGGTCCAGCCCCTTCTCCCGCGCCAGCTTCCGCACCAGCGGCGAGATCACCGGCACCGGACCGTCGACGACCGGCTCGCGGGTCGCGGGGGCGGCGGCCACCGGGACGGCCGTGGCCACCGGGGCGGGGGAGGCCGCGGGAACGCCGTCCCTGCGCACCCGGCGGCGGCGCGCCGCCGGGGCGGCCGTCCCGTAGCCCACCAGCACGTTGCCGGAGTGCTCCGAGGAGACGGCGGACTCCGCCGGGGTGTCGCTCTGCGTCGCGGGCGCGGTCGCGTCCGCCGCGCCGGGAGCAGGTGCGCCCACCGCGACGGTCAGCAGCGGCGCCCCGACGGGCAGCTCGGTCCCCTCCTCGCCGAAGCGGGCCGTCACCACGCCTCCGTAGGGGCAGGGGACCTCGACCATCGCCTTGGCCGTCTCGACCTCGACGACCGGCTGGTCGATGGCGACGACGTCGCCGACGTTCACCAGCCAGCGCACGATCTCGGCCTCGGTCAGCCCTTCGCCGAGGTCCGGCAGCTTGAATTCGAGCACCTGTGCCATCAGCTCTGCGCCTCCCACTGCAGGCGCGCGACCGCGTCGAGCACCCGGTCCACGCCGGGCAGGTGGTGCCGCTCCAGCATCGGCGGCGGGTAGGGGATGTCGAAGCCGGCGACCCGGAGCACCGGTGCCTCCAGGTGGTGGAAGCAGCGCTCGGTGACCCGTGCGGCGATCTCCCCGCCCGGTCCGCCGAACCCGGTCGACTCGTGCACGACGACCGCCCGCCCGGTCCTCCGCACGGAGGCGCAGACCGTCTCGTCGTCGAACGGCACGAGCGAGCGCAGGTCGACGACCTCCAGGTCCCAGCCCTCCGCCTGCGCGGCCTCGGCCGCCTCCAGGCAGACCGGCACGGAGGGCCCGTACGTGATCAGCGTGGCGCTGCGGCCGCTGCGGCGCACCACGGCCTTGCCGATCGGCTCCACGGCCGTCGGCGCCTCGGGCGACCAGTCGGACTTCGACCAGTACAGCCGCTTGGGCTCCAGGAAGACGACCGGGTCGTCGGAGGCGATCGCCGCCCGCAGGAGCCCGTAGG
The DNA here is from genome assembly GCF_043201055.1 of Streptomyces sp. NPDC048338. NCBI lineage: Bacteria > Bacillati > Actinomycetota > Actinomycetes > Kitasatosporales > Streptomycetaceae > Streptomyces > Streptomyces sp. NPDC048338. Next base: position 432,394 of record NZ_JBICYQ010000003.1, read on the forward strand.
CGTCCTCGACGGTGGCCGGGGTGACGACGTGGAGGCCCGGCGTCGCCATGTAGTACGCCTCGGAGGAGTCGCTGTGGTGCTCGACGCCGCCGATCCCGCCGCCGTAGGGCACCCGGACCACCAGCGGCATCGGCAGCGCGCCGCGTGTGCGGTTCCGCATCCGCGAGACGTGGCTGATCAGCTGCTCGAACGCGGGGTAGGCGAAGGCGTCGAACTGCATCTCGACGACCGGCCGCAGCCCGTACATCGCCATGCCGACGGCCGTGCCGAGGATGCCCGCCTCGGCCAGCGGCGTGTCGGTACAGCGGTCCTCGCCGAACTCCTTGGCCAGGCCGTCCGTGACCCGGAAGACGCCGCCGAGCGTGCCGACGTCCTCTCCCATCACGTGGACGGTCGGGTCCTCGGCCATCGCGTCGCGCATGGCCCGCTGCAGGGCCTGCGCCATCGTCGCCGGCTTGGCCGGCTTGGCCGCCGTCCTGGTCGTCATCACGCCTCGCTCTCGGCGTCGAGCTCGGCACGCAGCTGCGCCGCCTGCTCGCGCAGCTGTGCCGTCTGCTCGGCGTACACGTGCGCGAACAGGTCCATCGGGTCGAGCACGGGGTCGGCGTTCATCCGCTCGCGCAGCGTCGCCGCCATCGTCTCGGCGGCCTCGGCCGCCTGCCGCTTGCCGTCGTCGTCGAGCATGCCGCGCTCCGTCAGCTCCCGCTCCAGGATCAGGATTGGGTCGTGCGCCCGCCAGGTCTCGACCTCGCCGTCGCCGCGGTAGCGGGTGGCGTCGTCGGCGTTGGTGTGGGCGTCGATGCGGTACGTCACGGCCTCGACCAGTGTCGGTCCGCCGCCGCGCCGAGCGCGGGCGACGGCCTCGGTCAGCACCTGGTGGACGGCGACCGCGTCGTTGCCGTCGACCAGCCGGCCCGGCATGCCGTAGCCGACGGCCTTGTGCGCCAGCGACGGGGCAGCCGTCTGCTTGGCGAGCGGGACGGAGATGGCGAAGCCGTTGTTCTGCACGAGGAAGACCACGGGGGCCTGCCAGACGGCCGCGAAGTTCAGCGCCTCGTGGAAGTCGCCCTCGCTGGTGCCGCCGTCGCCGACCATGGCGAGCGCGACCACGTCGTCACCCTTGAGCCGGGCGGCGTGGGCCAGCCCGACCGCGTGCGGGAGCTGGGTGGCGAGCGGCGTGGACAGCGGGGCGATCCGGTACTCGCGCGGGTCGTAGCCGGTGTGCCAGTCGCCCCGCAGGAGCGTCAGCGCCTGGACCGGGTCGAGGCCGCGGGCCACGGCGGCGAGGGTGTCGCGGTACGAGGGGAAGAGCCAGTCGCGCTCCTCCAGGGCCATCGCGGCGGCCACCTCGCAGGCCTCCTGGCCGGTGGTCGACGGGTACACGGCGAGGCGGCCCTGCTTGGTGAGGGCGGTGGCCTGCGTGTTGTACCGGCGGCCCCGCACCAGCTCGGCGTAGAGACGTCGCAACAGCTCGGGGTCGGCCGAGGCCACCGCGTCGGTGCCGAGGACGCGGAACGGCTCGGCATCGGGCAGCAGCGGGCCGGGGTCGGTGCGCGGCTTCCACGCCGGGGGCGGGGTGGGCCGGTAGGCAGCGGTGGCGGCGGGCGGCTCTTGGACTGTCGAACTGCGCTGTTGCAACGAGTCCACCTCCTCGTGGGAGCGGGCATAAGACCCGAAGGCGGGTGGCGCGGGTGTGGCGCGCCTCACCTACCGATTGTTCGGTCGTGGAGGCATTTTGGCTACAGGCACCCTCAGCCTGTGGACAAACGGTTCTCCACAGCCTGGGATAGAGACATGTCGTCCATGGGAGAGAGGCGGGGGGACATGGCGGATGAACAAATGGCCGACGGCTGGGAGCGAGCCCTGAACCAGAGCCCGGGCCCGGCACAGGCCGCGGCCGGGGGCGGACCGCCCCAGGGCCCTGCCGCGCGCCCGCTCGACGCCGTGGACCGCGACATCCTGCGGATCCTGCAGACGGACGGCCGCGCCTCGATACGCTCCGTCGCCGAACGGGTCCACGTGTCCCGGGCCAACGCCTACGCGCGGATCAACCGGCTCATCGACGACGGGGTGATCCGCGGCTTCAGCGCACGGGTGAACCACGAGCGCGCGGGCCAGGGGGCGTCGGCCTACATCACGCTCAAGATCGTCCAGAACTCCTGGCGGACCGTGCGCGAGCAGCTCCAGGCCCTGCCCGGAGCCGCGCACATCGCTCTGGTCAGCGGGGACTTCGACGTCCTGCTGCTGGTACACACACCCGACAATCGCACGTTGCGGGAGCTGGTGCTCACCAAGCTCCAGTCGATCCCCGAGGTGCTCTCGACCCGCACCCTGCTGGTCTTCGAGGAGACCGACCTGGACCCCGACCACCTGGGCTGATCCCGCCGGCCCGCCGCCGTACGGGCTCCTCCGGGCCCCTCCGCCGGCACACGCCCGTGCGGGGTCCCCGGCCGCGACCGGTGCCCCCGGAGCCCGGACGCGAGCCCCGGAGGGCGATCGCTGGGGCCTTCCGCCGGTCCTACGCCGCCGACCGGCGGTGTTCTCCGGCGGGATCCCGGGCGCCGCATGCACCGCCCGGCTGCCGGGCGATGCTCCCTCAGGGCTCCCGCAACCCCCGGCGGGCGCACGACGGATCGCGGGACAGCCCTCAGCGGGCGGTGCGCAGCCCGTCGAAGGCCAGGTGCACGACGGTGTCGGCGAGCTGCTCGCGTTCCGCCTCGGCACCCGGGTGCGGCCGGTACCACTCCACCAGCGAGTTGATCATGCCGAACAGGAGCCGGGTGGCGAGGCGTATGTCCACGTCCGCGCGCAGGTCGCCGTCGGCGGCGGCCGCCTTGAGCAGATCGGCCACCCTCTGGTCGAACTCCCGCCGGCGCTCCAGCGCCCACCGCTCGGTCGACGTGTTGCCCCGGACCCGCAGCAGCAGCGTGACGTAGGGCAGCTCCGCCATCAGCACCTCGACGGTGCGGCGGGTGACGTACTCGACCTGGTCGATGGCCCGGCCACGCCCGGCGCCCGGCTCGTCCAGGATCGCGAAGAGACCGTCCAGCGCCCGGCTGACGGCCCGCCGCAGCAGCTCCTCCTTGCCCGCGACGTGGTGGTAGATCGAGGACTTGGAGATCCCCGCCGCCTTGGACAGGTGCTCCATGGAGGTTCCGTCGTATCCGCGTTCGTTGAAGACCCGCACGGCGACCGAGAGCAGCGTCTCGGGGGTGTAGGTGTCGCGCTTCGCCGTCGTCATGACGCGGCCCCCTCGGCCGCCTGCCGCTCGGCCCCGTCCCGTGCCGCCTGCTCGGCGGCGACCCGGCGCCGCAGCGCCTGGGAGGGTGCGTAGCGGCCCGTCGGGTACTCCTCGTGGAGGTTGGACAGGGTCTCCAGGACCCAGTCGACGCCCAGTTCCCCGGCCCAGGCCAGCGGCCCGAGCGGATAGTTGACGCCGAGCCGCATCGCGGTGTCGATGTCGTCGGCGTCCGCCACGCCGCGCGCGGCGGCGTCGAAGGCGAAGTCGGCGAGCATGGCGACGGTCCGCGCGACGATCATGCCGGGCACGTCCCGGATCACGCTGACCTTCTTGCCGGCCGCCTGGAAGAGCCCGATCGCCTCCTGCAGCGACCGGTCGTCCACGGTCACGGCGGGCGCGAGCACGATCCGCTCGCAGGTGCGGTAGTCCAGCGCGAGGTCGAAGTGGACGACGGGCATCTCGGCGTCGTCCGCGGCGGTGCCGTCGGCCAGGAAGAGCCGGGTCCCGCTCGGCAGCTCGATCCACCCCGGGTACCCCGGGACGGCGTCCTCCTCGAAGTCGACGACGACGCCCGCCTCCTGGAACAGCCCGGCCAGGGGCGCGGCCTGGTACAGCTCGCCCTGGACGACCACGGAGGCCGGCGGGGCCGCGGGCGGCGCGGTGTGCGGCGCGGGGGCCGCCGCGTCCTGCCCGTACGGGAACCAGCCGTGACCGGACTTGCGGCCCAGCCGCGCCGACTCCACCAGCCGGCGCTGGGCGAGGGACGGCGTGAACCTGGGGTCCTGGTGGAAGGAGTCCCAGACGGAGCGGGTGACGGCCTCGTTCACGTCCTGGCCGATCAGGTCGGTCAGCTCGAACGGACCCATCCGGAAGCCGCCGCTCTCGCGCAGCGCCGCGTCGATGGTCGCGGGGTCGGCGACGCCCTCCTCGTACACCCGCAGCGCCTCGGCGTAGAAGGGGCGCGCGATCCGGTTGACGACGAAGCCGGGGGTGTCGGCGCAGCGCACCGGGGTCTTCCCCCAGCCCTTCGCCGTCTCGTACGCGCGCGTGGCGGCGGAGGCGTCGGTCGCGAAGCCGCTGACGACCTCCACGAGCGGGAGCAGCGGGGCCGGGTTGAAGAAGTGCAGTCCGACGAACCGGCCGGGCAGGCGCAGCCCGCCGGCGATGGCGGTGACGGACAGCGAGGAGGTGTTGGTGGCGAGGACGGTGTCGTCGCCGACGATCTTCTCCAGTTCGGCGAACAGCTGCTGCTTGACGTCGAGTCGCTCGACGATCGCCTCGACGACGAGGGCCGCGTCCGCGAGCTCCGTGAGGTCGGCGGCGGCGCGCAGCCGCGCCACGGCGTCCTCGCGTGCCGGGCGGTCCATCCGGCCCTTCTCGACCAGCCGGTCCAGGCGGGCGGCGAGGGCGGTCACGGCCTCCTCGGCACGGCCGGGGACGCTGTCGTAGAGGCGGACGGGGTGGCCGGCGACGAGGGCCACCTGGGCGATTCCCTGGCCCATGGTGCCCGTGCCCACGACGGCGACGGTGCGGCTCCGGTCGATGGCGTCGGCCCCTGCGTCCGGCGCGGCGTCGCTCACATTGGCGGTCATACGACTGATCCTCCCCGATGGGTTGTCCACAGCTTCGACAGACCCCCTTGTCCCGACCGATCGTTCGGTTACTCTAACTCTGTCCGCCTGTCCCTGCCCAGCTCGACGAGGAGTTGGTCCCGCAATGGCCGCCGCTCAGCTGACCACCGACGCCCTGGCCGAGAAGCACCGGTCCACACTCGACCAGGCTCTCGACACCATCCGCACCCGTGCCTACTGGTCGCCGCACCCGGAGCACCCCAAGGCCTACGGCGAGAACGGCTCGCTGGACGCCGCCGCCGGACTCGCCGCGTACGAAGCACTGCTGAACGGGCGGTTCGAGCTCGACCAGCCCGGCACCGACGGCTGGACCGGCGGCGAGGTCTCGCCCTACGGCCCCGCCCTGGGCGTGGAGTACCCGCACGCCGACATCGACGTCCTGCTGCCCGCGATGCGCGCCGGCATGGGCGCCTGGCGCGACGCCGGAGCGGAGACCCGCGCCCTGGTCTGCATGGAGATCCTGGCCCGGATCTCGGCCCGCACCCACGAGTTCGCGCACGCGGTCATGCACACCAGCGGCCAGGCGTTCATGATGGCGCTGCAGGCCGGCGGCCCGCACGCCCAGGACCGCGGCCTGGAGGCCGTGGCCTACGCCTACGCGGAGCAGACCCGCACCCCCGGCAGCGCCGACTGGTCCAAGCCGCAGGGCAAGCGCGACCCGCTGCAGCTGTCCAAGCAGTTCACCCCGGTCGCCCGCGGCATCGCGCTGATGATCGGCTGCAACACCTTCCCCACGTGGAACGGCTACCCGGGCCTGTTCGCGTCGCTCGCCACCGGCAACCCGGTCCTCGTCAAGCCGCACCCGCGCGCCGTGCTGCCGCTGGCGCTCACGGTCCGCGTGGCCCGCGAGGTCCTCGCCGAGGCCGGCTTCGACCCGAACCTCGTCGCGCTGGCGGTCGAGCGGCCCGGTGAGGGCATCGCCAAGACCCTCGCCGTCCGCCCCGAGATCCGGATCATCGACTACACCGGCTCCACCGCCTTCGGCGACTGGCTGGAGTCGAACGCGCGCCAGGCGCAGGTCTACACCGAGAAGGCGGGCGTCAACACGGTCGTCGTCGACTCCACCGACGACTACAAGGGCATGCTCTCCAACCTGGCCTTCTCCCTCTCGCTGTACAGCGGCCAGATGTGCACCACCCCGCAGAACCTGCTGATCCCCCGCGAGGGCATCACCACGGACGCGGGCCCCAAGTCGTATGACGAGGTCGTCGCCGATCTCGCCGCGGCGGTCGGTGGTCTGCTGGGCGACGACGCCCGGGCCAACGCCCTGCTCGGCGCGCTGGTGAACCCCGACGTGAAGGCGCGCCTGGAGGCCGCCGCCGGCCTGGGCGAGGTGGCGCTGGCATCCCGCGAGGTGGCGAACCCGGACTTCCCGGACGCCGTCGTGCGGACGCCCGTCATCGTGAAGCTGGACGGCTCCAAGCCGGACGCCGAGGCCGCGTACTTCTCCGAGTGCTTCGGCCCCGTCTCCTTCGCCGTCTCGGTCGACTCGACCGCCGACGCCCTGGAGCTGCTGCGACGCACGGTGCGCGAGAAGGGCGCGATGACGGTCGGCGCCTACACGACCTCGGCCGACACCGAGCGCGCGATCGAGGAGGTCTGCCTGGAGGAGTCGGCGCAGCTCTCGCTGAACCTGACCGGCGGGGTCTACGTCAACCAGACCGCCGCGTTCTCCGACTTCCACGGCTCCGGCGGGAACCCGGCGGCCAACGCGGCGCTGTGTGACGGCGCTTTCGTCTCCAACCGGTTCCGGGTGGTGGAGGTTCGCCGCCAGGCCTGACCCACGCGGGCGCGGGGGCCCCTCAGGGGGTCTCCGCGATCTCCGCGTAGCGCTGGACCCAGGCGTGCATGGCGATCGCCGCGGCGGCGCCGGCGTTGATGGAGCGGGTCGAACCGAACTGGGCGATCGAGCAGACCATGGCCGCGTGCCGGCGGGCCTCCTCGGTGAGGCCCGGCCCCTCCTGCCCGAACAGCAGCACGCAGCGCCGCGGCAGCACGGTCCGCTCCAGCGGCACGGCGCCCGGCAGGTTGTCGATCCCGATGATCGGCAGGTCCTCGGCCGCCGCCCACGCGGTCAGCGACTCCGTGTCGGGGTGATGCCGCACGTGCTGGTAGCGGTCGGTGACCATCGCCCCGCGCCGGTTCCAGCGCCGGCGGCCCACGATGTGGATCTCCTTCGCCAGGAAGGCGTTCGCGGTCCGCACCACCGACCCGATGTTGAAGTCGTGGCCCCAGTTCTCCACCGCCACGTGGAAGTCGTGGCGCCGGGTGTCCAGGTCCGCGACGATCGCCTCCCGCGTCCAGTACCGGTAGGGATCGACGACGTTCCGCCGGTCTCCGGCGGCCAGCAGCTCGCGGTCGTACCGCTCGTCCTGCGGCCAGGGCAGCGGATGCGGTCCGACGCCGACCTCGGGGGCGAATCCCTCGTCGTACTGGGTCGGCTCGTCCCCGGCCGCCTCGTCCCCGGCCGCTTCCTGCCCGGCCGTCCCACGGCGGACCGGCTCGTTCGGGGTGGGCAGGGTCGGGCCCGACGGCTCGTACGACACGCTCGGCTGTTCGGTGGTGCTCACCCGACGAGGGTACGGGGGGACGGCTCCTCGTCCGCACGGCGCTGCTCGGGGACCGCCTCGTCACGCCGGCGCGAGAACAGCCGGTCCCTGCCGCGCCCGACCCGCGTGCCCAGCCAGACCAGGAACGCCGTCGGCAGGAACACCGCGTCGGCGGAGATCATCGCCAGCGAGAAGAAGGGCAGCCCGAGGAGCAGCGCGATCCCCGCGTGCTCCAGCATCATCGCGACCAGCAGGACGTTCTTGACCCTGCGGTTGAACAGGGTGAACGGGAAGGCGACCTGCACGGCCACGGTCCCGTAGGTCAGCAGCAGCACGACCAGCGCGCTGGAGCCGAGCACGTCCGACAGGGCGGGCCAGGGGGAGAAGTAGTCCAGCTTCAGCGGGTAGTACAGGGCCGTGCCGTCCTGCCACCGCGACCCCTGGATCTTGTACCAGCCGGCCGTCGCGTAGATCAGGCAGACCTCGGCCATGATCACGAGCAGGGCCGCGTTGTGGGTGAGGTTGGCGAGCACGTCGAGCAGGGTGCGCGGCTCGCCCGGTGCGTGGCGGCAGGCCAGCCACCACAGCGCCTGACCCGCCCAGAGCGCCCAGAGCAGCACGATGAGCCACCACTCGCCGGTGACTCCGGAGTGGTACGTGGCGACGAGCAGCAGGACGCCGAGCACGGTCCACAGCACGGGGCCGACGACGTCCCGGCGGGGCGCCGTACCGGGACCGGCCTCACGCTCCTGGCGGGCGAGACGGCGAGCGTCGAGCGACCAGACCTGGGAGCAGCGGGTCAGAACGAGGTAGAGCGCGGCGAGGTGCACGACGTTGTCGCCGCCGTCGCCCATGAAGATGGAGCGATTCTGCAGCGACAGCACCCCGGCCATGAAGACCACGGACACGGCGCGGGTGCGCCAGCCCAGGAGCAGCAGGACGGCGGAGAGGACGGCGAGGCCGTAGACGATCTCGAACCACAGGCCGCTGTCCGACCACATCAGCGCCGTGAACGAGTGGTTGTCGCCGATCAGCTGCCGGCCCATCTCCCAGGACCACGGCCCGTCGGGGCCGTACAGCTCGCGGCGGTGCGGCAGCTCGCGCAGCAGGAAGAGCAGCCAGGTGAGGGCGAAGCCGATCCGGACGATCGCGGTCTGGTACGGGCCGAGCGCCGAGCCCGTGACGCGCTGGACGGCGCGGGCGAGCCGGCGGTCGAAGGGTTCGGGGGCCGCCACCGCCCGCCCCGGGGGCGGCGAGGACGGTGCGGGTCGCGGGGTGGACGGGTCGGGTGCGACCGCGTCGGGCGTGGATCGGTTCACCGGCCGGCCTCCGTACGGTCGTCGTTCTTCGCACCGGCCGGCAGATCGGCGGCGGTCACCGACCACCAGGGCAGGTCCCGGTGGCGGGGGTCGGTGCTGGTCCTCTCCCCGCTCCAGGACGGGGACTGCACGGCGCGGGTCTCCGAGCGGAGCTGGATCTTCTCGACCTCACCGCCGAGACGCTCCCGGTCGAGGCGGAGCATGACGATCCGGCGCAGGTAGTTCTCCGAGAGCCTGCCGCGCAGGCCGTTGGGGCGGAAGTCGTCGGTGTGGGAGTTGAGGTAGAAGTCGAAGGCCCTGCGCAGCTCGTTCTGGTCGACGTGGCTGGGCAGCAGGCTGCCGCGGATCGCCTCGGTGTCCTGGGCCGACAGGTCGATCCATCCGGTGGTGCGCCGCGTGCCGTCGTCGGCCGCGATCTCGGCACGGGCCTGGACGGCGATGTTCTGCTGGAGCGGGTTGGGAGCGAAGAGCTTCCAGTTCTGCTCGAACTCGGGATAGACCCAGCCGTCGACGGCCTCACCATGCTGCTTGGTCAGCGTGTTCGAGGGCGCGACGTGCAGGAACACCATCGAGAGGTGGACGCAGGCCAGGACCCCGATGACGGCCAGCGCGACGGCCGCGACGACCTGGTAGGGGAGGGACAGCGCGGCCATTCCCGCACCGGGCCGCCCTGCGGCCGCTGAGTCGGAGGCCCGCGAGGGGTCCGGGGAGGGTTCCCGGGCGCCGGGTCCCGGGTCGCGTCCCGGCGCCGGGCCGGCGTCCGGCTCCTCGGCCGGTCCGGACCCGGATATCGCGCCGGACATACGGCCGGGAACGGGTATCGAGGGGCGGTCGGGCGGCGGGTCGGCGGCCGGGGCGGAGGCGCCCACCGCCGTGTCCGGAGCCGCGGTGCCGGGGGCAGCCCGACCCCCAGGCGCGCTCTCGTCGCCGTACGAGTTCATCCCCGCCCCGATCCCGATCGGTCCACCCCGGTTATCCACAGGGTTGACACCATACGGGCCCCCGACCCACCATTGAAGTCATTCAACCGAACGATCGGTCGGTAGGGAGTCCGATGACCGCAGGGACAGCAGCGACAGCAGTGACCGCGGGCGCGCAGGCCGGGCAGGGCGCACAGGCCGGTGACGACGCGGCCACCGCGGCGACCCACGCGGCCTACGAGGCCGTGTTCGACGCCGCCGTCGCGGCCGACGAGCGCATCGAGCCGCGCGACTGGATGCCCGACGCTTACCGGGCCTCCCTCGTGCGCCAGATCGCACAGCACGCCCACTCCGAGATCATCGGCATGCAGCCGGAGGCCAACTGGATCACCCGCGCGCCCTCGCTGCGCCGCAAGGCGATCCTCATGGCCAAGGTCCAGGACGAGGCCGGCCACGGGCTCTACCTCTACAGCGCCGCCGAGACGCTCGGCACCAGCCGCGACGAGCTGCTCGACAAGCTCCACTCCGGCCGCCAGAAGTACTCCTCGATCTTCAACTACCCCACGCTGACCTGGGCCGACGTCGGCGCCATCGGCTGGCTCGTGGACGGCGCCGCCATCACGAACCAGGTCCCGCTCTGCCGCTGCTCCTACGGCCCGTACGCCCGCGCGATGGTCCGGGTCTGCAAGGAGGAGTCGTTCCACCAGCGCCAGGGATACGAAGCCCTGCTCGCCCTGTCGAACGGCACCGAGGCCCAGCACGCCATGGCACAGGACGCGGTCGACCGCTGGTGGTGGCCCTCACTGATGATGTTCGGCCCGCCCGACGACGAGTCGGCGCACTCCGCGCAGTCGATGGCCTGGAAGATCAAGCGCCACTCCAACGACGAGCTGCGCCAGCGCTTCGTCGACATCGCCGTCCCGCAGGCCGAGGCCCTCGGCCTCACCCTCCCCGACCCCGACCTCCGGTGGAACGAGGAGCGCGGACACCACGACTTCGGCGCCATCGACTGGACCGAGTTCTGGGACGTCCTCAAGGGCAACGGCCCCTGCAACGAACAGCGACTCGACAAGCGCCGCAAGACCCACGAGGACGGCGCCTGGGTCCGGGACGCCGCCGCGGCGTACGCCACCAAGCACACCGACCGGCCCGCGGCCGGCCGACAGGACGACCAGCACGCGGACCAGCACCACGGGGAGGCACGGGCATGACCACCAACGGATGGCCGCTGTGGGAGGTGTTCGTGCGCTCGCGCCGCGGACTGTCCCACACCCACGCCGGCAGCCTGCACGCGCCGGACGCCGAGATGGCCCTGCGCAACGCCCGCGACCTCTACACCCGCCGCAACGAAGGCATCTCGATCTGGGTGGTCCCCTCCGCCGAGATCACCGCCTCCTCGCCCGACGAGAAGGACCCCTTCTTCGAGCCGTCGGCCGACAAGCCCTACCGCCACCCGACCTTCTACGAGATCCCGGACGGGGTGAAGCACCTGTGAGCGACACCGCCGTGATCACCACGGCCGCCCTCGCCCTCGGCGACGACGCCCTCGTGCTCTCCCACCGGCTGGGGGAGTGGGCCGGCAGCGCCCCCGTCCTGGAGGAGGAGGTCGCCCTCGCCAACATCGCGCTCGACCTGCTCGGCCAGGCACGCATCCTGCTCTCCCTCGTCGGCGACGAGGACGAGCTGGCCTACCTCCGCGAGGAGCGGGCCTTCCGCAACTGCCAGCTCGTCGAGCAGCCGAACGGCGACTTCGCCCACACCATCGCCCGCCAGCTCTACTTCTCCACCTACCAGCGACTGCTGTACGGGGAGCTGGCCACCGGCGACGGGCCGCTGGCCGGACTCGCCGCCAAGGCCGTCAAGGAAGTCGCCTACCACCAGGACCACGCCGAGCACTGGACCCTGCGCCTCGGCGACGGCACGGAAGAGAGCCACGACCGCATGCAGCGGGCGTGCGACGCCCTGTGGCGCTTCACCGGCGAACTGTTCCAGCCCGTCGAGGGCCTCGACGTCGACCGGACCGCCATGGAGAGCACCTGGCTGGCCTCGGTCACGGACGTCCTCACCCGGGCCACCCTCACCGTGCCGGACGGCCCGCGCACCGGCGCCTGGGCCGCCGGCGCCGGACGCCAGGGCCTGCACACCGAGTCCTTCGGCCGGATGATCGCCGAGATGCAGCACCTGCACCGCAGCCACCCGGGGGCGACATGGTGACCATGACGGCCCTGGAACAGGAACTGAGCCGGGTCGCCGGCGCCGTTCCCGACCCCGAGCTGCCCGTCCTGACCCTGGAGGACCTCGGCGTCCTGCGCGGTGCCAAGGTCCTCGGCCCCGGCCGGGTCGAGGTCGAACTGACCCCGACCTACACCGGCTGCCCGGCGATCGAGGCCATGTCGGCCGACATCGAGCAGGCCCTCCACGCACACGGCGTGCCCGAGGTCTCCGTCGTGACGGTCCTCTCCCCCGCCTGGTCGACGGACGACATCACCGAGGAAGGCCGGCGCAAGCTCGCCGAGTTCGGCATCGCCCCGCCGCGCCCGCAGGGCCCGGCCGGCGGACCGGTACCGCTGACCCTCGCGATCCGCTGCCCCCACTGCGGGTCCACCGACACCGAACTGCTCAGCCGGTTCTCCTCCACCGCGTGCAAGGCACTGCGCCGCTGCACGGCCTGCCGCGAACCGTTCGACCACTTCAAGGAGTTGTAGATGTTCCATCCGCTCCGGGTGAGCGAGGTCGAGCAGCTCACGGACGACTCGGTGGCCGTCACCTTCACGGTCCCGCCCGAGCTGCGCGAGACCTACCGCCACACCCCCGGCCAGCACCTCGCCCTGCGCCGCACCACGCGGGACGGCGAGGAGATCCGCCGCACCTACTCCATCTGCGCCCCGGCCACCCCGGCCGGCGAGGACCCCGTCCTGCGGGTGGGCATCCGGCTGGTCGACGGCGGCGAGTTCTCCACGTACGCCCTCAAGGAGCTGACCGCCGGCGACGTCGTCGAGGTCATGGAGCCGATGGGCCGCTTCGTCCTCGACCCGCGGCCCGGGCACTTCGCGGCCGTCGTCGGCGGCAGCGGCATCACCCCGGTCCTCTCGATGGCGGCCACCCTGCTCGCCCGCGAGCCCGAGGCCCGGTTCTGCCTGGTCCGCAGCGACCGCACCGCCTCCTCGACGATGTTCCTCGACGAGGTCGCCGACCTCAAGGACCGCTACCCCGACCGCTTCCAGCTCGTCACCGTCCTCTCCCGCGAGGAGCAGCAGTCCGGGCTGCCGTCCGGGCGCCTCGACCAGGACCGGCTCACCGCACTCCTGCCCGCGCTGCTGCCGGTCGAGGACATCGACGGCTGGTTCCTGTGCGGCCCCTTCGGCCTCGTCCAGGGCGCCGAGCAGGCCCTGCGCGGACTCGGAGTCGCCCGCGGCCGGATCCACCAGGAGATCTTCCACGTCGACGACGGCTCCGCGCCCGCCCCGGCGGCCACCGGCGCGCCGGTCCACGCCACACTGACCGCCACCCTGCACGGCCGCTCCGGCAACTGGCCGGTCCAGGAGGGCGAGACGCTCCTCGACACCGTGCTGCGGGCCCGCGCGGACGCCCCGTACGCCTGCAAGGGCGGCGTCTGCGGCACCTGCCGCGCCTTCCTCGTCGGCGGAGAGGTGCGGATGGACCGCAACTTCGCCCTCGAGCCGGAGGAGACCGAAGCCGGTTACGTGCTGGCGTGCCAGTCCCACCCGGCCACGGCGGACGTGGAGTTGGACTTCGACCGCTGACGTCCACCGGCCGTCGTCCCCGGCCCATTCCCTTCCGGTAGAACCTGTTCTATCTTGACGGTCCGTCAGAAGGCGGACCGTCAGGGCAGGAACGGGAGGGCAAGGCCATGGACTTCACCTTCACCGAGGAACAGCAGGCAGCCGTCGAAGCGGCCAAGGCCGTCTTCTCGGGCACCGCACCCGACGCCGTACCCAGCCCCGCCCTCACCCCCGGCGCAGTCGCCGACGACCTCGACCGGCCCCTCTGGAAGCGCCTCGCCGACGCCGGACTCCTCGGCCTCGTCCTCACCCCCGAACACGACGGCGCCGGCCTCGACACCACCGCCCTCTGCCTCGTCCTGCGCGAATCGGCCCGTGTCCTCGCCCGCGTCCCCCTGCTGGAGACCTGCGCCGTCGCGATGACCGTCGAGCGCTACGCCCCCGACGCCACAACGGCTGACCTCCTGCCCCGCGTCGCCCGCGGCGAACTCGTCCTCACCGCCGCCCCCAACGGCCGCAGCGGCCACGAACCCGCCGAACTGGCCGTCACCGCCCGCCTCGACGACAGCGACTGGATCCTCGACGGCACGCAGAGCGCCGTCCCCTGGGCCCACGCCGCCGACCGCATCGCCGTCCCCGCCCACACCACCGACGGCCGGACCGTCCTCGCCCTGATCCCCCGCACCCACCCCGGCCTCACCCTGGCCGAGCAGTACTCCACCAGCGGCGAACTCCTCGCCGAACTCACCCTCGACTCCGCGCGCCTCACCGGCACCGACGTCATCGACACCGACGGCGCCTGGGACTGGCTGCGCGGCGTCCTCGCCACCGGAACCTGCGCCCTCGCCCTCGGGCTCGGCGAAAGCGTCCTCGCCATGACGAGCCAGTACACCGGGAAACGCGAGCAGTTCGGCCACCCCGTGGCCACCTTCCAGGCCGTCGCGGTCCAGACCGCCGACCGCTACATCGACCTGCGCGCCATGGAGGTCACCCTCTGGCAGGCCGCCTGGCGCATCAGCACCGGCGCCGGCGGCCCACTGCCGCCCGCCGCGGACATCGCCGTCGCCAAGATCTGGGCCTCCGAGGGCGTACGCCGCGTGGTGCAGACCGCCCAGCACCTGCACGGCGGCTTCGGCGCCGACACCGACTACCCGCTGCACCGCTACCACGCCTGGGCCAAGCAGATCGAACTCGCCCTCGGCCCGGCCGCCGCCCACGAAGAGGCCCTGGGCGACCTCCTGGCCGCCCACCCCCTCGGCTGACGCGACGCCCGCTCAGACCGCGCGCCCCCGGCGCTCCGCGCGTACCGGACCGCCGGGCACCGCCACCACGATCAGAGAACGAAGGCCTGGCTGCCGCCGTCCGTCACCATCGGACGCCCCGCGCCGTCCCAGGCCAGCATCCCGCCGTCGACGTTCACGGCGTCGATCCCCTGCTGCACCAGGTACTGCGTCACCTGCGCCGACCGACCGCCGACGCGGCACATCACATAGGCACGCCGGCCGTCGGCGACCGCCTCGGTCACCTCACCGAAACGCGCCACGAAGTCACTCATCGGCACGTGCAGCGCGTCCTCGACATGACCGGCCGCCCACTCGTCGTCCTCCCGGACGTCCAGCACCAGGGCGTCTGCGGGCACGGAGGCCACGTCCACCGAGGGCAGCGGGGCGAAATTCATGGGACTGGCCTTCTCTCGTCTGAACCGCCCGACCGAACGCGAGCTCCTTCGAAACTACTGCACCAGGGAGGCGAGCTCCGCCTCCCGCTCGGAGACCTGCGCGAGCAGCTGCTCGGCGATCTCCTCCAACAGCCGGTCCGGGTCGTCCGGCGCCATCCGCAGCATCGCGCCGATCGCGCTCTCCTCCAGCTCCCGCGCGACGACCGTCAGCAGCTCCTTGCGCTGCGACAGCCACTCCAGGCGCGCGTACAGCTCCTCGCTCTCGCTCAGCCGCTCCGGCTCCGGAGCCGGTCCGGCTGCCCACTCGGCGGACAGCTCGCCGAGAAGGCCGACGTCACCGCGCGCGTACGCGGCGTTCACCCGGGTGATGAACTCCTCGCGACGCTTGCGCTCGTCCTCGTCCCGCGCCAGGTCGGGGTGGGCCCGGCGGGCCAGCTCGCGGTACAGCTTGCGCGCCTCCTCGCTCGGCCGGACCCGCTTCGGCGGCTGCACCGGCTGCTCGGTCAGCATCGCGGCGGCTTCGGGGGACAGCCCGTCGGAGTCGATCCAGTCGTGGAAGAGCTCCTCGACCCCGGGCATCGGCATGACGTTGGCGCGCGCCTCCTGCGCCCGCCGCAGATCCTCCGGATCCCCGGTCCTGGCCGCCTTGGCCTCGGCGATCTGCGCGTCCAGCTCGTCGAGCCGCGTGTACATCGGCCCGAGTTTCTGGTGATGCAGCCGGGAGAAGTTGTCCACCTCGACCCGGAACGTCTCGACCGCGATCTCGAACTCGATCAGCGCCTGCTCCGCCACGCCCACGGCCTTCTCCAGCCGCGCCTCGGGCCGCTCCGTACCGGGCTCACCACCCGCGCCCGCGCCCTGCTCCACGTCCACGTCCTCGCTCCGGTCCGTCACGCCTCCAGCCTACGGTCACTCCGGGGGGGCCTCCCCCTCCCTCCCCCTCCCTCCCCACCCCTGCCCCCGTTTTTTTCCGGACGACGGCGTCGCCCGTCGGCCTCGTGCCGCCCGGCCCTGCCCGTCGGCCTCGTGGCGCCCCCACCCGCCACTGCCTCACGGCCGCCCCGCCACGGCATCGCAGCCGCCGCCTCAGGGTCGCCTCGCGACAGGGCCCCGCGGTCGCCTGCCGCCGGTCGCCGGTCGCCGGTCGCGGCCACCGATCACCTGCCGCCCGCCGCCGGTCGTCAGACGCCGAGCTCGGCCGCCATCCGGCCGTTGTTCACGGCCGTCACCAGGTCCGCGTGGTCCGCCGTGGTGCGGTCCGCGTAGGCCACGGCGAAGCCGGCGATCGCCTCGTCCAGTTCCTCGTTCTTTCCGCAGTAGCCGGCTATGAGGCGCGGGTCGGCGCTGTGCGCGTGGGCCCGTGCCAGCAGGGCGCCGGTCATGCGTCCGTAGTCGTCGACCTCGTCCGGGGTGAGCGCCGCGGGGTCGACGCTGCCCTTCCTGTTGCGGAACTGCCGCACCTGGAACGGCCGCCCCTGCACCGTGGTCCAGCCGAGCAGGATGTCGCTGACGACCTGCATGCGCTTCTGTCCGAGGACGACGCGCTGTCCCTCGTGGCCCGGTTCCGGTGCGGTGAACCCGGCGGACGCGAGGTGCGGCAGCAGCGCGGACGGCCGTGCCTCCTTGACCTGGAGCACCAGCGGCTCCCCCCGGTGGTCGAGCAGCAGCACCACGTACGAGCGGGTGCCGACGCTGCCGGTGCCGACCACCCGGAACGCGACGTCGTGCACCGCGTACCGGGCCAGCAGCGGCAGCCGGTCCTCGGACACGGTCCGCAGGTAGCCGCCGAGCGAGGCGGTGACCGCGGCGGCCTCCGCGTCCGGGACCCGGCGCAGCACCGGCGGCGCGTCCACGAACCGGCGGCCTCCGCCGTCCGCGTCGGCGACGGCCTCGGTCGACTTGGCGGCGAAGCGGGCACTGGTGTTGTTGCGGGCCTTCTCGGAGACCCGTTCGAGGGTGCCGAGCAGGTCGCGGGCGTCGGTGTGGGAGACGAGCTCCTCGTCCGCGATGGCGTTCCAGGAGTCGAGGACGGGGAGCTTGGCGAGCAGCCGCATGGTGCGCCGGTAGGCGCCGACGGTGTCGAAGGCGGCGGCCCGGCAGATGTCCTCGTCGGCACCGACCTCGCGTCCGGCGAGGACCAGCGAGGTGGCGAGCCGCTTGAGGTCCCACTCCCAGGGGCCGACGACGGTCTCGTCGAAGTCGTTGAGGTCGATGACGAGGCGGCCCCGGGCGTCGCCGTAGAGGCCGAAGTTCGCCGCGTGGGCGTCGCCGCATATCTGGGCGGCGACGCCGGTGACGGGCGATCCGGCGAGGTCGTGGGCCATCAGGCCGGCGGAGCCCCGGAGGAACGCGAAGGGGCTGGCGGCCATGCGGCCGACGCGTATCGGTGTCAGTTCCGGGACGCGGTCGCGGCTGGACTCCTCCACGGCGCGCACGGCGTCCGGGCGGTCCGCGGAGAGGGTCAGCGCACTGTGCGCGGAGCGCGGCAGCCGCGCGCGGAGGGCCTTGCCGTGTTCCTTGGGGGAGTCGGTCGTCCCCGTGGCGGCCCGCGGCGCGAACCCGGGTACGTGCGGCACCCGTGCGCTTTCCGGGCCCCGCTGTCCCGGCACCGCTGCTTGGTAGTCGTCCATGCGACGCCCTCCCCCGACCTCGAACGACTCGCGCGTTCTGTCCAACATCAACTGGCCATGAAGGTACAGCCGGGGTGCGGGAGCCGTCTCCCCCTGTGGACGAGCGACGGCTTGGGGAGAACCGGGCCACCCGGACGCGCCGCGGGGGAGCCGTTTCGAACGGGTCGGGAGCGGCAGGAGGCGCTGCCCGCCCGGGGCCGAGCCGGGGAAGGCCCGAGAGCCCGGCAAGCCCGGCTGGATCGGCAAGATCGGCAAGATCGGCGGAACGCCCTTCAGACGCCGACGGCTTCCGCCAGCTCCTCCTCGACCTCCGCGTCCTTCTCCGTCCGGTCCCCCATGGCGTTGTTCCCGTTCACGGTCGCAGCGCCGCGTGAAGGCGCCGTGGCCGGCGTCGGCGCGGGACGGCGGCGCGCCTCGGCGATCCCGGCGAGGGCGGTCAGGGCGACGCCGGCGAGGAACCACAGGGCCAGGACCAGGACGTGTCCGCCGAGAGCCCGGCCGTCGAAGTACACGTGGGCGCGGACGCCCTCGACGAAGCCGGCGCCGTTCCAGAAGGCGTGGAGGGCGGCGAAGAAGCCGGGCTGGAGTTCGGGGCGGTAGATGCCGCCGGAGCTGGTGAAGTTGAGCATCACGAACAGCACCATCACGCCGAGGGTGGTCCAGCGGCGCAGGAAGGTGTGGAGTCCGACGCCGATCAGCAGGATGCCGGCGGTGTAGAGCCAGGACAGGGCCCAGACGCCGCCGAGTCCGTGGTCGACGAGGTGGAACAGCGGTCCCGCGAAGACGGCGCCGATCAGGCTGACGGCGAGGGACGTCCCGGCGGCGAGCAGCGCGCGGATCCGCAGGGGCAGGACGGCCCCGGCGCCGCCGATGACGGCGACGGAGGCGTACGAGCCGATGCTGAGGGCGACGAGCAGGAAGAAGACGCCCTGTCCGGTGGGGTCGCCGTCCGACACGGGGGCGACGTCGGTCACCTTCAGGGGTGCGTCCTGTCCGGCCGCGACCTTGGTGAAGACCTTCTCGACGGCGAGGGCACTGGTGTCGGAGGCGGCGGAGGCGATCAGGAGCTCGGGGTGGGCGCCGGGGACGTAGGCGCCGGAGGAGGACAGCCCGCGCAGGGCGGCGACGGCGGTGTCGCGGTCGGCGACGGTGCGGACGTCGAGGGCGCCGGCGCCCTTGTCGTGGAGGGTCTGGGCGAGGACCTGGGCGCTGGGGCCCGAGCCGACGACGTCGACGCGCAGGTCGTGGGGTTCGGGTGCGTGGAAGGCGCCGAGGTAGGCGAGTCCCATGCCGATGCACATGAGCAAGGGGGTGAGCAGGTGCCCGAGCACGTGCCGCACCGCGCCCGTGGTGCTCGGTCCTGCCGGGTGGGGTCCTGCGGACATCGGACGAACCTCCATGGTTGGCTTTTACAACTAAACGACCGTTGTACTATACAACTGAGGCGGGACGCTCCACGAACCCCCGCACCCCCACCGTGCGGACCCCCGCCAATCGACGACGAGGAGCGCACCATGACCGGCGGCGCCCGCGAGGCCTCCATCGACACCATCCAGCGGGAGCTCACGGCCTTCGCCCGCCGGGCACGCGCCGCGGCGGCCCGGCTCCACCCCGAGCTGCCCCTGGTCTCGTACACGCTGCTCGCGCACATCGTCGACCAGCAGGGCTGCCGGGCGACCGATCTCGCCACCCACTACCTGCTCGACAAGTCGACGGTCAGCCGGCAGGTGGCCGGTCTGGAGAAGCTCGGCCTGGTGGAACGCCGTCCGGACCCGGACGACCACCGCGTCCAGGTCCTGCATCCGACCGCGGCGGGCACCGACGTCCTGGCCTCCACCCAGGCCAGCCGCCTCGCCGCCTACGAGGAACGCCTCAAGGACTGGTCGGCCGACGACCTCGCCCGGTTCGCCGTCTACCTGCTGCGCTACAACTCCGCCGGCACCTCGGGCCTCCCCCAGGCCCCGCGCACCTCCACCGAGACGCCGGGCGTCCCCGGGACCCCCCGCTGACCGTCCCCCGCGCGACGACGGCGGATCCCCCCACGACCCCCGACCCACGATCCCGCGAAGCCCGCCGAGGCCCCGGCCCCCGGGCCCGACCGGCCCCCCGACCCCGTTCCCCGACCGCCTACAGACCGGCGTCCCGGGCCAGCAGCGCCGCCTGCACCCGGTTCTCGCAGCCGAGCTTCGCCAGGATCCGGCTCACGTACGTCTTCACGGTGGCCTCGCTCATGTGCAGGCGGCGCCCCGCGTCCGCGTTGGACAGGCCCTCCCCGAGCAGGACCAGTACCTCGCGCTCCCGCTCGCTCAGTGTCGCGACCCGGGCCCGCGCCCGCTCCGTCCGCGCCCCCTCCCGCCCCGAGGCCAGCTGATCGACCACATGCCGGGTGGCCGCCGGCGAGAGGTAGGCGTCCCCCGCCGCCGCGGCCCGCACCGCCCGGATCAGTTCGGCCGGCGCCGTGTCCTTCAGCAGGAACCCGGCACCGCCGTGCTCCAGCGCCCGCAGGACGTTCTCCCGTTCCCCGAACGTGGTCAGCACGATCACCCGGGTCGAGGGCGCCGCCCTGCGCAGTTCCGGCAGCGCCGAGAGCCCGTCGAGGACCGGCATCTGGATGTCGAGCAGGACCACCTCGGCGGCGTGCGCCCTCACCCGCTCGATCGCCTCGCGGCCGTTCGCGGCCTCCGCGACCACCTCGATCTCCGGGTCCGAGGTCAGGATCATCCGGATCCCGGCCCTGATCAGCGGTTCGTCATCGGCGATCACGACCCTGATGCGCTGCCCTGCCACAGCTACTCCCCACCGGCTGCCGACCACGGGTGCGGCAGGCGCTAGCGCTTGACGTCGTACGACTTCTTCTCGATCAGCTTGCCGTCCTTGAAGCAGAACCGGAAAACCGGCTCCGTGTCGAGGTCCTCGCCCACCTCGGAGGACATCAGCACCAGGCACGAGGACCCGGCCGGCTCCTGCGGCCCCTTGCCGTGCAGGCCCGTCGTGACGATCGTGTCCCCGGAGGGCAGCCGGTCGCGGACCTCCCGTTCGGCCGTGCCGACCCGCACCGCCTCGTACTGGGCGGGCTCGATCATGCCCTCCTTCATCGAGCCGACCATGAAGTAGAGGCCGAACCCGGCCGCGATCAGCAGCAGCACCACCCCCGCGAACGCGATCCCGCACCCCAGCGCGACCCCGCCGCTCCTGCTCCTGCCCCCGCGCATCGCCATGGCCAACTCCCGCTCCGTCAGGGTCCAGTCGGTCGGTCCGACCGGAACCCGTCCACCGTCGCGTGCCACGGGGGCCGTCGACTGCTGCCGGAAGTCGTCGGCCACGTCGACCAAAGGCGCGGCTTCCACCACCCCGTACGGCAGCACCCCGGCGACCCGGAAGCCGCCGCCGTCCACCGGGCCGACGTGGACCATGCCGCCCACCAGCCGCGCCCGCTCGTGCAGCCCGGTGAGCCCCTGACCACCGCTCACGACGTCCCTGGGCGCCTCCGCGGCGGCCTCGTTGACGATCTCGACGACGAAGGCGTCCGGCTCGTAGCGCAGTTCGACACCGATCAGCGCCCCCGGCGCGTGCTTGTAGGCGTTGGTCAGCGACTCCTGGACGACGCGGTACGCGGCGTGGTCGACGGCCGGCGGCAGCGACTGGTGCTCGCCGAGGCGCCGCAGCTCCACCCGGTTCCCCGCGGCCCGCGCCGCCTCCACGAGCCCCTCGATGCCGGCGGTCCCCCGCGCCGCCCGCCCCGACTCGTCGCCCGCCCGCACCGGCACCAGGTCCGGCCCGGCGGGCGCCTCGACGCCGTCCCGCAGGATGCCCACGACCTCGCGCAGCTCGTGCATGGCCGTCACCGAGGCGTTCCGCAGCACGCCGACCGCCTGCCGCTGCCGGTCGGTCAGCTCCCGGTCCACCTCCAGGGCCCCGGTGTGCACCGAGATCAGCGCCAGCTGGTGGCCGAGGCTGTCGTGCATGTCCTGGGCGATCCGCTGACGCTCCCGCAGCCGCGCCTGACCCTCCACCATCACCCGCTCCCGCATCAGCTGGGCGTTGCGCTCCTGCAGGGCGTGCAGCAGGGTGCGGCGCTGGGTCCAGTACCGGTGGGCCAGTCCGGGCGCCAGCGTCGTCGCCAGGAAGTACAGCGTCGACAGGAGCGCGACGCTCAGCACGCGGTGCAGGTCCCAGGACTCGACCAGGGTCGCCCCGAGGTTCACCGCGTAGGCGACCGTGAACACCGCCAGCGCCCGCCCGGCGCCCGGGACATAGCGCCCCGCGGACCAGCCGACGAGGATCAGCAGCACGCCGAAGCCCGGTACGAGGGGGGCGAGCGCCGCCGTCGCGATCAGGACCGTCGTCGGAAACCGGCGCCGCAGCAACGACAGCAGGGCGGCGGCCACGGCCACCATGACGAGCTGTCCGCCCTCGCCGCCCAGCAGCTCCTCGGTGCCGGCCGCCAGCAGCGCCATGACCACCGCGAGCACCACCTCGCCGGCGGTCCTGCGGCGCGACCACATCCCGGGCACCACGAACCATCGCCGGCCGGCGGCCACCTGGGCCCTGATCCTCGAAGACGCGTCCACGCCCGCACCCTAGGCAGGCGCCCACGAAGGACGCCGCTCTCTTTCGTCTCGCCCCGGTGCGACGAAGGTCGCATGTGACGCCGACAACGCGAAAGCCCCGTAGGTCGATGACCTACGGGGCTTCCGTCTGGTGCGCGAGGGGGGAGTTGAACCCCCACGCCCTTTCGGGCACTGGAACCTGAATCCAGCGCGTCTGCCTATTCCGCCACCCGCGCATTGGGTGTGTCTCCCGGCTCCTCACCTCTTCGGTGCGACCGCCTGGCGACATCTGAAGATTAGCACGTCGCAGACCGTGGAATCACATCCGTTTGTTTCGGGCCCCCTTCCGGCGAACAGATGGAGAGACGTGAAGCGGCACACGGCGACGGGACGGAACACCACGGCGGACGGACGCCGGTGGGACAGCGGCGGCGCGTGGGCGCCGGGGCGCGGATCCCCACCGCCTCGCGGCGGCCACCGCGGCCTGCGCAGCACCCTCTTCAGGGTGTCCCGCGTCACATCCGCGCCACCGGCCGACCGTCACGGACCCGGCGACCGGACGGCGCCGCCGGAGTCCGCCGCGGGCCGGAACGGCACGGCAGGAACCACAGGAACCACAAGAAAGAAGAGAGACGGACAGAAGCGGACGAGTACCGGGAGGAAGTGGACGGACCGCCCACGGACCCCCCGCCGCTTCCCCCCGCTCCCCCTGTCGGCTCCCCAGGTGCGGGACACTGTCCAGGGGCCGCCCCTACGATCCATGGGGAAGGTCTGTGAGAGGTGACACTCGTCCACAGGGCAGAGAAGGGGAACCAGCCGATTTCCCGACGCGTGGATACGATCAGTAAGCAGTACCAGGACGGCAACGACGGAGGAGGTGCCCCATGGGAGTCCTGAAGCGTTTCGAGCAGCGTCTCGAAGGTCTGGTCAACGGCACCTTCGCCAAGGTCTTCAAGTCCGAGGTCCAGCCCGTCGAGATCGCCGGCGCGCTCCAGCGCGAGTGCGACAACAACGCGACGATCTGGAACCGCGAGCGGACCGTCGTCCCCAACGACTTCATCGTGGAGCTGAGCACGCCCGACTTCGAGCGCCTCAGCCCGTACTCCGGCCAGCTCGGCGACGAGCTCTCGGGCCTCGTCCGGGACTACGCCAAGCAGCAGCGCTACACCTTCATGGGCCCGATCAAGGTCCACCTGGAGAAGGCCGACGACCTCGACACCGGTCTGTACCGGGTCCGCAGCCGCACGCTCGCGTCGAGTACGTCACAGCCGCACGCTCCGGCCGGAGGCGCCCAGCAGGGCCGCCCCGCCGGTGGTTACGGCTACCCTCCGGCCGGCGCCCCGCCGATGCCCGCGGCCCCGCCGCCGGGTGTCCCGGGCGGCGCGCAGCGCCCCGGCCAGGGGCCCCACTCCGGCCGTCCCGCGGCCGGCGGACCCGGCCCCCAGACCGCATCCGGCGCCCAGGTGCGGCGCTGGATCGAGATCAACGGCACCCGCCATCAGATCTCCCGCCCGACTCTGGTCCTTGGCCGCAGCACCGACGCGGACGTGAGGATCGACGATCCCGGCGTCTCCCGCCGGCACTGCGAGATCCGGACCGGAACGCCCTCGACGATCCAGGATCTCGGGTCCACCAACGGCATCGTGGTGGACGGGCAGCACACCACCCGCGCTACGCTCCGCGACGGCTCGCGGATCGTCGTGGGCAGCACCACCATCGTTTACCGGCAAGCCGAAGGGTGAAGCGGGGGCAATGTCAGAGCTGACCCTGACGGTCATGCGGCTGGGTTTCCTGGCCGTTCTGTGGCTGTTCGTGATCGTGGCCGTCCAGGTCATTCGCAGCGACCTGTTCGGCACACGTGTCACGCAGCGCGGTTCGCGCCGCCAGGACACCCGGCCGCAGCAGAACGCACGCCAGGCCGCCGCGGCACCGCCGCAGCAGCGTGGCCAGCAGAACGCCGGCGGAGGGCGGCAGCGCCGTGGCGCCCCGACCAAGCTGGTCGTCTCCGAGGGCACCCTCACCGGCACGACGGTCGCCCTGCAGGGGCAGACCGTCACGCTGGGCCGGGCCCACGATTCGACGATCGTGCTGGACGACGACTACGCCTCCAGCCGGCATGCCAGGATCTACCCGGACCGGGACGGCCAGTGGATCGTCGAGGATCTCGGGTCCACCAACGGCACGTATCTCGACCGGACCCGTCTCACCACCCCGACGCCGATTCCGCTGGGCGCGCCGATCCGCATCGGCAAGACCGTCATCGAGCTGCGGAAGTAGTACGACAATGAGCGAGCGGAGCGAGCGGGCCGAGGTGGTCCCCACGAAGGGCCGCGCGGCGGACCGGCAGGTCCGGACCGCGGACCGGCACGGGCTCCTGACCGGAGGGTGGGCAGTGTGGCTCGAGACCGGCTGTACCCCGACGCAGCGTCGACAGGGCAGGTGCGCATGAGTCTGTCACTGCGCTTCGCCGCCGGGTCGCACAAGGGCATGATCCGCGAGGGCAACGAGGACTCCGGCTACGCCGGGCCCCGGCTCCTCGCGATCGCCGACGGCATGGGCGGCCAGGCCGCCGGTGAGGTCGCCTCCTCCGAGGTGATCTCCACCATCGTCACGCTCGACGACGACGTCCCCAGCTCCGACATCCTCACCTCGCTCGGTGCCGCCGTTCAGCGCGCCAACGAGCAGCTGCGGATGATGGTCGAGGAGGACCCGCAGCTGGAGGGCATGGGCACCACGCTCACCGCCCTGCTGTGGACCGGCCAGCGCCTGGGCCTCGTCCACGTCGGCGACTCCCGCGCGTACCTGCTGCGGGACGGGGTGCTGACGCAGATCACCCAGGACCACACCTGGGTCCAGCGGCTCGTCGACGAGGGCCGGATCACCGAGGAAGAGGCCACCACGCACCCGCAGCGCTCGCTGCTGATGCGCGCGCTGGGCAGCGGCGACCACGTCGAACCCGACCTGTCGATCCGTGAGGTCCGGGCCGGAGACCGCTACCTGATCTGCTCCGACGGGCTGTCCGGAGTCGTCTCGCACCAGACGATGGAGGACACCCTCGCCAGCTACCAGGGCCCGCAGGAGACCGTGCAGGAGCTGATCCAGCTCGCGCTGCGCGGCGGCGGCCCCGACAACATCACGGTGATCGTGGCCGACGTCCTCGACGTCGACGGCGGCGACACCCTCGCCGGACACCTCAGCGACACCCCGGTCATCGTCGGCGCGGTCGCCGAGAACCAGGCGGCCCAGCTGAACGACGGCGGGGCCATGCAGACCCCCGCCGGCCGCGCCTCCGGCCTCGGCCGCACGGCGCCCCACCAGCAGCCCCCGGCGGGCGGGTTCGGCCCGCCCGGCAGCGGCGGCGGTGACCACGGCTACGGCGGGATGCCGCCGCAGGGGTCCTTCGGCGCCTACACCGACGAGGACTTCGACAAGCCGCGCACCGGCCGCAGGTGGCTGAAGCGGAGCTTCTTCCTGCTGCTCGCCATCGCCGTGATCGGCGGCGGCCTGTACGGCGGTTACCGCTGGACGCAGACGCAGTACTACGTCGGCTCCAAGGACCAGCACGTGGCGCTGTACCGCGGCATCAGCCAGGACCTGGCCTGGGTCTCGCTCTCGGAGGTGGAGAAGGACCACCCCGAGATCGAACTCAAGTACCTCCCGGCCTACCAGCGGAAGCAGGTCGAGGAGACGATCGCGGGCGGCAACCTCCCCAAGGCGCAGACCAAGATCCAGGAACTGTCGCTGCAGGCCTCGGCCTGCAAGAAGTCCGAGCAGCGCCGCAAGGCCGCCGCCGACGCCGCGGACAAGGCGAGCACGCCGCCGCCCACCACCGGCACCGCGGCGCCCTCGACCGCACCGTCCACCAAGCCCACCGCAGCCGCTCCCTCCCCGGGCCCCACCCTCTCGGAGGACGAGCAGAAGCTGGCCTCGAACTGCGGCAAGCAGTAAGCACCCGTAGGGGGCCTTTCACCACCATGAGCGTTGTCACCAACACGACCACCATCGGCGCCATCGAGGCGCCGAGCCGCCGCAACACCGAGCTTGCGCTGCTCGCGTTCGCCGTCGTCATCCCGGTGTTCGCGTACCTCAACGTCGGCCTGGCGCTGGACGGCACGGTGCCCCCGGGCATGGCCGGTTACGGGCTCGGCCTCGGCCTGCTCGCGGGCGTCGCCCATCTCGTGGTGCGCAAGTTCGCGCCCTACGCGGACCCGCTGCTGCTCCCCCTCGGGACCCTGCTCAACGGCCTCGGCCTGGTGCTGATCTGGCGACTGGACCAGTCGCCGCGGCTGATCGCGCAGTCGATGCGGCTGTACAAGAGCTTCAGCCCGGACGCCCCCAAGCAGATGCTGTACTCGGCGATCGGCATCGCCATGTTCGTCGGCGTGCTGCTGCTCCTGAAGGACCACCGGGTCCTGCAGCGCTACACGTACATCTCGATGGTGGCCGCCCTCGTCCTGCTGCTGCTGCCGCTCGTCCCCGGCCTCGGCTCGGACGTCTTCGGCGCCAAGATCTGGATCAACGTCGGCGGCTTCTCCATCCAGCCCGGCGAGTTCGCCAAGATCGTCCTCGCGGTGTTCTTCTCCGGCTACCTGATGGTGAAGCGGGACGCGCTCGCCCTGGCCAGCCGCCGCTTCATGGGGCTCTACCTGCCGCGCGGCCGCGACCTCGGCCCGATCCTCACGATCTGGGCCGTCAGCCTCCTCATCCTGGTCTTCGAGAACGACCTCGGCACCTCGCTGCTGTTCTTCGGCATGTTCGTGATCATGCTGTACGTCGCCACCGAGCGGACCAGCTGGATCGTCATGGGTCTGCTGATGTCGGTCGTCGGCGCGGTCGGCGTCGCCTCCTTCGCCGGCCACGTCCAGGCCCGTGTCGACGCCTGGAAGGACCCCTTCGCCTGCGCGACCGAAGGCTCCGCCGCCTGCCAGCAGATGAGCCAGGTCCTGATGTCGTTCGGTTCCGGCGGCATCCTCGGCACCGGCCTCGGCCAGGGCAACTCCGACCTCATCGGCTTCGCCGCCAACTCCGACTTCATCTTCGCCACCGTCGGCGAGGAGCTCGGACTGGCCGGCGTGATGGCCTTCCTGCTCCTCTACGGCCTGATCATCGAGCGCGGCGTCCGCACCGCCCTCGCCGCCCGCGACCCGTTCGGCAAGCTGCTCGCCATGGGCCTGTCCGGCGCCTTCGCGCTCCAGGTCTTCGTCGTCGCCGGCGGCGTGATGGGCCTCATCCCGCTGACCGGTATGACGATGCCGTTCCTCGCGTACGGCGGATCCTCCGTGATCGCCAACTGGGCCCTGATCGGCATCCTGATCCGGATCAGCGACACCGCGCGCCGCCCGGCGCCCGCCCCCGCCCCGTCCCCCGACGCCGAGATGACCCAGGTGGTCCGTCCGTGAACAAGCCCCTGCGCCGGGTCGCGATCTTCTGCGGCCTGCTGGTCCTCGCGCTGCTGCTGCGGGACAACTGGATCCAGTACGTCCGCGCCGACGAGCTGAACGCCCATCCGACGAACAAGCGCGTGATGATCGAGCGGTACGCCAACAAGCGCGGCAACATCATCGTGGACGGCAAGCCGATCACCGGATCCGTCGACTCCGGCGACACGTTCTACCGGTTCAAGCGGACCTACACCGACGGCCCGATGTGGTCGCCCGTCACCGGCTACGCCTCCCAGGCCTACGACGCCAACCAGATCGAGAAGATCGAGGACGGCATCCTCACCGGCAACGACGACCGGCTCTTCTTCGACCGCACCATGGCGATGTTCACGGGCGAGAAGAAGAAGGGCGGCGACGTCGTCACCACCCTGAGCGGCGCCGCCCAGAAGGCCGCGTTCAAGGGCCTCGGCGACAAGACGGGCGCGGTCGTCGCCCTCGAACCGTCCACCGGCAAGATCCTCGCGATGGCGTCCACCCCCTCCTACGACCCCTCCTCCTTCGCCGGCTACTCCGGCGACGACGAGAAGGCCTGGGTCGCCCTGGAGAAGGACAAGAACAAGCCGAAGCTGAACCGGGCGATCCGCGAGATCTACCCGCCCGGCTCCGTCTTCAAGGTCGTCACGGCCGCGGCCGCGCTGGAGAACGGCAAGGTCACCGACATCAACGCGGCGACCGACACCCCCGAGGGCTGGAAGATCCCGCTCTCCAGCAAGCCGATGGTCAACCACGCCCAGGGCTGCGCCAACGCCAGCCTCAACCGGGCCCTGGAGATCTCCTGCAACTCCGTCTTCGCCAAGCTCGGCGACGACGTGGGCCGCGACAAGATGGTCGAGATGGCCGAGAAGTTCGGCTTCAACGCCGAGCAGTTCACCCCGGTCCGCTCCGCCGCCTCCGTGTACGACAAGGAGGCCGACCGCGGCGGCAACGCGCTCTCCTCCATCGGCCAGTTCAACACCGCGACGACCCCGCTGCAGATGGCGATGGTCGCCTCCGCGATCGCGAACGACGGCAAGCTCATGAAGCCGTACATGATCCAGGAGCTCCGCGCCCCCAACCTCGACGTGCTCAAGAAGACCGAGCCCGAGGAGATGAGCCGCCCGGTCTCGCAGCAGAACGCCCAGCTCATCCAGACCATGATGGAGAACGTCGTCACCAACGGCACCGGCGGCAACGCCGACGTCGAGATGGACGGCGTGAAGGTCGGCGGCAAGACCGGAACCGCCCAGCACGGCGCGAAGAACGCCAAGCGTCCCTACGCCTGGTTCATCTCCTACGCCAAGACCTCGCAGGGCTCCCCGGTCGCCGTCGCCGTCATCGTCGAGGACTCCGAGGGCACCGACCGCGAGGACATCAGCGGTGGCGGCCTGGCCGCCCCGATCGCCAAGGCCGTGATGAAGGCGGTCCTGAAGAGCAGGAGCTGACCCCACGGCCGGGCACCGGCCAGGTACCGGTCAGGTATCAGGTGCCGGTCACGGGCGGAACCCCTTCCCGTGGCCGGTAGCGTATGCGCGAACAGCACACCGCCGGACCACACACGGGTGCGGTCGGGACAGACGGAGAGGGCTGGATCAGTTATGGAAGAGCCGCGTCGCCTCGGCGGCCGGTACGAGCTGGGCTCGGTGCTCGGCCGTGGTGGCATGGCGGAGGTCTACCTCGCCCACGACACCCGGCTCGGCCGCACCGTCGCCGTGAAGACGCTGCGGGCCGACCTCGCCCGCGACCCGTCCTTCCAGGCCCGGTTCCGCCGTGAGGCCCAGTCGGCCGCCTCGCTCAACCACCCGGCGATCGTCGCCGTCTACGACACGGGCGAGGACTACGTCGACGGCGTGTCCATCCCGTACATCGTGATGGAGTACGTCGACGGCTCGACCCTGCGCGAGCTGCTGCACTCCGGGCGCAAGCTGCTGCCCGAGCGCACGCTCGAGATGACGGTCGGCATTCTCCAGGCGCTGGAGTACTCGCACCGCGCCGGCATCGTGCACCGCGACATCAAGCCGGCGAACGTCATGCTGACGCGCACCGGCCAGGTCAAGGTCATGGACTTCGGCATCGCGCGCGCCATGGGCGACTCCGGCATGACCATGACGCAGACCTCGGCGGTCATCGGCACGGCGCAGTACCTCTCCCCGGAGCAGGCCAAGGGCGAGCAGGTCGACGCCCGCTCCGACCTGTACTCCACCGGCTGCCTGCTCTACGAGCTGCTCACCGTCCGGCCGCCGTTCGTCGGCGACTCCCCGGTCGCCGTCGCGTACCAGCACGTCCGCGAGGAACCGCAGCCCCCGAGCAACTTCGACCCCGAGATCACGCCCCCGATGGACGCCATCGTCCTGAAGGCACTGGTCAAGGACCCCGACTACCGCTACCAGTCCGCGGACGAGATGCGCGCCGACATCGAGGCCTGCCTCGACGGTCAGCCGGTCGCGGCCGCCGCGGGCATGGGAGCCGTGGCGTACGGCGGCGGCTACGGCGGCTACGCGCCGGACGACCAGCCGACGACGGCGCTGCGCCAGGCCGACCCGGCCGGCCAGACCTCCATGCTGCCGCCCATGAACCCGGACGACGGCGGCTACGGCTACGACGACCGCCCGGACCGCCGCCGGCAGAAGAAGTCGAACACCTCGACGATCCTGCTGGTGCTGGCGGGCATCCTGGTGCTGGTCGGCGCGATCCTGATCGGCCGCTCGCTCGTCAGCGGCAAGGACGGCGCGGACCAGGTGATCGTGCCGCAGTTCGTCGGCAAGACGCTCAAGGAAGCCGAGGGCCTGGCGGTCAACAGCCAGGTCAAGGTGACCTCCAGCGGCACCGAGCGCTGCGACCAGCCCAAGGGCACCATCTGCAAGCAGAGCCCCGTCGCGGACGGCACGGCCAAGATGAACGTCAACGAGACGATCACGGTCACCCTCTCCGAGGGCGCCCCGCTCATCGAGGTGCCGGACGTCACCGAGAAGTCCCGCGACTCCGCCGAGCAGCAGCTCAAGGACAAGGGCTTCACGGTCGAGGTCAAGCAGGAGGAGTCCGACGAGGACCCGGGCACCGTCCTGAAGCAGAAGCCCGAGGGCGGCTCCCAGGCGGAGAAGAACTCCACGGTCGTCATCACGGTGGCCAAGCAGGAGAAGTCCCAGCTGCCGGACGTCACCGGACGCCCCTTCGACCAGGCGGTCCAGGACCTGAAGCTGCTCGGCTTCACGAACGTCGGCCGCCAGGAGGTCGACAGCGACCAGCCCGCCAACACGGTCGTGGGACAGAACCCGAACGGGAACACCAATCAGGCCAAGGACGTCCAGATCACGCTGAAGGTCTCCCGGGGCCCGCAGCAGCCGACGGGACAGCCGGTGCCCAACCTGTTCGGCCAGACCCTGGACCAGGCACGCCAGACGCTCGCCGCCGCCGGCTACCAGCTCGGCAACATCGACGGATCGAACGACGGCAACGCCCGCATCCGGGAACAGGACGTCCCGGCCGGCACCCCGGGCCAGCCGAACCAGGCGATCAACGTGAAGACGTTCGGCGGGAACAACAACGGCGGCATCTTCGACTAGCCGCCCGACCGCACCACGAGAAGAGCCCCGGCGTCCAGGATGCCGGGGCTCTTCTCATGTACACCCGCGAGGGCCGTGGAGCGTCAGCGCAGCTCCGCCGGAGGCGTGCGGTCGTGGTCGACCTTCTCCGTGCGTTCCAGCTCGCCCCACACGATGTAGCGGAAGTCCGAGGTGTACATCGGCGTGCACGTCGTCAGCGTGACGTAGCGGCCCGGCTTGGTGCGGCCCGATCCCTTGGGGACCGGCTGCAGGACGTCCACGTTGTACTTCGTCGTCGACGGCATCGTCCGGTAGACCTTGTACACGTACCAGGTGTCGTTGGTCTCGAAGACGATCGCGTCGCCGTTCTTCAGCTTGTGGATGTTGTGGAACTTCGCGCCGTGTCCGTCGCGGTGCGCCGCGAGCGTGAAGTTGCCCTGCTTGTCCTGCGGCAGGGCCGACTTGATCGGCTCGGTGTAGTAGCCGGCGACACCGTTGTTGAGGATGGCGGTGTCGGTGCCCTTCTTGACGAGTATCTCGTCGTCGTCCATGGCCGGGACGTGGAGGAAGCCGATGCCGTCCTTGGTGTCCAGGGCTCCCGGGCCGGCCGCCCAGTGGTCGCGGACCTGGTCGCCCTCCTTGTCGGCGGCACGGTCGGCCAGGACGTTGGTCCACCACAGCGAGTAGACGACGAACAGGCCGAGCACGAGCCCGGCCGTGATGAGGAGCTCGCCGAGGACGCTGATGAAGCCTGCGATCCGGTTGCGCGCACGTGCCACTACGTCGTCCCGTCTGGAGGGGTGGTGATCTCAGCGCCTCAGCCTACGAGGGCATCGGGTTTTCCCTTGCTGCGCGGGCGCTCCTCGACCATCTTGCCCCAGACGATCATGCGGAACGTGCTCGTGAACTCGGGGGTGCAGGTCGTCAGCGTGATGTAGCGGCCGGGCCCCTTGAAGCCGGAGCCCTCGGGCACCGGACGGATCACCGAGACGTTCGACGGGGAGGTCTGCGGAAGGATGCTCGCCATCTCGTACGTGTAGTAGGCGTCCCGCGTCTCGACGACGATCGGGTCGCCCGGCTGCAACTGGTTGATGTAGCGGAACGGTTCGCCATGCGTGTTGCGGTGGCCGGCCACCGCGAAGTTGCCCTCCTTGTCGGCGGGCATCGCCGTCTTGAGGGTGCCCTCCGCGTAGTGGCCGACCATGCCCCGGTCCAGGACCTTGGGCTTGCTGATGCCCTCGGCGATGGGGACGACCACGTCCAGCTTGGGGATGTACATGATCGCGAAGCCCTGGCCCGGCTCGAAGGCGGCCGGGACGTCGCCCTTCTTCTCCTGCGACCAGTCGTTCTCGATCTGCTGCTTGGCCCGGTCGGTCTGCTGCCCGGCGCGGACGTTCGTCCACCACAACTGGTACGTGACGAACAGCAGCATGACGACGCCGAAGGTGATGAACAGCTCGCCCACGACGCGGCTGGCGACGACGCCGACGCTCTCCTTGCGGGCCCGGGCGGCCCGCCGGGCCTCGACGCGCGAGAGCGGGGCCGCGGGCGCCGTCGTGGCGGTCGCGGCCGCCGCGGGTGCGGCACGCCTCCCGCGGCCCTTGGCGGCCCGCCGGCGCTCGGCCCGTCCCGGGCCCGGCTCGGGCACTGGAGGCCGCTCCACGGACCGCAGAGCCATCGTCTCGTCGTGGGGCTCGTAGGACTCCTCGGCGGCCGGTATCGGCTCGTACACGGCCTCGGGGGCCGTCGTGCCGTACGCGGCGGCCTCGGGGGCGGGCGGCTCGTACGCCTGCTCAGGGGCCTGCGGAGCGTACCCGGCGGCGGCCGTCGGCTCGTACGCCTGCTCGGGCGCCGTCGGCTCGTACCCGGAGGTGTATCCGGGCGCGGCGTCCCCCGTCCCGTACTCGGGCTGTCGCGGCAGCGGCTCCGCGGCGGCGGACGGGTACGCGCCCGGGTAGGACGTGTCGGTGTACGCCGTGGCGTCGTAGGACGGCGACGGCGTCTCGTACCCGCCGGCCGCGTGACCGCCCGCGTATCCGGCCCCGTAGGCCGTCTCGGGGGACGCCTCGTACGCCGGCACGGGCGCCGGCTCGGGCACGGACGCGGCCGGGGGCGCGACGCCGGGTTCCGGCTCCCCCTCCGGCGGGTCCGTCGCCCGGAACCAAGGCGACCCCGCGGTCACGCGACGGCCTTGCCCACCACCGGCGCGAGGCCCGCCGACCGTCCGACCGCCCCCTGGTCGCCGCACTGCTCCAGCCAGTTGGCGAGCATCAGGTGGCCGTGCTCGGTCAGCACCGACTCGGGGTGGAACTGCACGCCCTCGACGGCCAGGTCACGGTGGCGCAGTCCCATGATGATGCCGTCGTCGGTCCGGGCGGTGACCTCCAACTCGTCCGGCAGCGCGGCGGGCTCGGCGGCCAGCGAGTGGTAGCGGGTCGCGGTGAACGGCGAGGGCAGCCCGGCGAAGACGCCCTGGCCGCCGTGGGTGACGAGCGAGGTCTTCCCGTGGAGCAGCTCGGGGGCGCGGTCGACGACTCCGCCGTAGGCGACGGCCATGGATTGCATGCCGAGGCAGACGCCGAAGACGGGCACGCCGGTTGCGGCGCAGTGGCGCACCATGTCGATGCAGACACCGGCCTGTTCGGGCGCTCCGGGGCCGGGCGACAGCAGGACGCCGTCGAAACCGTCCTGGGCGTGGCCCAGTTCGACCTCGTCGTTGCGCAGCACCTCGCACTCGGCGCCGAGCTGGTAGAGGTACTGAACGAGGTTGAAGACGAAGCTGTCGTAGTTGTCGACGACGAGAATCCGCGCGCTCACTGGCCGTCCACCGTCACATCGTTGAACGGAAGCAGCGGCTCCGCCCAGGGGAACACGTACTGGAAGAGCGCGTAGACGACCGCGAGGACCAGTACGAGCGACAGGAGTCCCCGCACCCACGCGTTGCCCGGCAGATGCCGCCAGATCCAGCCGTACATGACGTCCGCTGCCCCTTCCGTTCGTTACGGCACCCAGAGTACGGGTCGATGTCCCCGCGAGGCGTCAGCTGCCCAAAGACGGCGGCTTGCCCTGCGTCACAGGCTGGGTGGCGTCCAGGTGGGCCCAGACGACCAGCCGGTGGCTGCTGCCCCACTCCGGGTCGCAGGTGGTGAGCGTCAGGTACCGGCCCGGCCCGTCGAAGGCGGCCGCGCCCTTCCGCAGCGGCGCGGGCACCGGCGCGATCACGCCGGTGTCGGTGGGCACCGTCCGGTACGGGGACCGGGCGACGCGGTAGGTGTACCAGGTCGTCCCGTCGGTCAGGACGACCGCGTCACCGGCGCGCAGCCGGGGGAAGTCCTTGAACGGATC
This sequence comes from Streptomyces sp. NPDC048338, assembly GCF_043201055.1. Classification (NCBI taxonomy): domain Bacteria; kingdom Bacillati; phylum Actinomycetota; class Actinomycetes; order Kitasatosporales; family Streptomycetaceae; genus Streptomyces; species Streptomyces sp. NPDC048338. The sequence continues at coordinate 466,959 of NZ_JBICYQ010000003.1, forward strand.
TCCGTAGGTGCGGCGGTGGCCGGCCACCGCGAAGTTGCCGGTGCCGCCGAGCCGGGCGCCGGTGGCGTAGTGGCCGAGGCCCTTCTTCAGGACGCCGGTCCCGGTGCCCTCCAGGACGGGCCACTCCCAGTCGCGGCCCAGGCGCGGGACGTACATGACGGCGATGCCGCGGCCGGCCTCGTAGCGCCGGGCGGGTGCCGGGTCGGGGGCGGCCGTGGGGGCCGCGGCGGGCCGGTCCCGCCATTCCCTGTGGAGCGTGTCGATCTGTCCGGCCGCGGCGCCGTCGGCCTGCACGCCGGTCCACAGGACCACGTAGACGACGAAGAGGACGATCAGGGATCCGGCGGTGATGCACAGCTCGCTGAACGTCCTGACGATCAGTCGCACCGACACCGGCCGGACCTCCCCGCGGCTGAGGCCCGTCCGGACCCCGGGACCGCTCCGGGGAGCCCCGCCGGAACGGCGGCGCCACGTCCCGGAGCGTCCCTAGCCCACAGGCTTCGCGTAGTGGAGATCCACTGTGCCCGAGTAGCCGGGAAGAGTCACCGCCCTGTGCTCGTCGACTTTCCAGCCGAGCCCGTAGGCCTTCACGTACAGCTGGTAGTTCTGGATCGCCGGGGAGTCCGTGAGCGCCTTGTTCAGCCTGTCCCGGTCACCCACCGCGGTGATCTTGTACGGCGGGGAGTAGACCCGGCCCTGGAGGATCAGGGTGTTGCCCACGCAGCGCACGGCGCTGGTCGAGATGAGCCGCTGGTCCATGACCTTGATCCCCTTGGCGCCGCCCTTCCACAGGGCGTTCACCACGGCCTGGAGGTCCTGCTGGTGGATGACCAGGTCGTTGGCCTGGGGCTCCGGGTAGCCGGGGGCCGCCTGGGCGTCGGCCGGGGCGTCGTCGAGGGTGACGGTCAGCCCCGGGCCGGAGGTCTCGGTCGTCCCCGCGGCCTCCTCCAGGGCGTGCAGCCGGGCGTCCTCGGCCCTGGTGGAGCCGTCGTCGCGGGCCGCCAGGGAGTCGACCTGGTCGCGCACCGCCGCGGTGGACTCGTCGAGGCCGGCGTTCTTGTGGCTGCGCTCCTCGATCAGGTCGGAGAGCCGCAGGAGCGAGGCGTCGGTGCGGAGATTGGTGCCTTTGGCGGTGATGAAGCTGGTGACGAAGATCAGCCCGGCGAGGGCGAAAACGGCAGCGGTCAGCAGCCGGACCGGCCGCCATCGTCCAGGTCGGCCCGGTCCGGAGGGAGAGTCGGCGGAATTGCTCAACGTACCCTGATCCCCTTCGGTGCCGCGGAAGCACTACGCTAACGGACGCCCGGGGGACGCAGTGGTCCTCCTGCGTCACATCCCGGCGCCAGCCACAGTTATCTGCGCGGTCACGCAGCGCATCGACAGGAGAGTCCCTCGTGCCGAAGTCACGGATCCGCAAGAAGGCCGACTTCACGCCTCCGCCCGCCAAGCAGGCCACCAACATCAAGCTGACCAACCGCAGCTGGGTGGCTCCGGTGATGCTGGCCCTGTTCCTCATCGGACTGGTGTGGATCGTGGTCTTCTACGTCACCGACGGCACGCTGCCGGTGAAGTCGATCAACAACTGGAACATCGTGGTGGGCTTCGGCTTCATCGCGGCGGGGTTCGGCGTATCGACGCAGTGGAAGTAGCCCTTCCCGCCCCGCCGGTCAAGCCTTGCCCTGAGGTTATCCACAGCGTTGTGCACAGCACTGGATAACTTACGAAGATCTGTGGATAACTCACACGAGGTTGACGCCGGTGTGACTGCCGCAACCCCGTCCAGGGAGTGCCGCGCCCCTCATCCCTACTGGAAAACACCAGCTCAGGGACGAGGGGCGCAGTCGTTCCCCACGGGACGCACAAGATCCGCCACGCGCTGTGGATAACTCTGGGGAAAGCTTGGTACGGGCTCGTCCACAGCGTCCCTCGCTCAGGTGAGCGCGACCGAGCGGGTGAGGATCATCCCCAGATCGATCACCAGCACCAGTCCACAGGCCGCGTACTGCACCAGGTCCCGCTTGGCCCGCGGCGCGTGCAGCAGCCCGTAGGCCACCAGGGCTCCTCCGACGAGGCCGCCGATGTGCGCCTCCCAGGAGATGCCGGGGCGGGTGAACGTCAGCAGCAGCGACAGGCCCACGAAGAGGGCCACCGGCCGCATGTCGTAGCGGCGGCGGCGGGCGAGCACCGCCCAGGCGCCGATCAGGCCGAAGACGATGCCCGAGGCACCCAGCGAGGGCTGGTTCGGCGCGGCGAGCAGATAGGCGAGCGCGGTGCCGGAGAGACCGGAGAGCAGGCAGAGCACGACGTAGCGCAGCCGCCCGAGCTCGGGTTCCACGATCCCGCCGATGATCCACAGGCCCAGCATGTTGAAGACGAAGTGCGGGATCTCCTGGTGCAGGAACGTCGCCGTCAGCAGCCGGTACCACTCGCCGTCCGCGACGCCGACGACCTCGCCGAGCCCCGGGTCGTACGCGTAGCCGATCAGCGCCAGCTGGTCCACGAGCCGGTCGCCGGCCACCTGGACGGCGATGAAGAGGGCGAGGTTGATCGCGATGAGGATCTTGGTGACGAGGCGGCCGTCGCCGGCCACGCGTCCACCGGCGAGGGTGCGCGGCTGGTTGGCCGTGGCCGCGTGGCCGGTGCCGGAACCGTTGCGTACGCAGTCGGGGCACTGGAAGCCGACCGAGGCGGAGACCATGCACTGCGGGCAGATCGGCTTCTCGCACCGCGTGCACCGGATGCCGGTGTCGACGTCCGGGTGGCGGTAACAGCGCGGCAGGCCGGACTCCGGCTCCATGGACGTCCTCCCGGGGAGATGGGCAGCTGGGGGCGCGCACGACACCGCCCCGCCCTCCATACGGACGGGCGGGGCGAAAAGGTTCCCCGCCGGTCCGGCGCGCTGCGGGGCGGGTGGGGACGGGCGCGCGGGCCCGCGGGTGCGGGCGGTCAGCGGCTCTCGATGACGACCGTCTCGATGACCACGTCCCGGACCGGCCGCTCGGTGCGCGGCGTGGTCTCGGTGGTGGCGATCGCGTCGACGACCTTCCTGCTCTGCGCCCCGACGACCTCGCCGAAGATGGTGTGCTTGCGGTTCAGCCACATCGTGGCGCTCACCGTGATGAAGAACTGCGACCCGTTGGTGCCCGGACCCGCGTTGGCCATGGCCAGCAGGTAGGGACGGTCGAAGTACAGCTCGGGGTGGAACTCGTCGGCGAACTCGTAGCCGGGGCCGCCGGTGCCGTTCCCCAGCGGATCGCCGCCCTGGATCATGAAGTCCTTGATGACCCGGTGGAAGACCGTGCCGTCGTAGAGGGGGTCCGTGGAGACCTTGCCGGTGGTGGGGTCGGTCCACTCGCGCTCGCCCTTGGCGAGTTCGACGAAGTTCTTGACCGTCTTCGGCGCGTGGAACGGCATCAGCCGGATCTCGATGTCGCCGTGGCTGGTCTTCAGAGTGGCGTAGAGCTGCTCGGCCACGATCCGCCTTCCCTCAGGTGTACTGGCGGACCGATCCTCGCATGCCCCGGATGCCCGCCCCGCATGCCGGACCGCGAAAGGGCAGGCATGATTTCGAAAAGGGTGGACAGGCGAAAAACAGACACCGCCATCGAGGAGGAGGTTCTCGTGACCCGGATGGACAGCGTGCGCGCCGCGACCGATTCGGCCAGGGAAAGCGTGCTGCACGCGGCGGATGTGGTGGCGCCCTACGCCGTCACGGCCAGGGAGCACGCCGTGCAGTACGCAGGCACGGCAAAGGACCACGCCGCGCTCTATGCGCACGAGGCACGCGTCCGACTCGCGCCGAAGGTCTCGAAGGCCGCTCAACAGGCCCGCGCCCAGGCACGTGTGCAGTACGACGCCTACGTCGCACCGCATGTACCGCCGCAGGTCGAGGACGCGGCGCAACGCGCAGCGCTCGAGACCCGCAAGGCCGCCCGTCAGGCAGCCGACTACACCGTTCCTCGTGTGGAACAGGCGGTCGCAGCGACCGGTCCCGTTCTCGATGAGGCCGGGTCACGCTCCCTCGCCGCCTGGGCCGCGCTCCGCGGTCAGGTGACGCCGAAGGAGATTCAGAAGATCGTGAGGAAGCACGAGCGTCGGGCCACGGCCGGACGCGTCGCCAAGCGGCTCGTCGTCGTCGGCCTGCTGGCCGGCTGCGCGTTCGCCGCATGGAAGTGGTGGGACAAGCAGGCCAACCCCGACTGGCTGGTCGAGCCGCCCGAGCCCACCGAGGTGGACGAGAGGACGACCCTGTCGTCCGTCGACGGCAGTGGGTCTCTCGAAGCCGAGGTGGAGGCCAAGCAGGCCGAGGCCGATGCCTCCGAGGACGAGTCGAAGGGCGACGAGCGCCGCTGACCGCGGGATCTCCCTGCGTGGGCCGCCTGGAATGCGTGAGCCGTACGGCGTGCGCGTTCCGGGTGGTTCGCGTGGGGTGAAGTCGCTGGGTGTGGGGGACGGGCCCGGCCGTTCCGGCGGGCTGAGTGGTTCCGGCGGGCTGAGTGGGCTGTGGGTTCCGGGTGCGGTGCGGGTTCCGGGTGGACCGCGTCTGCCGCGGGTACGGCGGATTCAGCGGGACGCGCGGGGACCCGGGTGACCCGCACGGACTGCCGGACGGACTCGGGCTGCACGGCCTGTCCGAGCCGCACCGTCTGCCTGGGCCGCAACGGCTGCCCGGGCTGCTTGTGCTTCGAACACCGCACGGACCGCGTGGACGGTGTGAACTGCGGGGACCGTGTGGACTCCGGTGACTGCGGGGATCGGAACGACGGCTCCCTGCGTCCCGGTGGACGGCCGGTCGGTCGGGCCGGACGGGCGGACGCCGGTGACGACGTGCACGGGACCGGCGGAAGCGGCGGCGTCACGCCGCGGAGGCGAGGGCCACGCCCGACAGCTCGGACTGCTCGGCGGCGTCGGTGTCGATCGAGGAGTCGGTGCGCAGGTGGCGTACGGAGGGCGAGGACCCGTGTGCCTCGGCGCCGATGCGCTGCTTGATCGTCGGCGGCAGCGAGCGGTCGCGGACCGGGTTCCACTGGTTCGCCCGCTGTTCCGGCACGGCGGCGGCGAGGGCGCGCGTCTCGGTGGTGTGGACGGTGGCGCCGGTGGCCGGCTCCTCCGGCTGCTGGACGGCGGGTGCCTGCGCGGCGGTGGCGGTGCTCGCCAGGCCGACGGAGGCGAGCAGGGCGAAGAGTACGGAGATGAAGGCGGTCCAGAACTGCTTGACCTTGGCGGTGGCCATGGCCCCTCGCTTTCTCTTGCGGGACGTTCTCGGATGGTTCATTTCGAGTTGCGCGCTTTACATACCTTTCTCATGATGTGTACGCGGTCCCGGAATGCCCGGAGCGACGCCGCTGCCGCGCAGTTCTTCCGATGAACACCACCCGTCCGGCTCAGCGGCTGCCGGCGAGCTCGCCGCCGGAGGCCGACGCGGGCGGCGCGGTCACGGGCCCGGCGGGCCGCCCGGCCGGCGGCCGGGAACGCTCCGCCCAGCGCACGGCGGGCGCCGTCGCCGCCGCGGCCACGAGGAAGACTCCGCCGAACACGAACCATCCGGGGACGCCCCAGGTCACGAGGAACGTGGTCACCAGCAGCGGGCCGAGCGTGCGGGCGAGCGGGACCCCGGTGCCGTAGAAGCCCTGGTACTGGCCGATCCGGTCGGCCGGGGCGAGCGCCAGTCCGATCTGCCAGGCCCCGGCGGAGTGCCGCATCTCGGCGGCGACCTGGAGCGCGGCGCCGAGGACGAGGACGGCGACCGTCGTCCACGTGCCGAGGCCGGCCGCGGTCACGGCGAAGACCGCGCACGAGGCGAGCATGACGATCCCCGAGACGCGCACCGCCCGGGTGGCCTCCGGCAGGCCGGTCACCGCGCGGGCCGTGCGGACCTGGAAGAGCGTCACGGCCCCGGTGTTGAGGACGAACAGCGCCGACACGGTCCAGCCCGGCGCCGAGGTGCGCTGCACGATCCACAGAGGCAGGGCGAGGCTGAGCAGCGGCAGGCGCAGGAGCAGCAGGGCGTTGAGGAGCGTGAGCAGCGCGTACGGGCGGTCGCGGAGCACCGCCAGTCGCGGTTCGCCGGCGGCCGTGGCGGGGGTGCCGGGCACGGCCGGCAGGCGCAGGAGCACCAGGGCGCAGACCAGGAAGCCGACCGTGTCCAGGGCGAAGACGGCGAGGTAGGCGCCGCGCGTGCCGGCGTGCAGGGCGAGTCCGCCGAGCCCGGCGCCGACGGCGAGTCCCGCGTTGAGGGTGGACTGCAGGCGCGCCAGCACCTCGGTGCGGGCCGCCGGCTCGACCAGTCCGGCGAGCAGGGCCTGCCGGGCGGCGGCGAGCCCGCTCTGGGCGGCGGCGTAGACCGTGGCCGCGATCAGGAAGGGCACGAAGGCGCGGATGGCGAGGAACGAGCCGACGGCGGTGGCCGTGGTCAGGGCGAGCAGCACCGCGGTCGTACGGGGTCCGCGCCGGTCGGCGAGGTGTCCGAGCGGTACGCCGACGAGCGAGCCGACGGCCCAGGCCAGGGTGAGGCCGATGCCGATCTGGGCGGTGGAGAGGCCGACGATCCGGGTGAAGTAGAGCGCCGAGGAGACGTAGAAGGCGCCGTCGCCGATCGCGTTGCTCAGCTGGGCGACGAGGAGGGCGCGGGGAGCCCGGGGGGCGGGGAGGGACGGTTTCGCCATGGACACGACGCTAGGAGCGGGTGGCCCGGCCGGGGTGGTCCATTGGGGGGCCCGGAAAGCGGGCCACTTGCCGCGTCCGAGGCGGCCCCGGACCCCGTAGGTCTTCGGGACGGTACCGGACGAGTGGCCCATCTCTACCGAAAGAGGCCCTCCGAACTGCGAGAACGCAGGTCGGAGGGCCTCTCTTCCGGTGGAGCCTAGGGGAGTCGAACCCCTGACATCTGCCATGCAAAGACAGCGCTCTACCAACTGAGCTAAGGCCCCGGAACGAGAACAGAGTACCGGGTCACCCCCGGTATCCCGCAAAAACATTGGGACTCCCGGTGGGCGACCACGCTCCGTAAGATGCTGATCGAGGTTCGCAGTGGCGAACCGCAGGGATGGGGAGAAGTAATGGATGCAGCGCAGCAGGAAGCCACGGCAAGAGCCCGCGAGCTTCAGCGCAGTTGGTACGGAGAGCCGCTGGGGGCGCTCTTCCGTCGGCTGATCGACGATCTCGGGCTGAACCAGGCCAGGCTGGCGGCCGTGCTCGGACTGTCCGCACCCATGCTCTCCCAGCTGATGAGCGGCCAGCGGGCCAAGATCGGCAACCCGGCCGTCGTGCAGCGCGTCCAGGCCCTGCAGGAACTCGCGAGCCAGGTCGCCGACGGCAGCGTGAGCGCTGCCGAGGCCACCGACCGGATGGACGAGATCAAGAAGTCCCAGGGGGGTTCCGTCCTGACCGGCACGAGCCAGACGACGACCAGCTCGGGCGCGCCGACCGTGCGCCGGGTGGTGCGCGAGATCCAGTCGCTGCTGCGGTCGGTGTCGGCCGCGGGCGACATCATCGATGCGGCCGACTCCCTCGCCCCGGCCCACCCGGAGCTGGCAGAGTTCCTCCGGGTGTACGGCGCCGGGCGCACCGCCGACGCGGTCGCCCACTACGAGTCGCACCAGAACTGACGCAGAGCCGCCGGCAGGGCCCCTCGGCCCGGCCGGCACGGCACGACGGGGAGCGGGCGCAGCGCGATGGGTGAGGTTTTCGCTGGTCGGTACGAACTGATCGACCCGATCGGGCGGGGTGGTGTCGGAGCGGTCTGGCGTGCCTGGGACCAGAGACGCCGGCGGTACGTGGCGGCGAAGGTCCTCCAGCAGAGCGACGCCCACACCCTGCTGCGCTTCGTGCGCGAGCAGGCGCTCAGGATCGACCACCCGCACGTCCTCGCCCCGGCCAGCTGGGCCGCGGACGACGACAAGGTGCTGTTCACCATGGATCTGGTGGCCGGCGGCTCCCTGGCGCACGTCATCGGGGACTACGGCCCGCTGCCGCCCCGCTTCGTCTGCACCCTGCTGGACCAGCTGCTGTCCGGTCTGGCGGCGGTGCACGCCGAGGGGGTCGTGCACCGTGACATCAAGCCGGCGAACATCCTGCTCGACGTCACCGGGACCGGGCGGCCGCACCTGCGGCTGTCCGACTTCGGGATCTCGATGCGCAAGGGCGAGCCCCGGCTGACCGAGACCAACTACGTGGTGGGGACGCCCGGTTACTTCGCGCCCGAGCAGATGATGGGCGCCGAGCCGGACTTCCCGGCCGACCTGTTCGCGGTCGGCCTGGTCGCGCTCTACCTGCTCCAGGGCCAGAAGCCCGACTCGCGGGCCCTGATCGAGTACTTCATGGCCCACGGCACCCCGGGCGCCCCCGAGGGCATTCCGGAGCCGCTGTGGCAGGTGCTCGCCGGGCTGCTGCAGCCCGACCCGCAGGCCCGCTTCCGGACGGCCACGGGGGCGCGCAAGGCGCTCTCCTCCGCCGTCGAGCTGCTGGCCGATCCGGGCGCCGACGACGAGCCCGTCGAGGTCTTCGACCAGATCGGCCCGCTGCCGCCCGGCTTCGGCCCGAACGGCCCCGAGGCGGCGCCCGCCCCCGCGGCACGGCAGACGGCGCAGGACGCCCCCGCCGAGCCGCGGACGCCGTCCGCGCCGCCGCGGCCCGAGGAGCCGTCGCGGCAGCCGCTGCCCGGCCCCTCGGAGACGGGCAGCTTCCATCTGCCGCCTCCGCCCCGCCAGGCCGTCCCCCCGCAGCCGGCGGCCCCGGCGCCGCACCCGGTCCCGGCGCACACGGCCTCCCCCCGTCCCGCCGCCGCGCCGGACTTCGCCCAGGCCCCCACGGCCGCGGTCGCGTACCCGCAGGCCGCCACCCACCAGTACACGGCTCAGGCCGCCCAGGTCCCCGGCCCCTTCGCGCCCCAGGTCCCGGTGCCGGCCGCGGCGCCGGCACGGCGGCCGGGACCGCCCCCGAAGGTGGCGGTCCCGGTGCTGTTCCTCGCGCTGGTCTGCTTCGCCGTCGGCATCTGGGCGCTCACCCAGTCCTGACGGTTCACCGCCGTCCGGTGTCGCACGGGATCGCGCGGGACCGGGAAGCGGCCGTCGTCAGGCCGCCCGCCGCCGGGCCACGATGGTCCACGCCCCGAGCGCGAGCACGAGCACGGTGCCGGCGCCGATCCCGGCCACCGCGATCAGCCGCATCGAGCCGCTCCTGGCCGCCTGCGGCCCGCTCTGGCCGCTGGCGGCCGCGTCCCGGTCGTCGTCGGTGATCCGGAAGGGTCCGGCGTCCCCGTCGTAGGCGGGTCCGGCCTTCGCCGTCCCGGTCACGCTCACCCGGAGGGACAGCTGCACGGGCTTGTCGCCGTACGCCTTGGCGACCTCGGGGCTGAGCGTCGCCGACAGGTAGTACCAGCCGGCGAACCGCAGGGCGCTCGTCCCGTCGTCGGAGGAGTGGCGGTTCTCGAAGGACACCGGCCGCTGCGGGTCCAGCGCCAGCGTCGCCGGATCGCCGTCGTAGCTGACGGTGCCCTGGTCGACGTGGCCGCGGGCCGGGTTGTCGAGCGAGAGCACGAGCGCGTTGCCGATGTAGTCGTCGCCGCTCACGCTGCTGCCCAGCTCGGCGGTGGCGAAGATCTGCTGCCCCCAGTCGACCGGGACCCGGTAGAACAGCGTCTGGCCGGGCTTGATGTCGGCGCGCCACTCCCCCTGCCGCAGCGAGGTGGCGTCCTGGAACCCGGCGCCGCCCTGCCGCTTCTGCGGGCCGCCCGCGGGCGGCGGGGGAGTCGAGGAGGGCCAGTTCTCCGGCAGCGCCGTGGGCCCGGTCTGCTTCACGCCCGGCTCGGACAGGTGGCGGATCTCCAGGTCCCAGTCCTCGGTCGTGGACACGGACTTGGAGGTCCGCTCGACCAGCACGTAGTAGGCGCCGGCCTGCTGGCAGGTGGAACTGCCGGCCTCGATCGTGCGATGGGCGTACGCGGTGAGGGGGCGCGTGAACCCGGCGGAGCCGAACGACACGTCCTGGTAGCCGCACTGGGAGTTCGACCCGTCCTGGAGGCTGACCTTGATGCCGTCGCCGTACTCCGCCTTCCGGCCCGGCTTGGGCACGGCCACGACGGAGACGTAGGCGTTCTCCTTCGCGTCGAGGTCGACGCGGTAGTAGAGCTTGCCGTCCCTCTTGATGGTGTCGCGGTAGGTCGACCCCGCCTTCAGCGGCTGGGCGTCCAGGCTCGTGAGGGCGCCCCGGACGCGCTGCGCGCCGCCGTCGAAGGCGTACGGGTCGTCGCCGGCCGCCCACGCCGTTCCGGGCAGCGCCGCGCCCGTCGTGATCACGGCCGCGATCAGGGCCCCGACCGTCCGCTTCCGCCCCCGTTGCGTCTCCACGCGCCTTCTCCTCGTGTCCGTAGCCGTTCCGCCCGCCTCCGAGCCCCGTACGGCCCCCGCGACCGCCGGGTCGCTCGCCCCGTACGGCCGGGCGCCGGTCTATCCTGCCCCGGCCGTCCCGGCGCTGTCTGCGCGCGGTGACGTTTCGCCCCGCCCGGGCGGCGGCCGTCCCCGGCATCTTTGCCGCTGCAAGCACGGCATTCCCGCACGTGAATCCGGAAGGCGTCGGTCACGGCCCGGAAAAAAGCGTGAGGCCCCGGCCGCTTCACGCGGCCGGGGCCTCACCCACGAACAGTCTGCGACTCACACACCCGAACCTGCGGGCACGGAGTCGGTCGCCTCCGTCCACAGATCCTGCTCGGCGCGATCCGCCTGGATCTGGCGGTACACGAGGAGCCCGCCGATGGCGGCCAGTGCGACCAGGAGAAGCTTCTTCACCGCGCGACCTCGTCCTTCATTGACGTAGGGGACTTCTGACGCCCACTCTACACACCGACCGATACCGATCGGTGACCTGCCCGGACGTCGTTCCCCGTACCGGCCACGCACAAGAGATCGGCCCGGACGGATAATCCGTCCGGGCCGATCTTCACTGTGGGGCTAACAGGATTTGAACCTGTGGCCTCATCCTTATCAGGGATGCGCTCTAACCAACTGAGCTATAGCCCCGCCGCGCTCTGCGGTGTGTGTCCCGCGCGCTGACTTCTGAAGATTAGCGCACGTGGGGGCCAGTCCCAAAATCGGTTCCTCCGGCCCCCCGCCGCGTCGCTACTCGTCCTCCGCCAGCGTGAGCTCCACGCCGCCCACGAAGCCGGCCGACAGGTTGTAGATGAACGCGCCCAGCGTCGCCAGCGCGGTCATCAGCACCACGTCGATCACGGCGATCACCGAGGTGAACATGAGCACCCGCGGCAGCGACAGGAACGACTGCAGGTCGAAGCCGTTCGACTCGTTCGAACCGGTCGCCTCGCTGATGGTGCCGCCGACGGTCGAGAAGACGCCCATGGCGTCCATGACCATCCACAGCACCGACGCCGCCACGACCGTGCAGACGCCCAGCGCGATGGAGAGCAGGAAGCTCACCTTCATCACCGACCACGGGTCGGCCTTGGCCACCCGCAGCCGCGCCTTGCGCGTCCGGGGCGTGGTGCGCGCCCCGGTCCGCGGCCGGCGCACCGCCCCGGTGTTCTGCCCCCCGCCGGTCGCGCCCGGCGCCTGAGCACCGTACGCCTGCGGCGGGTGGTACGGCCCTGCCGCCGGCTGCTGCGCTCCCGCGCGGTCGCCGGGCAGCGGCCCGTTGTAGGTCTCGTACGAGGGATTGGACCCTCGAGTGTCCGTCACCGCAACCCCCTGGGAGTCCGTGGCAGACCCACGGGCACCGTTCGCTCCAGGAGAAGCTCCGGCAGCGGCCGATCCGGCGCCCGTGGCTCCACTCACGCTCTACTCCTCGTGCTCCCCGGCCGAGGGCTGGGTGCCCTCGGCTGCCTCGACACCCTCGGCGTCGTCGGCACCGTCGACCTCGTCGGCCTCGCTGCCCGCCTCGGCGTTCCGCGCGATGCCGACGACGGCATCCCGCTTGCCCAGGTTGATCAGCTGGACGCCCATGGTGTCACGGCCGGTCTCCCTGACTTCGTTGACTCGCGTGCGGATCACACCACCGGACAGCGTGATGGCGAGGATCTCGTCCGTCTCCTCGACCACCAGCGCGCCCACGAGCGAACCGCGGTCCTCCACGATCTTGGCGGCCTTGATACCGAGGCCACCGCGACCCTGGACGCGGTACTCGTCGACGGGGGTGCGCTTGGCGTACCCGCCGTCGGTGGCGGTGAAGACGAACGTACCCGGCCGGACGACATTCATCGAGAGCAGCTCGTCGCCCTCGCGGAAACTCATCCCCTTCACCCCGGATGTCGCGCGTCCCATCGGGCGCAGCGCGTCGTCCGTGGCGGTGAAGCGGATGGACTGCGCCTTCTTGCTGATGAGCAGCAGATCGTCCTCGGCGGAGACCAGCTCGGCGCCGATCAGCTCGTCGTCGGCGCCCTCGTCCGTCTCACGGAGGTTGATCGCGATGACACCGCCCGAGCGCGGCGAGTCGTAGTCCTTCAGCGCAGTCTTCTTCACCAGACCGGCCTTGGTGGCGAGCACCAGGTAAGGCGCGGCCTCGTAGTCGCGGATCGCCAGGATCTCGGCGATCTGCTCGTCCGGCTGGAAGGCCAGCAGGTTGGCCACGTGCTGGCCGCGGGCGTCCCGGCCGGCGTCCGGCAGCTCGTAGGCCTTGGCCCGGTAGACCCGGCCCTTGTTCGTGAAGAACAGCAGCCAGTGGTGGGTCGTGGAGACGAAGAAGTGGTCGACGATGTCGTCCTGCTTCAGCTTCGTGCCCCGCACGCCCTTGCCGCCGCGCTTCTGCGAGCGGTAGTCCTCGGTCTTCGTCCGCTTCACGTAGCCGCCACGCGTGATGGTGACGACGATGTCCTCCTCGGCGATCAGGTCCTCGATGGACATGTCACCGTCGAAGGGCACCAGCTTGGAGCGGCGGTCGTCGCCGAACTTGTCGACGATCAGCGCCAGCTCCTCGCTGACGATGGTGCGCTGACGCTCCTCCGAGGCGAGGATCGCGTTGTACTCGTTGATCTTCGCCTGGAGCTCGTCGTGCTCGGCGACGATCTTCTGGCGCTCCAGGGCGGCCAGGCGGCGCAGCTGCATCTCGAGGATGGCGTTGGCCTGGATCTCGTCGATCTCCAGGAGGCCCATCAGGCCCTCGCGCGCGACCTCGACGGTGTCGCTGCGCCGGATGAGGGCGATGACCTCGTCGATCGCGTCCAGCGCCTTGAGCAGGCCCCGCAGGATGTGGGCGCGCTCCTCGGCCTTGCGCAGCCGGAAGCGGGTCCGCCGGACGATGACCTCGATCTGGTGCGTCACCCAGTGACGGATGAACGCGTCCAGCGAGAGCGTGCGCGGCACGCCGTCGACGAGCGCCAGCATGTTCGCGCCGAAGTTCGTCTGCAGGTCGGTGTGCTTGTACAGGTTGTTCAGGACGACCTTGGCCACGGCGTCGCGCTTGAGCACGATCACCAGGCGCTGGCCGGTGCGGGACGAGGTCTCGTCGCGGACGTCCGCGATGCCCCCGACCTTGCCGTCCTTCACCAGGTCCGCGATCTTCTGCGCGAGGTTGTCCGGGTTGACCTGGTACGGAAGCTCCGTGACCACCAGGCACTGGCGGTTCTGGATCTCCTCGACCTCGACCACCGCGCGCATCGTGATCGAGCCGCGGCCCGTGCGGTAGGCCTCCTCGATGCCCTTGCGGCCCACGACCAGCGCGCCGGTCGGGAAGTCGGGGCCCTTGATGCGCTCGATGAGCGCGTCGAGGAGCTCCTCGTGGGTGGCCTCGGGGTGCTCCAGCGCCCACTGGGCACCGGACGCGACCTCGCGGAGGTTGTGCGGCGGGATGTTGGTCGCCATGCCGACCGCGATCCCGGCCGAACCGTTGACCAGCAGGTTCGGGAAGCGCGCCGGCAGGACCGTCGGCTCCTGGTTCCGGCCGTCGTAGTTGTCCGTGAAGTCGACGGTCTCCTCGTCGATGTCCCGGAGCATCTCCATGGACAGCGGCGCCATCTTGCACTCGGTGTAGCGCATGGCGGCGGCCGGGTCGTTGCCCGGGGAGCCGAAGTTTCCGTTGGAGTCGACCAGCGGCATCCGCATCGACCACGGCTGCGCCAGGCGGACCAGCGCGTCGTAGATCGAGGAGTCGCCGTGCGGGTGGTACGTGCCCATGACGTCACCGACGACGCGGGCGCACTTGTAGAAGCCCTTCTCGGGCCGGTAGCCGCCGTCGTACATCGCGTACAGCACGCGGCGGTGGACCGGCTTCAGGCCGTCCCGTACGTCGGGCAGGGCGCGGGACACGATGACGGACATCGCGTAGTCGAGGTAGGAGCGCTGCATCTCCGTCTCGAGCCCGACGGGCTCGATCCGCATCTGCTGGCCTTCTGCCTCGGTGTCTTCGGTGGTCGGAGTGTTCTCGTCGGCCATTGCTGGTCGTCAGTCCTTTCGTACGGTCAGCTGAGACCGACTCAGATGTCGAGGAAGCGAACGTCCTTGGCGTTGCGCTGGATGAAGGAGCGCCGGGCCTCGACGTCCTCGCCCATCAGCACCGAGAACAGGTCGTCCGCCTGCGCGGCGTCGTCCAGGGTCACCTGGCCGAGGACACGGTGGTCCACGTCCATCGTGGTGACGCGCAGCTCCTCGGCGTTCATCTCGCCCAGACCCTTGAAGCGCTGGATCGAGTCTTCCCTGATCCGCTTGCCGTTCTGCTTGCCCAGCTCGACCAGGGCGTCGCGCTCGCGGTCCGAGTACGCGTACTCGAAGTCGTCCCGGCCCCACTTGATCTTGTAGAGCGGCGGACGGGAGAGGTAGACGTGCCCGGCCTCGACCAGCGGCCGCATGAAGCGGAACAGGAAGGTCAGGAGCAGCGTGTTGATGTGCTGACCGTCGACGTCGGCGTCCGCCATCAGGATGATCTTGTGATAGCGGAGCTTCTCGATGTCGAAGTCCTCGTGCACACCGGTGCCGAAGGCGGAGATCAGCGCCTGGACCTCGGTGTTCTGCAGGATCTTGTCGATCCGGGCCTTCTCGACGTTCAGGATCTTGCCGCGGATCGGCAGGATGGCCTGGTACATCGGGTTGCGGCCGGACTTGGCCGAGCCACCGGCGGAGTCACCCTCGACGATGAAGATCTCGCACTTGGTGGGGTCGTTCGACTGGCAGTCGGACAGCTTGCCCGGCAGGGACGCCGACTCCAGGAGACCCTTGCGCCGGGTCAGGTCACGGGCCTTGCGGGCGGCCACGCGCGCGGTGGCGGCGGTGATGCCCTTGCGGATGATGTCCGCGGCCTCGTTGGGGTTGCGGTCGAACCAGTCCGTGAGGTGCTCGTGGACCACCTTCTGGACGAAGGTCTTCGCCTCGGTGTTGCCGAGCTTGGTCTTCGTCTGGCCCTCGAACTGCGGCTCACCGAGCTTGATCGAGATGATCGCGGTGAGACCCTCGCGGATGTCGTCGCCGGTGAGGTTGTCGTCCTTCTCGCGGAGCAGCTTCTTGTCGCGCGCGTACTTGTTGACGAGCGTCGTCAGAGCGGCGCGGAAGCCCTCCTCGTGGGTACCGCCCTCGTGGGTGTGGATCGTGTTCGCGAACGAGTACACACCCTCGGAGTACGAGGAGTTCCACTGCATCGCGATCTCGACCGAGAGCTGGCGCTCCTTGTCCTCGGCCTCGATGTCGATGACGGTGGGGTTGATCAGCTCGCCCTTGCGCGAGTTGAGGTACTTCACGAAGTCGACGATGCCGCCCTCGTAGTGGTACTTCACCGTGCGCGCGGCGGGCTCGTCGGCCGCCTCGGCGTCCGGGTCGTCGGCGCCGACCGTGGCCTTGGCGGACTCCCGCTCGTCGGTGAGCGTGATCGTCAGGCCCTTGTTGAGGAAGGCCATCTCCTGGAAGCGGCGCGAGAGCGTCTCGAAGGAGTACTCGGTCGTCTCGAAGATGTCCGGGTCGGACCAGAACGTGACCGAGGTGCCGGTCTCCTCGGTCGCCTCGTGCTTCGCGAGGGCCGCGGTCGGGGCGCCCATCTTGTAGTCCTGCGTCCAGCGGTGTCCGTCGGTCCTCACCTCGACGGCGACCTTCGTGGACAGGGCGTTCACGACGGAGACGCCGACGCCGTGCAGGCCGCCGGAGACCGCGTAGCCGCCGCCGCCGAACTTGCCGCCGGCGTGCAGCACGGTCAGCACGACCTCGACGGCCGGCTTGCCCTCGGACGGGACGATGCCCACCGGGATGCCACGGCCGTTGTCGACGACACGCACACCCCCGTCGGCCAGGATCGTCACGTCGATGGTGTCCGCGTGCCCGGCCAGGGCCTCGTCGACGGAGTTGTCGACGACCTCCTGCACCATGTGGTGAAGACCGCGCTCACCGGTCGAGCCGATGTACATGCCGGGGCGCTTGCGCACCGCATCCAGACCCTCGAGTACCTGGATGTTGCTGGCGGTGTACTGGTTGTTCTCGTTGGGGTTGCCGGAATCGGCCACGAAGCGCCCTTTCTGGCACAGCACAGGCCGTTCTCCGGGCATACGGGAGCGGCTGCGTCGTTCGACATGTTCCGCAGGGTGGCGGGATTATCTACCAGTCTACCGGTAGCGCTGACACTGATGGGGGTTTGCCGGTACCTGAGTCCGCATGTGCCGCCCTGAGCGGGAGCGCCCCGACTCCCCATATTCGGGACGGGCCTCCAAACGCCTCTGACGGCCACCCAGCGCTTCGGGTCGTAGCGCGCAGTGGGCGACCCCTTCCCCGGACCGGAAGCACCCTCCGGACCACGGTTCCCGGACGCTTCGCACAGCCGTGTGAACGACCGGACGCGGGTGTGCGGCACCGCGCACCGACACCGTCCACAGGCGGGCGCCGCCTGTGGAGAAGGGGCGCGTGGGCACCGGGCGACGGTGGGAACCCGCCCCCGGCGAAGGTGCCCGCCCGGACACCCCTGGAGGGTGTCGTCGACGTAGCGCTGCGAGCCAGGCGGGACTGTGAAGACAGGCCCTAGCCGTAGGTGTCGCCGGGCCCGACCGAACCGGGCGCGCGCAGCGGCCCGTAGTCCCGCCGCGGAGCTCCCGGACCCAGCACCTTGATCACCCGGACCGTGCCGTGCCCGAGGTCCTCGTTCAGCCGTGCCACCAGCCTCGGAGCGAGCAACCGCAGCTGCGTCGCCCATGCCGTCGAGTCGCACTGCACCGTGAGCACCCGGGCGTCCGGGTCCTCGTCGTACTTCAGCGGCACGCAGTGCTTCGCCAGGTCGTCGCCCACGATCTGGGGCCAGCGGCCCATGACGCCGCCCACCGCCGCCGGGGTCTCCCAGCCGCGCTCGGTGATGAGCCGGTTGATCGCCGAGCCCAGCGCCATCGGGTCGCGCCCGTCGGCACCCGAGCCGGAGCGCAGCCCGCCGCCCCGCCGGGCCTGCTTCTTCTGCTGGGCGGCCGCGCCCCGCGCCTTCGCCTGTTCCTTGGCGGCCCGCAGCGCGACCCGGGCGAGGTCGACCCCGGTGGGCTCGGGGGTCTTCGGGGCTCCGCTCGGGCCCTCGGTCTCGCTCACGACCTCACAGCCTCTCCACCGAACCTCCCGCGACCTCGTACCGGATCCCCGCGAGGACTCCCGGAACGTCGTCGTCCACCGCCGCCGTCACCAGCACCTGCTCGCCCGGAGCCACCAGTTCCGCGAGCCGCTCGCGTCGCCGGGCGTCCAGCTCCGCGAAGACGTCGTCGAGGACGAGCACCGGCTCGTTGCCCTCCGCGCGCAGCAGGTCGTACGAGGCCAGCCGCAGCGCGAGCGCGTACGACCAGGACTCCCCGTGGCTCGCGTACCCCTTGGCCGGCAGGTCGCCGAGCTTGAGCAGCAGTTCGTCCCGGTGCGGACCGACCAGCGTCACGCCCCGCTCGATCTCCTGCTTGCGCACCTCCGCGAGCGCGGCGAGCACCTGCTCGTAGAGCTCCTCCCGGGTGTGCCCGGCACCCGGCGCGGACGGCCGGTACTCCAGCAGAATCGGTCCGCCGCCCGGGGCGAGCTGGTCGTACGCCTTGTCGGCGAGCGGCTGCAGCACGGCTATCAGGTCCAGCCGCTGGGCGAGCAGCTCGGCCCCCGCCCGGGCCAGGTGCTGGTCCCAGACGTCGAGGGTGGACAGGTCCATGCCGCGGCCGCCGTGCCGGCGGGCCATCGCGGCGGACTTCAGCAGCGTGTTGCGCTGCTTGAGCACCCGCTCGTAGTCGGCGCGCACACCGGCCATGCGCGGCGCGCGTGCCGTGATCAGCTCGTCCAGGAAGCGCCGGCGCTCGCCCGGATCGCCCTTGACCAGCGCGAGGTCCTCCGGCGCGAACAGCACGGTCCGCACGATGCCCAGTACGTCACGGGGCCTGACCTGGGAGGACCGGTTGATCCGGGCGCGGTTGGCCCGCCCCGGGTTGAGCTCGAGCTCGACCAGCTGGGAGCGCTCGCCCTGGGTGACCGCGGCACGGATGATCGCCCGGTCCGCCCCCATGCGGACCAGCGGGGCGTCCGAGGCGACCCGGTGGCTGCCGAGGGTGGCGAGATAGCCCACGGCCTCGACCAGATTGGTCTTGCCCTGCCCGTTGGCACCCACGAAAGCGGTGACGCCCGGATCGAGCGGGACCTCGACCCGGGCGTAGGAGCGGAAGTCGGCCAGCGACAGATGCGTGACGTGCATGGTGTGCGCCGGCCTTCCCCCGACTGCCGTGCACCGGAGGGTGCACAGCCTGTGGACTACTTCTTGGACTCGACCGCGTGGCCGCCGAACTGGTTGCGCAGCGCGGCGATCATCTTCATCTGCGGGGAGTCGTCCTGCCGGGACGCGAAGCGCGCGAACAGCGAAGCGGTGATCGCGGGCAGCGGCACGGCGTTGTCGATGGCGGCCTCGACGGTCCACCGGCCCTCGCCGGAGTCCTGCGCGAAACCGCGGAGCTGGTCCAGGTGCTCGTCCTCGTCCAGGGCGTTGACCGCCAGGTCGAGCAGCCACGAACGGATGACGGTGCCCTCCTGCCAGGAGCGGAAGACCTCGCGCACGTCGGTGACGGAGTCGACCTTCTCCAGCAGCTCCCAGCCCTCGGCGTACGCCTGCATCATCGCGTACTCGATGCCGTTGTGGACCATCTTGGCGAAGTGGCCGGCGCCGACCTTGCCGGCGTGGACGGAACCGAACTCGCCCTCCGGCTTGAGCGCGTCGAAGATCGGCTGGACCTTCGCCACGTTCTCGGCGTCGCCGCCGTACATCAGCGCGTAGCCGTTCTCCAGGCCCCACACGCCGCCGGAGACTCCGCAGTCGACGAAGCCGATGCCCTTGGCGGCGAGCTCCTCGGCGTGCTTCTCGTCGTCGGTCCAGCGGGAGTTCCCGCCGTCCACCACGATGTCGCCGGGGGAGAGCAGCTCGGACAGCTCGTCGACCGTGGACTGGGTCGCGGCACCGGCCGGGACCATCACCCACACGACGCGCGGTCCCTTGAGCTTGCCCACAAGCTCTTCCAGGCTGTGGACATCCGCGAGGTCCGGGTTGCGGTCGTATCCGATGACGGTGTGGCCTGCGCGGCGGATGCGCTCACGCATGTTGCCGCCCATCTTGCCGAGACCGACGAGACCGAGCTCCATCAGAGATTCCTTAAGCGTCGTGTGCGGTTCGTACCCGTGCCCGAGCCTACGCCCGGACACGGGTGCACACCTGTGGGGTCGGCCGCTCAGTCGACGGGTGTCAGCCCGACAGACGCACCGGCATGATCAGGTACTTGTACGCCTCGTCCGCCTCGGCATCCAGGGCCGGCTTGCCGCTCAGCAGCGCGGGCTTCGTGGACGTCGTGAAGGAGAGCTGGGCGACCGGGGAGTCGATCGCGCTGAGACCGTCCAGCAGGAACGTCGGGTTGAAGGCGATCGAGATGTCGTCGCCCTCCAGCACCGCGTCCACACGCTCCACAGCCTGTGCGTCGTCGCTGGAGCCGGCCTCCAGGATCAGCACGCCCTGCTCGAAGCTCAGGCGGACCGGGGTGTTGCGCTCGGCCACCAGGGCCACACGCTTGACGGCCTCGACGAACGGGGCGGTCTCGATCACCGCGACCGAGTTGAACTCGGTGGGGAAGAGCGTGCGGTACTTCGGCAGGTCGCCCTCGAGCAGGCGGGTGGTGGTGCGGCGGCCGGCGCCCTCGAAGCCGATCAGGCCCTCGCCCTTGCCGGAGCCGGAGAGCGCCAGGGTGACGGTGTCGCCGCTGGTGAGCGCCTTGGCGGTGTCCAGCAGGGTCTTCGCGGGCACCAGGGCGACCGCGGAGGCGTCGGGGGACTCCGGCTTCCACAGGAACTCACGGACCGCGAAGCGGTAGCGGTCGGTGGAGGCCAGGGTGACCGTGTCGCCCTCGATCTCGATGCGCACACCGGTCAGGACGGGCAGGGTGTCGTCGCGGCCGGCCGCGATGGCGACCTGCGCGGCGGCGGAGGCGAAGACCTCACCGGGGACGGTGCCGGTCGCGGTGGGCATCTCGGGCAGCGCCGGGTACTCCTCCACCGGCAGGGTGTGGAGGGTGAAGCGGGAGGAGCCGCAGACCACGGTCGCCCGTACACCGTCTGTGGAGATCTCCACCGGGCGGTTGGGGAGGGCGCGGCAGATGTCGGCGAGCAGGCGGCCGGAGACGAGGACGGTGCCGTCCTCCTCGACCTCCGCCTCGACGGAGACGCGGGCCGAGACCTCGTAGTCGAAGCTCGAGAAGCTCAGGGCGCCGTCCTCGGCCTTCAGCAGAAGGCCAGCGAGCACCGGCGCCGGCGGACGGGCCGGAAGGCTGCGGGCCACCCAGGCCACCGCCTCCGCGAGTACATCGCGCTCCACCCGGATCTTCACCGGAACCGCCTCCTGCTGTTGCTGGCTCTTCGTCGACTGCGGGAACCAGTCTGACGTACGCCGCCGACACTCGGTGCGGCTCGGGGTCAAGTCGCGACAAGAGGTCGCCGAAGCCCCGGCGTCGAGTTGTGCACAGGTCCCACTTCGAAGCGGATTCCTAGCTAACTCTAAGTGGGAGTAGTAGTAGGGGCTGTGGAAACCGTGGATAACCCCGTTTTCGCAGGTCAGCACCCATTTTTTGTCCACCGCGCCTGTGGGTGGAGCCCGTGGACAACCAGGCGGTTCTGTGGACACCCGAAAGTTCTGCACACCCGGTACACAGGGCGGCCTGACTTCTCCCCAACGCTGTCCCCAGCTTTACCCGCGTTCCCCACAGGCCAACCGTCCCCCTTGGTGTGACCGCTTTCACTCGACGCAGTGAGAGCGGCGGTTTCGTTGCCGAACAGTGGACAGCGGTGTGGAGAAGCTGTGGGCAACCGAGAGCCGCCTGTGGGTTGCCAGTGGACAACCGAAAGACGCCCCTGTGGACGAAAGATTCATCCACAGGGTGTGGATCAAGGTTGCCAACAAATCCACACCCTCCTGACCTGGGCTGATGGGATGCCCTCTGCCCAGCCTGTGGACATGATCCGGATAACTCGGCAGTCCCCACCCTGTGGACGGAAGATCATCCCCCAATCTGTGGAGAACACGCCACCCGCCCCGTGGATTCGAACAGCCTGGTCCGTTCACAGGGCTGTGCACCGTCGCCGCGGGCGTCCGGAGAGGGCGCTCGGGGGCGCCCCGGAGGCGTCGCGAGGGTCCGCGGGGGCGTCGGGAGAACTCCGCGTGGGCACGCGGCGGACGTTCCCCAGGGCATCCGACGCACTCAGGGGGAAGGCTCCGGCAGGACACGCGGAGCGGCTCCGGGAACGCGTGAAGGGCGCCCGGGACATGTTCCCGGGCGCCCTTCACCGATCTGTCCGCCGGCCGGCTCAGCCGTTCTTGATGCGGTTGGTGAGCTCGGTGACCTGGTTGTAGATGGAGCGCCGCTCGGCCATCAGCGCGCGGATCTTGCGGTCGGCGTGCATCACCGTGGTGTGGTCGCGGCCGCCGAACTGCGCGCCGATCTTCGGCAGCGACAGGTCGGTGAGCTCCCGGCACAGGTACATCGCGATCTGGCGTGCCGTCACCAGCACCCGGCTGCGCGAGGACCCGCAGAGGTCCTCCACCGTCAGGCCGAAGTAGTCGGCGGTCGCCGCCATGATCGCGCCGGCCGTGATCTCCGGGGCCGAGTCCTCGCCGCCCGGGATCAGGTCCTTGAGGACGATCTCGGTCAGCCCCAGGTCCACCGGCTGCCGGTTGAGGCTCGCGAAGGCCGTCACCCGGATCAGCGCGCCCTCCAGCTCACGGATGTTCCGCGAGATCCGGGAGGCGATGAACTCCAGTACCTCCGGCGGGGCGTTGAGCTGCTCCTGCACCGCCTTCTTGCGGAGGATCGCGATCCGCGTCTCCAGCTCCGGCGGCTGCACGTCGGTGGTCAGGCCCCACTCGAAGCGGTTGCGGAGCCGGTCCTCCAGCGTCACCAGCTGCTTGGGCGGCCGGTCCGAGGAGAGCACGATCTGCTTGTTCGCGTTGTGGAGCGTGTTGAAGGTGTGGAAGAACTCCTCCTGCGTCGACTCCTTGCTCGCGAGGAACTGGATGTCGTCGACGAGCAGGATGTCCACGTCGCGGTAGCGCTTGCGGAAGGTGTCGCCCTTGCCGTCGCGGATCGAGTTGATGAACTCGTTGGTGAACTCCTCCGAGCTCACGTACCGCACGCGGGTGCCCGGGTAGAGGCTGCGCGCGTAGTGGCCGATCGCGTGCAGCAGGTGCGTCTTGCCGAGGCCCGACTCCCCGTAGATGAAGAGGGGGTTGTAGGCCTTCGCCGGCGCCTCGGCCACCGCGACGGCGGCGGCGTGCGCGAAGCGGTTCGACGAGCCGATGACGAAGGTGTCGAAGAGGTACTTGGGGTTCAGGCGGGCGTGCTGCTCACCCGGGGCACCCGGCGCGGAGCCCTGCCCCGAGGAGTGGCCGGGACCGCCGACGGGACCCGACGCCGGACCGCCCGGGCGCGAGCCCGGTCCGGTCCCGTGGCCGGCACCCGGGCCCTGCGGCTCGGGGCGCTCCGGCCGCTGCGGCTGCTGGTAGGCCGACGGACGCTCGTCGTAGCGCGGCGGCTGGGGCTGCTGCGGGCGCGGACCGGTGTACGGGTCGCGCTCCTGGAAACCGCCGAGCCGCGGCTGCTGCCAGGAGAGGTCCTCCTGGGTGCGCGGCCAGGAGCCCGGGTCGGGACGCGGCTGCTGGTAGTCCGGGTAGGCCGGGCGTGCGGTCGGCAGCCCGTCGTCCTGCATCGGGCGGTGACCGTAGCCGTCGTACTTCTCGTACGTGTCGGCGGGCGGCCGCTCGTCGTAGCGGGGCTGCTGCTGGACCGGCGGCGCGGGCGGGGTCGGCTCGCCGACCGAGTCGTCGACGGTGATCGCGATCCGGATGGGGCGGCCGCACTCGCGGCTCAGGGTCTCGCTGATCAGCGGGGCCAGCCGGCCTTCGAGGACGCGCTTGCCCCACTCGTTCGGGACGGCGAGGAGCGCGGTGTCGGCCACCAGTGCGAGAGGCTGGCAGCGCTCGATCCACTGCTTGTCCTTGGACTCGATGCCTTGTTGGCCTTCTCCGAGGAGGTGCTCGAGCACGCGTGGCCACACTGCGGCAAGATCGGCAGGTACGTCAGCCACGGGGCACGCTTCCTCGCAGGTCCCACGAATGTGTGGTTCTCGGGACGGCAGGTCGAAGTCCGTTAGGACAGGAAAGGACAGAACGGAAAAAGATTCAGGAGTCCAGCCACGGTAGTCGGGGCGGCTGACGTGGTTCAAGTTGTTGTCCACAGCCTGTGCACAATGGACCCCGGTGACCGGTCGGTTTGACCGGATGGCGTAGCCGCGCGTACCGTAACCAGGTCGAGTTGTCGATGGCTGCTGCCGCCTGCCTCCGATGGGCAAAGATCACGGTCTGTGATCGTGAAGCGGTGCACTCGGGCGTATTGCGAGCTTCTCGTGGGCGCACGGTGACAGCCAGGCGATGTCCCGCCACCACCGAATCATTTCTGGAGCCCCCGAGTGAGCAAGCGCACCTTCCAGCCGAACAACCGTCGTCGCGCCAAGACCCACGGCTTCCGCCTGCGGATGCGTACGCGTGCCGGTCGCGCCATCCTGGCGAACCGTCGCGCCAAGGGTCGCGCGAGCCTGTCCGCCTGATCTTCTTAAACAGGTCATGACGTGCTGCCTACCGAGAATCGGCTGAGGCGGCGCGAGGACTTCGCAACCGCGGTACGTCGAGGACGCCGGGCCGGTCGCCCACTCCTCGTCGTCCACCTACGCAGCGGTGCAACGGACCCGCACGCGCCTGGGGAGAGCGCTTCCCCGACGCGTGCGGGTTTCGTCGTGAGCAAGGCCGTGGGCGGCGCCGTCGTACGCAACCAGGTGAAGCGACGTCTGCGCCATCTCGTCCGCGATCGGCTCTCCGAGCTGCCCCCCGGTAGCCTGGTGGTCGTACGGGCGTTGCCCGGAGCCGGCGACGCCGATCACGCACAGCTGGCCCGAGACCTGGACGCCGCTCTCGAGCGGCTCCTGGGAGGGGGCGCGCGATGAAGTACCCGCTGCTGGCTCTCATCAAGCTGTACCAGTGGACGATCAGCCCGCTCCTCGGGCCCGTCTGCCGGTACTACCCGTCGTGTTCCCACTACGGATTCACGGCCATCGACCGGCATGGCGCGATCAAGGGCACAGCCCTGACCGCCTGGCGCATCCTGCGGTGCAACCCGTGGTCGCCCGGCGGCGTGGACCATGTCCCCGCACGCAAGCGTCCGCGCTGGCACGAAATGCTGCGGAACGCACTGCGCGGCGACACGGGCGGGTCCACCGCCGAGACGAGCCCGGCCGCAGAGACCTCGCCCAATGCTCAAGGAGCCTGATTAGTGGACACGATTGCCAATTTTTTCAGCTTCATCACCACACCTGTCTCATGGGTGATCGTCCAGTTCCACAAGCTGTACGGGGCGATCTTCGGCCCTGACACGGGCTGGGCCTGGGGCCTGTCGATCGTGTCCCTCGTGGTGCTGATCCGTATCTGTCTGATCCCGCTGTTCGTCAAGCAGATCAAGTCGACCCGGAACATGCAGGCGCTCCAGCCGAAGATGAAGGCGATCCAGGAGCGCTACAAGAGCGACAAGCAGCGTCAGTCCGAAGAGATGATGAAGCTGTACAAGGAGACGGGCACCAACCCGCTCTCCTCGTGCCTGCCCATCCTGGCGCAGTCCCCCTTCTTCTTCGCGCTGTACGCGGTGCTCTCCCACATCGCCGAGGGCAAGACGATCGGTGTCATCGACCAGCCGCTGCTGGAGAGCGCCCGCCAGGCGCACATCTTCGGTGCCCCGCTGGCCGCCACCTTCACCGACAGCGCCGCCGAGGTCGCCGCACTCGACGCCTCGCTGACCTCGGTCCGCATCGTCACCGCGGTCATGATCATCATGATGTCGGCCTCGCAGTTCTTCACGCAGCGCCAGCTGATGATGAAGAACGTCGACCTCTCGGTGAAGACGCCGTACATGCAGCAGCAGAAGATGCTCATGTACATCTTCCCGCTGATCTTCGCCGTCATGGGCATCAACTTCCCCGTCGGTGTTCTCGTCTACTGGCTGACCACGAACGTGTGGACCATGGGCCAGCAGATGTACGTGATCAACCAGAACCCGACCCCGGGCAGCAAGGCGCAGGACGCCTACCTCCAGCGCCTGCTGAAGAGCGTCACCGCGCACGACGAGGTCCGCGGCCGTCGCCGCAAGAACATCGTCAAGGTCGTCGTCGCCAAGGGCGCCGAGCGCAACGACAACGAGCGCCGCTTCTTCGCGGGCCTGGCCAAGGCCGGCTACGCCGCCCAGGCCGACGGCACCGTGATCAAGAGCGACACGATCGCGGCCGAGGCCGAGGGTGCCGGCGCGGCCAAGCGTCAGCAGCCGAAGCGCCAGACCAAGGCGAAGCGCCAGGCCGGCGGTGCCCACCCGGCCCCGGCGAAGGGCGGCGAGGAGAAGGACGAGTCCACCTCCGCGGAGCCCACCACCTCGCTGGAGAAGAAGCCCCGCGACGAGGCCGAGGACGCCAAGGACACGGCGAAGAACGCCTCGGGCGATCAGTCCGTGCGTCCCAGCCGTGCCAACTCCGGGGCCTCCCGCCAGGCCAAGTCCGGTCAGCGCAAGGGCCAGCAGCGGCCCAAGCACCCCTCTTCCAAGAAGTAGAAGGAGTCCATCCGTGACGGAAGGCACCACCACCGCCGCCGCCGCAGAGGGTGGCGACACCCTGACCCGCCTGGAGCAGGAGGGCGAGATCGCGGCCGACTACCTCGAGGGTCTGCTCGACATCGCCGATCTCGACGGCGACATCGACATGGACGTCGAGGCGGACCGGGCCGCGGTCTCCATCGTCAGCGACTCGAGCAGCCGCGACCTGCAGAAGCTTGTGGGGCGCGACGGCGAGGTGCTGGAGGCGCTGCAGGAGCTGACCCGGCTGGCCGTGCTCCGGGAGACCGGTGACCGCAGCCGCCTCATGCTCGACATCAGCGGGTTCCGCGCCAAGAAGCGGGCCGAGCTCGCAGAGATCGGTGCCAAGGCCGCGTCCGAGGTGAAGTCCACCGGTGCCCCGGTGAAGCTGGACCCGATGACGCCGTTCGAGCGCAAGGTCGTGCACGACGCGGTCGCCGCCGCCGGTCTGCGCAGCGAGTCCGAGGGCGAGGAGCCGCAGCGCTTCGTCGTCGTTCTCCCTGCCTGACCTCCTTCGCAGTGTCGGCCCCGTCTGCTCGCAGGCGGGGCCGATCTTTGTAAGCCTGATAGTTCAGCCACCACAGTGCGCGCGCAGGATGTGCGCTACGGAAGGACGGTTCCCGTGACGGAGGCAGCGGAGCTTCCCCCTGCGCCTGAGCAGGCGCGGACGGTATTCGGTGAGCACTTCCCGGAGGCCGTTCGCTACGCGGAACTCCTCGCGGACGCGGGAGTCAAGCGGGGACTGATCGGCCCCCGCGAGGTCCCCCGCCTGTGGGAGCGGCACCTGCTGAACTGTGCGGTGCTCTCCGAAGTGGTCCCCGAGGGCGTCTCCGTGTGCGACGTCGGCTCGGGCGCCGGACTTCCCGGCATCCCGCTGGCGCTCGTCCGGCCCGACTTGAAGATCACGCTCCTGGAGCCGCTGCTGCGCCGGACGAACTTCCTCCAGGAAGTCGTGGAGCTGCTGGGGCTGAGCCATGTGACCGTCGTCCGCGGCCGTGCCGAGGAGATGCTGGGCAAGGTCTCGCCGGTGCACGTGGTGACCGCCCGTGCCGTGGCGCCGCTCGACCGGCTCGCCGGCTGGGGCGTTCCCCTGCTGCGTCCGTACGGCGAGATGCTGGCCCTCAAGGGGGACACCGCCGAGGAGGAGATCATCGGTGCACGCGCCGCTCTCGCCAAGCTGGGCGTGGTGGGGACCTCGGTCCTGCAGGTCGGCGAGGGCATCGTCGACCCCATGACGACGGTCGTCCGGGTGGAGGTCGGTGAGAGCCCCGGCGGTGTGAGGTTCGCCGCAAAGCGGGCGAAGGCCGCCCGACCCAGCAGGACGCGTCGCCGTCGCTGAGCCGTCGACGCGGCCTGTTTGATCCTTACAAGCTGCCATACGTGAGCATTTCGGAGTGTCGAACGGCTCGGGATCAGCGGCGAGTGCATCGTGTTTCACGTGAAACGTCGCTCACTGCTGCAGGGGATCATCGGCCGCGGTCGCGCGGCTGCCACGCCCCGGGACCGGAAACCCCTCTCGAAACCCCCCGTGAGGGTTACGGGATTGTCCACAGAGGTGGATTCACCCACAGAACCACGGGCCTCGCTGGTTCACGACCCCGAAAGCATGGCAGGCTCTGTCCATCGCGAGCCTGAAGCCGAGGAGAGTGAATCCTTGCGGTCCGACGCCAACATCGCGGGACCGATGACCGACCCGGTCCCCGGTCCCCGAACCGAATCGGTGGGGGAGGATGTTTCACGTGAAACACCGCCCCCGATGGACGACACCCCCATTGGTCGTGCAGCCCAACTTGCCGTAGAGGCGTTGGGGCGCGCCGGTGAGGGGCTCCCCCGGCCTGCCCAGACACGCGTGATGGTGGTCGCCAACCAGAAGGGCGGCGTCGGCAAGACGACCACGACGGTCAACCTTGCCGCCTCGCTGGCCCTGCACGGAGCCCGGGTCCTGGTCGTCGACCTCGACCCGCAGGGCAACGCCTCGACGGCCCTGGGTATCGATCACCATGCCGACGTGCCCTCGATCTACGACGTCCTGGTGGAGAGCAAGCCGCTCTCCGACGTGGTCCAGCCCGTCCAGGACGTCGAAGGTCTCTTCTGTGCTCCCGCCACCATCGATCTCGCCGGTGCGGAGATCGAGCTGGTGTCGCTGGTGGCGCGTGAGAGCCGCCTGCAGCGAGCCATCCAGGCTTACGAGCAGCCCCTGGACTACATCCTCATCGACTGCCCGCCATCTCTGGGACTGCTGACGGTCAACGCCCTCGTGGCGGGTGCCGAGGTACTGATCCCCATCCAGTGCGAGTACTACGCGCTGGAGGGCCTGGGCCAGCTGCTGCGGAACGTCGACCTGGTGCGGGGGCACCTGAACCCCACGCTGCACGTGTCGACGATCCTCCTCACCATGTACGACGGCCGGACGAGGCTTGCCTCCCAGGTCGCCGACGAGGTGCGCAGCCACTTCGGCGAGGAGGTGCTGAGGACCAGCATCCCTCGGTCCGTGCGTATCTCGGAGGCCCCGAGTTACGGCCAGACCGTCCTCACGTACGATCCGGGCTCCAGCGGCTCGCTCTCGTACCTCGAGGCGGCCCGTGAGATCGCGCTGCGCGGGGTCGGTATCCGCTACGACGCCCAGAATGCCCACGTCGGGCAGCAGAACAACCAGAGCAACATGTCGGAGGGGATCCAGTGAGCGAGCGACGTAGGGGATTGGGGCGTGGGCTCGGTGCGCTGATTCCTGCCGCTCCCCAGGAGCGGCAGGTGCCGGCGGTCGGCGTGGCGGGACCTTCCTCGTCCGTCTCCACCCCGGTGCTGCCTTCCGAGCGGGGGGTGGCAGCCGCGAAGGTGGCCCTCCCGCAGAGCCCGCAGTCCCCGGACTCCGTGGTGCCCGTGGTCGAGCCTGCCGTGGTGGAGGAGCCGGAAGCGCCCGCGGGTGCTCACTTCGCCGAACTGCCGCTGGACTTCATCACGCCCAACCCGAAGCAGCCGCGTGAGGTCTTCGACGAGGACGCGCTCGCGGAACTGATCACCTCCATCAAGGAGGTCGGTCTGCTCCAGCCTGTCGTCGTCCGGCAACTGGGCACCGAGCGCTACGAGCTCATCATGGGTGAGCGGCGCTGGAGGGCCTGCCGTGAGGCCGGTCTGGAGCGCATCCCCGCGATCGTCCGGGCCACGGAAGACGAGAAGCTTCTTCTGGACGCCCTTCTGGAGAACCTGCACCGGGCCCAGCTGAACCCGCTGGAAGAGGCCGCCGCCTACGACCAGCTGCTGAAGGACTTCAACTGCACGCACGATCAGCTGGCCGACCGGATCGGGCGCTCGCGTCCCCAGGTCTCCAACACGCTGCGTCTGCTGCGCCTCTCCCCGCCGGTTCAGCGCCGGGTGGCCGCCGGTGTCCTGTCGGCCGGTCACGCCCGTGCCCTGCTGTCCGTGGACGACCCGGAGACGCAGGACAAGCTCGCGTACCGGATCGTCGCTGAGGGCCTCTCGGTGCGTGCGGTCGAGGAGATCGTCACGCTCATGGGCTCGGAGCCCACGTCGACGGTCAAGCCCAAGGGCCCCCGGGCGGGCGCACGTGTCTCGCCGGCGCTCACCGAACTGGCTTCTCGTCTCTCGGATCGCTTCGAGACGCGGGTGAAGGTGGACCTGGGCCAGAAGAAGGGCAAGATCGTCGTCGAGTTCGCCTCGCTGGATGATCTGGAGCGGATCCTGTCGACGCTGGCCCCGGGCGAAGGACGCGTCATGGACCACGGGAACGCCGAGACGGACGAGGAGGACGCCGAGGGCTGAGCCTTCGGCGACTCACAGCGGGCCGTGTACCGGTGAAGACCGGGACACGGCCCGTCCCTTTGCCTGCGCGCGGTATCGCCCCGAACGCCCCATCGATACGATTCTGGGAGGCGAAACCCGTGCTGCGCCGGCAGCGGGAAGAGAGGAACAGCCGTGGGGCGTCGGCTCGTACCACTCACGCTGGACAACCTTCCGGATCTCCCGAAGAGGTGTCGCTCCTGTGTCTTCTGGGAGCTCGACCCGGTGAGCGGGGAGGCCGCCGTGAAGGCGGGGCGGCCCGAGTTGGAGAAGGAAGCCTGGATCTCCGCCGTCCTGCTGGAGTGGGGATCCTGCGGGCGGGTGGTCTACGTCGACGACGTGCCGGTCGGCTTCGTTCTCTATGCGCCTCCGGCCTACGTGCCGCGGTCCATGGCCTTCCCCACGAGTCCGGTCTCCGCGGACGCGGTCCAGTTGATGACGGCGTGGATCATGCCGGGGTACCAGGGGCAGGGGATCGGCCGCACGATGGTGCAGACCGTTGCCAAGGACCTGCTCCGGCGTGGCTTCAAGGCGATCGAGGCCTTCGGCGATGGTCGCTGGAAGGAGCCGGCCTGTGTTCTGCCGGCCGATCATCTGCTGGCCGTGGGCTTCAAGACGGTGCGGCCTCATCCGGCGTACCCACGCCTGAGGCTGGAGCTCCGTACGACGCTCTCCTGGAAGGAGGACGTCGAGATGGCGCTGGACCGTCTCCTCGGCGCAGTGCAGAAGGAGCCCGCGCTGCGGCCGTTGTAGGGCCTGTGGGGAGGCGCCGCCTGCCGGCTGTCCCAGGGCAGACGAACGGCCCGCCCCGATCCGGGGCGGGCCGTTCGTGTTTCACGTGAAACAGGCGCTGCGTCAGGCCTTCGTGGCCTCGTCGGAGACGAAGCCCTCCAGGTCGCGGAGGATCGCGGCCTTCGGCTTGGCGCCGACGATCGTCTTCACGACCTCGCCGTTCTGGTAGACGTTCAGAGTCGGGATCGACATGACGCCGTACTTGGCGGCCGTGGCCGGGTTCTCGTCGATGTTGAGCTTCACGATCTCGATCTCACCGTGCTCCGCGGCGATGGCCTCCAGCGACGGGGCGATCTGACGGCACGGTCCGCACCAGGCGGCCCAGAAGTCCACCAGGACGGGCTTGTCGCTCTTGAGGACGTCGTCCTCGAAGGAAGCGTCGGTCACGTTCTTCAGGGCGCCGGCCACGGCGACCTCCTTAACTTCGCGGGGTGTGGGGTGGGAAAGCCTGAGGGGGATCAGACCGCGGGGGTCTCGGCGAGCTTCTCGTTGTCGGCGAGGGCGGCCAGGAAGCGCTCGGCGTCGAGCGCGGAGGAGCAGCCGGTGCCGGCGGCGGTGATCGCCTGGCGGTAGGTGTGGTCGACGACGTCACCGGCACCGAAGACGCCGGGCAGGTTCGTCCGCGTCGACGGAGCGTCGACCTTGAGGTAGCCCTCCTCGTCCAGCTCCAGCTGGCCCTTGAAGAGCTCGGTGCGCGGGTCGTGGCCGACGGCGATGAAGAGACCGGTGACGGGCAGCTCGCTGGTCTCGCCCGTCTTGGTGTTGCGCAGGGTCAGACCGGAGAGCTTCTGCTCGCCATGGATCTCGGCGACCTCGCTGTCCCAGGCGAACTTGATCTTCGGGTCGGCGAAGGCGCGCTCCTGCATCGCCTTGGAGGCGCGCAGGCTGTCACGGCGGTGGACGATCGTGACGGACTTGGCGAAGCGCGAGAGGAAGGTGGCCTCCTCCATCGCGGTGTCGCCGCCGCCGATGACGGCGATGTCCTGGTCCTTGAAGAAGAACCCGTCACAGGTGGCGCACCAGGAGACGCCACGGCCGGAGAGGGCGTCCTCGTTCGGCAGGCCGAGCTTGCGGTGCTGGGAGCCCGTCGTGACGATGACGGCCTTCGCACGGTGCACGGTGCCGGCGGTGTCCGTGACGGTCTTGATCTCACCCGTCAGGTCCACGGCGACGACGTCGTCCGGAACCAGCTCGGCGCCGAAGCGCTCGGCCTGGGCGCGCATGTTGTCCATCAGGTCCGGGCCCATGATGCCGTCGCGGAAGCCCGGGAAGTTCTCCACGTCGGTCGTGTTCATCAGGGCGCCACCAGCGGTGACGGCACCCTCGAAGACCAGGGGCTTCAGCGACGCACGCGCCGTGTAGAGCGCGGCGGTGTAACCCGCGGGCCCGGAGCCGATGATGATCACGTTACGGACGTCGCTCACGGGTTTCTTCCTCGTCTCTGCAGACTGCCTACTGCCTACGGGGCGGTCGTTTCGGTGACTCTCACCCCACCCAACGGATCCTACGGGGCGGGCATTCCCTAGACCGACACGCGGCACGGCCTGAACGTCAGGAGCGGGGGTATCGGCAGGGCGTGGACGTCAGGAGCGGGGGTACGTGTGCGTCGTGAGGACCTCGGCCGGGTTCTTTCCCCCACCCGCGGTGCAGGTCGCGTCAAGCACGTACGCCTGCACCTGAGAGCCGTTCGTCGGATGAGGGAGAACGACGAGGTAGGCGGGCTTTCCCTCGTACTCACCCTTCTGGAAGGCGAGCGCCGTGTCGGTGCGGCCGGTGCCGGCCTTGACGCAGTTCGGCAGCGGCTCGGCCAGGCCGCGCTGGGGAGTGTCACCGCCCGTCGCGGACATCGACTCGGGACTGCTGTCCTGGGGAACCTTGAAGGTGTGGTCCTGCTGGAGCAGCGCCTGCACGCGGGCTTCGATGTCCTGACCGTCGAAACGCGAGTCGACGGCGCTGCTGGCAGCGGTGTCGCTCTTGGTGTCGCCGGACTCCCCGCTGAGGCTCTGGAGTCCTCCCTGCGTGAGGAACAGGCTGATTCCCAGGGCGGCGGCCCCGAAGGCGGCGCCCAGGGCGGCGACGCGCCTCCGGCGGGGCTTGCGGGGGCGTCCGGGGCCGGTGCCGGCACCGGAGCGGCCGGCAGGACGCTCCGCGCCTCCGGAAGGTGCCGTGGCAGGGCGCGGCGTGGGCCGCGTGCTTGTTTCACGTGAAACATCGGTGTCGGGGACGGGTGCGGTGGCGTCGAGAAGCGCTTCTGCTGCCAGCGCGGCATCGATGCGGCCGGCGATCTCGGCAGGCATCCGGGGAGGACCGGGGAGAGTTCCCAGCAGACCTCGGATCTCTTCCAGGGAGGTGCGTACGTCGGCGCAGAGCGAGCAGTCGTCCAGATGGCGGCGGACCGCCGCGGCGCGTGCCGGAGCGAGGAGTCCCTCGGTGAGGTCGGAGATCTCCGAGACGTCCGGGTGCTGTGTCGTGTCGGCCTTGCCGGTCGTGGATGTCACGCGCGCCCACCTCCGCCCTTCACAGCAGTCGGACCGTTCGATCCGCTATCCCTTGTCTCCGACACCGGTGGGACGGATGTCCCCGGCGTCCGGTTCCTTCCCCGGTCGGAGCCCTCGTTACCCACCGTGTCCGCGCGCAGATGAGTGACCATGGGGAGCAGTTTCGCTCGGCCCCGTGCGCAGCGGCTCTTCACGGTTCCGGTGGGCACGTCCAGGATGCGCGCGGCCTCTGCCACGGGGTACCCCTGCATGTCGACCAGCACGAGAGCCGCCCGCTGATCCGCGGGGAGCTTGGCCAGAGCGGCCAGCAGCTCCCGATGGAGGTCCTGGCGCTCGGCGGGGGCCTCGGCGGACTCCACAGGCTCCAGGAGCTGCTCGAAGCGGGCGGTGTCGTCCATGGGAGACGTCTTGCGGGAGACGGCCTTGCGGGCCCGGTCGAGACAGGCGTTCACCGTGATGCGGTGCAGCCAGGTGGTGACCGCCGACTGGCCGCGGAAGGTGTGGGCGGCCCGGAAAGCCGAGACGAGGGCGTCCTGGACCGCGTCAGCGGCCTCCTCGCGGTCCCCCAGGGTGCGCAGGGCGACCGCCCACAGTCGGTCGCGGTGCCTTCGCACCAGCTCACCGAAGGCGTCGGGATCGCCCGCGACATGGCGCTCCAGAAGTTCCTGGTCGCTGATGTCCGCGTATATCGCGTCGTCCAACGGTGAGCCCCTCCCCTCCCTGCCGTCAGCTGGTGATCTTGATATCCGTGATCTTGCCGCGGAAGGTGCCGCCGTTGGCGGGCAGCTTGGTCAGCCAGACCAGAACGTAGCGCGTCGTCACGGGCTTGGCGGGCTTCAGCGTCACCTTGCCGCCGGATCCCTTGGCCTGGGTGGCGAAGGCACCTGGTGCGTTCGGTTCGGCCGTGGCGTCGGCCGGGGCAGTGCGCAGCTCCACGGAGGTGTCTCCCACGAAGGAGACGTCCACCGATCCGATCTGCTGTGCCTTGCCCAGGTCGAGGACGAGACCCACGCCCTCCTTGAGCCGGCCGAAGTCGGCGCTGTAGTAGCCGTCGGTGGTCCAGAAGCTGCTCGGGTCGCCGTCGTAGGCGTTCTTTATCCCCTGAGGCTTCTCCGAACCATCGCCGAGCGGGTCGAAGTCGTGGGCCCCGACGATGGCGACGGGCTTCCCGATCTCGACCTCCTTCTCGTCCTCGGTGTCCTGCGGCTGGTTGTTCTGCGGCGTCTCCGACGTGTTGTTCTGGTCGAGGAGCCGGTCCGCCACCTGCCAGCTGGCGAGGCCCAGGGCGGCGATGAGCAGCGCCGAGACGGCCCACTTCAGTGCCTTGCCCGTGCGGCCCTGCAGCGGCGGTGGCGGAGGCGCCATCACCTGGGTCACCACGGGACCGGCCTGCTGCTGCGGACGCCCGTAGCTGCCCTGCTGGTACGTGGTGCGCTGGTACTCCGGCGGAGCCGGGAACTCGGGCTCCGGCGGGCGGATGCGGGGCATCGCCGCCACGGCCTTGGCGAGCTCGTCCGGCGTGGTGCACGGCGGTTCCTGGCGCGAGGCGGTGGCACCGTCGTTGGCCAGGGCGCGCATGGCGATCTCGGCCAGGCCGCGATGGACCCCTGCCCGCACCTGGTCGGGGGGAAGCAGCCCCACGCCCTTGGGAAGGCCGGAGAGGCCGTGGGCGTCGCTGTCGTACGGCCAGCGCTGGGTCAGCGCCGCGTACAGCAGTGCGCCGATCGCCTCGGTGTCCGTGCGCTGGGGGCGTTCGGCACTGATGCCGCGCAGGGCGGCGTTCACGGCGAGACCACGGATGCGGTACTGACCGGAGGAGCTGCGCAGCACCGCGCTGGGGGTGAGCCGGAGGTGGGCGAGCCCTTCACGGTGGGCCGCCGCCATGGCCTGGGACACCTGGCTGACGAGCTGGTACGCGTCGTGCGGCTCCAGTGGGCCGGCGGCGAGCAAGGTCGTCAGTTCGGTGGAGTCGGGCAGCCATTCGTGCACGACGTACACGAGGTCGTTCTCCTCGACGGCGTCGAGGACCTGGACGAAGCGGGGGTCACCGAGCAGCGCCGAGGAGCGGGCCGCGGCGAGCACCGAACGCGCTCGTGGATGGTCGGCAGGCAGGAGATGGACCCCGACCGCACGCCGCAACTTCTCATCCACGGCACGCCAACTGCTGAATCCGTCCAGACGAGTGACGCATTCCTCGAGCCGGTAGCGTCTGGCCAGCTTGTGGCCGCTGTGCAGCTCGGGAGTCTCGATGGAGGACTGTTCGCCGTTCTGCCGGTCGCCGGCCTTGTTCTCTGCGTCGTCGGCGGTCGTGTCCGCCGTGTCCTGCTCTTCCGCCACCCCGTCGGTCGCGGCCTTCTCCGCCTTCGCGGTCAGCGGGTCGTCACCGCTGTTGTCGGCCACGTCGACGGCAGCCGTGCTACGTTCCGCCACCGTCGTTCCTGCCTCCCCATCCGTTGCGCCACATCCAACAGCCATGCCAATTGTGCCCACAGTCGGCCGCTATGCACGACACGCGGCGGCCGACGATGGTTGTGCGGGACTGCCTTCCTAGCGTCCCAGCCGTCCGCGGACCATACCGACCATGGAGTTCAGCTCCTCGATCCGCATGCGCTTCGCCGCCACGAAGAAGACACCCAGCAGGACCGCTCCGCCCACCAGAAGGGCGACGAGCGAACCCAGAGCACCCTCCCCGAGAAGCTTCAGAAGTCCGAAGCCCACCGCACCGGCCACGACCGCCGCAGGCACCGAGGCAAGGCAGAGACGTGCATAGGTTCGCATGACGTGGGCACCGTCCAGATCGCCCCCCAGGCGATTGCGCAGCCGGCGCCAGGCGACGCCCACGCCGACCATGTACGCGAGACCGTAGGAGGCGGCCATGCCGACCACGGCCCACTGGGCGGGAAGGACGAAGTAACAGGCCGCCGACGCCGCCGCGTTGACCGCGGCGACGATGACCGTGTTGTAGAAGGGCGTCCGGGTGTCCTCGTAGGCGTAGAAGCCGCGCAGGACGACGTACTGGACCGAGTACGGGATCAGACCGAGGCCGAAGGCCATCAGGATGAAGCCCATGCCCTGGGCCGCCTCGACACCGCTGGACGCGTAGAGCAGGGTGCACATCGGGACGCCGAGGGCCAGGAAGGCGAAGGAGACCGGCACGATCGCGACGGCCGAGTTCCGCAGGCCCTGCGAGATGTCGTCCCGGACGGCACCCGGATCGTCGTCGTGCGCGGCGCGTGAGATGCGCGGCAGCAGGGCGGCCATGACGGAGACGGTGATGATGGCCTGCGGCATGCCCCAGATCAACTGGGCGTTGGAGTAGGCGAGGAAGCCGGCACCGTTCCTGCCGGACTCCTCACCGGCCGCGGTGGCGAGCTGGGTCACGACCAGGACACCGGCCTGGTTGGCCAGCACGAACAGCACGGTCCACTTGGCCAGTTTGACCGTCTTGCCGAGCCCGTGGCCCTTCCAGTCGAAGCGAGGACGGAAGCGGAAGCCGGTCTCGCGGAGGTAGGGGATCATCGCCAGGGCCTGGACGACCAGGCCCAGCAGGGTGCCGATGCCGAGCAGCCGGACACCCTCGTCCGGGATCGTCTGCACGCCCATGTGGGACTCGGCGGATGTCCCGTAGACCCAGATGAAGAGGCCGAAGGTGACGATCATGACGATGTTGTTGAGGACCGGGGTCCACATCATCGCGCCGAACTTGCCCCGTGCGTTGAGGATCTGACCCATCACCACATGCACACCCATGAAGAAGATGGTGGGCAGGCAGTAGCGGGCGAAGGTGACCGCGACGCTGTTGGCCGCGGCGTCGTCGGCGATGGTGTTCGACATCAGCCGGATCAGCAGCGGGGCGGCGAAGACGGCGATGGCCACGATCGCGCCGAGCGCCACCATGACGAGGGTGAGCAGCCGGTTGGCGTACGCCTCGCCGCCGTCCTCGTCGTCCTTCATCGAGC
This sequence comes from Streptomyces sp. NPDC048338, assembly GCF_043201055.1. Taxonomy (NCBI): domain Bacteria; kingdom Bacillati; phylum Actinomycetota; class Actinomycetes; order Kitasatosporales; family Streptomycetaceae; genus Streptomyces; species Streptomyces sp. NPDC048338. The sequence continues at coordinate 504,104 of NZ_JBICYQ010000003.1, forward strand.
GGACCAGCTGCGGCACGAAGACCGAGTTGAGGCCACCGCCGACGGTGAGGATGTAGATCATCGTGGGCAGGGTGTACGCGATGGTGAAGGTGTCACCGAGCAGGGCGGCGCCCAGCGCGCCCGTGATCACGAGGCTGCGGACGAAGCCGGTGAGCCGGGAGACCAGCGTGCCGGCCGCCATGACCGCGCTCGACTTCAGCAGGCCGGAGGCGCGGCCGGACTTCTTCGGTGCGGGCGCGGGCATCGGGTTCGGCTCCGGAGCGGGCGGGGGCACCTGCCCCGGGGTCTGCTGGTCCCGGTAGAGGTGCGCGAAGGCATCCGGCTCGGGTTCCTCGTCCCCGGCCCGGGTGACCAGGTCGTCGACGCCGGTGAACTGGACCGTGCGGGCGTCGTCGCCGTAGGGCAGGTGGCGCGACGGGCCGTCCGGCTCGGGTGCCGGGGTCTGGGCCCACACCCGCGGGTCCGGGGCATGCGGAGGCGACGCCGGCTGCTGGTAGAGCGGCTGCGGTTCCTGGTAGGTGCCCGGCGGGGGCGGCGGGTGCGCGGCGCGGTCGTAGAGCGCCTCTCCCACCGGGTCCTGTGAGGACAGGTCCTGGGCCCGATAGGGGTCGTGGGCGTAGGCGTCCTGGACGTAGGGGTCCTGGGCGTACGGATTCTCTCCGTGCGGGTCGGGGGCGGGCTGCGGCGGGGGCATCGGCGCTCGGCCGGGTCCCTGGGGGCCCGCAGGCGTGCCGCCGGACGGCTCGGTGCCGCCCGCGCCCTGGCCGCGGTCACCGTCGTACGGCGCGTTCATGGTTACCCCACCTCATCGTCCCCGGCCGACCGGCCACGACATCGCTCAACGGTCCACTTTCTCACCCGCGCCGGACGGGTCACCGCTTTCGGGACCGGTGTCCGGCACAGGGTCACTCGGCTGCTCCGGGCCGTCGCTCTCCGTGGTCTCTGCCTCGGAGTTTCGGGCCGCCGCGCGCTTCCGCTGGGTGTACATCCGTACCCCGGCGAGGACGAGCAGCAGCACGCCACCGGCGATGACGAGCATCACCGTCGAGGTGATCTCGGAGACCCGCACGGTGAAGGTGATCGGGTCACCGTACGGCTCGCCCTCCTCCGTGTAGAGCTGGGCCGTCATCGGGACCGGGCCGTTGGCGTTGGCCGAAGCGGGGAACTTCACGGACTGGCTGTGGCCGGCGCCGATCTTGACCGGCAGCTCCGCGAAGGGCTCGTCGCCGTTGAGCTGCAGACGGGTCTTGTTGCTGGAGGTCAGTCGCAGCACCAGGTGGTCGACGCCCTGCAGGAGCTTGTTCTGCACCGTGACCGGGATGGTCGCGCTGCGGCCCGACAGGGTGAGGTCGGACTTCTCGATCAGCCTGACCTCGTCGGTGATGCCCTCGAGGTAGCGGGACACCTGGGTCCGGTACGCGCCGGCGGCCTCGGGCCGGCCACGCCAGGAGGTCGACATCTCCCGGCTGATCGCGGTGCCGAACGGGGTCACCACACGGTCCGGCTGGGTCAGGATGACCTTGAAGTCGTCCAGGCCCTCCCGCGTCTCCCGCATCCGGCGGAACGCCTCGAGGCCCAGCTCCTGCTTCCGCAGCTCCTGCGGATACCGGGAGGCGCCGGGCACCCTGGTCGAGGCCTCCGGGGACGTCGTCTCGGCAGCGGCCAGCAGGTCCAGCGGCTCGGTCCAGCGCTTGGCCGACAGCCCGCGCAGCGCGCTCGCCATGGTCTGCGCCTGCGAGGGCGTCGGGATGCGCTGCGGAGCGACGACGATGCTGCGCTGCCGGTCCGGCTGCTCCAGGGTCACGGCGAGCGACTGGGCCAGGAATTCCTGGACGGCCGGCGTCGCGTTCCCGGTGCGGAGCATGTCGCCCTCGAAGGCGGTGGAGAGGGAGGCGTCGCTCACGACGGCGGTGGTGCCTCCGCCGATGGGGCGCGCGGCCGTGGGCGTGTACGGGAGGTCGTCCCGGAAGCTGTCGCTGCGCGCGATCACCTTGCGGGCGCCGGCCGAGGTGGCCACGGCCATGATCGAAGGGTCGACGGCGCCGTCCACCGGCCAGGAGAAGTCCGTGGACGGCTTCACGTGGAGGACGGTCTCGACGGTCGACCCGGCCAGCTCCGTCGCGGTCTGGAGGTTGCTGAGCGAGCCCGGGACGCTCTTCCCCGAGTGGGCCAGGGAGGCGATGTCGGGGTCGGCGAACGGCAGGGCGACGATCTTGTCTCCCGCGACGGCCTTCTCCAGGGAGTCCAGCCACTGCTTGGCCACGGCCTGGTTCCGGCCGGGTACCTCGCCCGCACCGCTCTTGACGCGGTAGTTCTTCGTCATGGCGTCGACGGTGGCCAGCAGGTCCGGATCGATCACCCAGGTGATGGGGAGGTCCTTGCCCAGCGCGACCATCTGCTCCAGCCGCCCGCCGGGGGCGAGCTCGCCGGCCAGCTCGTCGCTCTCGAAGACGGGCGTCTGCTGGTCGTCCGATCCGGTCTGCGCGGCCACATGGGATGTGGAGATCAGCGGCCAGAGGTAGGTGAGCCGGGTCTTCTTCTCGGCGGGATCGGGCTGGTACGGGAGGAAGGTCCGCTTGATGCCGAGGACCCGGTCACCGGGCTGCGCCGCGGTGTGGCCGGTCAGAGAGACGCCCAGCTGGTAGACGCCCTCCTCGTCGAGGCCGAGCTTGGACACGGGGACCGCGAGCGTGAACTCCTGGGCCAGCCCGGCCGCAAGCCGCGGAATCTTGAGGGTGTAGGCGCCACCCAGGGCCGCGGGGTCGCTGTCCGGGCGGAAACCGGTCCGACCGGCCACCTGCTCGATCTCGCTGCGGCTGGTCATCCGGGGACCGACCCGGATGTCCACCGTGGCATCCGTGATCGTCTGCCTGCCCTGGTTCGTCAGCGTGCCGGAGATCGTCAGGGTGTCGCCCTCGACCGGCGCGCTCGGCGTGAGCGTGTCGAGAGACACAGCGACGGTGCGGGATCCGGTGGGGGCGGCCTGGGCTGCGACCGTCCCGGCGGCGACCGCCGTGGGAGCGGCCGGCAGCTGGAGGAGTCCGGCCAGCAACGGCGCCGCCGCGGCGAACGCCACCGCCCGCCGCAGCCATCGACGGGCAGGAGAGGGTGAGGTCCCCTGGATGTCTGCCGCCTCGGCCACGCGTTCGCCCATCCTCGTCGTATCAGTGGTGTCGGTGGTTTCCGGTTGCTGTGTCCAGGCATGGTAACGAGGCACGCTGTGGCCAAGTGCCGGGGACTGCTCCAGCCGATGGGTCCTCGCGGGTCGAGCGGCCGGTCCCGCGGGAAATCGAGGACGTCACCAGGGGCCGGGGCACGTACCCTTTTCTGTTGTGCCGAACGCCAACGAAGACACCCCGACTGAACTGAGCCAGGTGCAGCGCCGCGCGGTCAGCGAACTGCTGCGCGTCTCCCCTGTCGCCGACGACCTCGCCGTCCGTTTCCAGGAGGCGGGATTCCGCCTCGCGCTGGTCGGCGGCTCGGTCCGGGATGCCTTGCTCGGCAGGCTCGGCAACGACCTGGACTTCACCACGGACGCGCGCCCGGAGGACGTCCTCAAGATCGTCCGCCCCTGGGCCGACGCGGTCTGGGAGGTCGGGATCGCCTTCGGCACGGTCGGCTGCCAGAAGAGCGGCTACCAGATCGAGGTGACCACGTACCGCTCCGAGGCCTACGACCGGACGTCGCGCAAGCCGGAGGTCTCCTACGGCGACTCCATCGAGCAGGACCTCGTCCGGCGGGACTTCACGGTCAACGCCATGGCCGTCGCCCTCCCCGAGAAGGAGTTCATCGACCCGCACGGTGGCCGCGACGATCTTTCCGCGCGGGTGCTGCGAACCCCCGGAACCCCCGAGGAGTCCTTCTCCGACGACCCGCTGCGCATGATGCGTGCCGCACGGTTCGCCGCCCAGCTGGACTTCGAGGTGGCTCCCGAGGTCGTCACGGCCATGACGGAGATGGCCGACCGGATCGAGATCGTCTCCGCGGAGCGGGTCCGGGACGAGTTCAACAAGCTCCTGGTCTCCAGCCACCCTCGCAAGGGCCTCGGCCTGCTGGTCACCACCGGCCTCGCCGAGCGGGTGCTGCCGGAACTGCCCGCGCTGCGACTGGAGAGTGACGAGCACCACCGGCACAAGGACGTCTACGAGCACTCCCTGACCGTCCTGGACCAGGCGATCGACCTGGAGGAGGACGGGCCGGACCTGGTGCTGCGGCTGGCGGCCCTGCTCCACGACATCGGCAAGCCGCGCACGCGCCGCTTCGAGAAGGACGGCCGGGTCTCCTTCCACCACCACGAGGTGGTCGGGGCGAAGATGACCAAGAAGCGCATGACGGCGCTCAAGTACTCGAACGAGATGATCAAGGATGTCTCGCGCCTGGTGGAGCTGCACCTGCGGTTCCACGGCTACGGAACCGGCGAGTGGACCGATTCCGCGGTGCGTCGCTACGTGCGGGACGCCGGTCCCCTGCTCTCGCGGCTGCACAAGCTGACCCGCTCGGACTGCACGACGCGCAACAAGCGCAAGGCAGGTGCTCTCTCCCGCGCCTACGACGGCCTGGAGGAGCGGATCGCCCAGCTGCAGGAGCAGGAGGAGCTGGACTCGATCAGGCCCGACCTGGACGGCAACCAGATCCAGGAGGTGCTGGGGATCCGCCCGGGCCCGGCCGTCGGTCAGGCGTACAAGTTCCTGTTGGAGCTGCGCCTGGAGAACGGGCCGATGGAGCACGAGGCTGCCGTCGCGGCACTCAAGGAGTGGTGGACGGCTCAGGGCTGAGTCGGTTCCGTCGATGTTTCACGTGAAACATCGACGGCGTGGACGCGATGAGGGGTGATGTTTCACGTGAAACATCACCCCTCATCGCGTCGGCGCAGCAGGAGAAGAGTGTTCGCCGCGTACAGGGACGCGACCATGGTGATCAGGAGAGCGGAGCGACCGTCGGGCGGCAGCATCAGGGCCGCGACCCCCGCCGCGCTGACGAAGGCGACGTTGAAGAGCACGTCGTAGAGCGAGAAGATCCGCCCCCGGTAGGCGTCGTCCACCGTCGTCTGCACCACGGTGTCCGTCGCGATCTTGGTGCCCTGGGTGATCAGGCCGAGGACGAAGGCGGAAACCAGGAACGGCGCCGGAGCGAAGGTGAGCCCCAGGGCGGGTACCAGGACCGCCGCGGTTCCCGCGCAGGCGGCCATCCAGCCGAACGGACCGAAGCGTCCCACCGCCCAGGGGGAAGCCACCGCGGCCGCGAAGAAGCCGGCACCCGAGAGGGCGAGGGCGAGGCCCAGCAGGGCCAGTCCCTTGGACTCGGTGCTGCTCCAGGCGTACCGGCACAGCATGAACACGGTCACGGTCACCGCGCCGTAGCAGAAGCGCACCAGGGTCATCGCGGCCAGCGCCTGCACCGCGGGGCGCCGTTCCGCGAGGTGGCGCAGTCCCGCCGTCAGCCCCCGTACCGTCGATCCCAAGGCGGCGGTGAGTGAGGTCTGCACCTGCTCCGGATCCGGGCCGAGGAGTTCGCGGGACATGCGCAGCGATGCGAGAGCGGCACAGAGATAGAGGACGGCACCCAGAGCGACCACCGCGGCATCGGACTCCGAGGAGATCAGACGCACGCCGAACGCGAGCCCCCCGCCCAGCGTCGCGGCGAGAGTGCCGGCGGTCGGGGAGAGGGAGTTGGCCACGACCAGCCGCTCCTCGTCGACGACGCGCGGCAGCGAGGCCGAGAGGCCGGCCAGGACGAAGCGGTTGACGGCGGTGACGGACAGGGCGGAGGCGTAGAAGAGCCAGTCCGGCACCGAGGCGAGCATCAGGGCTGCGGTGCCGCAGGCCAGGACGGTGCGGAGCAGGTTGCCGTAGAGGAAGACCTGGCGGCGCTGCCATCGGTCGAGCAGGACGCCGGCGAAGGGGCCGATGAGCGAGTAGGGGAGCAGGAGGACGGCCATGGCCGAGGCGATGGCGGCCGGCGAGGTCTGTTTCTCCGGGGAGAAGACGACGTACGTGGCCAGCGCCACCTGGTAGACGCCGTCGGCGGCTTGCGAGAGCAGGCGGACGGCGAGCAGGCGGCGGAAGTCGGTCAGGCGCAGGAGTACGCGCAGATCACGTACGACGGACATGGCAGCAAGACTCACATACGCGGAGTGCCCCCGGACGACAGGCCGGGGGCACTCGTGCGAAGCGTGGGTGGGGCGCTTAGCGCTCGACCTCACCCTTGATGAACTTCTCGACGTTGACCAGGGCCTCGTCGTCGAAGTACTGCACCGGCGGGGACTTCATGAAGTACGAGGACGCGGAGAGGATGGGGCCACCGATGCCCCGGTCCTTGGCGATCTTCGCGGCGCGCAGGGCGTCGATGATGACACCGGCCGAGTTCGGGGAGTCCCACACCTCGAGCTTGTACTCCAGGTTCAGCGGGACGTCGCCGAACGCGCGACCCTCGAGGCGGACGTACGCCCACTTGCGGTCGTCCAGCCAGGCCACGTAGTCCGACGGACCGATGTGGACGTTCTTCTCGCCCAGCTCGCGGTCGGGGATCTGCGAGGTGACGGCCTGGGTCTTCGAGATCTTCTTCGACTCGAGGCGGTCGCGCTCGAGCATGTTCTTGAAGTCCATGTTGCCGCCGACGTTGAGCTGCATGGTGCGCTCAAGACGGACACCGCGGTCCTCGAACAGCTTCGCCATCACGCGGTGCGTGATGGTGGCGCCGACCTGGGACTTGATGTCGTCGCCGACGATCGGGACACCGGCCTCGGTGAACTTGTCGGCCCACTCCTTGGTGCCGGCGATGAAGACCGGGAGGGCGTTGACGAAGGCGACCTTGGCGTCGATGGCGCACTGCGCGTAGAACTTCGCCGCGTCCTCGGAGCCCACGGGCAGGTAGCAGACCAGCACGTCGACCTGGCGGTCCTTGAGGATCTGGACGACGTCCACCGGCTCCTCGGCGGACTCCTCGATGGTCATGCGGTAGTACTTGCCGAGACCGTCGAGGGTGTGGCCGCGCTGCACCGTGACGCCCTTGTTCGGGACGTCGCAGATCTTGATGGTGTTGTTCTCGCTGGCGCCGATGGCGTCGGAGAGGTCGAGGCCGACCTTCTTGGCGTCGACGTCGAAGGCGGCGACGAAGTCGACGTCACCGACGTGGTACTCGCCGAACTGGACGTGCATCAGGCCGGGCACCTTGGTCGCCGGGTCGGCGTCCTTGTAGTACTCGACGCCCTGCACCAGCGAGGCGGCGCAGTTGCCCACGCCGACGATGGCTACGCGAACCGAACCCATTTCCGGTTGCTCCCTGTGTGATCGTGGAAGCCCTGCAGGTCGCAGGGTTTCACTTGGCGGTGTCGTCGGACGGATCCGGCCGGGTACTGCCCCCGTGCCGGGGCAGGCCGCCCGTTTCTCCAGAATCGTTGTCCTGCTGAGCGGCGCCCTCGGGGGCGTCGGGGCCGGATCGCTGATCCCGCCCCGCCCGCTCGCTCTCGATGAGCTCGTTCAGCCAGCGCACCTCGCGCTCCACGGACTCCATTCCGTGGCGCTGCAGCTCAAGCGTGTAGTCGTCGAGGCGCTCGCGGGTCCGGGCCAGTGAGGCGCGCATCTTCTCCAGGCGCTCCTCCAGCCGGCTGCGGCGGCCTTCCAGTACGCGCATCCGCACCTCGCGCTCGGTCTGACCGAAGAAGGCGAAGCGGGCGGCGAAGTGTTCGTCCTCCCAGGCGTCCGGGCCGGCGTGGGAGAGGAGCTCCTCGAAGTGCTCCTTACCTTCCGCCGTCAACCGGTAGACGATCTTGGCGCGGCGCCCTGCGAGTGATGCCGCGAGCGCGTCCTCCGGGGCGCTGCCGGGCTCCTCGATCAACCAGCCGTTGCCGACCAGCGTCTTGAGGCAGGGGTAGAGGGTCCCGTAGCTGAAGGCCCGGAAGATTCCCAGTGACGTGTTGAGCCGCTTCCGCAGCTCGTACCCGTGCATCGGGGCTTCCCTGAGCAGGCCGAGGACGGCGAACTCAAGGATTCCGGAGCGTCTGCTCATCCGTCGCCTCCTCCGCCATCGGGACCCTTATGCCGTACTGATGTATCGACTCGATACATCCTGACGATAGAACGACGATTCTGTTGCGACAAGTGAGGCCGCCGTGACCGGCGTCACATCATCAATTCACAGCAATCGACTTGCCTGATTTGGGGTGAACTTAGCCCCTAGGCAGGTTTTGACCGTGCGTAGTCTGTGCGGCATGCAGACCATCGGGAACCAGGCGACGCCGCGAGACGTCAGTGATCCAGGTGACCGGCTGCAGCACGGAACTGCCTCCCACGAGGTGCGTTCCTGCGCATTTCGGGGGGACCGGAACTCAACTGCCGCTTCCAGGCGTACGCGCCTGCCCGAGGAGTAGTCGTTCGATGAGCGAGCACCGTCGCAGAATGCCGCAGCAACAGCCGCCCGCCGGCGGACGTGCGGCGGCCCGGCGCGCCGCCCAGCAGCCCACGGGCCGCAGGCCGGCCCAGGCGCGGGACGTCAGTACCGGATCTCCTTCGTCCGGGTACGAGGAGGAGCGACCCTACGGTGGCCGGGCCGAGGCCCGCCGTGCCGCGCAGCGCGGTGGCGGCGGCCGGCGCCGCGGCCCCGACAACGCCGGTCCCGGGGGCAACGGCGGTGGGCGCCGTGGCGGCGGTGGCGGCGGCGGACAGGGCGGCCCCGGCCGGGGTGGGCGTGGCGGTCCTCCGCCCGGCCGCAAGCGGCTGATCGACTACCCGAGGTACGGCAAGTACGGCTGGCGCCGCTGGATGCCGTCCTGGAAGCTGGCGACGGGCCTCTGCCTGGCCTTCTTCGGCAGCCTGATGGGCGCGGCGACCGTCGCGTACGCGCTGGTGGGCGTGCCCAACGAGGACCTGGCCGCCAAGGCGCAGAACAACGTCTACTACTGGTCCGACGGCACGCAGATGGCCGCGACCGGTGGTGAGGTCAACCGGCAGATCATCGGGATCGAGAACATCCCGCTGGCCATGCAGAACGCGGTGATCTCGGCCGAGAACAAGACGTTCCGCGAGGACTCCGGCGTCGACCCGATGGGCATCGGGCGCGCCGTGTGGAACATGGCCAAGGGCGGCGACACCCAGGGTGGCTCGACCATCACCCAGCAGTACGTGAAGAACAACCGGCTCGCCGACCAGTCGCAGACCCTGAGCCGGAAGGTGAAGGAACTCTTCATCTCCATCAAGGTCGGCACCGACATGGACAAGAAAGAAATCATGGCGGGGTACCTCAACACCGCCTACTACGGCCGTGGCGCCTACGGCATCCAGGCGGCGGCCCGCACGTACTACGGCAAGGACGCCAAGGAGCTGAACCCCAGCGAGTGCGCGTTCCTCGCCGCGCTGCTCAAGGGAGCCACGTACTACGACCCGGCCGGCTACCCCGAGATCGACCCGAAGGCCAGCCCCGCCGCCAACACCGAGCGCGCCAAGGAGCGCTGGGGCTGGATCCTCTCCGAGATGGTCAAGGACGGTCACCTCTCGTCGGCCGACGCCCAGCCGTTCCTCGGCGAGGACAAGTTCCCCGACCCGCTGCCGCCGAAGAAGAGCGCCGCGCTGGGCGGCCAGACCGGTTACCTGGTGAGCCTCGCCAAGGCGTACTTCATCAACAACAACGACCAGGGCAAGACGGAGACGGACCTCGCCCGCGGCGGGTTCGAGATCTACACGACCTTCGACAAGAAGAAGGTCACCGCCCTGGAGAAGTCCGTCAAGAAGATCTACACCGAGCACATCGACCCGAAGAAGCGCCCGAAGGAGGACACCCACGTCCAGTTCGGCGGCGCTTCGGTGGACCCGCGGACCGGTGCGATCGTCGCCATCTACGGCGGAGCCAACGCCACCACGCACTTCACCAACAACGCCGACCAGACCGGTGCCCAGGTCGGATCGACCTTCAAGCCCTTCGTGCTGGCCGCCGCGATGAAGGACGGCGTCAGGGACAAGGACGGGGGCGACGTGCAGGACGCCTCCAGCCGGAAGCTGGTCGACCCGGACACGGCCCGCTACAACGGCCAGAACAAGCTCCGCATCAAGCGCTACGACGGCTCGGTCTGGCACGACGAGAACGGCAACGAGTGGCTCCAGGTCAACGACGACAACGCGAGCTACAAGGACATGACCCTGCGTGAGGCCATGATCCGCTCCGCCAACTCCCCGTACGTCCAGCTCGGCATGGACGTCGGCATCGACAAGGTCCGCCAGGCCGCCGTCGACGCCGGGCTGCTCGAGGGCTCGCTGGTGAAGGCGAACGTGCCGTCGTTCTCCCTCGGCATCTCCGACCCGAGCGCGATCCGGATGGCCGGCTCCTACGCGACCTTCGCCAACAACGGCGAGCGCAACGACCCGTTCTCCGTCACGAAGGTCATGGAGAAGGGCCAGGTCATCTACGAGCACAAGACCGTGGGCAAGCGGGTCTTCTCCACCGCGGTGGCCAGCAACATCACCGACGTGCTCAAGGACGTCGTCGAGAAGGGCACCGGCAAGAAGGCCAGGCTCGACGACCGCGACGCGGCCGGCAAGACGGGTACGACCGACGGCAACAACTCCGCCTGGTTCGTGGGCTACACCCCGCAGCTGTCCACGGCGATCGACATGTACCGCTTCGACGACAACGCCAAGAACACGAAGCGCAAGTTCGAGTCCATGTACGGCACCGGCGCCCAGCCCAAGATCCACGGCTCGTCGTTCCCGTCGCAGATCTGGAACGACTACATGAGCACGGTGCTCAAGGGCGAGAAGGTCATGTCCTTCCCCGAGCCGGAGGACCTCGACACCGAGCCCGTGTACGGCGGCGGCGCCGTCAGCCCGACCCCGACGCCGACCGACACTCCGTCGCCGACCCCGTCCGACACCCCGTCGACGACTCCCCCGACGACGCCCAGCCGGACCCCGGGCAAGCCGGGCAAGACCTGTGACGTCTGGGACTGGCAGTGCAGCACCACCAGTGGTCAGGACGGCGGGGCCACCTCGGGCAACGACAGCGGCGGGACGACGAGCGGCTCCACGGGGACGCCGACGCCGACACCGACCGACACCGGCGGTGGCGGCAGACCCAATGGCGGCGCCGGCTTCCTGGGCGGCGGCTGACCGCCCCCGGCAGCGCCCTGAGGGCCGCCGCACCCGATCCGTACCTCGTGTACGTGTCGGGTGCGGCGGCCCTCGCCGCGTTCCCGGGGGCGTACGGCAGGATGTCCCCCATGCCGAGCCTCCAGAAGACGAGTCCGCCACAGGACCGGCCGCAGGACCGGGCGGTGGTGTGCCCCACCCACCGGGACGAGGTCGCCGCCGCGGGCAGTGAACTCATCGGCGGACCGATGGGCCGCCGCGCCCTGCTCGGCACCGGCGCCTTCACCCCCGTACGCGTGATCGTCCTGGTCGCCATCGGGATGTTCGCGCTGGGCATGGTGCAGAAGATCCCCTGCTACGACTGGGCGTGGTTCCGGGGCACGACCTCGCAGTACACCCACGCCTGCTACTCGGACATCCCGCACCTGTTCGTGGGGCGGGGCTTCGCCGAAGGGCTCGTGCCCTACTTCGACCGGCTGAGCGGCGACATAGAGTTCCTGGAGTACCCCGTCCTGACCGGCCTGTTCATGGAGGTCGCGGCCTGGCTGACGCCCGGCGGCGCCGACATGACGCACCGCGAGCAGACCTACTGGATGATCAACGCGGCCATGCTGATGGTGTGCGCCGCGGTCCTGGTCGTCTCCGTCGCCCGGACGCACCGCCGCCGGCCCTGGGACGCCCTGCTCGTCGCCCTCGCCCCCGCGTTCGCACTGACGGCCACCATCAACTGGGATCTGCTGGCGGTCGCCCTGACCGCCGTCGCCGTCCTCATGTGGTCACGAGGCCGGGCCCTCGCCTTCGGTGTCCTGATCGGACTCGCCACCGCGGCCAAGTTCTATCCGGTGCTGCTGCTCGGACCGCTGCTCCTGCTCTGCTGGCGGGCGGGCAAGTGGCGGGAGTTCGGCACTGCCCTGCTCGGGGCGGGCGGAGCGTGGCTGGTGGTCAACCTGCCGGTGATGCTGCTGGCGCCCGAGGGGTGGAAGCAGTTCTACGCGTTCAGCACCGACCGGAACGTCGACTTCGGTTCGGTGTGGCTCCTGATCAGCCAGCGGACGGGCGAGCAGATCGCGCCGGGCACCGCGAACATCCTCGCGATCCTCCTGATGCTTCTCGCCTGCGCGGGTCTGGGCGTGCTCGCACTGACCGCACCCCGCCGGCCCCGGTTCGTCCAGCTCGCCTTCCTGGTCGTGGCCGCGTTCGTCCTGACCAACAAGGTGTACTCCCCGCAGTACGTCCTCTGGCTGATCCCGCTGGCCGCGCTGGCACGGCCGCGCTGGCGCGACTTCCTGATCTGGCAGGCGTGCGAGGTCCTGTACTTCCTGGGCATCTGGCTGTACCTGGCCTTCACCACCAGCGGGAGCAAGCAGGGCCTGCCGACGGACGGCTACCACTTCGTCCTCGTCCTGCACGTGCTCGGCACGCTGTACCTGTGCGCCGTGGTCGTACGCGACGTTCTGGCGCCCGAACGGGACGTGGTCCGGCAGGACGGCTCGGACGACCCCTCCGGGGGCGTCCTGGACGGCGCCGAGGACGTCTTCGTCCGGGGCAGGGCAGCCCATCCGGCCCGGCACGCGGCACAGGCCGTGGAAGGACCGCGCGTGCAGTGGGGCGCGGTAGGCGAATGACGCCGAGAACCGCGTCCGGGCACCGGGATCACCCGGGCTCGGACGCGGTTCTCGTGTGCCCTGACGGGCTTGTGCTGCGGGGTGCGCGGCCCGGCTCGGCCCCGGGAGCCAGGGCGGCGGCTCAGCGCTCGACGAGCCGGTCGAACTGGGTCGTCGTGTGGCGGAGGTGGGCCACCAGCTCGTCGCCGACCTTCGGCTCCTGGGCGTCGGACGGCACGAACAGGATCGAGACCTGCATGTGCGGCGGCTCGGCGAACCAGCGCTGCTTGCCGGCCCAGACGAAGGGCGACAGGTTCCGGTTGACGGTCGCCAGACCGGCCCGGGCCACGCCCTTCGCGCGGGGCATCACCCCGTGCATCGCCTTGGGGGCCTCCAGCCCCACGCCGTGCGAGGTGCCGCCGGCGACGACCACCAGCCAGCCGTCGGAGGCGGCCTTCTGCTGGCGGTAGCCGAAGCGGTCGCCCTTGGCCACGCGGGTGACGTCCAGGACGGAGCCGCGGTACTCGGTGGCCTCGTGGTCGCCGAGCCACAGCCGGGTGCCGATCCGGGCGCGGAACCGGGTCTGCGGGAACTGCTGGCGCAGCCTGGCCTGCTCCTCGGCCCGCAGGTGGCTCACGAACATCGTGTGCAGCGGCAGGCGGGCGGCCCGCAGGCGGTCCATCCAGCCGATGACCTCCTCGACCGCGTCGGTGCCGTCCGTGCGGTCCAGCGGGAGGTGCAGGGCGAAGCCCTCCAGCCGTACGTCCTCGATGGCGGCGTGCAGCCGGCCCAGGTCCTCCTCGAGGACGCCGTGACGCTTCATCGAGCTCATGCACTCGATGACGACCCGCGCGCCCACCAGGGCGTGCACACCGTCCACGGAGGACACCGAGCGGATCACCCGGTCCGGCAGCGGAACCGGTTCTTCACCCCGTCGGAAGGGGGTGAGGACCAGCAGGTCACCGCCGAACCAGTCCTTGATCTTCGCGGCTTCGTAGGTGGTGCCGACGGCCAGCATGTCCGAGCCGAACCGGGCCGCCTCGTCCGCCAGCCGCTCGTGGCCGAAGCCGTAGCCGTTGCCCTTGCAGACCGGGATCAGACCGGGGAACTGGTCGATCACGGTCTTCTGGTGCGCCCGCCAGCGAGCGGTGTCGACGTAGAGGGAGAGCGCCATGGCCGGCCCGGGACCTTTCTGGTGGCTGCGGTGTATTCAGAGGTATGTACGAGACCTACAGATTACGTACGAGACTACGCAACCGTCAGCGGCGCGACATGTAGATGTCCAGCGCCTTGTGTAGGAGCTTGTTGAGCGGGAAGTCCCACTCGCCGACGTACTCCACGGCCTCGCCGCCCGTGCCCACCTTGAACTGGATGAGGCCGAAGAGGTGGTCGGTCTCGTCCAGGGAGTCCGAGATGCCGCGCAGGTCGTACACCGTGGCGCCCATCGCGTACGCGTCGCGCAGCATCCGCCACTGCATGGCGTTCGAGGGCCGGACCTCGCGGCCGATGTTGTCGGAGGCGCCGTAGGAGTACCAGACGTGACCGCCGACGACGAGCATCGTGGCGGCGGACAGGTTCACTCCCTCGTGCCGCGCGAAGTAGAGGCGCATGCGGTTGGGGTCCTCGCTGTTGAGGACCGTCCACATCCGCTGGAAGTACGACAGGGGGCGCGGCCGGAAGTGGTCCCGGACGGCGGTGATCTCGTACAGCCGCTGCCACTCGGCGAGGTCCTCGTAGCCGCCCTGGACGACCTCGACACCGGCCTTGTCGGCCTTCTTGATGTTGCGGCGCCACAGCTGGTTGAAGCCCTTGAGGACGTCGTCCAGCGAGCGGTTGGCGAGCGGGACCTGGAAGACGTAGCGGGGCTGGACGTCGCCGAAGCCGGCGCCGCCGTCCTCGCCCTGCTGCCAGCCCATCTTGCGCAGCCGGTCGGCCACTTCGAAGGCGCGCGGCTCGATGTGGGTGGCCTCGACGTCCTTCAGGCGCTTGACGTCCGGGTCCTGGATGCCGGACTTGATCGCGGCGGAGTCCCAGCGGCGGATGACCACCGGCGGGCCCATCTTCACCGAGAAGGCGCCCTGCTGCTTGAGGTGCGCCAGCATCGGCTGGAGCCACTCGTCGAGGTTCGGGGCGTACCAGTTGATGACCGGGCCCTCGGGCAGGTAGGCCAAGTACCGCTTGATCTTCGGCAGCTGACGGTAGAGAACCAGACCGGCGCCGACGAGCTCGCCGGACTTGTCGAACCAACCCAGGTTCTCCGAGCGCCATTCGGTCTTCACATCAGCCCACGCCGGGACCTGGCAGTGGCTCGCCGAGGGCTGGCTCTGGATGAATGCCAGATGCTGCTCACGACTGATGGTCCTCAGGGTCAGGCTCATGGGGGCGCTCCTCGGCAGGTGTGTCCCCATCGGTACAGGGGCTCCGGCTCTCGCGCCGAAGCCTACTGTGACCGGGGAGCGCCCCGATGGGCCGCGTGGGGCCTCACAGCCCCCTCAGGCGAGGCCCCCGTAGAACATGCCGAGATAGAAGCCCACCGCGGAGGCGCCGAGCCCGACGATCAGGGCGAAGCGTTCCCTGGTGGTCACGGAGATGAACTGTCCGTACGCGCCGGTCAGGATGCCGACCAGCCCGGTCCAGGAAGCCAGCACGTGCAGGCCGTGGAACTGCGCGGTGATGAAGGAGAGGACTCCGAGGAAGAGCGTCACCCCGACCAGGGCGTCCTGGAGCGGGTGGGGCCTCCCGTCGCTGGCGAGGAGGGAATGTCCGGGGTCGGGTCGCATTGCCTGTGCCATGGGGCACCTCCTGGCGTGCCTGCCGGACGGCGGCGCGTCATCGCGCCGCCGACATCCGATGTGTACAGATTGCGTCCCCCGACCACCGGATTTCAACCGCAGGGCGGTGTGCGGGTACTCTGTACGGTCTGCACCGGTGTCTGCCCAGGTCCGTCCTGGACCCGTACCGGCGATTCCCTCTCACCGGGGGGATTGTCAGTGGTGGCCGATACCGTTGCTTACGCATCACGACCCTCCTGCCACGGAACGACCGTGGCCGCTGAGTCCAAAGGAGGTGGGTTCCACATGCGTCACTACGAAATGATGGTCATCCTCGACCCCGATCTCGAGGAGCGCGCTGTCTCCCCGCTGATCGAGAACTTCCTCTCCGTCGTCCGTGAGGGCAACGGAAAGGTCGAGAAGGTCGACACCTGGGGCCGTCGTCGTCTCGCCTACGAGATCAAGAAGAAGCCCGAGGGCATCTACTCGGTCATCGACCTGCAGGCCGAGCCTGCGGTCGTCAAGGAGCTCGACCGACAGATGAACCTGAACGAGTCGGTCCTCCGGACCAAGGTCCTCCGTCCCGAGACCCACTGAGCTTTCACCGCTCAGAGGTCATCGGGTTCGAGTAGCAGCAAGCAGCCAGCAGCAATCCCGCCGAGAGGTTCACCATGGCAGGCGAGACCGTCATCACGGTCGTCGGCAATCTTGTCGAAGACCCCGAGCTGCGCTTCACCCCGTCCGGTGCGGCGGTCGCGAAGTTCCGTATCGCGTCCACTCCCCGCACCTTCGACCGTCAGACCAATGAGTGGAAGGACGGCGAGAGCCTGTTCCTCACCTGCTCGGTCTGGCGTCAGGCGGCGGAGAACGTCGCCGAGTCGCTCCAGCGAGGCATGCGCGTCGTCGTGCAGGGCCGGCTGAAGCAGCGGTCCTATGAGGACCGCGAGGGCGTCAAGCGCACGGTCTACGAGCTGGACGTCGACGAAGTCGGCCCCAGCCTCAAGAACGCCACGGCCAAGGTCACCAAGACCACCGGTCGCGGTGGTCAGGGCGGCCAGGGTGGCTACGGCGGCGGTGGCGGCGGCCAGCAGGGCGGCGGCAGCTGGGGTGGAAACTCCGGCGGCGGCGCCCAGCAGGGTGGCGGCGGTGCTCCCGCCGACGACCCGTGGGCGACCAGCGCGCCGGCCGGCGGCGGCCAGCAGCAGGGCGGCGGAAGCGGCTGGGGTGGGAACTCCAGCGGCGGCGGCTACTCGGACGAGCCCCCCTTCTAGGGCACAGCCCCCGAAGGAAGCTCGTACCCATACTTCTTGATCACACAGGAGAAACACCATGGCGAAGCCGCCTGTGCGCAAGCCTAAGAAGAAGGTCTGCGCTTTCTGCAAGGACAAGACCGCGTACGTGGACTACAAGGACACGAACATGCTGCGGAAGTTCATTTCCGACCGCGGCAAGATCCGTGCCCGTCGCGTGACCGGCAACTGCACGCAGCACCAGCGTGACGTCGCCACGGCCGTCAAGAACAGCCGTGAGATGGCGCTGCTGCCCTACACGTCCACCGCGCGATAAGGGAAGGGTGACCGGAAAATGAAGATCATCCTCACCCACGAGGTCTCTGGCCTCGGTGCCGCTGGCGACGTCGTCGACGTCAAGGACGGCTACGCTCGCAACTACCTGGTCCCGCGTGGTTTCGCGATCCGCTGGACCAAGGGTGGCGAGAAGGACGTGGCGCAGATCCGCCGCGCCCGCAAGATCCACGAGATCGCGACCATCGAGCAGGCCAACGAGATCAAGGCCAAGCTCGAGGGCGTGAAGGTGCGCCTGGCCGTTCGCTCCGGCGACGCCGGCCGCCTCTTCGGCTCCGTGACCCCGGCCGACATCGCCACGGCGATCAAGTCCGCGGGTGGCCCCGACGTCGACAAGCGTCGCGTCGAGCTCGGCTCGCCGATCAAGACCCTGGGCTCGCACCAGGTGTCCGTGCGTCTGCACCCCGAGGTTGCCGCGAAGCTCGGCGTCGAGGTCGTCGCCGCGTAACGCTGCTCTCAGCAGTCAGGAAGGGCCGCACCCCTCGGGGTGCGGCCCTTCCGCGTTGCCTGGCGCGCAGAGGCGTCCTCGCGGCCGTTTCACGTGAAACCGTCAGCGCGAGGCGCCCGTGACGATCCAGCGGCCTGAACGCGAGCGGAGCCAGAGCGTCAGCATCCGCACGGTCATCATCAGTGTCATCGCCCACCACAGGGCCGTCAGACCGCCGCCGAGCACCGGGACCAGGAGTGCGACCGGGGCGAAGGCGGCGAGCGTCAGGAGCATGGCCCAGGCCAGGTACGGGCCGTCTCCCGCGCCCATCAGGACACCGTCGAGGACGAAGACGACGCCGGCGATGGGCTGGGAGAGCGCGACGACGAGCAGGGCCGGGAGCAGGGTGTCCTGGACGGCGGTATCACTGGTGAACAGTGGGATGAACAACGGCCGCGCCACGATCACCAGTGCGCCGAGGACCACGCCGGACACCACGCCCCACTGGACCATGCGGCGGCAGACCTGACGCGCCCCCTCGGCGTCGTCGGCGCCAAGATAGCGGCCGATGATGGCCTGCCCGGCGATCGCGATCGCGTCCAGGGCGAAGGCCATCAGGCTCCACAGGGAGAGGATGATCTGGTGGGCGGCGACCTGGGCGTCGCCCAGGCGGGCCGCGACCGCTGTGGCGATCAACAGGACGGCGCGGAGCGAGAGTGTGCGGACGAGAAGGGGAGCGCCGGCCTGAGCGCTGGCGCGTATGCCGGCCGCGTCCGGGCGCAGCGAGGCTCCGTGGCGCCGGGCGCCGCGGACGACCACGACGAGGTAGGCGACGGCCATGCCGCACTGGGCGATCACGGTGCCCCAGGCCGAGCCGGCGATGCCGAGTCCGGCGCCGTAGACGAGACCCACGTTGAGTACGGCGTTGGTGGCGAATCCGCCGACGGCCACGTAGAGGGGCGTCCGGGTGTCCTGGAGGCCGCGCAGGATGCCGGTGGCGGCCAGGACGACGAGCATGGCGGGGATGCCGAGGCTGGAGACGCGGAGGTAGGTGACGGCGTAGGGGCCGGCGGTGCCGGAGGCGCCGAAGAGGTCGACCAGCCAGGGAGCGGTGGGAATCGTGAGGACGACGACGGCGACACCGAGAAGGAGTGCGAGCCAGATGCCGTCCATGCCCTGACGGATCGCGGCCTGGAGATCGCCGGCTCCGACACGGCGGGCGACGGCGGCTGTGGTGGCGTAGGCCAGGAAGACGAAGACACTCACCGCGGTGGACAGCAGTGCCGCCGCGATGGCGAGTCCGGCCAGTTGCGGGGTGCCGAGGTGGCCGACGATGGCGCTGTCGACCATGAGGAAGAGCGGCTCGGCGACGAGCGCACCGAAGGCCGGCACGGCGAGCGAGACGATCTCTCGGTCGTGCCGTCGACGTACGGCCTTGGGGGGCGCGGGTGCCTGGGTCATGAGCCTCAATCTAATCTTCCACAGGTAAGAGATGCAATGTGTCGCAGGTCCTTACCGAAGGCCGGTGTGGAGCTTCGGGTGTGGGCCGTTTGTTCTGATCTTGGTCCGCAGGGGAAAGTTTTTCTCCCCCACAGCCCGTGGACGGAAAACTCGCAGGTCAGAGTGGTGCGGTAGGGGTCCTTATGAGTTTGTCCACATGGCTGTCCCCCGGTCCGTGCACAGGTTCTGCGGAGTTCTCCACAGCATCTGGTGCTTCACCCACAGGCCCTGTGGATAACCAGATTGGCTGACGGTGCCCGCGGGCCTACCGTGGTCCGGCGCCCGACGCGCCAGAAGCGGAGTCAAAGCCTCTTGTTTGTCCGAGCCGTGGCGTAAGAAAGAGTGGCACGGCAACGTCCGCGGAGCGGACGGGAGGAGGTGGCTCGTGAGCATTCCCGAGCCTTTGGACGACCCCTGGGCGGACAGCGGACCGAGCGACCGGCTGCCCGTGACCCGCCCCCGTGGTGAGGCCCGGGGACGCGGTCGAGGCCGTGAGGACCAGCATGACCGCGGCAGCGATTCCGGCCCCTGGGACGGCGGCCTCTCCGGCTTCGAGCGGGTGCCCCCGCAGGACCTGGACGCCGAGCAGTCCGTCCTCGGCGGCATGCTGCTGTCCAAGGACGCCATCGCGGACGTCGTGGAGATCATCAAGGGCCACGACTTCTACAAGCCGGCCCACGAGACGGTCTACGCGGCGATCCTCGACCTGTACGCCAAGGGCGAGCCGGCGGACCCGATCACGGTCGGCGCCGAGCTCACCAAGCGCGGCGAGATCACCCGCGTCGGCGGTGCGTCGTACCTGCACACCCTCGTCCAGTCGGTGCCGACCGCGGCCAACGCCTCCTACTACGCGGAGATCGTCCACGAGCGGGCCGTGCTGCGCCGCCTCGTGGAGGCCGGCACCAAGATCACGCAGATGGGCTACGCGGCCGACGGCGACGTCGACGAGATCGTGAACTCCGCCCAGGCGGAGATCTACGCGGTCACCGAGCAGCGGACCACCGAGGACTACCTGCCCCTCGGCGACATCATGGAGGGCGCGCTCGACGAGATCGAGGCGATCGGGTCCCGCAGCGGCGAGATGACCGGTGTGCCCACCGGCTTCACCGACCTCGACCAGCTCACCAACGGTCTGCACCCCGGCCAGATGATCATCATCGCGGCCCGGCCCGCCATGGGTAAGTCCACGCTCGCGCTGGACTTCGCCCGGGCCTGCTCCATCAAGCACAACCTGCCCAGCGTCATCTTCTCCCTCGAAATGGGCCGCAACGAGATCGCCATGCGCCTGCTCTCGGCGGAGGCCCGCGTCGCGCTGCACCACATGCGCTCGGGCACGATGACCGACGAGGACTGGACCCGGCTGGCCCGCCGGATGCCCGACGTCTCCCAGGCTCCGCTGTACATCGACGACTCGCCGAACCTGTCGATGATGGAGATCCGCGCCAAGTGCCGTCGCCTCAAGCAGCGCAACGGCCTCAAGCTCGTGGTCATCGACTACCTCCAGCTGATGCAGTCGGGCGGCTCCAAGCGGCAGGAGAGCCGTCAGCAGGAAGTCTCCGACATGTCGCGAAACCTCAAGCTCCTGGCCAAGGAGCTGGAGCTGCCGGTGATCGCGCTCTCGCAGCTGAACCGTGGACCCGAGCAGCGCACCGACAAGAAGCCGATGGTCTCCGACCTCCGTGAGTCCGGCTCCATCGAGCAGGACGCGGACATGGTGATCCTTCTGCACCGCGAGGACGCCTACGAGAAGGAGTCGCCGCGCGCGGGCGAGGCGGACATCATCGTCGGCAAGCACCGTAACGGTCCGACCGCGACGATCACGGTGGCCTTCCAGGGCCACTACTCCCGCTTCGTGGACATGGCCCAGACCTGATCCGCCCCAGGTGCTGAGTCTCAGACTCCGTCAGGTTGGAAGAACGCGAGCATCTTCCGGGCGGCGTCCGGCGACATCAGCAGTTCGTGCATGTCCGCGGACATCCGGGCGGCAGCGCCGGTGCGTTCGAACATCTCGCGCTCGTATTCCTTGACGGCGGCGGGAACGTCGTCCCGGTGCGCGGCGAGCGCGAGACCGAGCAGGGCGCCGTCGAGCAGCGCCATGTTGGCGCCCTCTCCCACCGGCGGCATCAGGTGCGCGGCATCGCCGAGCAGCGTGACGCCTGGCGTCGACGGCCAGGTCAGGCCGGCCGGGAGGGTGGTGATCGACCGCGGCACGACCGTGTCGTCGCAGGCCGCGATCAGCGCGGTGAACCGTGAGTCCCAGCCGGGGAGCAGGTCGATCAGCCGCGCCCGGGCGGCGGCCGGGTCGTCGAACGGGATCCCGCTGGTGGCGAACCAGTCCTCGTCGGTGTTGTAGAAGCTGACGCCGATGCGAACGCGGCCGTCGCCGTTGCGCTGCGCCGCCAAGGACACCCCGTCGCCGAGCACCCAGTAGGTGCCGCGCCCGACCATCGCCGCGAGGTCGGGGTGCGTGCGGTCGATATCGGGAATGCCGACCTCGATGACGTTCTGACCGATATGCGCAGGGCGGGCGTCGGTGAGCAGCGTGCGGACCCGGGACTGCGCCCCGTCCGCGCCGACCAGCAGGTCGTACGGCGCGCTGCTGCCGTCGGCGAAGTGCAGCCGGCCGCTGTCGGCGGATTCGAACGCGTGCCCCCAGCGCACCACGTCTTCGGGGAGGGAGTCCAGCAGCAGGTCGCGCAGATCGGCGCGGTCGACCTCGGGTCGCTCGAGCGGGGCGTCGTCGGGCGTGTCCTCCTGGAGCAGCAAGGTGCCGTCCGGCTCGAGAAGGCGCATGTCCTGGCCTTCACCACGGGCGATCGCGAGGAACCGGTCGATCAGGCCGGCCTCGCGGAGCGCCCGCTGGCCGGAGTGGATGTCGAGCATGCCTCCCTGGCCGCGCGCGCCGCGTGACGACTCGCGTTCGTACACGACGGAATCCATGCCCTTCACGTGCAGCACACGGGCGAGAGCCAGGCCGCCGAGGCCGGCTCCGACGATGGCGATGGTCATGGTCGCTTCCCTTCGATACGCCGTACTGACCGATACACTGTATCGAGCGATGCGATGTATGGTGAGCGGCATGTTGGTGTGGGAGAGGCCGGAGCCGCCGAATCGACCCGTGCCGGCCCCGTTGAGCCGGGAGCGGATCGTGCGAGTGGCGATCCAGCTGGCCGACGCGGACGGCCTGGACGCGGTGTCGCTGCGCAAGGTCGCCACCGCGCTGGACGTCCGTCCGATGCGGCTGTACGGCTACATCGCCGGCAAGGAGGAGTTGCTCGACCTCATGGTCGACGCCGTCCACGCCGAGATCCGCCCGGTCGGAGACGGCTGGCGGGAGGTGCTCCGGTCCCTCGCCGAAGCCACGCGGCACGCCGCTCACGAGCACGAATGGCTCGCCGATCTCCTGGGTGGCCGACCCCAGCTCGGGCCGCACGCGCTGGCCAGTGGTGAGATCGTGGTGGCCGCATTGGGCGATGTCGACGTGGACGTCATCATGCCGGTGGTCGCCGCAGTCAACGCCTACGCGATCGGCGCGGTGCGTCGGGAGATCGCCGAGCGGCGTGCCGAGCGGGCCACCGGCCTGGACGAGAAGCGGTGGCAGGCCTCACTCGGGCCCTATCTGGAGCGGACCTTCGCCACCGGCCGATTCCCCGCGCTGGCCACGGTGGTGCGCGATGCCGCCCACCTGGACGCCGACCGCACCTTCCGGATCGGTCTCGACTTCCTGCTCGACGGCATCGAGGCCCGCATCTCGAGGTGACGCGCGGCCGAAAGGCCGGACCGGTGTCGCCCATGGGTGCCCGTTCGTCGGTGCTGACGCGTCGAGATGACGCGACATCAGTCGGCCGTTTGCCCTGCGAGTGAGAGCCGACACGAGGCCGATGCGGAGGGCGTACTGCGCCGTCAGTGAAATGTGGTCGACGACGGCGGGGACGGAGCGTTGGATCGACCCATGACTTCATTCCTCGAAGCCCTGCTCCCGAGCACGGAGCGGGCGCTTCTGCACCGTGTCGCCGTCGCCCAGTCCGAAGGGCGGTCGCCGTCCTTCGTCGGCGCGATCGCCCGTGACGGGAAGCTGGTGTGGAGCGGGTCACGCACCTGTGTCGACGGCCATGCACCCGACGCCGACACCCAGTACCGGATCGGCTCGATCACCAAGGTCTTCACCGCCGTTCTGGTGATGCGGCTCCGGGACGAGGGACTCCTCGATCTGAACGACGTGCTGGGGAAGCACCTCGTGGCGACGGAACTCGGCCCGGGCGTGGGTGAGGTGACCATCGCACAGCTTCTCGGTCACAGCGCGGGGCTCGGGGCGGAGACGCCCGCCCCGTGGTGGGAGCGTACGCCGGGCACGGTGCGGCCGGAGCTGGCCGACGTCCTCGGCGAGGAGCCCTTCCGGCATCCTGCGGGGCGCGGGCACCACTACTCCAACCCCGGCTACACACTGCTGGGTTCGCTGGTCGAGGCGATCCGAGGAGTGTCCTGGGAGACGGCGCTGCGCGCGGAGATCCTGGAGCCGCTCGGTATGCATCGGACGACCGCGCAGCCGGTCGCCCCGCACGCCGGCGGCTGGGCCGTGCATCCGTGGGCCGATGTGATGCTGCCCGAACCGTCCGAGGATCTGGGGCTGATGGCACCGGCCGGTCAGCTCTGGTCGACCGCCGAGGACCTGTGCCGGTTCGGTGGATTCCTCGCACAGGGCGACGACCGTGTTCTGAGCGCCGCCTCCGTGGAGGAGATGCGGGCACCCGCCGCGGCCCCCGGCGTCGGTGAGTGGACGGGTGGCTACGGTCTCGGCCTGCAGCTGGTGCGTCGACACGGCCGGACCCTGATCGGACACAGCGGCTCGTTGCCGGGCTTCGTCGCCTGCCTCTGGGTGGATGTGGAGGAAGGGGTGGCGGCCGTGGCGCTGGCGAACGCCACCTCGGGTCCGCTGACCGGCACGGTGGCCGCCGATCTCGTGCGGATCGTGGCCGACGCCGAGCCCCGGTTCCCGGAGCCGTGGCGGCCCTTGCCGCAGGCGGAGGTGGACCAGGATCTGCTCGCCCTGACGGGTTCCTGGTACTGGGGCACGTACGCGTACGGCCTGCGGCTGGGGGCGGGGCGGAGCGTCAGCCTGGAGCCGCTCACCGGCGCCGGGCGCAGTGCCCGGTTCCGCGCGCTGCCCGAGGGGGGCTGGATCGGCCTGGACGGCTATTACGCGGGGGAGACGCTGCGCGTCGTCCGACGGCCGGACGGCTCGGTGAGCCACCTCGATCTTGCTTCCTTCGTCTTCACGCGCGAGCCGTACGAGCAGGGTGAGGCGGTTCCCGGAGGGGTGGACGAAGCGGGCTGGCGCGGTCTCTGACCGGGCTGTTTCACGTGAAACGGGCCCCGGGACATCCTCGGGGCCCGTTGTCGTCCCGGGGCGCCTCAGAGGCTGAGCTTGAACCCCAGATGGGACGCCTCGAAGCCGAGTCGCTCGTAGAAGCGGTGCGCCTCGGTGCGGGTGGCGTCGGAGGTCAGCTGGACCAGCCTGCAGTCCTGGCGACGGGATTCCCCGACGGCCCACTCGATCAGCTGGGTGCCGAGCCCGCTGCCGCGCTCCTCGGAGTGGATGCGGACGCCTTCGATGACCGACCGGGTCGATCCACGGCGGGAGAGCCCCGGGACGATCGTGAGCTGAAGCGTTCCCACGACCTTGTCTCCGCGCGTGGCCACGACCAGGTGCTGGTTCGGGTCCTGGGCGAGCCGTTCGAAAGCCGCCGTGTACGGGGTGAGGTCGTCGGGGGACTCCCGCTGGGCACCGAGGGGGTCGTCCGCGAGCATGGCGACGATCGCCGCGAGGTCGCCCACGGTGGCGGGCCGTATCTGAAGATCGTTCATGGAGCGCAGGCTACGCCCAGGGCGTGTGGCGAAAGTAGCGCGTCCGTCCGAAGGGTGGGCCTGGCGGCGTCCGGTGCGTGCGCTCGCAAGGCGGAGGGTCGCGTCCGACTCCGTGCGCCAACCCGCCGCGGATGACGGGACAGTCCTCAGGCCGGGACGCTCAGGCCTTCGACGACGCGGACCAGGGGAGCGAGCTCCGGGTTCTCCGACGCCTGGTCGAGGGCTTCGCGCAGGGCGCCGTCGTTGGTCGGCCGGGCCTCTTCGAGCAGCTTCAGGCCGGCTTCGGTGACGTCGGTGTAGATGCCACGGCGGTCGGTGGCGCAGAGGTACCGGGTGAGCAGGCCACGGTCCTCCAGGCGGGTCACGAGCCGGGTGGTGGCGCTCTGGCTGAGCACGACGGCGTCGGCGACCTGCTTCATCTGCAGGTGGCCGCCGGGGCCGCTGTGCTGGCGGCTGAGGACGTCGAGAAGCGAGTACTCGCGCATGCTCAGCCCGTGCCGGGATTCCAGGGCACGCTCGATGTGGGATTCGATCCGGCCGTGCAGCAGCGAGAGGGCGCACCAGCCCTGGGAGAGGGCGGTGAGTGCGGGGTCGGTCGCGGTCATGGTCTCTCCTCTGTCCGGAGCTGCTTCTCCCAGAGTAGACGATGACCGCAATAGTCCGCGTCTGCAATCAAATGGCCGCTATCCCGCGGCCACCGTCAAGGGTGCGAACCGGCGGGTCCAGTCGCCCGGTAGTCCGGGGATGGAGCGCGTCATCACCGCGTTGAAGGCGATCGGGGCGAGGCCGTTCGCCTTCAACCAGTCCAGCAGCGAGGTGTGGCGCACGTCGATGTCCGTACGCAGCGGTCGGTCCGTGGCGGCGGCCAGCGAGGCGACCAGGGCCTGCGCGGTGGCCGGCTCGCGGGCGATCAGCGGGCCGATGACATGGGTGTCCATGTTGGGCCATGCCGCCGCGAAGCCGGTGATCTCGCCGTTCTCCTCCGCGACCCGCAGCTGGTCGGCGAAGGCGGGGAGGCGAGTGATCATGTGGGTGCGGTCGAGGCCGAACACCTCGCGGTCGAGGCGCAGGATTGCCGGAAGGTCCTCGGCGGTGGCCGGCCGGGTCGGCACGTCGGGCACGGGCTCCGTCGGGGTGAAGTGGCCACGGATCATCTCCGCCCGGCCGGTCTGGGTGAAGCCCAGTTCTTCGTAGAGCGGCTGCCCGTTCGGCGTGGCGTGCAGGGTGAGCGCCGTGTCCCCGGACAGCTCCAGCACATGGCGCATCAGGCGGCGCCCGACGCCCTGACGAGCGCAGCGCTCGGCGACCAGGACCATGCCGATGGCTGCCAGGTCAGGGCCGTACGAGGTGACCACACAGGCGGCGATCAGGCCCTTGCCGGTGGGGTCGTCGATGCCGTAGCCCGTTCCCGCGCTGAGTAGGAGGCCCCACTTGTGCTCCTCGCGCGGCCACCCTCGATCCTCGGAGAGATCGGCGCAGGCGAGCAGGTCGCCGGTGTCGAGAAGCCGGATGGGGAGCTGGTCGAGCGCGGTGAGCGAGGTCGGCATGACGGTCAGGCTGTCTGACGTGCGGGGCGACCGTCCACTGGTTTTCGTGAGCCCCCCGCCTGCCGCAGACGGCGGCCGCGTCGGGTCAGCCCCCAGGGCTTGAGGACCGAGATCGCCGTCATGAAGAGATAGGCCGTCGTGGACACCGCAGGGGCGGCCACGAGGCTGGCGTCCGGCACACCGGCCACTGCCGCGTGTCCGATCTCCGGGCGAAGGGCGAACACGGTCGCGGCTGCCGTGGCCATCGTGATCCAGAACTTGATCCAGACCCACCGATGCCGGGCCAGCCCCCAGGGAGTGCCCAGCGAGAGCACGAGGCCGCTCACGAGCGTCACCACCGCGATCGGCGCCAGCAGCCAGTCCGCGAACACCGACATCGCGCGGTAGGCGGCTTCCGTCAGTGAGGCGTCGTTTGTCGTGAAGGCCGCGATGCCGAGCGCCAGCAGTCCCACACTGAGCCCGAGCCATGCCACGGAGACGGAGACATGGACGACGAGGAGCGCCCGCCGAGCGGGACGTCGGAGATGTTTCACGTGAAACACCGTGCCGTCCGTTCGTGTTCTCCGCGTCTGACCGCGGGAGTAACCGCACGTACTAGCCTCGGCGTATATGACGACTCTCACCGGCAGTGGCAGACTCCACCTTTTCGATCTCGACGGCACTCTGATCAGAGGATCGGCCGCCGCCGTGGAGATCTCCCGTCAGCTCGGGGTGAGCGAGGAGATCGCCGCACTGGAGAGGGACTTCCTGCTGCGTGGTCTGTCGCCGGACGAGTTCGCCGTCCAGGCCCACGCGCTCTGGTCCGCTCTCACAGCCGAGCAGGTCACGGCCGCCTTCGAGGGCGCTCCCTGGCTCAGCGGTATTCGGGAGGTCTGGGCGGACATCCGGTCCCGGGGAGGACGCTGTGCGGTGATCTCCCTCTCGCCGGACTTCTTCGTGGAGCGACTGCTGGACTGGGGGGTCGATTCCGTCCATGGATCCCGCTGGCCCGCTGTGCCCTTCACCCAGCCCATTCACCGTCCCGGCATTCTCAATGCCGCGGCCAAGGTGACGATCGCGCGCCGGCTCTGCGTCGAATACGGAGTGACCTTCGAGTCCTGCGTCGCCTATGGGGACTCCATGTCCGACGCGGAGCTTTTCGCGGCGGTGCCGTTGACGGTGGCGGTGAATGCCGATCACCATCTCGCCGGACTCTCCCGCCACAGCTATGTGGGATCCGATCTCCGCGAGGCGTACGCGCTGGTGCGGGAAAGCGCCGACGGAGACCTCTCGTCCCCATGAGGTCGAAACCAAAGTAAAGACAGTAGCCGCTGTCAGGGGGTGAATGCCCGGGAATTCCACTTTCTGTCCGAAGCGGCGTCGGGAACTGTCATGCTGCGTCGACAACAGCCCGTTGCGCGAGGCGAGGCACACGATGGATGCTCCGACCACCACGTCAGCCGCTGAGGACCACGACGTGGACGACAAGACGGACGACGACGCCGACGCACTTCCCCGGATAGTTTCGGGTCCTTCTCCCGACGCGATCCAGATCCGCCGCACCCTGGCCGAGATCGGCCCCGTCGCCGACAGGGTGACGTCGTACTTCTACGCTCTGCTCTTCGTCCGGCACCCCGAACTGCGCTCGATGTTCCCCGCCGCGATGGACGCCCAGCGGGACCGACTGCTCAAGGCTCTGCTGACCGCGGCCGAACACCTGGACAACGCCCCGGTCCTCACCGAGTACCTCCAGAACCTGGGGCGCGGACACCGCAAGTACGGCACCCTGCCGACGCACTATCCGGCCGTCGGGGAGGCTCTGATCGGGGCGCTGATCAGGTACGCCACGACGACCTGGAACGACGAGGCCCAGGCCGCGTGGATCCGGACGTACACCACGATCTCGCAGATCATGATCGACGCGGCGGCCGACGACGAGCGGAAGGCCCCGCCCTGGTGGCATGCCGAGGTCGTCTCGCACGATCTGCGGACGCCCGACATCGCGGTGATCACCCTGCGCCCCGCGCAGCCGTACCCCTTCGTCGCCGGCCAGTACACGACGCTGGAGACTCCGTGGTGGCCGCGTGTGTGGCGGCACTACTCGTTCGCCACCGCCCCGCGGCCCGACGGATTGCTCTCCCTGCACGTCAAGGCGGTCCCCGCAGGGTGGGTCTCCAACGCGCTGGTGCACCACGCGCGCCCCGGCGACGTGCTCCGGCTCGGCCCGCCCGCGGGCTCCATGACGGTCGACCACTCCACCGACAACGGCCTGCTCTGTCTCGGCGGGGGCACGGGAATCGCTCCCATCAAGGCGCTCGTCGAGGACGTCGCCGAGCACGGGGACCGGCGACCCGTCGAGGTCTTCTACGGGGCACGCAGCGGCCATGACCTCTACGACATCGACACGATGATGCGGCTCCAGAACACCTTTCCGTGGCTCTCGGTGCGCCCGGTCACCGAGGACCAGGGGCGGCTTCCGGAGGCCGTGTGCCGGTACGGCCCGTGGAACGAGTACGACGCCTATCTCTCCGGGCCGCCCGGCATGATCCGCAGCGGGATCGACGCGCTCAGGCGCATCGGCATGCCCTCCGAGCGGATCCGCCACGACTCCCTGGAGGACCTGGTGGCCGTCGGTGGCCCCTAGGGGGCGTCTTGCCGGGCTCACGGCCCCCTGGGGGCTCAGCCCAGGTCGGGGGCGTGCATCGCGCGGACGCCCTCGATGTTGCCGTCGAGGTAGTGCCGCAGGGAGAGCGGTACGAGGTGGACGGCCGCGATGCCGACCCGGCTGAACGGCACCCGGACGATCTCGTACTCACCGCACGGTTCGTCGATCTCGGGGCCGTGCCGCAGAGAGGGATCCATCGAGTCGAGCCGGCAGACGAAGAAGTGCTGGACCTTCACGCCCGAGACTCCGCCGTCGACGATGTGCTCGACGGTGTCCACGAAGCAGGGGACCACATCGGTGATCTTGGCGCCGAGCTCCTCGTGCACCTCGCGGTGCAGGGCCTCGACGACCGTGGTGTCCGAGGGCTCGACCCCGCCACCGGGCGTCACCCAGTAGGGATCCACCCCCGGCTTGGTCCGCTTGATGAGGATGAGGTCGTTTCCATCGAGCATGATGGCGCGTGCGGTGCGCTTGACCACAGGACGTTCGGTCATGGGAAGAAAATGGCCCGCATCCGGCGTCCTGAAACTCACCAGCCCCCGGCGGCCCGCAGGAGCCACTCGTGCGCCCGCGCGAGCGGGGCCAGAGCGAGGGTTCCGGTGCGGACGGCCAGGAAGTACGTCCGCAACGGTGGAACCGGCGGATCGAGCAGCGTCACGAGGCGGCCCCGCTCCAGAGACTCCTCGCACAGATACCGCGGCAGCACCGCGAGCCCGGCGCCGGCGGCGGCCGACTCCAGGACCGCCCGCAGGTCGGGGACGATGACGGTGGCCGCGGCGGCCGGCTTGGTCTCGAAGACCTCCGCCCAGTAGCGGGCGACGAACGGCAGTGACTCGTGCACCTCCACCACGGGAAGCTGCTCCAGGACCACCGCTCCCTTCCGCAGCAGAACCTCCGGTGCGAGCCGAGCCGCCCAGCGCGGAGCGGCGACCAGGACGTGCTCCTCGTCGCAGAGCGGAGTCGAGGTGAGCAGTCCGCCGCGGGGGCGGGCCGTGGCGATGGCCAGATCGTGATGCCCGGCGGCGAGCCCGTCGAGGACCTCGTCGGCGTTCCCGAGGAAGGAGACCCGCACGGAGAGCCCCTGGGAGACCAGCGGGGTGAGGGCCGGCAGGGCGCGGAGCGAGGTGAACTCCGGTGGCCCGGCGAGATGGAGCGTCCGTGTCCCGCTCGCCTCCTCCTGACCGGTCCCGGCGATCTCGACCAGCGCGTCCAGATGCGGGGCGGCCCGGTGGGCGAGCTCGTCGCCGATGGTGGTGGGCGTGACGCCGCGAGCCTGCCTGAGGAAGAGCGGGCGGCCGAGCTGCCGTTCCAGGGTGCGGATCTGGCTGGTCACGGCGGGCTGCGAGAGGCCGAGCAGGGCCGCGGCGCGGGTGAAGGAGCCGGCCCGGTGCACCGCGACGAACGTGCGCAGCAGGGCGAGATCCATGTCCGCCCCCTCCCGGCCGTGCGGCCGTTCGACTCAGGCGGTCGACTGGCGACGCCTCAGGACCGTCCAACTATAAATAAGTCGATAGGCCTCTGTCGCTACCGTGATTGGACACTGACGCACAGTCAACTAGCCTTGTGCAGGCGGTTCTCCGCGCGTGGAACCGGGGCGTTCCGAGCCATGAGGGGGGAGGCTCGGAGCGTCCCGTTCCGTCCTGCGCGGACTCGGTCCGCGCAGCCCCGGATCAGCCGGCGGCCCCGTCCAGAGCCCGCATCACGTCCGCGATCAGGTCCTCCGGGTCCTCCGCGCCGACCGAGAAGCGGACGAAGCCCTCCGGGACGGAGTCGCCGCCCCAGCGCCCGCGTCGCTCGGCCGTGGACCGCACGCCGCCGAAGCTGGTGGCGTCGTCCACGAGACGCAGTCCGTCCAGGAAGCGCTCCGCCACGGCCTTGTCCGGCAGCACGAACGACACCACGGGCCCGAAGCGCCGCATCTGGGACGCCGCGACCGTGTGCGAGGGGTCGCCGGGAAGTCCGGGGTAGCGCAGTCCGGTCACGTCCTCGCGCTTGGAGAGGGCCTCCGCGAGCGCCAGGGCGGTGGTGCACTGCCGGTCGATGCGGAGCTGGAGCGTGGCCAGGGAACGGTGGGCGAGCCAGGCCTCCATCGGGCCGGGGATGGCGCCGACGATCTTGCGCCAGCGCCGCACCTCCGCCGCGAGCCGCGGGTCGCGGCAGCTGACGTGCCCGAGGAGGATGTCCCCGTGGCCGGTCATCCCCTTGGTGTCGCTGGCGACGGAGAAGTCCGCGCCCAGCAGGAGGGGTCGCTGGCCGAGCGGCGTGGCCAGGGTGTTGTCGACCGCGACGAGGGCTCCCGCCTCGTGCGCCGCGTCGACGAGGCGGCGGATGTCACAGACGTCCAGGCCGGGGTTCGAGGGTGTCTCGATCCACAGCAGCCGCGCCCCCTGAAGCTCGGACAGCTGCGCGTCGCCCGCGGTCGGCGCGGTGCGGACCTCGATCCCGTACGCCCGCAGCTGTTCGTGGACCAGCGGCAGTGCCTGGTAGCCGTCGGAGGGCACGACGACGGTGTCGCCGGCCTTGAGCTGGGAGAAGAGGACGGCGGAGATCGCGGCCATCCCCGAGGCGAAGACGAGCGTCTCGACCTCCGGCTCCCCCGGCGCCTCCAGTTCGCCGATGGCGCGTTCCAGGTGGGTCCAGGTCGGGTTCTCGTCCCGCCCGTACGTGTAGGGGCCGGTGGGGTCGCCCGGCAGATGGAAGTGGGCGGCGAAGACCGGCCCCGGGAGCGTCGGCTCGTACTTCACCGGCTCGGGCAGCCCCGCCCGTACGGCCCGGGTCCCGTCGCCGAGCGTGCGCCCGCCGTCCGTCGCGTCCGTGTTCATACCGCGCGTTCCTCCATGCTCTCGCGTACGGCGGCGAGGAGTCCCTCGCTCGCCGCCTCCACCATCTCCAGGCATTCCTCGAAGTCTGCCGTGCCGCCGTAGTAGGGGTCGGGGACGTCGAGGCCGTCGGCCACCGGGTCGTAGGAGCGCAGCAGCCTCACCTTCGCCGCGTCCTGCGGTGTCGGGGCGAGCCGTCGCAGGTCCCGTAGGTGTTCCTCGTCGAGGGCGATGACGAGATCGAGTGCCGGGAACCAGCTGGAGCGGAACCTGCGGGCGGTGTGCGCGGTGGGATAGCCGTGCTCCTCGAGGACGGCGACGGTGCGCGGATCGGCCCCGCTCCCCTCGTGCCAGCCGCCGGTGCCCGCACTGTCGATCTCCACCGCGTCGGCCAGGCCGGCCTCCTCCACGCGGGTGCGGAAGACGGACTCGGCCATGGGCGAGCGGCAGATGTTGCCGGTGCAGACGAAACAGACGCGGTAGGTCATCGCCGCTCAGTCCCCGTCGGGCAGAACGACGTTGAGGGCCCAGGACACGACGGAGATGATCAGGCCGCCGAGGACGGCGGTCCAGAAGCCCTCGACGTGGAAGCTGAGGTCGAACTGCTCGGCCAGCCAGGATGTGAGCAGCAGCATCAGGGCGTTGACCACCAGGGTGATCAGGCCGAGCGTGATTATGAACACGGGGAGCGTCAGCAGCTTCACGACCGGCTTGACCACGATGTTGACGAGGCCGAAGACCAGGGCGACGAGGATCAGCGTCCACGCCTTCTTGGCGGTGCTGTCACCGGTCAGGGTGATGTCCTGGAGGAGCCAGATGGCCACGCCCAGGGCGCCCGCGTTGGCGAGCGTCTTGACTACGAAATTCATCATGTGTCTGATCGTGGCAGACATGATCGAGCCAAGGCAGGGGCGAACGGACATGAAGGCATTCCGGCTGGACGAACTGGAGGCGGAGCGCGCCGCCAACGACGGCGCCTACCTCCAGTTCCTGCGCGAGCGGAACATGTCGGTCGGTCTGTACGCGCTGGACGCCGGCTCGCTCGACCCGCAGCAGCCGCACGCTCAGGACGAGGTGTACTTCGTGGTCAGCGGCCGGGCCGCGATCACGGTCGGGACCGAGACCACGCAGGTGGCGCGGGGCAGTGTGGTCTACGTACCGGCTGGGGTGGCCCACAAGTTCCACCACATCACGGAGGACCTCCGGGTCATGGTGGTGTTCTCGCCGCCGGAGGGCTGACCGGCGGACCGGCGGACCGGCGGCGGAGCGCCGCCCGCTCCCGCCGGACGAGCGCGGTGGCCCTCACGTTCCCCAGCGTTCCGTTCCCGGACCCCCTAGGGGGCGGATCAGGGGAGTTCAAGGGCTGCGAGGCCCCCGCGCACCGTGGTGCCGCCCCTAGCATCGGAGGTGTTCGGTGCAGAGCGCGCGGGACGGACTCTTCGGAGATGAGGTAGGGACAATGGCCGTCAAAGAGCTGCTCGCGGGAATGCCCTGGTGGGTGAAGTGGGTCGCCATACCCCTGATCGCCCTGCTCGTCTTCGGCGGACTGATCACCAGCATCGCCGTGTTCGTGATCGGCCTGCTCTTCAAGGTGCTGGTCTTCGTCGCCCTGGTCGGCGGACTGATCTACGTCGTACGGAAGTTCACCTCGTCCTCGACGTCGCGCGAGGACTGGTAGCGGCCGCGACCCACCGGTTCGGACCTGCCGTCGGGCGTTAGCCCGGCCGAGGGAACGCGCAGGTCGAATCAGGGTGGAGGTCCCGGGGCTGCCATTAGAGTGGAATTCCTCTGCCGCCCCGGGGAAATCAGGTGTAGACCTCCACGCCGACCAGCGATTTCCACCCGTTCCGGGCAGGTCCGTTGACGGGACCCCACCGGTTTTCCAGGCCGCGGCGGGCGCGCGGGGGCGGCCCCCGCGGGCGGGTGCAGGGCACCCGTCGACTCGCCTGGGGGTGACCTTTGGCCACGGCTTCGCATTCCGCAGTTCCAACCCTGATCGGCTCGGTGCAGCGGGCACTGAGACTCCTGGAGGCCGTCGGCTCCCACGAGGACGGAGCTCCGGCCAAACAGCTCGCGCGCGAGGCGGGTCTCCCGCTTCCCACCGCGTACCACCTGCTCCGCACCCTGACGCACGAGGGCTATCTGCGCCGCGAGAAGGGTGTGTTCGTCTTCGGCGACGCGGCCGGTCGGCTGGCCGGCGGGGGAGTTCCGCAGAATCGTCGCACCAAGATCGAGGACTCTCTCGCCCACTGGCGCGACGAGATCGGAGTCCCCGTCTACTTCGCCATCTACCGCGAGGGCGAGATCGAACTCGTCGCCGTCGCCGACACTCCCGCCGCCCCCGCGGTCGCCGAATGGGCGGATTTCCGCGAGACCGGTCACGCTCATGCGATCGGCCAGTGCCTGCTGAGTCAACTCGATCTGAGAAGTCGTCAAGACCACCTCGATCGCCACCCGGTCGAAGCCATCACCCCGTTTACGGTGCGTAACCGACCGGCCCTTTTGGAGCGTTTGGGCGGTATGGGGCGAATGGAGCCCCTGGTGGAGCGTCAGGAATATGTACTCGGCACGGTCTGTGCCGCCATCCCCATCACCGCGGGGTCCACGGCCGCCGCGATGGCCATTTCCCTGCCCCTCCACCAGGAAGAACGGTTGCTGCCCGCAGTTGATCGACTACGCAACGAGATCGGAAGGCTCTTCAGCTCCTTCGCGTTCTCTATCAGTATCTGAAAAATCACTCCTTGTGATCTGCTAGCGCTTACAGCACGATTGCGTCAAGAGGGCCATGAGGGATCATTCCTGGCCGTTTTGATCACAGCTTTCAGCAGCCGTGTTTACACAACTGCTCCATCTACTGCGGGGTACATGATGCGAGAGTCGGTTCAGGCCGAGGTCCTGATGAGCTTCCTCGTCTCCGAGGAGCTCTCCTTCAGAATCCCGGTGGAACTGCGATACGAGACCCGGGATCCCTACGCGGTGCGGATGACCTTCCACCTTCCCGGAGACGCCCCGGTGACCTGGGCGTTCGGCCGGGAGCTGCTGCTCGACGGGATCAACGGACCGAGCGGTGACGGGGATGTCCACATCGCCCCGATCGACCCCGAGGGCCTGTCGGACGTCACCATCCGGCTCCAGGTCGGCAGCGACCGGGCGCTGTTCCGCGCCAGCGCTCCGCCGCTGGTGGCCTTCCTCGACCGTACGGACAAGCTCGTCCCGCTCGGTCAGGAAAGGACACTGGGCGACTTCGAGGACAACCTGGAAGCGGCACTCGGCCGGATTCTTGCGGAGGAGAACGCGGGCTGATCCGCGCGAGACCCGGGCCGACAGCGGTCCCGGGAACGCTCCCGCAAGCCCGTCGGCGGCGTACGGACGGGTGAGACCGGGAACGACGGCCCACAGGGCCTGTGCTTCCCCGAGCCTCCCGGACTCACTTCGCCCGCCGGCGGCGTCCGCCCCGGCCGGCCGGCCGCGCCTCGGACGTTCCCTCCCGGTCGGCGGAGACGACCAGCGCCGCGAGGACCGTGGTGACGGGCACCGAGGCGACCAGACCGATCGATCCGACCAGCGTCCGGACGATCTCCTCGGCGACCAGCTCGCTGTTGGCCACCGTCCCCACGCTGCTCTGCGCGATGGAGAAGAGCAGCAACAACGGCAGGGCCGCACCGGCGTACGCGAGCACCAGCGTGTTCACCACCGACGCGATGTGGTCCCGTCCGATCCGGATCGCCGCCCGGTACAGCGCCCGCGGCCCCATCCGCGGATCGGCCTGATGCAGCTCCCACACGGCCGACGTCTGGGTCACGGTCACGTCGTCGAGCACGCCCAGCGAACCGATGATGATGCCGGCCAGCAGCAGACCCGACAGGTCGATCTCCGGGTACAGGCCATGGATCAGACCGGTGTTGTCGTCGGTGTTGCCGGACAGCGACGCCCAGTCGATGAACAGCGAGCCCAACAGCCCGATCAGCAACAGGGAGATCAGAGTCCCCAGCACCGCGACCGAGGTGCGGGCCGACAGGCCGTGGCAGAGATAGAGGGCGATCAGCATGATCGCGCTGGCCCCCACCACCGCCACGACCAGCGGATTCGAGCCCTCCAGAATCGCCGGCAGGATGAAGAAGGTCAGGACCACGAAGCTCGCGGCGAGGGCGATCAGCGCCATGACGCCGCGCATCCTGCCGACCAGTACGACCACGATCGCGAAGATCGCGGCGAGCACCGTCAGCGGCACCTTGCGGTTGACGTCGATCACCGAGTACTGCAGATCGCGCGGGGCGTCGGGCGCGTACGCCACGACCACGCCCTGCCCCTCGTCCAACTGCCGCGGCGCGTCCGGCTGCACGATCTCGACGAACCGACGGCCCGCGTTCGCACCGGTGGTGACCTCGATCGTCGCCTTGCCGCACTCACCCCGCTGGGATTCGACCGCCTCTCGCCCCTCGGGCGTGGAGGTGTCGCCGGTCGGCGGGACCTGGGCGGCGTTCACGTCCTTGCAGTCGACCTTCTCGACGGACACGACACGCCCCTGCTCGGTCTGCCGGTCGAAGCCGACGCCGGTGCGCTCGTGCGCGGGCGTCCCGCCCGGCCACAGGACCACGAGCCCGACGACGACCGCGGTGGCGAAGGGGATCACCACCGCGGCGATCACCTTCCGCAGGTGACGCGAGACCGGAGCGGCCGGACCGTGGGAGTGGGAGTGGCCGTGCGCGTGCCCGCCGTGGCCACCGCCCGGACCGTCGCCGTGGCCTTCGGGTTCGGGGGTCTGCTGGGAGGAAGTCACCGACAGATCATCGCAAGAACGGCGGGGGCCCACTGTTCAGCACGCCAGGGATGACGCTAGCGTGGTGGCACCTTTGCACACGCGGGAGCTCGGAGCACCGGGCTGAGAGGGCGCTGATCACCGTACGCGCGTACTGACGTACGTACGGGAGGAGGCTGCGCCGACCGCCGAACCTGTTACCGGGTAATGCCGGCGTAGGGAGTAGGTCTCATGACCATTCAGGATGCACGCACGCCTGCCGTCGATCAGGGCGACCAGGATCAGGCCGGCCGTACGCCGGGCTGGCACAAGGGGTACATCGAGGGCTCGCGTCCCGACCTCCGGGTGCCGGTCCGTCAGGTGCACCTCACCAACGGCAAGGACGTGACGCTCTACGACACGTCCGGCCCGTACACCGACCCCACCATCGACACCGACGTGCGGCGCGGACTGCCGCCGCTGCGCGAGAACTGGATCATCGGCCGCGGCGACACGGAGGAGTACGCGGGCCGTCCCGTCCGTCCCGAGGACGACGGCATCAAGCACACCTCGCCGCGCGGCGGGCTGAAGAACCTCGACGCCGTCTTCCCCGGCCGCCCGCGCCAGCCCCGCCGCGGTCGCGACGGGCAGGCCGTGACGCAGCTCGCGTACGCCCGCCGGGGCGAGATCACCCCGGAGATGGAGTACGTCGCGATCCGCGAGAACGTCTCCCCCGAGGTCGTCCGGGAGGAGATCGCCGCGGGTCGCGCGGTGCTCCCGGCCAACGTCAACCACCCGGAGATCGAGCCGATGATCATCGGCAAGCGGTTCCTGGTGAAGGTCAACGCCAACATCGGCAACTCCGCCGTCACCTCCTCCATCGAGGAGGAGGTGGAGAAGATGACGTGGGCCACCAAGTGGGGCGCGGACACGGTCATGGACCTGTCCACCGGCCGCAACATCCACACCACCCGCGAGTGGGTGCTGCGCAACTCCCCCGTCCCGATCGGCACTGTGCCGCTCTACCAGGCGCTGGAGAAGGTCGACGGCCGGGCCGAGGACCTGACCTGGGAGATCTACAAGGACACCGTCATCGAGCAGGCGGAGCAGGGCGTCGACTACATGACGGTGCACGCCGGCGTGCTGCTGCCGTACGTCCCGCTCACCGCCCGCCGCAAGACCGGCATCGTCTCCCGCGGCGGCTCGATCATGGCCGCGTGGTGCCTGGCGCACCACAAGGAGAACTTCCTCTACACGAACTTCGAGGAGCTCTGCGAGATCCTGGCGGCGTACGACGTCACCTACTCGCTGGGCGACGGCCTGCGCCCCGGCTCGATCGCGGACGCCAACGACGAGGCGCAGTTCGCGGAGCTGCGCACCCTCGGCGAGCTGAACACGATCGCCAAGCGCCACGACGTCCAGACGATGATCGAGGGCCCGGGACACGTCCCGATGCACAAGATCAAGGAGAACATCGACCTCCAGCAGGAGATCTGCGAGGAGGCGCCGTTCTACACGCTCGGCCCGCTGACCACGGACGTGGCCCCGGCCTACGACCACATCACCTCGGGCATCGGCGCCGCGATGATCGCCTGGTGGGGCACGGCGATGCTCTGCTACGTCACGCCCAAGGAGCACCTCGGCCTGCCCAACCGCGACGACGTGAAGACCGGCGTCATCACGTACAAGATCGCGGCGCACGCGGCCGACCTGGCCAAGGGGCACCCGGGCGCGCAGGAGTGGGACGACGCGCTGTCGGACGCGCGCTTCGAGTTCCGGTGGGAGGACCAGTTCAACCTGGCCCTCGACCCCGACACGGCACGTGAGTTCCACGACGAGACGCTGCCGGCGGAGCCCGCGAAGACCGCGCACTTCTGCTCCATGTGCGGCCCCAAGTTCTGCTCCATGAAGATCTCGCAGGACATCCGGCGCGAGCACGGCGGTGACCTCCGGTCGGACGAGATCGAGGCCGGGATGGCGGAGAAGTCCGCGGAGTTCGCGGCCTCGGGCAACCGGGTCTACCTGCCGCTGGCGGACTGACGCCAGGGCCGGAGACGCACCGGACCCGCGACCCACCGGGGGAGTCGCGGG
Organism: Streptomyces sp. NPDC048338; assembly: GCF_043201055.1. Lineage (NCBI taxonomy): Bacteria > Bacillati > Actinomycetota > Actinomycetes > Kitasatosporales > Streptomycetaceae > Streptomyces > Streptomyces sp. NPDC048338. The sequence continues at coordinate 542,768 of NZ_JBICYQ010000003.1, forward strand.
TCCTCGTGCGTCGTGGCGCGCCGGCGGTGCGCAGCCGGTCGCTTCGGCAGGCCGTCCGTGCCGGGCCAGGGCGTTTCGGGGGCGCGACCCTCCGCCCCGCTCACTCCGGCTGGTGTTCCGGCGGGCCGAAGTCGGGGCTGCTGAAGTCCGGGCTGCTGTACGTCGGTCGGGTGCCCGAGGAACCCTCGCTCGGACTGGAGAAGTCCGGCCCGCTGTAGCCGACCTTCGGTATGCGCGGGGTGCGCTGCTGCGGCGGGGAGAAGGGGGGCGGGGCGGCGTCGGGATCGGCCAGCGCGTCCCGCAGGAAGGGCAGGATGCCGCGTTCGAGCAGCGCTCTGCGCCACGCCGCCCTGGCCAGGGACAGCTCGTCGTCCGCCTCCCCGCCGCCCGGATCGTCCGCCGCGGTGTCCGTGGCGCCGTTGCGCAGCGCCGTGACGAGGATCCCGACGGCCGCGCAGAGCAGTCCGGCGGCCGCGACGGCGCCGAAGAACCAGCTCGCCGTCAGGAGGGTGTCGGCGAAGACGAGCGCCGGGTCGATGACCTTCAGTACGGCCCCGACCAGCAGGAAGATCACCGCCGCCGCGCCCGCGAGCACGGGGGCGAGGACCGTGACGATCGCGACGATGCCCGCGCCCGGGCCACTGGCCCCCGGGTCGCCGTCCCCCGCGAGGACGGCGCCCATGACCCGCGCGCCGGCCGGGGAGCGGCCCTCCTGGCGGACCTTCACGAAGTGGTCGTACTCGACCGCCGCGGCGGTCGTGATCAGCGCTGTCGCGCTCAGGGCCATCGCGCGCAGCTGCGCGATCGTGAGCCGTTTCCCGATCTCGGCCAGATCCGGACGGTCGTGTGCGTTGCGCAGTGCGTCGTCGAGAAGGCGCTCGTACTCGGCGCGGTCCTCGGTCAGCAGGTGCGGAGCCACGTTCATGTGCATCCCCCGATGCTCCGTAAGGCCGGATCGACCGCGTTGAACGGGCAGTTGGGCGGAAACGGAGGAGAGCCTGCTACTGGTGATCCGATGGTATTGCCGTTACGCCACAGGGTGACAGGGGGTTTCCGGAAATCGCCTTCCCCGGATGCGCAGGGTTATGCCTCAGTCCCGCAGCGGGAGTTGGACGACCAGCAGCTTTCCGGCCATGGTCACTCCGCCGTCCATGGCGATCGCCAGACCGTCGGCGTAGACGTGCGGACCGTCGACGACCGGGTCCGAACCGCTCTCGCCGTCCTCGGTGCCCACCTGTCCGAGCAGGTACGGGATGGGGCTGTGACCATGCACGACGCGTCGGCCGCCGTAGGTGCCGAGCAGCTCCTGCACGGCCTGGGGGCCGGCGTCGTCACGGAAGGCGAAGCGCTTGGTGAACTTCCGGAACAGGTCCCAGACCTCGTCCGCGTCGTTCCGGGTCAGGATCTCGTGGACGGTCTCGTTGACGTCCTCGATGGTGTCGCCGTAGTCGAGGTACGCGGTGGTGTCGGAGTGCATCAGGAGGTGCCCGTCCTCCTCGACCACGGCGTCGAGCCGGGACATCCACTGCAGGTGGACGTCCTGGAGGCGGTCCATGTCGTACTTCTGGCCGCCGTTGAGCAGCCAGGCGGCCTGGAAGGTGGCGGTGCCCGCGCCGGAGTTGACGGGAGTGTCGGCGAAACGCTTGGCGCCGATCAGCAGGAGCTCGTGATTGCCCATCAGGGCCTTGCAGTAGCCGCCCGCGGCGGCGGCCTCGGCCGACAGGCGCATGACGAGGTCGATGACGCCGATGCCGTCGGGGCCGCGGTCGGTGAAGTCGCCGAGGAACCAGAGGCGGGCGTTGCCCGCCGCCCAGCGGCTGTCCGCGTCGATGAGCCCCTGCTCGCGCAGCGCGGCGAGGAGTTCGTCGAGATAGCCGTGCACGTCGCCGACCACGTAGAGCGGTCCGGGGCCGTCACCGGCCGCCGGGGCCGGTGCGGGGGACGCCTCGGGCTCGACCTGGACCTGCACGGTGTCCCCGCGGTTGATCACCGGGAGGTCGCGTTCCGTGGGGGTGTACCCCTCGGGCATCTCGCTCTCGGGGAAGGCGTTGCCGGGGTGGCCCGTGGCGACGGCGACGATGGACGAACCGGCCCCGGCGACATGGCCGAGGTGCAGGGTCGGCGCGGAAGGGCTGTGCACGGGCCGGTCGGCCTCGGGAACGGCGCCGACGGCGCCCGCACCCTCGGCCGGCGAGACCACGGAGGCGCCCGTGGGCGGCTCGGCCGCCTGGCCCTGCACGGGTACCCGGGCGTACGGCGGTACGCGGAAGTCACGCAATGTCGCCGTGCGCACCACGGGTTCCTGCCCGGCCCCCTGAGTCATCGACCCCTCCACCACCGTCGCGATGCCCTGCACATCACGGACCGACCTGGTCGGGGTGGTCCACGATGTCGTGCGCCCATCATAGGAATGAGGCTCCTCCTGTGTGACGCACCAGGGGTGATGAATCCGGGTCCACTCCGGGTTCACCGGTTGTTTCGCCCGAATTGGGAAGGTCCAGGCCAGGGAAGGTTCCTGGCCTGGCCCGTGTTTCGGGTCGGATCGTGGCGGCACGGAAGGGCGCCTGCCGTGGGAAACGTGCCGGTCCCGCGCGCCCCGGAGCTCCGCGCGCCCGCCCGTCCGGCCGTTTCCGGAGCAGCGTCACCGGATCGTGGTGCGTGATCCGGTGACGCTGCGCGTCCGGATCCCGTCGGGGGATCCGGACGACGGCGGGTCCGCCGGGGTCCTGCTCTCGAAGAGATCAGTCCTTCGAGGGCGACCGGGGCGGGCTGACCGTGGTGCGCGGCGAACGCCTCTGCGAGGACGTCCGCACGATGAGCTCCGTCGGTATGACCCGCTCGATCGGTCCGTCGGTGTCGATTCCCTCGATGGCGTCGATGAGGAGCTGGACGACGGCCGTTCCGATCCGGCGCGGCTTGAGCGACAGGGTCGTGATGGGGGGTTCGGTGGTGGCGTAGACGGTCGACTCGCTGCAGCAGACCAGCAGCAGATCGTCCGGTACCCGCAGTCCGTAGCGGCGGGCCGCGGCGAGCAGGTCCGTCCCGTTGGGGTCGAAGAGCCCGTAGACGGCGTCGGGCCGGTCCGGGCGGGCGAGCAGCCGGTCGGCCGCGACGGCGCCCGCGCACGGGTCGTGCGCCGGATAGGCCTCGTAGACGGGGTCCTGTCCGACCCGCTCGCACCAGTCGAGGTACGCGGTGGTGGACAGCCGGGTGTACGTGTCGGTGGTGGTGCCGGTGAGGAGGCCGATCCGGCGGGCGCCGGCGGCGGCGAGGTGGTCGAGGAGGTCGAGGACGGCGGCTTCGTGGTCGTTGTCGACCCAGGCGGTCACCGGGAGGGTGCCGGCCGGGCGCCCGTCGGAGACGACCGGGAGGCCCTGGCGGACCAGTTCGGTGACGACCGGATCGTGGTCGGAGGGGTCGATGACGACGGTGCCGTCGAGGGCGACGTTCGACCAGACGTCATGGCGGGAGGTGGCGGGCAGGATGACGAGGGCGTAGCCGCGCGCGAGCGCGGCTGAGGTGGCGGCTCTGGCCATCTCCGCGAAGTACGCGAATTCGGTGAAGGTGAAAGGTTCATCCCCGTAGGTCGTCACGGTCAGGCCGATGAGGCCCGACTTGCCGGTACGGAGCGTGCGGGCCGCCGCGGATGGGCGATAGCCCAGCCGGTCTGCGACCTCGCGGACGTGACGGCGGGTGGCGTCCGGGAGCCGGCCCTTGCCGTTGAGCGCGTCGGAGACGGTCGTGATGGAGACTCCGGCGGCGGCGGCCACGTCCCGGATGCCCGCGCGTCCCTGCCGGCTCCCCCGGGTCTGTGCCCGGCTCACCTGGTGCTTCCCTGCTGCTGTCATGGCGAGCCGATAGTAGGGCGAGGGCGGGTGGTTGGGACGGTCGCATATGCACGCGTTGACAGGCACGTTTCTGCATGATCATTAGCCATCAATCACCTTGGAAATCAAAGGCGTTGGGGGTTCCGACGTGAGACCTGTGCTTGTCGACGTGGATGAGCCTGCCAAGGGGGGCAGGTCTCGAAGAGGTCTCAACTCACCTCTACGGGGGATGCGCGCCACGGCGCCCGCCACCGGCGCGCGCCACCCGGGCCCGCGCTCCCTCGGTTCTCCACAGCGTGTCCCGTCCGTTGTCCACAGCCCATTCGCAGCGGAGGCGAATCCTCATAAGGTGAGGAGTATTGGTGGTACGGACGGTCGAGGAGGACCACAGTGAGTGCAGTGAGCGAGACCGGCGGGACGAGCGCGGGCGGCCCGAGGCTGCGCGCCGTGCTGGACGGCATCCCCACCTACAAGCCGGGCAAGCCGGCCGCCGCGGGCGGACCGGTCGCCTTCAAGCTGTCCTCCAACGAGAACCCGTACCCGCCGCTGCCGGGTGTCATGGAGAGCGCACTGGCCGCCGCCGCGCAGTTCAACCGGTACCCCGACATGGCCTGCTCCGGCCTCATGGAGGAGCTCTCCGAGCGCTTCGGCGTCCCCGTCTCGCACCTGGCCACCGGTACCGGCTCGGTCGGCGTCGCCCAGTCGCTGATCCAGGCGACGGCCGGTCCGGGCGACGAGGTCATGTACGCCTGGCGGTCCTTCGAGGCGTACCCGATCATCACGCAGATCAGCGGGGCGACCTCCGTGCCGGTGCCGCTGACCGACGGCGATGTGCACGACCTCGACGCGATGGCCGCGGCGATCACCGAGCGGACGCGGCTGATCTTCGTCTGCAACCCGAACAACCCCACGGGCACGGCGGTCCGCCGTGCCGAGCTGGAGCGCTTCCTGGACCGGGTGCCCTCCGACATCCTGGTGGTCATCGACGAGGCGTACCGCGAGTTCGTCCGTGACTCGGACATCCCCGACGGGGTCGAGCTCTACCGTGACCGGCCGAACGTCGCCGTGCTGCGCACCTTCTCCAAGGCGTACGGCCTGGCCGGACTGCGGGTCGGCTTCGCGATCGCCCACGAGCCGGTGGCCGCGGCGCTGCGCAAGACGGCGGTGCCGTTCGGGGTGAGCCAGCTGGCGCAGGACGCGGCCGTGGCGTCGCTCCGGGCCGAGGACGAGCTGCTCGGGCGGGTCGGCTCGCTGGTGGCCGAGCGCGAGCGGGTCCACGCCGGGCTCGTGGCCCAGGGCTGGACCGTGCCGGACACCCAGGCGAACTTCGTCTGGCTGCGGCTCGGTGAGCGGACGATGGACTTCGCCGCGGAGTGCGAGCGGCACGGTGTGGTGGTGCGGCCGTTCGCGGGGGAGGGCGTGCGCGTCACCATCGGTGAGTGCGAGGCGAACGACCTGTTCCTGAAGACGGCGGAGGGCTTCCGCCGGGACGCCTGAGGGCTGTCCCGTCCTGCGCGGCGGGTCGGCGCAACGGCGTCGGGCGCCCCTTGGCCGGTCCTGAGCGACGGGGCGCCGCCCAGGTTCCGTCCGGGCGGACGGGGCGCCGCTACCCGTGGACGGCCTCGACGCGGATCGGGTCGCCGTCCCTGACGGTGGCCAGGACGCCCGGGTCGCCGTCCAGCGTGCCCAGCAGGTTGCAGGGACTCGCGAGCCGGCACTCTCCCGCGAACTCCGCCCGCGGGGATCCCCAGCCCTGGGAGATGGGCGTCGGTCCGAAGGGGAGGGCGAGCGCGTCCCCCTCGGTCCAGAAGGCCACGGTGCCCGGCGCCACCACCTGCCGGGCGCCCGCGTCGACGACGGCGGAGACCGGTGTGTCGAAGTAGACCTCCTCGCCCCAGGTCCGGGCGGTGGAGGAGATCGGGAGAACCCCTGCGAGCGCCTGGCTCGTGGGGGTTTCCTCAAGGGTGGCCGTGGTCTGTCCGGCCGGCCAGGAGATGCGTATCCGAAGGCTCATGGCCCGGATTCAACAATATGTTGAAGGTCTTGGGAAGAGGTGACCTTCGGTAGGGGGACCCCCTTGCCGGTACGGATTTCGTATGAGACATAATGCTTGTGAATGTGAACGCGTTCACAAGCGTGTCCCGGTTTGTGTCGGGACGGGTGGCATTCAAGGGGCACACTGCCCCTCATGACCACGGCGTGTAAGGAGAAGTTGACGTGGACCTAGCTCTGGCGCCAGAGACCTTGGCGCGCTGGCAGTTCGGCATCACCACCGTCTACCACTTCCTCTTCGTTCCCCTGACGATCTCGCTCGCCGCGCTCACCGCCGGACTGCAGACCGCCTGGGTGCGCACGGAGAACGAGAAGTACCTCAAGGCGACGAAGTTCTGGGGCAAGCTCTTCCTGATCAACATCGCGATGGGTGTCGTCACCGGCATCGTGCAGGAGTTCCAGTTCGGCATGAACTGGTCGGACTACTCCCGCTTCGTCGGTGACATCTTCGGGGCGCCGCTCGCCTTCGAGGCGCTGATCGCGTTCTTCTTCGAGTCCACGTTCATCGGTCTGTGGATCTTCGGCTGGGACAAGCTGCCCAAGCGGATCCACCTCGCCTGCATGTGGATGGTGTCGATCGGCACGATCCTCTCCGCGTACTTCATCCTGGCGGCCAACTCCTGGATGCAGCACCCGGTCGGCTACCGCATCAACGAGGAGCGGGGCCGAGCCGAGCTCACCGACTTCTGGCAGGTGCTCACCCAGAACACCGCCCTCACGCAGTTCTTCCACACCATGACGGCCGCCTTCCTGGTGGGCGGCGCGTTCATGGTCGGCATCTCGGCCTTCCACCTGGCGCGCAAGCGGCACATCCCGGTGATGCGGACCTCCCTGCGCCTCGGCCTGATCACCCTGATCATCGCCGGCCTGGGCACCGCGATCAGCGGCGACCTGCTCGGCAAGGTGATGTTCAAGCAGCAGCCGATGAAGATGGCCGCCGCCGAGGCGCTCTGGGACGGCGAGGCGCCCGCACCCTTCTCCGTCTTCGCCTACGGAGACGTGGAGAAGGGCCACAACACGGTCGCCATAGAGATCCCGGGACTGCTGTCCTTCCTCGCGAACGACGACTTCAGCTCGTACGTCCCGGGCATCAACGACGTCAACAAGGCCGAGCAGGAGAAGTACGGGCCCGGCGACTACCGGCCCAACATCCCCGTCGCCTACTGGGGCTTCCGTTGGATGATCGGCTTCGGCATGGCCTCGCTGGGCATCGGCATGCTCGGTCTGTGGCTCACCCGGAAGAAGTTCCTGCTGCCGCCGGGGATGCGGACCGGTGAGGACGAAGTGCCGAACCTGGTCCTGTTCAAGCGGAAGGCACTCAGCCCCCGCCTGACCAGGTGGTACTGGATCATCGCGCTCTGGACCATGCTCTTCCCGCTGATCGCCAACTCCTGGGGCTGGATCTTCACCGAGATGGGCCGTCAGCCCTGGGTCGTGTACGGCGTGCTGCGCACCAGGGACGCCGTCTCCCCCGGTGTCTCCCAGGGCGAGGTACTCACCTCGATGATCGTCTTCACCCTCCTCTACGCCGTACTCGCCGTGATCGAGGTCCGCCTCCTGGTGAAGTACGTCAAGGCCGGACCGCCCGAGCTCACCGAGTCCGACCTCAACCCGCCCACCAAGATCGGCGGGGACGACCGTGACCCCGACCGGCCCATGGCCTTCTCGTACTGAGGCTCAGGAGATCGAGGCATGGAACTCCACAACGTCTGGTTCGTACTGATCGCCGTTCTCTGGATCGGCTACTTCTTCCTCGAGGGCTTCGACTTCGGGGTCGGCGTCCTGACCAAACTGCTCGCCCGCGACCGCGCCGAGAAGCGGGTTCTGATCAACACGATCGGACCCGTCTGGGACGGCAACGAGGTGTGGCTGCTGACCGCCGGCGGCGCGACCTTCGCCGCGTTCCCCGAGTGGTACGCGACGCTCTTCTCCGGCTTCTACCTGCCCCTGCTGATCATCCTCGTGTGCCTGATCGTGCGCGGTGTCGCCTTCGAGTACCGCGTGAAGCGCGCCGAGGAGAGCTGGCAGCGGAACTGGGAGCAGGCCATCTTCTGGACCTCGCTGATCCCCGCCCTGCTGTGGGGTGTCGCCTTCGGCAACATCGTGCGCGGCGTGAAGATCGACGCCCAGAAGGAGTACGTCGGCACCTTGTGGGACCTGCTCAACCCGTACGCGATCCTCGGCGGCCTGGTCACGCTCACCCTCTTCACCTTCCATGGGGCGGTCTTCGCCGCGCTCAAGACGGTGGGGGACATCCGGGTCCGGGCCCGCTCGCTGGCTCTGAGGCTGGGACTGGTCACGGCCGCGCTCGCCCTCGGCTTCCTGATCTGGACCCAGGCCGACAAGGGCGACGGCTGGAGCCTCGTCGCCATGCTGGTCGCCGTGGTCGCACTCGTCGGGGCGATCGGGGCGATCAAGGTGGGACGCGAGGGCTGGTCGTTCGCCCTCTCGGGCATCACGATCGCCGCCGCGGTGGCGATGCTCTTCCTGACTCTCTTCCCGAACGTCATGCCGTCCTCGCTCGACCCGGCGTGGAGCCTCACGGTCACCAACGCCTCGTCGAGCCCGTACACCCTGAAGATCATGACGTGGTGTGCGGCGATCGCGACCCCGCTGGTGCTGCTCTACCAGAGCTGGACCTACTGGGTCTTCCGGAAGCGGATCGGCACGCAGCACCTGGCCGACGCCGCACACTGATGTCCGCGGCACCTGCCTCTCCCGAGGGATGTTTCACGTGAAACCGATCGACCCGCGTCTGCTCCGGTACGCCCGGGCCACCCGCTTCTTCCTGGCGGCCGTGGTGGTCCTCGGTCTGGCCGGGGCGGCGCTGGTCGTCGCCCAGGCGATGCTCATCGCCGAGGTGGTGGTGGGGGCCTTCGAGAAGGACCTCGCGCCCTCCGGTCTGACCACGCCGCTCCTGCTCCTGGCGGGAGTCGCGGCGGGGCGCGGACTCGTCTCCTGGCTGACCGAGCTGGCCGCCCACCGGGCCAGCGCGGCGGTCAAGTCGGATCTGCGAGGACGGCTGCTCGCGCGGTCGGCCGCCCTGGGACCGGGGTGGCTCAGCGGGCAGAAGGCAGGGTCGCTGGTCGCGCTCGCGACCCGGGGTGTGGACGCGCTCGACGACTACTTCTCCCGCTATCTGCCGCAGCTGGGTCTCGCCGTCGTGGTTCCGGTGGCGGTGCTGGCGCGGATCGTCACCGAGGACTGGGTCTCGGCCGCGGTCATCGTCGTCACCCTCCCGCTCATCCCCCTCTTCATGGTCCTGATCGGGTGGTACACCCAAGCACGGATGGACCGGCAGTGGACGTTGCTGTCCCGGCTCTCCGGGCACTTCCTGGACGTGGTGGCGGGACTGCCGACGCTCAAGGTCTTCGGCCGGGCGAAAGCGCAGGCCGAGTCGATCCGCGCCATCACGTCCGAGTACCGGCAGGCGACGATGAGGACGCTGCGGATCGCGTTCCTGTCGTCGTTCGCCCTGGAGCTCCTCTCGACGCTGTCGGTGGCGCTGGTCGCGGTCGGCATCGGCATGCGCCTGGTCCACGGCGACCTCGACCTGTACACCGGCCTGGTCATCCTGATCCTGGCGCCCGAGGCCTACCTGCCGATCCGGCAGGTGGGCGCGCAGTACCACGCGGCGGCGGAAGGACTGGCCGCGGCGGAGGAGATCTTCGAGGTCCTGGAGAGTCCCGCGCCGCAGGGCGGCACGGCCGCCGTCCCGGCCTCCGCCGGTCTGGAACTCGAGAACGTGACCGTACGTCACCCGGGGCGGGCTGAGCCCTCGCTGGACTCGGCCTCCCTGACGGTGGCCCCGGGGGAGACGGTGGCCCTGGTGGGGCCGAGCGGGGCGGGCAAGTCCACCCTGCTCGATGTCGTACTGGGCTTCGCCACCCCGGAAGCGGGCGGCACGGTCAAGGTCGGCGGCGTGGACCTCGGCACGCTGAGCCTGGAGGAATGGCGCTCGACGATCGCCTGGGTGCCTCAGCGGCCGTACCTCTTCGCGGGAACCATCGAGGAGAACCTGCGCCTCGCCCGGCCGGACGCCTCCGACGACGCGGTGCGGCGGGCGCTGCGGGACGCCGGCGCGGACGACTTCGTGGCCGAGCTCCCGGAGGGGGCCGGAACCCTGCTCGGTGAGGACGGGGCCGGACTCTCGGCGGGCCAGCGCCAGCGCCTCGCCCTGGCCCGGGCCTTCCTGGCCGACCGGCCGTTGCTGCTGCTGGACGAGCCCACGGCCGCGCTGGACGGGGAGACGGAAGCGGCCGTCGTCGACGCCGTCCGCCGTCTCGCACAGGGCCGCACGGTCCTGCTGGTCGTCCACCGTCCGGCGCTGCTCGCGATCGCGGACCGCGTGGTGCCCATCGGCTCCGCCGAGGCCGCGACGGCGGAGACCGAGCCGGGGACCGCCCCCGGGACGCCGCTGCCGGTTTCCGAGCCGGCCGTCGAGACCTCCGTACGGGCCGGTTCGGCCGAGCCGGGCGCGGAACCCGAAGCGGCGACGGATCCGACGGGCCACACGGGCCGCGGCGCCCTCGCGCGGGTCCGAGCCATGGCCGGCGGACTGAAGGGGCGGATGGCCCTCGCCCTGCTGCTCGGCAGTCTGGCGCTCGGCTCCGCCGTGGGGCTCATGGCGGTGTCGGGCTGGCTCATCTCGCGAGCCTCCGAACAGCCGCCCGTCCTCTATCTGATGGTGGCCGTCACCGCCACACGGGCCTTCGGCATCGGGCGGGCCGTGTTCCGTTACGCCGAGCGCCTCGTGTCCCACGACGCCGTGCTGCGGATGCTCGCGGAGCTGCGCGTCGCCGTCTACCGGCGTCTGGAGCGCATCGCCCCCGCGGGGCTACGCCGGACCCGGCGGGGCGACCTGCTGTCCCGCCTCGTCCAGGACGTCGACGCCCTCCAGGACTACTGGCTGCGCTGGTTGCTTCCCGCCGGCGCCGCCCTCGTCGTCGGGGCCGGCTCCGTCGGCTTCACCGCCTGGCTGCTGCCCGAGGCGGGAGCCGTGCTCGCCGCGGGCCTGCTGACCGCGGGCGTGGCCGTCCCCGCCGCCGGCGGCGTGCTGGCCCGCCGGGCCGAGAGCCGGCTCGCGCCGGCCCGCGGAACGCTGGCCACCACGGTCGTCGACCTGCTCCGCGGCTGCGCCGAACTGACGGTCGCCGGCGCACTGAACGACCGGATCGGCCGGGCCCGCGCCGCCGACCGCACCCTCACCGCCATCGCCTCCCGGCAGGCCGCCGCGACCGCACTCGGCGCCGGCCTCTCCGCGCTCGCCTGCGGCCTGACGGTGGCCGCCGCGGCGGTCGTGGGCGTCCAGGCCGTCCACGACGGCCGGCTGGCCGGGGTCACCCTGGCCGTCGTCGTCCTGACGCCGCTCGCCGCCTTCGAGGCCGTCACCGGTCTCCCGCTCGCCGTGCAGTACCGCCAGCGCGTGCGGCGCAGCGCCGAGCGGGTGCACGAGGTGCTCGACGCGCCCGTGCCCGTACACGAGCCGGAGCACCCCGCCGCGCCACCGAAGAGCCCCTTCCCGGTGGAGGTCACCGGCCTCTCCGCCCGTCACGCGGGCCAGGAGCGGGACGCGCTCAGCGACTTCACGCTCACCCTGGAGGCCGGCCGCCGGGTCGCCGTCGTCGGCTCGTCCGGATCGGGCAAGACGACCCTCGCCCAGGTACTGCTGCGCTTCCTGGACGCCGGATCGGGCACCTACCGCCTCGGTGGGACGGAGACCTCCGCGCTCGACTCCGACGACGTCCGGCGCTTCGTCGGACTCTGCGCGCAGGACGCGCACACCTTCGACAGCTCGCTCCGGGAGAACCTGCGCCTCGCGCGTCCAGGCGCTCACGACGACGAGCTGCGGACCGCCCTGCGCCGGGCCCGGCTCCTCGACTGGGTGGACGGGCTGCCCCACGGCCTCGACACCCTGGTCGGAGAGCACGGCTCGCGGCTGTCCGGCGGGCAGCGGCAGCGCCTCGCCCTCGCCCGGGCGCTCCTCGCGGACTTCCCCGTCCTGGTGCTCGACGAGCCGGCCGAGCACCTCGACCTGGCCACCGCCGACGCGCTCACCGACGACCTGCTGCGGGCCACCGAGGGACGCACCACCGTACTGATCACCCACCGCCTGCGCGGACTCGACGCCGTCGACGAGGTGGTCGTCCTCGACGAGGGGCGCACCGTGCAGCGCGGGACGTACGCGGAGCTGGCCGGGACCGAGGGGCCGCTGCGCCGGATGCTGGAACGGGAGAGGGAGAGCGACCGGCTGCTCACCGCGCCGCGCTAGCTCCTGTCCGGGCGGTCGTCGCGGGCCCGAGAAGATCGCCCGGACAGGACCCGGCGGCGCCCGGGCGGTCCGAGTCGGGGACGCGTCGGCGGACGGTCCTCGGGTGACGAGATCGAGCGGCTGACTTTTCTCGCCAAATCGGACTTACTAGGCTCAAGGCCATGACCGCCGCCGTGCCCGATCTTCCGGACCCCCTCGAAGCCGCGACCCAGGCCACCCGCAGCCTGCAGGGTCTGTCCACGGAGCTCACCGCACGGGTGCCGCAGCTCCTGGAGGCCATGCGCTCGGTGGGCACCGGGCTCGAACTCCACTCCACCCTCGACCGGATCTGCGAGACCGCGGCCGAACTCGCCGACGCCCGCTACGCCGCCATCGGCGTCGTCGACGAGGAGGGCGACGGCCTCTCCGACTTCGTCACCCACGGCGTGGACGAGGACGTCGCCCGCCGGATCGGGCGGCGCCCCGACGGCCGTGCGGGGCTCCTCGGCGCACTCATCCGCGAACCGCAGACCATCAGGCTGGCCGATCTGTCGAGCGATCCGCGGGCTGCCGGATTCCCGCCCGGGCACCCCCCGATGCGGACCTTCCTCGGGGTGCCGATCCGGGTGCAGGGCGAGATCTTCGGCAATCTCTACCTCTCCGAGAAGCACGACGGCGGGGAGTTCAACGACTACGACCTCCACATGGTCCGGGTCCTCGCCACCGAGGCGGGAATCGCCATCGGCAACGCCCGCCTCTACGAGGCCGCGCGCCAGCGCGAGCGGTGGATCGACGGCTCGGTCGCCGTCACCACCGCCCTGCTCTCCGGCGGCGACGCGGACGACGCCCTGGCGGTGGTCGCCGAACAGGCCCGCCGGCTCGCCGACTCCGCCGCCGGGATCGTGCTCCTGCCCGCCGGTGAGGAAGGCGGCCTGGAGATCGTCGCCGTCTCCTCCGACAGGCCCGCCAGGTCGCTCGGCGTCGTGATCCCGCCGGAGAGCCCGGTGGTGGAGCGGCTGCTCGCGGGCGAGGCGGTGTTCGTGGACGACGCCTCCACCGACCCCCGCATGCTCAGCCGGCTGGCGGACCAGTACGGGCCCAGCATGCTGCTCCCCCTGCACAGCGGCGGCAAGGTCCTCGGCGCGCTCGCGACCCCCCGTGCGCGGGGCGCCCGTCCGTTCACCGAGGCCGAGCGCACCCTCGCCACGCAGTTCGCCTCCCAGGCGGCTCTCGCCCTGATGATGGCCGACGCCCAGCGCGACCGGGAGCGGCTCGCCGTCTACGAGGACCGCGACCGGATCGCCCGCGACCTGCACGACCTGGTCATCCAGCGGCTGTTCGCCACCGGGATGATGCTGGAGAGCGCCCAGCGCAAGTCGATCGTGCCCGCCGTGCGGGACGGCGTCGGCAAGGCCGTGGACGAACTGGACGTGACCATCCAGGAGATCCGTACCGCGATCTTCGCCCTCCAGCAGGGACCGGCCGAGGCCCCCTCCGGACTGCGGACCCGGGTCCTGCGCGAGATCAACATGGCGGCAGTGCCCCTCGGCTTCAAGCCCGCACACCGCTTCCTCGGCCCCGTCGACGCGACGGTCGGCGAGCTCACGGGGAAGAACCTGGTGGCGGCGCTCCGCGAGGCCCTCTCCAACGCCTTCCGGCACGCTGCGGCCACCCGGATCGAGGTCGTCGTCGACGCCGGCGCGGAGCTCCCCGACGGATCCTCCGCGGTCCGGCTCTCGGTCGCCGACGACGGCGTGGGCATCCCCCAGGGCGGCCGGCGCAGCGGGCTGCGCAACCTCACGCGGCGCGCCGAGTCGCTGGGCGGATCGAGCTGGTGCGGCCCGGGCATCGGCGACGACGGAGGCGGCACGACGGTGTTCTGGCAGGCCCCGCTCTAGGTCCTGTCCGGGCGATCTTCTCGGGCCCGCGACGACGGCTGCGGCGTCTCGCGGCGTTGTCGGAGTCGCCCGAGTACGCCCGGTACGAGGGCGATCCTCCGCCTTGCGATACACCACATCCGACGCCGCGGGCCGGTCCTCGGAGATCGCCCGGACAGGACCTAGGCGGCGTCCTGCCGGACTTGCGGCAAGGCGCCCTCAGGGGGCGTCTGGCCGATCCTGCCGGCGGGCACCGGCTCGACGCCGCCGGGGCCCGCCCTGCCGAAGCGCCCGTTGCGCCGAACCGGCCTACGCCCCGGCCTGCGACGCCGCCCGGACCTCTTCGAGGACCTGCTCGACGACGACGGCCACGCCGTCCTCGTTGTTGCCTGCCGTACGGCCGGAGGCGGCGGCGAGGACGTCCGGGTGCGCGTTGCCCATCGCGTACGAGCGTCCCGCCCAGCGGAGCATCTCTATGTCGTTGGGCATGTCGCCGAACGCGACGACCTCGTCCGCGGAGATGCCGCGCTCGGCGCAGCAGAGGGCCAGCGTGGACGCCTTCGAGACCCCGAGGCCGCTGACCTCCAGCAGGGCGGTCGGACTGGACCGGGTGAAGGAGGCCAGTTCGCCCGCGGCCGTGCGGGCCACGGTCAGGAAGGCGTCGGGGTCGAGCTCCGGGTGCTGGGCGAGCAGTTTCAGCACGGGGGCCGCAGCGCCGGGCGCCTCCTCGTACAGCAGCTTCTCCGCGGTGGCGACCGTCGCGCCGGGGTCGAGGAAGAACGGGGGGTAGTCCGGCTCGTAGTGGATGCCGGTGGTGAGCTCGACCGCGAAGGAGGTGCCGGGGGCGGCGGCGCGCAGGGTCCGCACGACGGCGAGCGCGACCTCCCGCTCCAGCGGGCGCACCTCGAGAAACGTTCCGCCCGCGTGCAGGTCGACGACCGCGGCCCCGTTGGCGCAGATGGCGAGCCCGTGGCCGTGCACGTGGTCGGCCACCACGTCCATCCAGCGTGCCGGCCGTCCGGTGACGAAGAAGACCTCGACGCCGGCCTCCTCGGCGGCGGCGAGCGCCGCGACCGTGCGCTCCGAGACGGACTTGTCGTCGCGCAGCAGAGTGCCGTCGAGGTCGGTGGCGATCAGCCGGGGGGTCCGGGCGGCGGGGCGCTGAGTTCGGGGTGAGGTCACCGATCCATTCTTCCGCACCCGGTGCACGGGCGTGCGCGGGGGCGCACATCTGAGAGGGGCATTTCCGGTCAGGGTGGCCGGTCCGGCCATGCCGGGTGCCCGTACGGCGGCGTAGGGTCGTGCGTATGCGTCTGAGCACCGTCATCCTTCCCTCCCGTCGCTGGCACGAGGGCGGCCGCGATCAGTGGCTGCGCGCCGAGCAGCTCGGCTTCCACACCGCGTACACCTACGACCACCTGTCCTGGCGGACCTTCCGGGACGGCCCGTGGTTCGGTGCCATACCGACGCTGACCGCCGCCGCGGCCGCCACCGAGCGGCTGCGCGTCGGCACGCTCGTCACCTCGCCGAACTTCCGGCACCCGGTCACGCTCGCCAAGGAGCTGATCTCGCTCGACGACATCTCCGGCGGCCGGGTCACCCTGGGCATCGGTGCGGGCGGCAACGGCTTCGACGCGACGGCCCTCGGGCAGGAGCCGTGGACGCCGCGCGAGCGCGCGGACCGCTTCGCCGAGTTCGTCCCGCTGCTGGACCGGCTGCTCACCGAGGACACCGTCACCGCGCGGGGCACGTTCTACTCGGCGGACGAGGCGCGCGACATCCCGGGATGCGTGCAGCGCCCGAGGCTGCCGTTCGCGGTGGCGGCGACCGGGCCGCGCGGCCTGAGGCTGGCGGCGAAGCACGGACAGGCGTGGGTGACCACGGGCGACCCGAAGCTGTTCGAGGAAGGCACGCCCGCACAGTCGGTCGAGGCGATCCGCGGGCAGATCACGAAGCTCGGCGCCGCGTGCGCGGAGATCGGCCGGGACGTCGAGCCGATGGAGAAGATCCTGCTCACCGGCTTCACGCCGGACCGCCCGCTGGATTCCTTCGACGCGTTCGTGGACTTCGCCGGCACGCACTTCGGCCTCGGTTTCACCGAGATCGTGATCCACATGCCGATCGCCGACTCGGTGTTCGCGGCGGACGAGGCGGTCTTCGAGAAGATCGCCACGGAAGGCCTCGCCCAGCTGCGCTGAGCGGTCGGACGGGTCAGCGCACCTTCCCGCTCATCCAGCGGCTGAGCGTGCCGCGCAGGACGAGTTCCTTGTAGGTCTCGTCGCCGGGCAGCGGCACGATCAGCCACCAGCCGGGCGGGAGGAAGCGGCCCTTCACATAGGCGAGTCCGCCGTGGACCGCGCGCAGGAAGGCCGGGACGGAGTCGCGCGGCACGTCCTCGAAGTCCACGCCGTCGACGGTGATCTTCGCGTCGTCCTCGGGAAAGACCTGGACGGTGACGGCCGGGGTGCCGCCCAGCTCGACGAAGGCCTCGTGCGGGAGCGAGCCGTCCGGGTCGAGGACGGCGAAGGCGCCGGAGGAGATGCGGCGGGAGGTCTGGTCCGCGCCGATGTCGTCGGTGACGACCATCTCCAGCGCGAACTCCCGGGCGACCTCACGGATCGCGGCGACGGCCGATTCGGTGGTGGGCAGATGAGGACGGTCCATGGCGACGATCATGCCTCACGGCCGCGTCGGGAGGGCTCAGGAGGGAAAGCGGATGAACTCCGGCGGTACGGCGTCCGTGAGCCAGACCCCGTTCGCGCTCACGTGGAAGACATGGCCGGCCCGGTGCATCGCGCCGGCGTCCACACTCAGCACCACCGGTCGTCCCCGTCGGGCGCCGACCCGGGTCGCGGTCTCCCGGTCGGGCGAGAGGTGCACGTGGTGGCGGGCCATCGGGCGCAGCCCCTCGGCTCGGATGGCGGCCAGACCGGACCCGACCGTACCGTGATAGAGGTACGCGGGCGGTTCGGCCGGCGGCAGGTCCAGGTCGACCTCGACGGTGTGGCCCTGGCTGGCCCGGATCCGCGTCCCCTCGACCGCGAAGCGACGCTTGTCGTTCGTGGCGACGACGTGGTCCAGTTCGGCGCGAGTGATCGGGAAGCCGTGCGAGGCCGCCGCCCGCAGCAGGGCGTCGACCTCGGTCCAGCCGTTCGCGTCGAGGACCAGGCCGATCCGTTCGGGCTGGTGCCGGAGATGCTTCGAGAGGTACTTGGACACCTTCACGGTGCGTCTCTCGTCCATCGGTGGGTTCATGGCGTCAGGATGCCGCAGGCCGGATCGCCGGACCATTCAATTCCGGGATGGATGTTTGATCCACAGCGAACTCGACTTATCCACAGGGTAATTGGCGATTCTGTGGACAACTCATCAGTGATTTCAGGTGACTTGTCCAAGTGGCATGTCTTTGTTGCCCTTTGAGGCAAGTGAGTCCAATGTCCTTGCCTGTACTTCCCGTTCGGTCGCCGCCGCGATGAACGCGGCCACACTCTCCGGGCCAACCAGGTTCTGCACGGCCCGAATCGTGCCGGACGGCAGAGCCACCTGACGGGGCTCGTCCTCCAGCGCCGGCGGTGGATGGGGCGAGAGGTGGTGCTGGAGATGACGGGTGGCGAACATCCGCATCGCACGCGCCAGTTCGGCATCGACCGTCTGCTGTGCGAGCGGGCGCAGCCGCCGCACCATCGTCGCCGCGGCGGCCGCGTCCGCGTCGGTCGGCGGGCGGTGCTCCAGATAACGGGCGAAGACGTGCTCGGTCGTGAACTCCAGGAAACGGGACGCTATGTGCTCCACCTGGACGCGAAGTTCCCTCAGATGCCCGGCGATCGCCGAGAGTGGTACGCCCGCCTCGTACAACTCGGCCGCCACCGCCAGCTCTTGGGGGCTCGGCACGAGGAACTCGTCCTCACGTCCCGGAATCCGCTCCAGGACACCGAGCTCGATCGCCTCGCGGACGGCGTCCTCGTCGGGCCGCCCCCCGAACGTGGCGTCGAGATCCTCGCGGGAGATCCGGTCGGCCTCCTCGTCCGTCCACGGGCCGTCCACCTCCGCGACCAGGCCCAGTACCCCGCCGAGGCCGCGGCCCGCGTCCCAGGCCTCCAGGAGCTCCTTGATGGAGGCCAGGGTGTAGCCGCGGTCCAGCAGGTCCGCGATCTGGCGCAGCCGGGCCAGGTGCGTGTCCCGGTAGACGTTGGACCTGCCCCGCCGCTCCGGCCGGGGCAGCAGGCCGCGGTCCTGGTAGGCGCGGATCGTCCGGACCGTGGCACCGCTGTGGTGCGCCAGGTCCTCGATCCGGTACTCCGCGGGGGCCGGCTGCCCCGCCCCCGCCGACTGTGCTGACTGTTCCGACACGACCGCTCCCACCCGCGTGCTCCGCCTACCCCGTCGTGGCGCGGCCCGCCGGGCCCTCCGCGGTCCCGGGCGCGGCGGACGAGGCGAGATGTTCCACGGCCTGGCGCGGGGACCTTTCCTGCGAGGGATGGTACGGCCGACGGGCGAAGCCGGGTACGTCCGTACCGCGCCCGCTCCGTCCCGGTGGCCGCGGCGCCGCGGCCACCCGCACGGCCCGCGCCACCGCGATCACGCGGGCGGCTCCAGCCGGGCTATCGCCCGGAGGATCCGCGGACTGAAGCGGGACAGCAGACGGGAACCGCGCGCCTCGGGAGTGACCGGCACCACCGCCTGGTTCCGCACCACCGCGCGCAGGATCGCGTCCGCGACCTTCTCCGGCGGGTAGTTGCGCAGCCCGTAGAGACGGGACGCCTGCTTCTGCCGCCGCTTCTGCTCCTCCTCGCCGGCGCCGGCGAACCGCGCCGTCGCGGTGATGTTGGTGTTGACGATGCCGGGGCAGATCGCCGAGACGCCGATGCCGCTGCCCGCCAGTTCGGCGCGCAGGCACTCGCTCAGCATCAGCACGGCCGCCTTGGACGTGCTGTACGCGGGCAGGGCCCGGGAGGGCTGGAAGGCCGCGGCGGACGCCGTGTTGACGATGTGGCCGCCCTGGCCGCGCTCGGCCATCTGCCCGCCGAAGATCCGGCAGCCGTGGATGACGCCCCACAGATTGACGTCGAGGACCCGCTTCCACTCCTCGCTGGTCGTCCGGAAGAACGAGCCCGTCAGGCCGATGCCCGCGTTGTTGACGAGGACGTCGACCACGCCGTGCTCGCCGAGCACCTTCGCGGCGAGCTTCTCCATCGCCTGCTCGTCGCTGACGTCGACGGTCTCGGCCCAGGCCTCGGGGGCGCCGATCAGCCGCGCCATCTCCGCCGTGCGGGCGGCACCCTCGGCGTCCCGGTCGACGGCGACGACCCGCGCCCCCGCCTCGGCGAACGCGAAGGCGGTGGCGCGCCCGATGCCGCTGGCCGCGCCGGTCACCAGGACCAGCTGGCCGCCGAACCGCTCGGCGTACGCCGGATTCACCGTGCTCCTCGGCGCCGTCGCGGGCGCCCTGGTGGCCGGATCCTCGTTGCGGTGCACGAACTCGGTGATCCATGAGGCCAGTTGGTCGGGCCGGGTGCGCGGCACCCAGTGCTTGGCCGGCAGGGAGCGCCGGGTCAGGTCGGGCGCCCAGCCGGCGAGGTCGTCGTAGAGCCGCTCGGACAGGAAGGCGTCGCCGGTCGGGGTGATCAGCTGCACCGGCGCGTGCGCGTAGGCGTCGGCGCGCGGACGGTTCAGCCGGGCACGGACGTTGTCCCGGTAGAGCCAGGCGCCGTGCGCCGCGTCACTGGGCAGCGAGGGCGTCGGATAGTCCCCGGCAGGAACCTTCTCGATCCGCTGGAGGATCTTGGGCCACTGCCTGCCGAGCGGCCCGCGCCAGGCGAGTTCGGGCAGCACCGGCGTGTGCAGCATGTACACGTACCAGGACTTGGCGCCCTGGCCGAGGAGCTGGCCGATCCTGCGCGGGGTGGGCCGGGCGATCCGCTGCTTGATCCAGTGTCCGAAGTGGTCCAGGGACGGGCCGGACAGCGAGGTGAAGGAGGCGATCCGGCCCTCGGTGCGCGGGACGGTCACGAACTCCCATGACTGCACGGACCCCCAGTCGTGCCCGACCAGGTGGACGGGCCGGTCGGGGCTCACCGCGTCGGCGACCGCCAGGAAGTCGTCCGTCAGCTTCTCCAGGGTGAAACCGCCCCGCAGCGGCGCCGGCGCCGTGGACCGGCCGTGGCCGCGGACGTCGTACAGCACCACGTGGAACCGCTCGGCGAGCCGCCCGGCGACCTCGGACCACACTTCCTTGGAGTCCGGATATCCGTGCACGAGCAGCACCGTGGGCCGGCTCGCGTCGCCCAGTTCGGCGACGCACAGCTCGATCCCGCCCGTACGGACCCAGCGCTCCCGCGCCTCCTTCAGCCCCGCCATCACACGGCCACCCTTTCGTCGTTCCAGCGCCGCACGTGCGGCAGGTCGTCGTCCAGCCAGAAGGCGCTCTGCTCGGGGTCCCGGGAGTCGGTGACGACCAGGATCTCCTCGAACTTCGCCCCCGTGCCCCGGAATCCGAGGTGCGGCTCGACCGCCCACAGGCCCGGCCGGGGCGGATGGTCGGAGAAGGTGTACGGCGACCAGAGCGGCGACCAGCCGTCCCGGTGACCGTGCAGCGCGTCGCTCGCCAGGCCCTTCAGCGACTGCGTGCCGAAGCCGAACAGCGTCGGGGACCACCGGCGCTGCCGGACCCGGTCGATCTTGTGGGCGATGACGCCGAAGGGGTACGCGCGATGCCGGTTGGCGTAGCCCTGGCGGACCATGAGCCGGTCGACGTCCTCGTAGATCTCCCGCAGGGAGCGGCGCTCGCGCACCTCGGCGAGGATCAGCTCGCGGTGCGCCCGCAGATCGTTCAGCAGCTTGTCGTGCAGGGGGTCGAGCCCCAGGCAGCCCGAGTACCCGATGTCCGCGGTGAAGCCGCGGTGGACGGGCGCCATGTCGAGGATGAAGGGCATGCCGGCTTCGAGCCGCCGGTTCGTCGGGAAGAACTGGAGCGGGACCTTGAAGCCGACGAAGGCGGTGCGGTCGCCGAACCAGGCGAAGGGCCGGTGGAACCAATCCCGCACACCCCGCTCGTACAGCCAGTCCCGCTGCATCCTCGCGGCCTCGCGCTCGGTCACCCCGGGCTTCAGCTGGGCCGCGACGGCCTCCGCGCACTCGTACGCCAGCCGCTGCACGTCCCTGAACCCGCGCAGCTCCGCGGTCAGTTCGCTCGTCCCTGCTGAGGCCATGCCACCCGCCCGTCCCGTATGCAGCCGTGTGCGCTACGTGCCCGTAACTTGACACTGATGAATGTGACAATGAGCGGCGGCTGCGTCAAGAGGCGTGCAGCAGCCTGTGGAGAACTCGCGTGCGCGGTGGCCGGAGAGCGACTTTGGTCTCTCCTCCCCTACGGGTCCGTACGTCTGGAGTCGGACACGGACCGAGCCGTTGGGCTGACGACGGATGTGCGTTGCGCCACTACCGTCGAAGCGTGACTGTGATCGCCACCGAAAGCCTCAGCAAGCGGTTCCCCCGGGTGACCGCTCTCGACCGGCTCTCCCTGGACATCGGGCCCGGTGTGACCGGACTGGTGGGTGCCAACGGAGCCGGCAAGTCCACGATGATCAAAATCCTGCTCGGGTTGTCCCCCGCCACGGAGGGCACCGCGGCCGTACTCGGCATGGACGTCGCCACCTCGGGCGGCCTGATCCGCGAGCGCGTCGGCTACATGCCCGAGCACGACTGCCTCCCCCCGGACGTCTCGGCCACCGAGTTCGTCGTCCACATGGCGCGGATGTCGGGCCTGCCCGCCACCGCCGCCCGCGAGCGGACCGCCGACACCCTGCGCCACGTCGGCCTGTACGAGGAGCGCTACCGCCCCATCGGCGGCTACTCGACGGGCATGAAACAGCGGGTGAAGCTGGCCCAGGCCCTGGTCCACGACCCGCAACTGGTGCTGCTCGACGAGCCCACGAACGGCCTGGACCCGGTCGGACGGGACGAGATGCTCGGCCTGATCCGCCGGATCTGGACCGACTTCGGCATCTCCGTCCTCGTCACCTCGCACCTCCTCGGCGAGCTGGAGCGGACCTGCGACCACGTCGTCGTGATCGACGGCGGGCGGCTCCTGCGCTCCAGCTCCACCAGCGACTTCACGCAGACCACCACGACCCTCGCGGTCGAGGTCACCGACTCCGACACCCACCCCGACGGCGCCGAGGCCGTGCGCACGGCGCTGGCCGCCGCGGGCGTCACCCTCCACGAGGGCGTCGAGGACGGGCTGCCGGGCGCCGGCCACATCCTCCTGGTGGAGGCCGCCGGCGAGGAGACGTACGACCTGGTCCGCGACACCGTCGCCGACCTCGGCCTCGGTCTCGTCCGCATGGAGCAGCGCCGGCACCACATCGCCGAGGTGTTCCGGCCCGAGGGCTCCCAGCAGAAGCAGCAGGAGGTGCCGGCGCGATGAGCACCCAGGCCCAGACCCCCGAGACCACTCGGATCCACAACATCGGCTACCGCAACTACGACGGACCGCGCCTCGGCCGTGCGTACGCGCGCCGGGCCCTGTTCTCGCAGTCGCTGCGCGGCGCCTACGGACTCGGCCGCAGCGCCAAGTCGAAGGTCCTGCCGATGATCCTGTTCGCGGTGATGTGCGTTCCCGCGCTGATCATCGTGGCCGTGGCCGTCGCCACGAAGATGAAGGACCTGCCGCTGGACTACACGCGGTACGCGATCTTCACTCAGGCCGTCATCGGGCTCTACCTCGCCGCGCAGGCGCCCCAGTCCGTCTCGCGCGACCTGCGGTTCAAGACCGTCCCCCTCTACTTCTCGCGCCCGATCGAACGCCTCGACTACGTGCTCGCCAAGTACGGTGCGATGGCCTCCGCGCTCTTCCTCCTCACGGCCACCCCGCTGGTGATCCTCTACATCGGTTCGCTGCTGGCCAAGATGGACTTCGCCGACCAGAGCAAGGGCTTCGGCCAGGGACTGGTGTCGGTGGCGCTGCTGTCGCTGCTGTTCGGCGGCATCGGCCTGGTCATGGCGGCGCTCACCCCCCGCCGGGGCTTCGGCGTCGCCGCCGTCATCGCCACGCTGGTGATCTCGTACGGCGCCGTCTCCACGCTCCAGGGCATCGCCTACGGCACCGACAACCCCGACGCCATCAAGTGGCTGGGGCTCTTCTCCCCGGTCACGCTGATCGACGGGGTGCAGACCGCCTTCCTCGGCGCCACGACGTCCTTCCCGGGCGGAGCCGAGGCGGGACCGGGCGCCGGTGTCGGCGCGGTCTACCTGCTCGTCGTCATCGCGCTCATCCTCGGCTCGTACGCCGTCCTGATGCGCCGCTACCGAAAGGTCGGGCTGTGACCGCCCTCCCGTCGACCACCACCACGCTTTCCAGGAAGGGGCCGCGCCCATGAGCACTCTTTCCATCGACCACGCCTCGCGGTGGTTCGGCAACGTCGTGGCCGTCAACGACGTCACGATGACGGTCGGTCCGGGCGTCACCGGCCTCCTCGGCCCCAACGGTGCCGGCAAGTCCACCCTCATCAACATGATGGGCGGCTTCCTCGCCCCCTCCACCGGCACCGTCACCCTCGACGGTGAGGCGATCTGGCGCAACGAGTCGGTCTACCGGCAGATCGGTGTCGTCCCCGAGCGGGAGGCGATGTACGACTTCCTCACCGGGCGCGAGTTCGTCCTCGCCAACGCCGAGCTGCACGGTCTGGGCGCCACCGAGGCCCAGCACGCGCTCGCCACGGTCGAGATGGAGTACGCGCAGGACCGGAAGATCGCCACCTACAGCAAGGGCATGCGGCAGCGCGTGAAGATGGCCTCGGCCCTCGTGCACGAGCCGTCGGTGCTGCTGCTCGACGAGCCGTTCAACGGCATGGACCCGCGCCAGCGCATGCAGTTGATGGACCTGCTGCGCCGGATGGGCTCCGCCGGCCGCACGGTGCTCTTCTCCTCGCACATCCTGGAGGAGGTCGAGCAGCTCGCCTCGCACATCGAGGTGATCGTGGCCGGACGCCACGCCGCCTCCGGCGACTTCCGCAAGATCCGCCGGCTGATGACGGACCGGCCGCACCGCTATCTCGTACGGTCCAGCGACGACCGGGCGCTGGCCGCCGCGCTCATCGCGGACCCGTCCACGGCCGGCATCGAGGTCGACCTGGCGGAAGGCGCGCTGCGCGTCCAGGCGGTGGACTTCGGGCGCTTCACGGAGCTGCTGCCCCGGGTGGCCCGGGCGCAGGGCATCCGCCTGCTGACGGTCTCGCCCTCGGACGAGTCCCTCGAATCGGTCTTCTCGTACCTCGTCGCGGCCTGAAAGGAGCCTGACCGATGTACAACCCCACAGTCGCACGGCTCACCTACAAGGCCCTTCTCGGCCGCCGGCGGGCACTGATCCTGTTCGCGCTGCCCGCTCTGCTGCTGGTCATCTCGGCGGCGGTACGGGCCTTCAACGGCGCCGACGACCAGATCGCCGCCGACGTCCTCGGCGGCTTCGCGCTCGCCACGATGGTCCCGCTGATCGGCGTGATCGCCGGTACGGGCGCGATCGGCCCGGAGATCGACGACGGCTCGATCGTCTACCTGCTGTCCAAGCCGGTGAAGCGGCCCACGATCATCTTCACCAAGCTGATCGTGGCGATCGCCGTGACGATGGTCTTCTCGGCCGTCCCCACCTTCGTCGCGGGCATGATCCTCAACGGGAACGGCCAGCAGGTGGCGGTGGCGTACACCGTCGCGGCGCTGGTCGCCTCCATCGCCTACAGCGCGCTGTTCCTCCTGCTCGGCACGGTCAGCCGGCACGCGGTGGTGATCGGCCTCGTCTACGCGCTGGTCTGGGAGGCGCTGTTCGGCTCCCTGATCGCCGGGGCGAAGACGCTCAGCGTGCAGCAGTGGGCGCTCGCGGTCGCCCAGAAGGTCAGCGGCGAGGGCCTGGTCACCTCGGACGTCGGTCTGCCGGCTGCGGTGGCCCTGCTGGTCGGCGTGACGGTCCTGGCGACCTGGTACGCGGGGCAGAAGCTGCGGACGCTGAAGCTCGCGGGCGAGGAGTAGGACGCGGAGCCGAAGGCCGGAGCCCCCCGATCGGGGGGCTCCGGCCTTTGCCCCGGCCCGGCGGCGCCCGGGCTCAGACCTTCCGGTCGCGCGCCGCGAGCAGCCCGACGCCCAGCGCCGTCGCGCAGACGCCCAGCACCAGGGCGAGCGGCACGGTCCACGACCCCGTCGCCTGGTGGACCGCGCCGGCCGCCAACGGCCCCGCCGCGGCCAGCAGATAGCCGACGGTCTGGGCCATCCCGGAGAGCCGGGAGGCGGTGACCGCGTCGCCGCTGCGCAGCACGATCAGGGTCAGGGCGAGACCGACCGCACCGCCCTGCCCGACGCCCAGCACCGCGGACCACAGCCAGGCGCCCTCGACCGGGGCGACCATCAGCCCCGCGTAGCCGGCCGCCACCAGGGTCGTGACCACCGCGACCAGCGGACGCTGGCTGCGCATGCGACCCGCGAGCAGCGGCACGACGAAGGCCCCCGCCACCTGGATCAGGTTGTTGAAGGCGAAGACCACGCCCGCCGTGGACCGGCTCATGCCGTGGTCCGTGAAGATCGTCGGCATCCAGGCGATGAGGACGTACGACCACAGCGACTGCAGGCCCATGAAGAGCGTCACCTGCCAGGCCAGCGCCGAGCGCCAGACGCTGCGGGCGGGCGTCGCCGGGGCCGCCCGTACCTCGTGCCCCGTACGGCCCCGGGCGATCAGCACCTGCGGCAGCCAGGCGACCGCCGCCACGGCCGCGAGCAGCGACCAGAAGGCGAGCGACGCCTGCCAGCTGTCGCCGAAGGCCTGCTCCAGCGGGACGGCCGCCGCCGCCACCACCGTCGCGCCCGCGATCATCGCGCCGGTGTAGACCGAGGTCATCGACGCGGCCCGGTCCGGGAAGTCCCGCTTGATCAGGCCCGGCATCAGCACGTTGAGCAGGGCGATCGCCGTTCCGACCAGCACGCCGCCGCCGTACAGCGCGTACACCGACGGCAGGACGCGCAGCAGGATGCCCGCCCCGAGCAGCAGCAGCGCCGCGAGCAGTACCGGTTCGGCGCCGAAGCGCCGCCCCAGCCACGGCGCCACGAGGGCGCCGACCCCGAGGAAGAGCACGGGCACGGACGTGACCAGCGAACTGGCCGCCGACGACAGCCCGAACGCGGCCGCGATGTCGCTCACCAGCGGCGAGACGCCGGCCAGCGCCGCCCGCATGTTGAGCGACGCCAGCACGATCCCGACCATCAGCCAGGCCGGATGAGCGAGCAGCGCCCGCCGCCCGGCGGCCCCGCGGGGCGAGGGCCGGACATCGGCCTCCGCGTCGACGAGGGGGAGGGACAGGGGTGCTTCCGGGCGGGACACGACGGACGGCCTTTCCTTGCTGGGTTGCCGGGCTCTCTGCGGTGGTTCCGGTGCGTGGGGGAGCCCGTGCGCGGGCGGCGGTACGAGCGGCGGACTCCGTGGTGCCTTGACGCCCGGATGCCCGGATGCCGCGACGCCACGAGGTCCCGGGGTCAGTCGGCGGTCAGCGCGGCGACCGTCTCGATCGGCACCCGCAGCAGCTCGCGCGCGCCCGCCTCCGCGGCGGCCGGGTCCCCCGCCTCGATCGCGGCGGCCAGCGCCTCGTGCGCGTCGATGTCGACCGGTGGCATCTCCCGGTCGCCGAGCGCCTCCACCAGCACCTCGTGCACCTGGGCGGAGAAGAAGCGGTACACCTCGGTGAAGGCGGCGTTGTGCGTGGCCTCGACGACGGCCAGGTGGAAGGCCATGTCCGCGTCCGCGTCGCGGTCGCCCTCCTCGCGCAGGGTCGTCAGCGCCGCCCGCAGCCGCAGCAGGTCATGGGTGTCGCGCCGGACGGCCGCCAGCCGGGCGGCCTCGGCCTCCAGCGCCACCCGCAGTTCGAGGACGTCCCGCGCGCCCGCGTGACGCATCCCGCGCAGCACGGCGGCCGGGTCGGCGGTCGACCTGACGAAGGTGCCGTTGCCCTGGCGCGACTCCAGCAGCCCCGCGTGGACCAGGACCCGTACGGCCTCACGGACCGTGTTGCGGCCGACACCCAGCTGCTCGGCGAGCTCGTGCTCGGTCGGGATGCGGTCGCCGACGGACCATTCCCCCTCCGCCAGCTGGCCCCGCAGCTGCTCGACCACGGAGTCCACCAGCGAGGTCCGCCCCGCGGCCTTCAGCGCCATCCCGATCACCCTCCTATTCGCCCGGTTGCCCAGTCATCCTACAACTGCTCTCGTCCGCGCCACGGGATTACTGTGGGCTCGTACGCGGACACGAACACCCTCACCACCCTCGGGAGTCAGTCATGTCAGACCGCTTCGACGTCGTCGTACTCGGAGCTGGCCCCGGCGGCTACGTCGCCGCCATCCGCGCCGCCCAGCTGGGCAAGCGGGTCGCGGTCGTCGAAGAGAAGTACTGGGGCGGTGTCTGCCTGAACGTCGGCTGCATCCCCACCAAGGCACTGCTGCGCAACGCCGAGCTGGCCCACATCTTCAACCACGAGGCCAAGACCTTCGGCATCAAGGTCGACGGCACCGTCTCCTTCGACTACGGCGAGGCGTTCCGCCGCAGCCGCACGGTCGCGGACGGCCGCGTCAAGGGCGTCCACTTCCTCATGAAGAAGAACGGGATCACCGAGTTCGACGGACGCGGCACCTTCCTCGACGCGAACACCCTCCAGGTCGCCCTGTCCGACGGCACCTCGCAGACGATCACCTTCGACAACTGCATCATCGCCACCGGCGCCACACCCCGCCTGCTGCCCGGCACGGCCCGCAGCGAGCGCGTCGTGACCTACGAGGAGCAGATCCTCGCCGAGGACATCCCGCAGTCGATCGTCATCGCCGGCGCCGGCGCGATCGGCATCGAGTTCGCCTACGTCCTGAACAACTACGGCGTGAAGGTCACGATCGTCGAGTTCCTCGACCGGATCGCCCCGCTGGAGGACGCGGACGTCTCCAAGGAGCTGGCGAAGCAGTACCGCAAGCTCGGCATCGACGTGCTGACCTCCACCCGCGTCGAGTCCATCGACGAGACCGGCCCGCAGGTCCGCGTCACGGTCACCGGCAAGGACGGCGCGCAGAAGGTCCTGGAGGCCGACAAGGTCCTGCAGGCCATCGGCTTCGCCCCCAACGTCACCGGCTACGGCCTGGAGGCGACCGGCGTCGCCCTCACCGAGCGCGGCGCGATCGACGTCGACGGCCGCTGCCGCACCAACGTGCCGCACATCTACGCCATCGGCGACGTGACCGCCAAGCTGATGCTCGCCCACACCGCCGAGTCCATGGGTGTCATCGCCTCCGAGACCATCGCGGACGCCGAGACCATGGAACTCGACTACCCGATGATCCCCCGCGCCACCTACTGCCAGCCGCAGATCGCCAGCTTCGGCTGGACCGAGGCGCAGGCGCGGGAGAAGGGCTTCGACGTCAAGGTCGCCAAGTTCCCCTTCACCGCGAACGGCAAGGCGCACGGCCTCGGGGACTCCACCGGTTTCGTGAAGATCATCGCCGACGCGCAGTACGGCGAGATCATCGGCGCCCACCTGATCGGCCCCGACGTCACCGAGCTGCTGCCCGAGCTGACGCTGGCCCAGCAGTGGGACCTCACCGTCCACGAGGTCGCCCGCAACGTCCACGCCCACCCGACGCTGGGCGAGGCCGTCAAGGAAGCCGTCCACGGTCTTGCCGGACACATGATCAATTTCTGAGGTCCCGCCGCGCGCGGAGTGATAGGCACTGAAGGGTGCCGAACGAAGCCTTCCCGGGTGGCGAACCGTCCCGACCGATCAGGTCGTGGGTGCGTTCGTCACCCGGTACGCACATCTGGCTGCTGATCATCGCCCTGACCAGCGTCATCGTCGCGCTGTCCTCGGACGGCTTCGAGAGCGCCCTGCTCCACCGCAACAGCAGCAACCTGCACCAGCTCGCCCACCACCCGGTCCGCGCCCTGCTCGGCAGCGCGTTCTGGATCGAGGACCCCTCCGACCTCGTCCTGTACGCGCTGCTCTTCGAGGTCTTCCACGCCCGGGTCGAGCGCTGGATCGGCACACTCCGCTGGCTGCTGACGGTCGCCGGCGCGCACATCGCCGCCACGCTGATCAGCCAGCAGGTCGTCCTGGAGGCGATCCGGGACCACGACGTGCCCCGCAGCATGGCCCATGTCGTGGACATCGGGGTGAGCTACGGGATCGCCGCGTCCATGGGGATCCTGACCTACCGGCTGCCCTGGCCCTGGCGCGGCCTCTACCTGGCCGGCGTCGTGGCGCTCTTCGCCGTGCCGCTCTTCACGAACCACACGTACACCGACCTCGGGCACGCCGTCTCGCTCGTCATCGGGCTCGCCTGCCGGCCCCTCACGCGCGGTAATTCGGTGGCCGCGCCGCACGGCGTTCCGCCAGACTAGAGACGCGGGAAACGCCTTCCTGCCACGTGAGACCGGGGAGGAGCGCGACGTTGACCGGCACGATTTCGAGTCGGAGTTCGAGTCCGTCGAGCTTCTTGCGACGCGGCGCTCTCTGAGTGCCGCAGGGGCGGTCGCTTCGAGCGCGCGGTTCCACCGCGCGGACCGCCCCTCCCGGAGGATTGGCCGAGTGGCAAGGCACCGGCTTGCTAAGCCGTGGTCGGGGTCTCCCCCCGCGCGCGTTCGATCCGCGCATCCTCCGCACAGCGCCCGCACCGCCAGGGACGCGACACCCCGTCGCCGTGACGCGCCGACCCTTCACGGCGAACGGGCGGGTTCCCCCGACAGGCTCAGAGGCCCAGCAGACGCTCCAGGACGACGGCGATGCCGTCCTCCTCGTTCGAGGACGTGACCTCGTCCGCGACCGCCTTCAGCTCCTCGTGGGCGTTGTCCATCGCCACACCGTGCCCGGCCCAGCCGAACATGGGGATGTCGTTGGGCATGTCGCCGAAGGCGATCGTCTCCGCCGCCTTCGCGCCCAGCCGGCGGGCCGCCAGGGACAGGCCCGTCGCCTTGCTCAGCCCGAGCGGCAGGATCTCCACGATCCCGGGACCGGCCACGACGATGTCCACCAGGCTGCCGACCGTCTCGCGGGCGACCCGGGTCAACTCGTCGTCCGACAGGGTCGGGTGCTGGATGTAGACCTTGTTCAGGGGCGCGGACCACAGGTCCGTCGGGTCCTCGAACGCGTGGACCGGCAGCGGACCCTCCTGGACCCGGTATCCGGGCCCCACCAGCACCTCGCCGTCCAGCCCGTCGCGGCTCGCGGCCAGCGCGAGCGGGCCCACCTCGGCCTCGACCTTCGACAGCGCCAGGCCGGCCAGCTGGCGGTCGAGCGTCACCGACGTCAGCAGCCGGCGCTCACCGGCGTGGTAGACCTGCGCGCCCTGGCCGCACACCGCGAGCCCCTCGTAGCCGAGGTCCTCGAGGATGTGCCGCGTCCAGGGCACCGCCCGGCCGGTCACGACGATGTGCGCGGCCCCCGCCGCCGTCACGGCGGCGAGGGCGGCACGCGTACGGTCCGAGACGGACTCGTCGGAACGCAGCAGCGTGCCGTCGAGGTCCGTCGCGACGAGCCGGTAGGGGAAGGCGCTCACTTGGAGATCGGCTCCAGCACCTCACGGCCGCCGAGGTACGGACGGAGCACCTCCGGCACCCGCACCGACCCGTCGGCCAGCTGGTGGTTCTCCAGGATCGCCACGATCGTGCGCGGCACCGCGCAGAGCGTGCCGTTCAGCGTCGCGAGCGGCTGCACGACCTTCTTGCCGTCGCGGTCGTCGCGCATGCGCACGGAGAGCCGGCGGGCCTGGAAGCCGTCGCAGTTGGACGCCGAGGTCAGCTCGCGGTACTTGCCCTGGGTCGGGATCCACGCCTCGCAGTCGAACTTGCGCGAGGCGGAGGAGCCCAGGTCGCCGGTGGCCACGTCGATGACCTGGAAGGGCAGTTCCAGGCTGGTCAGCCACTGCTTCTCCCACTCCAGGAGCCGCTTGTGCTCGTTCTCGGCGTCGTCCGGCGCGACGTACGAGAACATCTCGACCTTGTCGAACTGGTGCACCCGGAAGATGCCCCGGGTGTCCTTGCCGTACGTGCCCGCCTCGCGGCGGAAGCACGGCGAGAAGCCCGCGTAGCGCAGCGGCAGCTTGTCCGCGTCGATGATCTCGTCCATGTGGTACGCCGCGAGGGGCACCTCGGACGTCCCGACGAGGTAGTAGTCGTCCTTCTCCAGGTGGTACACGTTCTCCGCGGCCTGGCCGAGGAAGCCGGTGCCCTCCATGGCGCGCGGGCGGACCAGCGCCGGCGTCAGCATCGGGATGAACCCGGCCTCGGTGGCCTGCGCGATCGCCGCGTTGACGAGGGCCAGCTCGAGGAGGGCGCCCACGCCGGTGAGGTAGTAGAAGCGCGAGCCGGAGACCTTGGCGCCCCGCTCGACGTCGATGGCACCGAGCGCCTCGCCCAGCTCCAGGTGGTCCTTGGGCTCGAACCCCTCGGCCGCGAAGTCGCGGACGGTGCCGTGCGTCTCCAGGACGACGAAGTCCTCCTCGCCGCCGACCGGGACGTCCGTGTGGACGATGTTCCCGAGCTGGAGCAGGAGGTTACGGGCCGTCTCGTCGGCCTCGTTCTGCTCGGCCTCGGCGGCCTTGACGTCGGTCTTGAGCTGCTCGGCCTTCTGCAGGAGCTCGGCGCGCTCCTCAGGGGTGGCCTTGGGGATCAGCTTGCCGAGCGCCTTCTGCTCGGAACGGAGCTCGTCGAAGCGGACGCCGGACGACCTGCGCCGCTCGTCGGCTGAGAGCAGGGCGTCGACGAGCGCGACGTCCTCTCCACGGGCACGCTGGGAGGCGCGAACACGGTCGGGGTCCTCACGGAGCAGGCGAAGGTCAATCACCCCACCAGGCTACCGGTGCGGGCTCGTGGCACCCCACCCGATATAGCCTTGCGTGTCGCTTTGACCGAATTGCCGGGATCGGGAAACGCTCTCCCTATTCGTCAATAAACGGTCCATGGCCCCCCGAAAAGGGGCGGAACGCCATGTGTGGCTTGACCGAACCCGCCGGTGGATCAAGCGACTTCTCCACAGGGGCAAGGGGTCCGGGACTGTTATCCACAGGCTGTGCGGAACTTCTGTGGATTGTGGAGGTGATCGTTCCGAATCGGGCAAGTGCGGGCAAGAATTCCTTGGTCATCCCTGCTCTGCACACTCATTCGGGTGGGAATTCCTCGCCCTAAAGAGTTGATCAACGGAATTGGGCTGACACGGGCCGAGGTGGTGGTCTGTGGATGGATGTGGAGTGGCTAGGGCGATTTGTCGACCATGTCGCCGGGTCGTGTCGACTTGTCCCCAGGTCGAGAAGCAAGCCTGTGGATAACTTCTGTGGGTAACCGAAAAGTATGCAGGTAGGACTAGTGGTCCGTACCTGTGGACGACCGCCCCCGTGCCGGGGGCGGTCGGGGCACTCTGAGGTCAGGCCCGCCCGTCCTGGGCTCGCGCCAGCCAATCGGAGGCAGCCATGAATTCCGTGTCCGACGTCCCGTTCCGCAGCGGCCGTACGTCCTCCACCGCGACCCCTGCCCGGGGGTACGAGCCGAGGAAGCGCACCTTCGGGCAGATCCGCTTCAGGCCCATGAGGGCCTCGCCGACCCGGCGGTCGGAGATATGGCCCTCGGCGTCGACGGCGAAGCAGTAGTTGCCGATGCCCGCGCCGGTCGGGCGGGACTGGATGAGCATCAGGTTGACGCCGCGGACGGCGAACTCCTGCAGCAGTTCGAGGAGCGCGCCGGGCTGGTCCTCGCCCAGCCAGAGCACGACCGAGGTCTTGTCCGCCCCGGTGGGTGCCGCCGGTCGGGCGGGCCGGCCGACGAGGACGAAACGGGTCTCGGCGTTCTCCGCGTCGTGGATCTCCGTGACCAGGGCCTCCAGGCCGTAGGTCGCGGCGGCGAACTCGCCGGCGAAGGCGGCGTCGAAGCGGCCTTCCTGCACCAGACGGGCGCCGTCCGCGTTGGACGCGGCCGACTCCCAGACGGCGTCGGGCAGATGGGCGCGCAGCCAGTTCCGCACCTGGGGCTGTGCCACGGGGTGACCGGTCACCGTCTTGATCTCCGACAGTGCGGTGCCGGGGCGCACGAGCAGGGCGAAAGCGATCGGGAGGACCACTTCGCGGTAGATCATCAGGGGCTCGCCGGAGGCCAGCTCGTCCAGGGTCGCGGTGACGCCGCCCTCGACGGAGTTCTCGATCGGCACGAGCGCGGCGGCGGCCTCGCCGTTGCGCACGGCGTCCAGCGCAGCCGGGACGGAGACCATCGGGACGAGCTCCCGGGTCGCGGCCTCGGGCAGCGTACGCAACGCGGCCTCCGTGAATGTGCCTTCGGGACCGAGATACGTATACCGGGTGGCTGACATACCGGTCACCCTAATGGGCCTCGGCCGCCGGGAGCCGCCCCGTCGGGTGGGCGAGACGCCCACCGGCCGCCCGAGCCGGGCGGCCGTGGTTCCGTACGGGTCCGGCCGCCGGGTCACGCCTCCAGGAGGCGCTGGCCCACGTACTCGCCCTCGGCCGGTCCGCCCGGGACGGCGAAGAGGCCGCTGGCCTCGTGCCGGATGAAAGCGGACAGGGCGTCGCCCCGGTCGAGCTTCCGTTGCACCGGGACGAAGCCCCGGAGGGGATCGGCCTGCCAGCAGACGAAGAGCAGCCCCGCGTCGGGAGTTCCGTCCGGCCCGATGCCGTCGTGGAAGGAGAACGGACGCCGCAGCATGGCCGCCCCGCCGTTCTGTTCGGGGGCGGAGATCCGGGAGTGGGCGTTGTCGGGGATGACCGGCCTTCCGTCGGGGCCGGTCCTGTCGAGATCGAGTTCGCTGGTCTCGGTGCCGCCCGTCAGCGGCGCGCCGTCCGACTTCCGGCGGCCGATGACCTTCTCCTGCTCGTCGAGCGGCAGCTTCTCCCAGTCGTCGAGCAGCATCCGGATGCGGCGGACGACCGCGTAGGAGCCGCCGGCCATCCAGTCCTGCCCGCCGGGGGCACCGGCGGGGACGAAGATCCGCCGGTCGAAGTCGGCGTCGGTGGGCTTGGGGTTGCCGGTGCCGTCCACCTGCCCCATCAGGTTGCGGGCCGTCATCGGCTCGGCCGTCGCACCGGCCGAGCGGTTGAAGCCGTTCATCTGCCAGCGCACGGCGGCGGCCGCTCCGGCGTCCTTCTGCAGGGCGCGCAGCGCGTGGAAGGCCACGAGGGCGTCGTCGGCTCCGATCTGCACCCAGAGGTCGCCTTCCGAGCGCTTGGGGTCCAGGGCGTCGGAGGAGAAGGCGGGCAGCGGGTCGAGTTGTACGGGGCGCCGGGCGGCCAGTCCGGTGCGGTCGAAGAAGGTGCGGCCGAAGCCGAAGGTGACGGTGAGGGAAGAGGGGCCGGCGTCCAGGGCGATGCCGGTGTCGTCGGTCGAGGGCTTGCCCGCCATCAGCGCCTTCGCTGTGGCGGACCAGCGGCGCAGCAGCGCGGCGGCTTCCTTGCGGCCGGCTCCGGGGGCGAGGTCGAAGGCGGCGAGGTGGCCTCGGGACTGGAGCGGAGTGGTGATCCCCGCTTGATGTTTCCCGTGAAACATCGCCTGGGTCGCGCCGACCGTCGTCAGCGCCTTGGCGTCGGAGGAGACGGTGCCGGGGTCGGCGACGGTCCTGTAGACGCCGGCGCCGCCGGCGGCGCCGAGTGCGAGACCGGCCGCGCCCGCCGCGCCCACGGTGCCGAGGAGCCGGCGCCGGGACAGCTCGACCTGGTTCTCGGCGCGGTGGTCAGTCTGGTCAGTCACGAGCGTCAGCCGATCTTCACGTTCTTGTCGATGGTGGTCTGGTCGATGTCGGAGGTGCGGACCGTCACCTGGATCTGCCATGTGCCGGCCATGGGGATCTGGACGCCGGTGGCACTCCAGTGTCCGGTCTGGATCCGGTCGGGCAGGACGGGCAGCGGGCCGATGTTCTTCTCCTTCAGGGTGAAGGCGACCTTGATCTCGGGAACGTCCAGGAGCCGGCCGTTGGGGCGTTCCACGAAGATGTGGAGGTCGTTGGCTCCGGTGCGGCCGGGGTCGAGGGTCAGGCGCACGGTCCCGTTGCCGTCCACGCCGCCGGTGTCGAACGGCAGCC
This sequence comes from Streptomyces sp. NPDC048338, assembly GCF_043201055.1. Lineage (NCBI taxonomy): Bacteria > Bacillati > Actinomycetota > Actinomycetes > Kitasatosporales > Streptomycetaceae > Streptomyces > Streptomyces sp. NPDC048338. Next base: position 577,854 of record NZ_JBICYQ010000003.1, read on the forward strand.
GGATGTCGACGGGGCGGTCGGGTACGGCGGCGGAGCCGGAGGTGGACTGCGTCCGCCCGGCCTCCTCCTCGGTGCGGCCGGGTTCGGTGGAGGTCAGCACGGTCGTCACGGCGAGGAGGACGACCGCGATGGCCGCCTCGGTGAGCACGGAGCGGCGGAGTCCGGCGCGTTCGGGGTCGGCGTCCCGGTCGCGCTTGCGGGTGGCCGTGGCGACGGCGGTGCGCTGGCGGGCGAGCTGGGCGGCCCGCTCGGGGTCGACGGTCGTCGAGGACTCGTCCGTGTCGTCCCTCGGTTCGGCGCCCGGTGCGGCTTCGGTGGCTCCGGCATCGCTGTCGGCGCCGTTGGTGCCGCCACCGCCACCGCCACCGTCGCCGTCGCCGTCACCGTCACCGGTGCCGCGCACGGGCTTCGCCGTCGCCGGGACGGGTGCGTCCTGCTCGGCCTCGCCCTGTCCGGCCTCTGCTTCGTCCGCCTCGTCCGCCGCGGCGGACGAGGCCGAAGTCTCCCGGCCCGACCCGTCCGGCTCGTCCGCCTCGTCCGGCTCGGCGGTGGCGTCCGCCGTGTCGAGTGGCGCCGGGTCGCCGAGGCGCCGGGTCCAGCGCCGCGAGATCCAGGCGATGCCCACGAGCACGGCGACCAGGCCGATCTTGACCAGCAGCAGCTGTCCGTAGGCGGTGCCGGTCAGCGCCGACCACGTGCCGACCTGGCGCCAGGACTGGTAGATCCCGGTGGCCGTCAGGACGATCACGGACCCGAAGGCGAGCCTGGAGAAGCGCTCGACCGCGGCGCGCTCGATGCGGGGTGCCCGGTACAGGGCGACGAGCAGGGTCGTGAGGCCGCCGAGCCAGGCGGCGACGGCCAGCAGGTGGAGGATGTCCACGGGCATCGCGACGGCGGGCTGGAGGCCGGTCGAGGCGTGCTCGGCGAGTGCCCACGTGCCCGCGATGCCGGCCGCGACGACGGAGCCGCCGATGGCGAGTCCGAAGGTGAGGTCCTTCTTCTCCTTCTCGTCCGTCCGCTTGGTGTAGGCGCCGAACAGCACGGCCACGAAGAGCGCCGCCGCGCCGAGCAGCATCAGACGGGAGATCAGCGCGGCGCCGGTCTTGGTCTCCAGGACGGCCTTGAGGCCGGCCAGGTCGAAGATGTCGGCGAGCTCGCCGGAGCCGGTGTAGGGGCTGCGCAGGAGCAGCATGGCGAGGGTGGCCGCGGTGAGGGTCAGCCAGCCGCGGACGACGAGGCGCTGCACGGGCCGGACGGCCGCGCCGCGCGGCCAGCAGGCGAGGACGAAGGCGCCGCCGCCGACGAGGAGGGTGAAGCCGGCGTAGGAGAGGTAGCGCGCGATGCCGTAGAGGACGCCGACGGGTCCGCCGCCCGCGGTCTGGTCCGGCAGGGCGACGGTGGTGGTGGAGGGGGCGCCGATGGAGAAGGTGAAGGCGCCGGCGATGGGGTGGCTGTCGGCGGAGACGGCGTGCCAGGCGACGGTGTAGGTGCCTTCCGGGAGTCCGGAGCGGAGGCCGACGCCGTACTTGACGACGGATCCGCTGCACAGGTCGCGGATCTCGCCGGTGTCTATGCGCTTGCTCGAGGGATCGAGGACCCGGATCGAGTCGGCGCTCATGGCGACCTGCTCGGAGAAGGTGAGGGTGACGTCCTTGGGGGCGGTGGCGACCACCGCCCCGTCCTGCGGGTCGCTGCCGGTGAGTGCCGCGTGCGCGGACGCGGGGGCGGCGCCGGCGAGCAGGGTGCCCAGGAGCGCCGCTGTCACGAGCAGCAGGCGGACCAGGGCGGTTCCCAGGCGCGGGGCGGTGGCTGTCATCTGTCTGTCAGTCCCTCAAGGAGCTCAGTGCTGCTTCGGGTTGTGGTTCGGTGCCTCGACGGGCACGTCGACCTTGATCGGGGCGGACTTCTCGAAGTGGAGCTCGATGCTCACCTTCTCGCCCTGCTTCGGCTGCTGCTTGAGCTCCATGAACATGATGTGGTTGCCGCCGCGTTCGAGGTTCAGCTCGCCCTTGGCGGGGATGTCGAAGGACTTCACCTCCTGCATCTTCTGGTTCCTGGTCTCGTGGATCGTCACGTCGTCCGAGATCGGGCTGGTGACGGACACGAGCTTGTCGGCGGTCTCGCTGTCGTTGGTGATCGTCAGGAAGCCGCCGGCCATGTCCATCACGGGCTGGGGCATGAACGCCCCGCTGACCTCGAGTTCGGGCTTGCCCGGGCCGCCGGAGTCGTCGGATCCGCCGTTCGAGCACGCCGTCAGCGCCAGAGCCGCGGTGAGTGCCGCGGCGGAGGACAGGACGGTGGTGCGGGTGGTGCGGCGGATCACGGGTTCTCCCCCTTGATGAGCTTGGGCAGGTCCTTGGCGTAGTCGTCGACGGTGGTGTCCTCGCCGTACAGGACGTAGCCCTGGTCGGTGGTGGGCGAGAAGGCGATCACCTGGGCGCCGTGCATGGAGACGACGGAGCCGCCCTTGACCTTCTTCGGCGGGTCGATGCCGATGCCGATCTGGCGGGCGCCGGCCTGGATGGCGCTGAAGTCGCCGGTGAGTCCGGTGAAGGAGGCGTCGCCGGCGGCCGGCAGCCACTTGGCCAGTTCGGCCGCGGTGTCGCGCTCGGGGTCCGTGGTGACGAAGACGACCTGCAGCTTGTCCTGGTCGGCCTTGGGGAGCTGCTTCCTGGCGATGGCGATGTTGCTCATCGTCATGGGGCAGACGTCGGGGCAGTGGGTGTAGCCGAAGTAGATCAGGGTCGGCTTGCCCTTGGTCTGCTCGCGCAGGTCGTACTTCCGGCCCTTGGTGTCGGTGAGGACGAGGTCGGGCTTGGTGAACGGGCGGTCGAGGACGGTGGCGGCCTTGGTGGAGTCGCTGCCGCCGGAGATCTCGGTGACGGGTGCGTTGTCACGCGAGCCGGTCGTCCGGTCGTCGTTCGCGTTCAGGCCGACCGCGATCGTCACGGTGAGGGCCGCGACGATCGCGACCGCGGCGGCGACCAGGGGGGCGCGCCTGCTCGGCCGGGTCTGCTCGTCGTTCTTCTGGACGGACATGTGTTCTCTTTCGGGTGTGGTTCCGGCCGTCAGGCGCTGCGGCGGCGTCCGGCCAGCACGCCGAACGCGACGCCGGCGACGCCGATGAGGATGCCGACGACGCCCAGCACGCGGGCGGGGGTGTCGGTGGAGTCGGCGGCCTCGGCGTGGGCGGCCTTGTCGTCGTGCCCGGCCTTGTCGTCGGCCTTGTCGTCCGCGGCGGCGCCGCCGCCGTGGTGGTCACCGGTCGCGGCCGACAGCTTCAGGACGGGGGCGGGGTTCTGCGGCTCGGCCGCGCCCTCCTTGGACTCCTCGATCCAGCGGACGACCTCGTTGTTGTCGTAGGTCTGGACGGCCTTGAGGACGAGCTGGTCGGTGTCCTCGGGGAGCTGCCCGAGGGAGAGCGGGAACTGCTGGAACTGGCCGGCGCCGATCTTCGCGCCGTCGGAGGTCCAGGTGACCTTGGTGACGGCCTGGGTGATCTTCTTGCCGTGCAGCTCCAGCGGCTTGGCGAGCTCCGACTTGGTGACCACGGCCTTCCAGCCGGGGACGGGCTGCGGCATGACGGAGGCCAGCGGGTGGTCGACCGGGAAGTTGACCTCGACCTTCACGGTGGAGGCGTTGTCCCGCTCGTTGGGGACCTTCACGTTGACGGTGGCGTAGCCGCCCTTGGCGGCCTCGCCCTGCGGCTGCACGCTGACGTGCGCGAAGGCGGTGCCGGAGAGCAGCGCGACGGAGGAGAGGGCGAGGCCACCGGCGACGGCGATACGGGAAACGTTCATGGCAGAGGACACTCCGGCTCTGGAGAGGGATGGGTGGGTCCGGCACGCCGACCGACGGGGCACGGACGCGGCGTGCGGCCCGGTGCGGGCGGCCACGGTGCGGCGTCGGGTGCGGGCCCCGGTGGGGCCGTGGAGACCCGTGGCGTCGTGCCCGCGGCCGTGGTGGTGGCCGTGGGACGGGCGACTCGGGTTCCGTAGCGGGTCGGTGGGTGCGGACGTCCGCGGACGCGCTCCCCGGGAGCGGTCCGCGTCAGGCTGCGAGGACGCAGGCGGCCGGGGGGCCGCGCCGGATCACCGTGTGCTGGAGCGCCCGCGCCGCGGTGGGCGGCGGGGTGTCGAGGAGCGGGTGGCCGGGCCGGTGGGGCCCGGCGGCCGGTGTCGCCGGAAGGCCGGCGAGCAGGGCCCGCACGAAGGCGAGCGCGGCGCGCAGGGACCGGACGAGGGCGCCTTCGGCGAGACCGGTGGCGCCGTCCGCCGAGAGCCGGACGATCCGGCTCAGAGCGAGGTCGCCGCGGCGCAGCAGCCAGCCGGTGGCGAGTGCCGCCAGCAGGTGGCCGAGGAACATGGGCAGGCTCGGCAGCAGTTCCGTGCCGTGCGCGGTGGCGGCCGCCAGGTGGGTGCCGTGGGCGCCGTGCCCATGGCTCTGGCCGGCGGCGTGGACCGGGTCGAGGCCGGCGTCGGTGATGATGCGGGTCGCGTCGGCGGGGCTGAGCGATGTGGCGCCGGCGCCGCAGACGAGCTTGGCGGCCATCCGGATCAGCGCGTCGTTCGCCTCGGGTCCCAGGCCGCCGCGCCCTCCGGCCGTCGCGAGGGTGCTCTGGCCGAGTCCGAAGAGGGCGTGCAGCAGGAGCTGCCCGCCCGTCAGGGCCCCGGCGATGGCGGGCAGCGAGCGCTGCCGTCCCGCGAAGAGGAAGGTGAGGGCGAAGACGCCCAGGAAACCGGCCAGGAATGTCCACAGCGCGATGCCCGCGCAGGCGGCGAGGGCGTGTCCCAGCGCGGACAGCACGACGCAGACCGCGGTGAACACCGCGGCCCTCAGCAGCCGTGGAGCGAGCGCGGGGGCAGACATGGCGCGCCCATCATCGCACCAGGGCCGAAGCGCCCGTACGGCAGGTCCGGAAGATCACCAATGGGTGCCTTCGGGCGGGACATACACCGCTCGTGGCGTGCGTGCATCCGCCGAACGAGGGCTCTTGACCTTTCGGGGTGCTTACGGACGGTCTCCGGCGGCAATACGTATCGGTATGTCGAGCCGCAGCCAGGAGGCTGGAGCATGAGCATCTGGTGGTCACTCCACTTGCGGCGCGAGGCTGCGAGCGTTCCGCTCGCCAGGCGACTGCTCCTCGGCACGATGGAGACCGCGGGGGTGGATCCCGACGTCTCGTTCGAGCTGTCGGTGGCCCTGACGGAGGCGTGTGCCAACGCCGTCGAGCACGGCGGCGACCTCGGTACCGGGGAGGCTTCGGAGGCGTACCGCGTCACCGCTTTCCTGGACGGGGAGACCTGCCGGATCGAGGTGGCCGACTCCGGCCCCGGGTTCCCGGCGGACCGTCCGGCCGCGATCCGGCGGGCGGCGGCGCCGTCGGACGCCGAGAACGGCCGCGGGCTGAGGCTGATCGAGGAGCTCGCCGATCACGTGCACTTCGGCAACCGGTCGAGCCGCGGCGGAGCCGTCGTCAGCTTCGACAAGATCGTCAAGTGGCGGTCGGACGCCCCCCTCGCGCTGACCTGACGCTCCTGACGTTCCCGACGTTCCCGACGTTCCAGACGTTCCGGACGGAGGACGTCGAGGGCCGCGGCTCCTGCCCGCGCCCGGTCCCCGAGGGGCCGCCGTACGCGCAGGGCCCCCGCCGGCGGTGTCGGCGGGGGCCCTGCGGTGTCCGGGCGGGTCAGCCCTTCAGGCCGGCCATCCACGCCTCGACCTCGTCGGCCTGGCGGGGCAGCGAGTCCGAGAGGTTCCGGTTGCCGTCCTCGGTGACGAGGATGTCGTCCTCGATCCGGACGCCGATGCCGCGGTACTCCTCCGGCACGGTCAGGTCGTCGGCCTGGAAGTACAGACCGGGCTCGACGGTCAGGCACATGCCCGGCTCGAGCGTCGTGTCGACGTACGCCTCGGTGCGCGCGGCGGCGCAGTCGTGGACGTCCATGCCGAGCATGTGACCGGTGCCGTGCAGGGTCCAGCGGCGCTGGAGGCCGAGCTCCAGGACGCGCTCGACAGGGCCTTCGAGAAGGCCCCACTCGACGAGCTTCTCCGCGAGCACGCGCTGGGCGGCGTCGTGGAAGTCGCGGTAGGCGGCGCCGGGCTTCACGGCGGCGATGCCCGCCTCCTGCGCCTCGTACACGGCGTCGTAGATCTTGCGCTGCAGCTCGGTGTACCGGCCGTTGATCGGGAGGGTCCGGGTCACGTCGGCGGTGTAGAGCTCGGTGGTCTCCACGCCGGCGTCGAGCAGCAGCAGTTCGCCGGAGCGGACCGCGCCGTCGTTGCGCACCCAGTGCAGGGTGGTGGCGTGGGGGCCGGCGGCGCAGATGGAGCCGTAGCCGATGTCGTTGCCCTCGACACGGGCGCGCAGGAAGAACGTGCCCTCGATGTAGCGCTCGCTGGTGGCCTCGGCCTTGTCGAGGACCCGGACGACGTCCTCGAAGCCGCGCGCGGTGGAGTCGCACGCCTTCTGCAGTTCGGCGACCTCGAAGGCGTCCTTGACGAGGCGCGCCTCGGAGAGGAAGACGCGCAGTTCCTCGTCCCGCTCGGCGGTGACCTTGTCGCTGAGGGCGGCCTCGATGCCGGCGTCGTGGCCGCGGACGGCGCGGACGGGGCCGGTGGCCTCGGCGAGGGCGGCGGGCAGCTCGCGGACGTCCTTGGCCGGGATGCCCAGCAGCTGCTCGGCCTCGGTCAGGGAGTGGCGGCGGCCGACCCACAGCTCGCCCTGGCCGTCGAGCCAGAACTCGCCGTTCTCGCGGTCGGACCGCGGCAGCAGGTAGAGGGTGGCCTCGTGGCCGCTCACGCCGGCCGGCTCCAGGACGAGGACGCCGTCGTGGGTCTGGTCGCCGGTGAGGTACGCGTACTCGGTGGACGCGCGGAAGCTGTACTCGGTGTCGTTCGAGCGGGTCTTCAGGTTGCCCGCGGGGATCACCAGGCGCTCGCCCGGGAAGCGGGCGGAGAGCGCGGCGCGGCGCTCGGCGGTGTGCCCGGCCTGTGCGATCGGCTCCAGACCGTGGAGCTCGGTGTCCGCCCAGCCGCTCTTCATGCTCTCGGCGAGCTCGTCGGACACGCTCCCGTACAGCCCGTTCTTGCGCTGCTTGATCGGCTCTTCGGTCTCTTCCGGGGTCTCCGGGTTGAGCTCTTCCGCCACGGGTCTCTCCTCTTGGTACGACACTGAACCCCTCCCATCGTACGGTCGTACGGAAGGGGGCCCAGGGGCGGAAGACCTCTTACCGGTCAGTCACCTGCGCGGGGCGGGACGGGATCCTTGATCGTCTGTACGGGCAGTGTGTGGCCCATACACGCAAAGTGGGGCGACCGGTGGCGGCGGAGGGGCGCGCCGGGGTCACTCGAAGTGCGCCGCCAGCAGCACGACGTCCTCGGCGTCCGCCGCTCCGCAGGTATCCGGGCCCTCGGGCAGCAGGGCGCGCAGGACGTGGTCGGCGACGGCTCCCGGGCTCCTGCGGGCGGCCTTCGGGACGCTCGCGGCGGCCGCGTGGAGCCGCGCGAAGGCGCGGTCCATCGGGTCGCCGGTGCGGCGCAGCAGACCTTCCGTGTAGAGCAGCACCGTTTCTCCGGGTGCGGGCGAGAGCTCGACGCTCGGCGCCTCCCAGCAGGCGAGCATGCCGAGCGGCGCCGACAGCGAGGTCTCGACGAACTCGGTGCGGTGGTCGCCGACGATCAGCGGCGGGGTGTGTCCGGCGCCGGCCAGCACCAGCCGGCGCTCCTGCGGCTCGGCGTACGCGAAGAGGGCCGTCGCCGAACGCGCGGGCTCGGTCAGCCGGAGCAGGAGCTCCAGGTCGGACAGGACGGCGACGGGGTCCTCGCCCTCCATCACCGCGTAGGCGCGCAGGGAGGCGCGCAGCCGTCCCATCGCGGCGAGGGCGCTGGGGCCGCTGCCGGAGACGGAGCCGACGGCGAGCCCGAGGGCGCCTTCGGGCAGCGGCAGCGCGTCGTACCAGTCGCCGCCGCCCCGCGGGCCGGTGTGGTGACGGGCGGCCAGCCGGACGCCGGGGATCCGGGGGAGGCGGCTGGGGAGCAGCTCCTCGGCGACGGTCGCGACCCGGACCCGGGCGCGCTCCAGCTCGACGAGGCGGGCGAGGTGCTCGGTGGCGTACCGGCCGTAGAGGCCGATCAGATGGCGCTGGCGTTCGACCGGCTCGGCGGGCTCGTCGTACAGCCAGACGACGGCGCCGAGCTTTCCGGCGGCCTCGGTGGCCAGGGGCAGGGCGTAACTGGCGGCGTAGCCGAGGCGGGCGGCGACCTCGCGGTGCCGCGGGTCGAGGTCCTCCTCGCCGAGCAGGTCGGGGACGGCCACCGGGCCCGGGACCGCCACCGGATCGGGCAGGCCGTCGAGGATGCGGCCGTAGGAGGTGGCGCTGCGGGGCACGGTCTCGATGGTGCCCAGTTCGGCGTGGGCGAGTCCGAGGCCGACGGTACTGGTGGGACCGAGTCCGTCGGCGGGTTCGAGGACGACCATGCCCCGGCGGGCCCCGACCAGGGTGGCTCCGGCGCGCAGCAGTTCCTGCAGGGCGTCGTCGAGGGAACCGGTCCTGATCAGGCGTTCGGTGAGTTCGTGCAGCGTGGTGAGGTCGGAGACCCAGCCGGCCAGCCGGTCCTGGATCAGGGTGCCGGGTGGGGGCGCGGCAGCGGGTACGCCCGGAAGGGGCGCCGCAGTGTGCGCGGGAGAAGGAACCGTGGAGTCGATTCCGGCCACTTTCGGCAGGTGTGGGGCGCTCATTGCAGTCGGCTTTCCGACGGGTGCGTTTCGCGCAATAGCATCGCAAACCCCCATGTCAATCTGCACCGCCATCAACGCATCCACATGTACACGCACAAGAGGAGTGATGTCCAGCATTGTCCGCGCGGGACTTGTGGTGTCCGCAGGGTTCTGCAGGAGGGTTGATCTGCGGGCCAAGTTGGCCGAAAATTGCCCCCGCGGTGCACCTTTCGCGGTCGACTGGCGTCGTTTGAAAGCGCGTTGATTTGAACCTGATGGGTACGTAAACGGTGATGGCTAGGGGCAGTTGAAGCAGCCCCGGAACCTGGCAGGGTGCCTGGGCGTCCTCACCGCCGCAGGCCGCGCCCTTCGAGTGGACGACGAGCCTCAGTCCGGCCCCTCCCGCCCCACCGCACGGGGCGGCGAACCGCCGACCTTGTACGCGCTGATACGCACAGTCAAGAGATCTGCACGTGGTGTGATGTGGATTCGGCGTTCAACGGAAAGGAACGAGCGCTCATGCGCGAGATCCTCGGAAGGCGACGCAGGCTCCGGTTCCGGCGCAAGGAGAGGACCGTCCAGCTCGATGCCGCGCTCACCTGCGCCGTCGAGTGGGACTGGCCCGTACTGCCCGGAGTGGGGCTGAAAGCGACGACCCGTACGTCCTCAGGGGCCGGCTGTGCCTGCCCCGACCCCGAATGCGTGGTGCCGGGAGCGCATCCCTTCGACCCGGGACTCCTGGCGGCGACCACCGACGAGCGGATGATCCGCTGGTGGTGGGCCCGGCGGCCGGACGCCCCGGTCGTCCTGGCCACCGGCGGCCGTGCGCCGTGCGCGGTGAGCCTGCCCGCCGCCGCGGGCGCACGCGCCCTGGCCGCCCTCGACGCGATGGACATCAGACTCGGCCCCGTGGTGGCGACCCCGACCCGGTGGTCCCTGCTCGTCGCCCCGTACGGCCTCGAACGGCTCGGTGAGCTCCTCTACACCAAGGACAGCGTGCCCGGCTCGCTGCGCTTCCACGGGGAGGGCGGCTATCTGCTGCTGCCCTCCACGACCGCCGACACGGCGCGGGCGCGCTGGGAGCGGGCGCCCCTCAAGGGCTCGGCGCGACCGTGGCTGCCGGACGTCGAGGCCGTCGTGGACGCGCTGGTCGAGGCGAGCACGAGCACCCCCGGCGGCGGCAGCAGACTCGCGTACTGAGCGAGCCGAGCGACGACAGCCGAGCGGCGGCGCCCGGACGGAGCCGGGGCGGGCCCCCGCGCGCCGTCCGGCGGGGCGGCGGGCCCGGGCATCTGGGCCGCTCCTGTCACTCGTACGGGTGCGAGACGGCCCGACTTGTCCCGGAAACGGGCGCGCGCCGCGCCGTGCGCCACCGGGCCGTGGATATCTTCGGCCCACCGTTCACGAGTCGCAGCCGGCCGGGCAGGTGGGTGCCATGAATCTCCGCACGATCGGGCTCACGGCCGTCGTGGTGGGCGCGACGCTGCTGCCGCTCGTCGCCTCGGCGGGACCCGCCGGCGGACCGACGCCGGGGCACGGCGCCGGCCCGGGCCCGCAGGATGACGCGAAGTCGAGGGGTGGACGCGGTCTCGTGCCGGGGCTCGGCCTGACGGACGGGACGTCCGCCGCCGTGCCCGCCACCCCGCCCGCACCCCCGGAGGCGGCCGCACAACCGGCCGGGACCCCGGCGCGGGCGGCGCACTGCGGTCCCGAGCTCACCTCCCCCGACGGCGTCGAGGCCCAGACCTGCGTCCTGGGCGAGGGCCCCGACACCTGGGCGCGTACGTACTACCGCAACGTCACCGGCCACCGGCTGGACGCCGTCGTCACCCTGATGGGCCCCGCCGGGCGGACCGTGCAGGTCCACTGCTCCGTCAGCGCGCAGGACGAGCCGGGAGTGTGCGAGACACCGCGCGAACGCACCGGGGGCACGGAGACGGCCTATTCGGCGATCGCGGAATTCGCGGGAGCGGGTGAGGGCGGCGATTCGCCCCTGCTGCTGCGCGCCGGAAGCAACACGGCGGGCGGGAACGGCGGTTGAGCCGGGGCCCGGACCGCCCCGGACGGACCGCGGGCGCGGGCATGAAAAGGCCCGATCGCTGGCGACGGGGGATGCACCAGCGACCGGGCTTCTAGAACGGTAACAAGAGATCTGCTGTTCGCAAATTCGATCTCGGTTATTCGGACAGTGATTTACCCGGGCGTACGAGGAGTTGTGGCGGAAGTCACCGACTGGTCGGTCTGTCAGTGACCGCCGCCACTCCGCACGTCAGCTGAGTGTGACCTGACGGTTGGTGAGGCCGCCGCGCGCCCGACGCTCCTCCGGCGTCAGCGGAGCGTCGGCGGCCAGCGCCGCGGCCAGCCGCTCGGCGAACTCGGCGGCCGGCTTCTCGCAGTCGTCGGCGTTCATCGAGGTCGGCAGGTCCCAGACGGGGACGACCAGGCCGTGGGCCCGGAAAGAGCCGACCAGTCGGGTGTCGTCGCCCAGGGACGAGGTGCCGGCCGCGTGGAGCCGGGCGAGCGCGTCGAGGAGCTTCTCCTCGGCGTGCGGCATGACCCAGCGCAGGTGGTTCTTGTCCGGGGTCTCGCACCAGTAGGCGGCGTCCACACCGGTCAGCTTCACCGTGGGGATCGCGGCGGCGTTGGCGCGCTCCAGCGAGGCGGCGACCTCGGGGTTGGAGTTCTCCGCCGACTCCGGAATCCAGAATTCGAAGCCCTCGTGCACGACCGGCGCGAAAACGCCCTCGGGGTCGAGCAGATCCTGCAGGCGCGGACCCTCGGCCGGAACGCGACGCGGGGTGACCGGGGTGCCGGGCTCCGCCTCCAGGGCGCGCTGGAGGGTGTCCGCGAGGTCGCGGGCCAGATCGCCGGAGGAGGTGTCGTTCTGCAGGGCGAGCAGGACGGAGCCGTCGTCGCGGCGCAGCGCCGGCCACGCCATCGGGAGCACGGTCGCGAGCGTCACCGACGGGACGCCCTCGGGCAGTCCGCCCTTCAGGGGGAGCGGGACGGTGGCGGCGGGCACCAGCTCGCGCAGCGCGACCCAGTCGCACTCGCCGGGCAGACCCTCGAAGGGGCGCTGGACCAGCTCGGTCACGGCGTGCGCGGCGGCCCGGCCGTGACACGCCTTGTAGCGGCGGCCCGAACCACAGGGGCACGGCTCGCGTGCACCGACGACCGGGATCTCCCCGTTCGTGACCTGTGCCTGGGCGGCCTTCGACTGGGGGCGCTTCTTGGCCATGGTGTGGCTTTCTCCCGGTAGCGGCGGTGCAGTTGTGCAGTGCTCGGTGCACGGCTCTGTGTCGGGCGAGCCTAGCCGTACGGAGCCGCCGGAGGGCTCAGGCCGGGGCGTTCGCCACCGGTCCGTGGCGGGCGACCCGTACGGAGGACGTCCGGGTCCGCGCTCCGGCCCTCAGTCCAGGTCGTCGTACGCGTCCAGGAACTCGAAGCCCGACCCGCCGCCGACCCTGGCCGCGAAGTCCTCGCGCCGATGGCCCTCGGTGACGACCACCCAGACGGTGACCTCGCCGGACGCGCTGTCCCGTACGCCCCAGTCCTGTGCCAGCGCGCTGATGATGTTCAGCCCACGACCGCCGCGTGCGGTGACCGAGGGCGTCGACGGAACAGGTCGGGTGGGACCACCGCCGTCCGTCACCTCGACGGTCAGGCCGCCCGCTCCGTCCACGCGCCACGCCGCCCGCACGTCCCCGTCGCCCATGTCCGCCCGGCCCAGCGGCCTGCCGTGCCGGCAGGCGTTGCTGAGGAGTTCGGAAAGGATCAGCACCGCGTCGTCGACGACCGATGCGGACACCCCGCTGCGGTGCAACTGCTCCCGCATCCGGTGTCGCGCCTCACCCACGCCCGCCGGGCCATGGGGTACGGCCATGCTCGACGACGTGGGCACCTCCTGTGCCACCACCAACGCCACCCCCGAGACCTCCTTTGCCCCACGCCACGGTGTGAATGCCCCAATGGCCTGGACCGGAAACCGGCCAATCCGCGTCCGCTGACGCACTCGTAACGATCGAGTACGGAACGAACGCGCCGGAGCACTCCCCGTAAGGGGCAGGAAGACCTGAGAAGGGTGGTGAAGGTGGGTGAAGGGAGGCGAATCCTTTAAAGGCGTCCCAATTGGGACAGGACCTGCTTGGGGCGGTTGGTGATGATCGCGTCCACGCCGAGCCGCTCGCAGAGTTCGACGTCCTCCGGGTCGTCCACCGTCCAGACGTGCACCTGGTGACCGGCCTTCTGGAGCCGCATGATCACGGTGGGGTGGTGGCGGACGATCCGGATCGACGGTCCCGCGATCCGCGCGCCGGCCGGCAGGCGTCCGTCGCGCAGCCGCGGCGTGACGAACTGCGTCAGCGACACGGTGGGCAGGGCCGGCGCCGCGGCGGCGATCCGGTGCAGGGAACGGGCCGAGAAGCTCATGACGCGCACCGCGGACTCCTCCGGGGAGGACGGCTCGGCGAGACCGAAGCGCCGGAGCAGTTCGAGCAGCCGGTCCTCGACCTGGCCCGCCCAGCGGGTGGGGTGCTTGGTCTCGATGGCCAGCTCGACGCGCCGCCCGGCGTCGGACACCAGCTCCAGGAGGCGTTCCAGGGTCAGGACGGACGTGAGGCCGGGGTCCCTCCAGTCCGGGCTCTCCCCGGCCTCCTCGCGGCCCTTCCAGGTGCCGAAGTCGAGGGCGGCGAGATCGGCGAGCTCCAGGGCGGAGACGGCGCCGCGGCCGTTGGAGGTGCGATTGACGCGCCGGTCGTGGACGCAGACGAGGTGGCCGTCCGCGGTGAGCCGGACATCGCACTCGAGGGCGTCGGCGCCGTCCTCGATGGCCTTCACGTAGGCGGCGAGAGTGTGCTCCGGGGCATCCTCGGAGGCTCCGCGGTGGGCGACCACCTGGACGGGTACGCGATGGGTGTGCTGCCGTGCGTGGGTCACCGCGACATGGTGCCATTGGCGGAGCGGCGGTACAGGATCGAGTCCGTTCTGTCCAGAAATAAAGAATTCAGTGCGGATGCACAGCTCCGGCTTACAGTGGCCTGACGTCCGGTGGGAAAAGCTGTTCGCACACAGAAGCTGCATCCACCCCGCGCAGTGAACGAGGAGAGAGCTGTGAGTACCGAGAACGAGGGCACGGCGGTTCCGGCGGACCGGAGTGCCCCGTCCGTCCCTCCCGCCCCTCCCGTACCGCCCGCGTCCTCGGCGGGCGCACCCGAGCCGGCGGCGGTGCCGCAGCCGGAGCCCGGACACTCCCCCCGGTCCGAGCAGGCGACGGCACCGCTGCCCGTGACACCCCCGGCGGAGGCCACGGTCGGCGCGGCGGATGCCGCGGGCGGTTGGCCGCCGCCTCCGCCGTCCGTCCCGGCCTGGGGCGTGCCCGTCCCGCCGGCGGCACCGGCCCCGCGCAAGCGGACCGGCGGCATCGTGGCCGCGGTCCTGGCCGCCGCCCTGGTGGCCGGCGGCGTCGGTGGCGGCATCGGCTACTGGGCCGCCGAGCGCGGCGACGACGGCAACAGCTCGACCACCGTCTCCTCGGGCGAGGCCCCGGCCGCGTTCAAGCGCGACCCCGGCACGGTCGCGGCCGTGGCCCACAACGCGCTGCCGAGCGTCGTCACCATCCAGGCGAAGTCCGGCGGCAGCGAGAGCGAGGGCGGCACGGGCACCGGCTTCGTGTACGACAAGGAAGGCCACATCCTCACCAACAACCACGTGGTGGCCTCCGCCGCGGACGGTGGCACGCTCTCGGCGACCTTCTCCGACGGCAAGACGTACGACGCCGAGGTCGTGGGGCGGGCCGAGGGCTACGACGTGGCCGTCCTGAAGCTGAAGAAGGCCCCCGACGGGCTGACCCCGCTGGCGCTCGGCAACTCGGACCGGGTGGCGGTCGGCGACTCGACGATCGCGATCGGCGCGCCCTTCGGCCTGTCGAACACGGTCACCACCGGCATCATCAGCGCCAAGAACCGCCCGGTCGCGTCCGGCGACGGTTCCGGCGGCAAGAACTCCTACATGAGCGCGCTGCAGACCGACGCCTCGATCAACCCGGGCAACTCCGGCGGCCCGCTGCTCGACGCGAGCGGCGCGGTCATCGGCATCAACTCGGCGATCCAGTCGGCCGGGAGCGGCATGGGGCAGACGCAGGCCGGTTCGATCGGCCTCGGCTTCGCGATCCCCGTCAACCAGGCGAAGAACGTCGCCGAGCAGCTGATCAAGACGGGCAAGCCGGTCTACCCGGTGATCGGCGCGACGGTGACGATGACCGAGAAGGGCGAGGGCGCGACGATCGCGGAGGAGGGCACCGGCGGCACCCCGTCCGTCACCCCGAACGGCCCGGCGGCGAAGGCCGGTCTGAAGGCGGGCGACGTGATCACCGCCTTCGGCGACCACCCGATCGACAGCGGTCCGAGCCTGATCAGCGAGATCTGGACCCACAAGCCGGGCGACGCGGTCCAGCTCACCTACGAGCGCGACGGCAAGACGGCGACGGCCACGGTCACTCTCGGGGAACGCACGGGCGACAACTGACCGGCTAGGCTGTCCCCCGCGCCGCCCCGACGGGATCCGGCGCGGGGTGGGTTGCCCGAGCGGCCTAAGGGAACGGTCTTGAAAACCGTCGTGGCGCGAGTCACCGTGGGTTCAAATCCCACACCCACCGCTTGCAGGTCAGAGAAGTAGCAGGTCAGAGGGCGGGCCCCGGATTCCGGGGCCCGCCCTCTTTGCTCACTCTGTCTCACCCCGGATCGGCTGTATCCCGGTGCTGACCAGTGCGTATGGGCCATGTGTGGGCCAGGATCCCGGGCTCACCCGCCGCTGAGCCCCTTCTCGATCAACTCGTTGGCGCGCGACTCCGCCGAACTCGGCTGGAGCGCCGCTCGTGCCGGATTCGCGAGCACGCCCGAACCCACGATTGACTGGACCGACGCTGGGAGCCCAACCGTCGAGATTCCGGGCTATTGCGTGGTCTATGACCCAGCGCAGGCCGGCCCATGACACCTGACTTCCGCCCGCATCGAGGATGGACAGCGAAGTAATGCCCGGCCTCCGAGACGCTTTGCAGGGGCCGTCGCGGTTGTCCTGGTTTTTGTCCAGTGCGCTGACGGACGCAGCCGTTCACTCCCGTACTCGCACCCCCGCGGAGCAGCCGCTCGAATGCCCGCAAACGCCCCTGAACAGCCGCGCGGACAGTTGGAAAGCGTGCACCTTTGATCAACCCGGCCTGCACCCACATGGATGGAGGTCCGAAGCGGCAGGCATGCGAGCCATGCATCCGACAGGTCGCTGCGTGAAGCGCATGGCACGCGCCTACGGATCAGGAAGGTTGTCACCCACGAGCGCTTCAAGCAGGGCATTGCTGGCCAGGGTGTCGGGGTCGTCATCACCCAGCACGCGCCGTCGGCGGGTCAGGGTGTCCTCGGCCAGTTCACGTGCTGCTTCCTTCTCTCCGAGAGCAGCCAGGTCGTTGGTGAGGCTGTGGGCGCTGCTTAGGGTGTGGGGGTGGTCTTCACCCAGCACGCGCCGTCGGCGGGTCAGGGTGTCCTCGGCCAGTTCACGTGCTGCTTCCTTCTCATCGAGCGCACCCAGGTCGATGGCGAGGTTGTGGGCAGTGTTCAGGGTCTCGGGGTGGTCCTCACCTCGCACCCGTCGGCGGCGTGCGAGTGTGTCCTCGCCTAGGGCACGTGCGGCTTCCTTCTCTCCGAGCGCAGCCAGCAGGATGGCGAGGTTGTGGGCACTGCTCAGGGTCTCGGGATCGTCCTCACCCAACACCCGCCGACGGCGGGCCAGCGTGTCCTCCGCCAGGACACGTGCAGCTTCATCCTCCCCCAACGCAGCCAGCCGGATGACGAGGCTGTGGGCACTGCCCAGCGTCTCGGGGGCGTCCTCCCCTTGTGCCCGCCGCTGCCTGGACAGTGTTTCTTCGGCCAGGGCGTGGGCCTGGGTGAGGTTGTTGGTGTCGCCGTAGGCGCGGGCGAGGTAGTTGGCGGCCCACCGGGTGTGCTGGTGGTCGCGGCCCAGTTGCTGTGTCCAGGTTTCGTGCAGCTGTTGCAGGCGGGGCAGGGCGATCGGGGCGCTGCTGCGGTCCATGAGGTACCAGCATGCCTCGCAGGCCGCGTACCGGCCGTCGGCCGTGTTGAAGTCGCTCGCCTCCAGGGCCATCAGGTGGGGCACCAGCGCGGGCCAGGCGGGCCAGGTCTCAGGGTCCGTAACGTCCCCAGGGTAGGCGGTGGTCAGGAGGGTTTCGGCGGCCCGGGCCGCATCCGCGTTTTCGGGCGGGGTGAGCTGGTCTCGGATCACGGCCTGGGTAAGGCGGTGCACTTGCACCGCGCCGTCCTGGATGCGGGCCAGACCCTGCGCAGCCAGGGCCCGCAGGGCCGTGCGGAGTGCGAGCGGGTTGCCGAGGAGATTGGCAAGCGACGGCGACGGGTCGCTGACGGTGCGGGTGCAAGCATGCAGGGGGAAGGGTTCGGGTGCCAGAAGCGTGCAAGCCCGCAGCAGAGCCAGCGCGTCAGGCTGGGTGGCGGCCAGGCGCTCGGTGGACAGGCGGATCTGTGCCGCCAGCGAGGCCGGATAGGTGTCGGGGCAGCCCTCGTCCAGGACCTCGCTGATCCGCTCCCGCAGCAGGGTCAGGTACTGGGGGACGGTGAGGCCGTCGACGAGGAGGGCGGCGGCCTGGACCAGGGCCAGCGGCAAATCCTCCAACTGCACGGCCAGCCGGCCCGCATCGGCCTCGCCCAGGCCCGGGACGCGGGAGCGCAGCAGGGCGATCGATTCGGTGCGGGCGAAGGCGTCCACCTCCACCGCCACAGCCCGGTCGTGCCAGTGAGGATTACGGGAAGTGATCAGCACATGCCCGCTCCCCCCGGGCAGATACGGACCCAGCGCGGCGGGGTCCTCCGCGTTGTCGAAGACCAGCAGCCATCGCCCCCGGGTGCGCAGTTCCTCCGCCAGCGCCGCGCACGCCTCGGCCGGCGAGGTGTCGGTCTGCGCCGCTCCGGTCTTGACCGCAAGCTCAGCCAACTGGTCCGGAATCAGGGCGGGTTCCTCGGAACGGACCCACCAGACCAGCTCGTACTCTCCGGCGAACCGGTGCCCGTACTCGATCGCCAGCTGCGTCTTGCCCACCCCGCCACGGCCCCGCAGAGCCTGCACCGCCACCCGGGAACCCGACGCGAGCGCCTGCCGCAGCCGCACCAGCAGGTCGTCCCGGCCGGTGAACCCGGCGTTGCGCCCCGGCAGGTTCCACACCCGCGGCAGACTCCCCGGCAGCCGCGGACCCGAGCCGCCCATTCCCCGTAACCGGCCCGCATCACCGGGGAATCTGGGCCGTCCGTCCGGACGGCGCGGCCCGCCCACGGCCTGCAGGAGCACCGTCCGTGCGTCGTCCTCGCCCAGGCCCGCCAGCGAGGGCGCGAGCAGCGGACCCAGGATGGGTGGGACGGTTGCGGAGTCGATCCGCACCGGTATCAGCTTCTGCTTGGCCGCGAGGACGGCCGTCCACTCCTCGGTCGTGAACCGGTCCGGGTCGAAGTACGCCTCCGAGAACACCGCCAGCATCCGCCCCGAGGCCAGCGCGGCGTTCATCTTCAGGACGAAGTTCTCACCCGCGCCCCAGTCCCAGTAGTCCAGCTCCACCTCGTAGCCGGCATCCACCAACTGCCAGGCCACCCACTCCGCCCACGCCCGGTCCGCCCCCGCGTGACTGACGAACACCCGACCACCATCGCCGACCAACCCACACCCCCGACGCAAGCCCGGCACCAGGCCATCGACAGTAGGCCAAACAACCCCACACCCGCCCGCACATCACCCCACTCCCCGCCGATCCGAGGGCGCACACCCCGAACCACGTGTGGGCAACCGCCGGTCGAGGAGCTGACGATCGCCATGTCGTCACGCAGGCATTGACTCCGATCCGGCTCTCTAGCGGCGCTTGCGCCGTGTTCGGCGCTGCCCTGCCTTGCCACTGGAGGCGCGCAACTTCTGGGCTTCGAACGGTCTGCCCAGGGCGATGAGTACCCGGGCGAGATTCTCTGTGGTGTCTTGAGTTTCGGGGTGTTCCTCGCCCAGGACGCGGCGGCTCCGGGCGCGAGTGTCCTTGAGGAGCCGCTCTGCCGCTGCGAACTGTCGAAGACGGTGCAGGGCGCCGGCGAGGGTTTTGGCGGATTGGAGTGTGTCGGGGTGGTCCTCGCCCAGGACGCGTCGGCGGCGTTCGAAGGTTTCCTCGCTCAAGCGCTGCGCCTCCTCGTGCTCCCCGATACGGTCCAGGGAGCAGGCGAGGTTGTTGGCCGAGGAGAGGGTGTTGGGGTGGTCCTCGCCCAGGACGCGTCGGCGGCGTTCGAGGGTGTCCTCGTGCAAGCGGTGCCCCACCTCGTACTCCCCGAGACGGGCCACGGCGTTTGCAAGGTTGTTGGCGGATACGAGCGTGTCGGGGTGGTTCTCGCCCAGGACGCGTCGGCGGCGGTCGAGGGTGTCCTCGTCCATGCGGCGCGCCTCCTCGTACTCCCCGAGACGGTCCAGGGTGTTGGAGAGGTTGCTGGCGGACTGGAGGGTGTCGGGGTGGTCCTCCCCCAAGACACGACGCCGACGTTCGAGGGTGTCCTCGTCCATGCGGCGCGCCTCCTCGTACTCCCCGAGGCAGTCCAGGGTGCTGGAGAGGTTGTTGGCGGACTGGAGGGTGTCGGGGTGGTTGTTGCCCAGGACGCGTCGGCGGCGTTCGAGGGTGTCCTCGTGCAAGCGGCGCGCCTCGCCGTACTCCCCGAGGTGGGCCAGGGACGTGGCGAGGTTGAAGACGACGGCGAGGGTGTCGGGGTGGTCCTCGCCGAGGTTGGCAACCCAGGTGGGGCGGAGGTCGGCGGCCATGTCACGTCCGGCGCGTGCCTGCCCGCTCGCGCAGAGATAGTGGCCGGCGTGGATGACTGTCCGTCGCAGCGGGGGGTATGGGGCGATGGCGTGGAGTCGGGTGGCCAGGTGGGAGGTGAGGGCGGCCCATGTCGGCCAGAAGACCGGGGCATCCGTGTCGGCCGGAGTGATGGCCGTCAGGAGGGTGCTGACGTCGCCTTCTGCTGCGGTGGCGTCGGCTTCGCCGGTGTGGTCGCGGACGATGGCCTGGGTGAGGCGGTGGATCTGGAAGGTTTCGTGGTCGACGCGGGCCAGCCCGGAGCGGGCCAGGGGCTGGAGCGCGGTCTGGGGCCACATGATGTCGTCGGGGTCGACGGTGAGCGTGGCGAGCCGGTCGCGGCTGGTCTCCAGCCAGGCGGTGGGGATGGGGTCGGGTCCCAGGAACGCTGCCAGGCGCAGCAGTTCGGCGGCCTGGGGGTGGCTTTCGGCCAGGCCGGTGGTGGCGATGGCCACCGCGGCCGCCAGGGAGGCGGGGTAGCCGGGCGGGCTGCCGTTGGCCAGCAGAGCCGTGGTCTTGCTGGTGAGCAGGTGGCGGTAGCGGTCCGGGGTCATGCCGGAGGTGATGACGCCGACGGCCTGGGCCAGGGCCAGGGGCAGGTCGCCCAGGTCACCGGCGAGCGCGTCTGCCTGCTGTGCGGCGATGCCGGGGATCCTGTTGGTCAGGTAGACGACGGAGTCACCGCGGGGGAACACGTCCAGGCCGTGGCTCGGGACGATGTCCTTCCAGCCGGGGTTGCGTGAGGTGATCAGGACGTGGCCGGGGCCGGTGGGCAGCACGGCCTCGAAGGCACCCGGGTCGTCGGCGTTGTCCAGGACGATCAGCCAGCGGTCCCTGGTCCGTAAATACTCCAGCAGCGACCGGGTGACGTGGTCGGTGCCCGCCTCGGGCCGAGCGACACCCAGCCGGGTCGCCAACTCGGCGTAATGCACCGGGATCTGGTCGGCCTGTTCCGCGTCGATCCACCACACGATGTCGTACTGGCTGGCGAAACGGTGGGCGTACTCCAGAGCGAACTGGGTCTTGCCGATCCCGCCCAGGCCGTGCACGGCATGCACCACCGCCTGCCGGCCCCCCACCAGGCCCTCCCGCACCTTGGTCATCGCCGCCTCGCGGCCGGTGAAATGCGGATTGCGACCTGGCACGTTCCACACCCCCGGCACACCCGCACTGCTCGGCAGCCGCGGACGCCCCTCAGAAGCGGTCCCGCCGGAGGCGGAGACCGCTACACCGCCCGGGAACGTTGGAGCGGTGAGCGGGCCGGCGGGACCCTCGACGGCGTCCCGCAGCGCGGCAACCGCCGCCGGCTCGTCCAGACCGTGCAGGTCCTTGCGGATCGCCGCCGTCAGGAGGTCGGGGATGTCACCGCCGCTGAGAGGTTCGATCGTCAGCGGGATGAACCGGCGCCGGCCCGCCACGACCGACGTCCACTCCTCATGGGTCCAGCGCTCAGGATCGAAATAGTTGTTGGAGAACAGTGCCACCACGGCGGTGGCGCGCCGCAGCGCCTGATCCATCCGCTGCACGAAATTGTCGCCGGTGCGCCAGTCCCACACGTCCAGCTCCACACGGTGACCGGCCTCCCGCAACTGCCACGCCACCCACTCCGCCCAGGCCCGATCAGCCCCGGCGTAGCTGACGAACACCGACTCGGTTGCCCCCGGCATTCCTCGTTCCCCTCCAGCGCGCTCATGCCCCGCGCCCGCCGCGGAAACCCCACCCATGCTCCTGCCTCTCCGGCGGGCTCAGGGCGTGAATTGGGAAATCCGGGCACGGGAGGCGAGCATGGCGCGGGCACCGAAAGGCATCGACGTGATGCCTCGGCTTCCGGGTCGGCCCGCCTCCCACCCCGGCCGTCAGCCCGCCGTCAGGCGGGCAGCCGACTGGATCGTGGCGCGGGCCTCGTGTTCCGGGAGGCCCGTGCGGATCGCGGCCGAGGCGAGGGCCTCGGTGAGGGTGTCGCCGAGGCCGTTCTCGTACGCGCGGCAGGCCGCCCAGAACAGGCGGGTGTTGCGCTGGCCCTCCCGGGCCGACAGGACGAAGTGGATCAGGCCCTGGCCCTGGTGGGGCGGGCGGGTGGTGGCGTGGTGCGGGCGGGGCGGGAGCGCGATCAGGCTGAGGAGGGCGCGCGGGCAGGGCGCGGGAGCGAGGTCCGCGGTGTCGGGCGCGAGCCGGTAGGCGCCCCGGGCGCTGACGGAGCCGGGGCCGACCAGGTAACCGCCCGCGCCGCGGATGTCGATCCCGGGGGCGAGGCGGCTCGCGGAGTTGGGGACGACGACGTCGGGCGGGCCGGTGAGCCACAGGTGCCGGCCGCCGCTGGGGGTGAGGACGGTGACGGTCGGCGGGAGGCCGAAGAGGTGCCCCAGGGCCATGTGGCGGAGTTCCACGGCGTCGTCGGACGGCGACCGTACGTCCAGGTCGACACCGATCAGGTGATGGGGCGGGCGGCCGCACGCGATGCCGTACCCGGTGGCCCAGGGTGCGGCGGCGAAGAGCGCCCGTACGCCCGCCGGGTCGGAGGTCGCGTCGTGGACACCGTGGCCGAGGCGGCCGCATTCCCCGTGGCAGGGGACCGGTGGGCTCTCGTCCCGGTGGGCCGAACGCAGCGCGGGGAGCTTCGTGGCGGACAGGGGGATGACGGGGAGCCCACGCTCCGCTGCGGAGAGGGCGTGGGCGAGGGCCAGGGTGGCGGTGCGCCGGTCGGTGATGGCCATGGATCCATTTTCGTACAGGCGTTCGAAGAAAGGAAGGGGGAGGGATTCGGCCGGGAGTCTGCCGGAACGCTTCCCCTGGTGCCGCGCCCGGGCCGTGGCCCGCCGCGCAGCCTGTCACCGGGCCTGAGCTGCGACGTTCGCGGGCTCGTGGGGGTTTATCGACTTGTCCTCACGCTTGAGGGGGAATCGTCCGCTGCGGGGTGGTTCGCCGGGGATTCGGTGGGCAACTCTGGAGTCGCGACGTCGAGCACGAACGACCGGGGCGGTCGGCCAACTGCCTTGGTGAGAGCCCTACTTACGCGCCTCCCGCGCGGTTTCCCTTCCTGGAGGAAGAACACATGGCAAGCATCCGTACCGCCCGCGTCCTCGCCGTTGCCGCCGCGCTGCCTCTGGCCGCCGCACTCTTCTCCGGAGTGGCGCAGGCCGACAACGGCGGGTTCGCGGACAACGGATCGAACACCGGCGTCGCCTCGATCGTCGGCAGCGGCGTGGGGGGTGACAACCACGGGAACTCGACCACCACGCAACAGGTGGCGACAGGCGCCGGCGCCTCCAACCAGAACAACACCGCGAGCGTGAACGGCTCCGGCCTCACGAACATCGGCCAGTCGAACGCGGTGGTGAACTTCGCCCCATGGTGGCTCTGACGGGTCGCGGGGGATCCGGCCCGAGGGGGAATGGCGGCCCGAGGGGGGCGGGGGGATGACGGGCCGGGGGGCCCGAGGGGGATGACGGAGGGGTGAACGGCGGCCTGTGCGGCGGTACTTCGGTGCCGTCGCGCAGGCCGTCCGTCGTGCCGGGCCGGTGCGCGCCGTCGAGGTTCGCCGGGCCGGCCGGGCCGGTGCGCGTCGTCGAGGTTCGCCGGGCCGGCGGGGGCGGGCGCGTCGTCGAGGTTCGCCGGGGGCCGGCGCGCGGGAGGAGTCGTCCGTGACCTTGACACCGCTCCAGCTTCTGACGGACAGTCAGAAACCTTAGTGTCCCCGTCCGGGAGGCCCTCGTCGTGCACCTCGCCCCGACCGAGCGGCAGCTGCGGCTGCGCGCCGAACTGCGCTCGTACTTCCGCGACGTGATGCCCGGCGGCCCGCCGCCACCCGGCGACACCGCCGCACAGCGGCGGCTGCTGCGGCGGATCGGCGACGACGGCATGCTCGGGCTCGGCTGGCCCGAGGAGTACGGCGGGCAGGGCCGCGGACCCGACGAGCAGTTCGTCTTCTTCGACGAGGCGTACCGCGCGGGCGCGCCGGTCTCGATGGTCACCCTGAACACCGTCGGTCCGACGCTGATGAAGTACGGCACCGAGGAGCAGAAGACCTTCTTCCTCCCCCGGATCCTGCGCGGCGAGACGGTCTTCGCGATCGGCTACAGCGAGCCGGAGGCCGGGACCGACCTCGCCTCGCTGCGCACGAAGGCGGTACGGGAAGGGGACTCCTGGCTGATCGACGGGCAGAAGGTCTTCACCTCGAACGCCCAGAACGCGGACTGGATCTGGCTCGCCTGCCGCACCGCCCCCGAGGCGCCCAAGCACCGGGGCATCTCGATCGTCCTCGTCCCGACGGACGCGCCCGGGTTCTCGTGGACGCCGATCGAGACGGTCGGCGGCCTGACGACGACCGCGACGTACTACGACGGCATCCGCGTGCCCGCCGGGAACCTGGTCGGACCGGAGAACGGCGGCTGGGGGCTGATCACCAACCAGCTCAACCACGAACGGGTCGCGCTCGCCGCCATCGGGATGCAGGCCGAGGACCACTACGCGGCGGCGCTCGCCGCGGCCCGTACCCCCGATCCGGTGACGGGCCGGCGGCGGGTCGACGAGCCGTGGATCCGGATCAGGGCGGCCGAGGCGCATGCCCGGCTGGCCGCGACGCGCCTGCTCAACTGGCGTCTGGTGGCGGACGTGGGGGCGGACCGGCTGGCCCCCGGGGACGCGAGCGGCGTGAAGTTCGCGGGCACCGAGTCGGCGGTGGAGGTGTACCGCATCTGCCAGGAGATCGCGGGCGAGGCGGGGACGGTACGGGCGGGGTCGCCGGGGGAGCTCGGCGGCGGCGAACTGGAGCGGATGAACCGGGCCGCGCAGATCAACACCTTCGGGGGCGGGGTGAGCGAGGTGCAGCGGGAGATCGTCGCGACGATGCGGCTCGGCATGACCGGTACGAAGCGGGACGGGGGGCGGCGATGACCGGAGGAGAAGACGCGACCGGCACGTCCGGCGGGCCGGGTGTCGGGCCGAGCGGCGGGCCGGGTGTCGGGCCGGGCGGCGACGGAAGCCGCGAGGGCGCCGGGGCGGCCGGTACGGCCGACGGCGTGTTCGCGGAGCGGCTGAGGTCGTACGAGGGACGGGTCGCGGCCGCGGGCGGCGTGGGCAAGGACCCGGTCGACGCGGCGATGATCAGGCACTGGTGCGAGGCCATGGGCGACGAGAACCCGGCGTACCGGGGGCCGGACGCCGTCGCACCGCCCACGATGCTCCAGGCGTGGACGATGGGCGGCCTGTCCGGGCACACGGACCGCTCCGGGCCCTACGACGAACTGTCCGCGCTGCTCGACGACGCCGGATTCACCTCCGTGGTCGCCACCGACTGCGAGCAGGAGTACCTGCGGCCCCTGCGGCCCGGGGACACCATCACCTTCGACGCGGTCATCGAGTCCGTCTCGGACCGCAAGACCACCAGGCTCGGCACGGGCCACTTCGTCACCACGCGGATGGACGTCCACGCCGACGGCGTGCTCGCGGGCACCCACCGCTTCCGCATCCTCAAGTACGCGCCCGCCGCGGCGAGGCCCCGGCCGGCCACGGGTTCCGGGGAGGGGGCGCGGGCCGTGACGGGGGCGTCCGGCACCCGGCCCCGACGGCCCCGGCCCGTCGTCAACCGGGACAACGCCGGATTCTGGGAGGGCGTGGCGGCGCACCGGCTGCTCGTCCAGCGCTGCTGCGACTGCGCGACCCTGCGCTTCCCCTGGCTCCCCGGCTGCAACGCCTGCGGCTCGCAGCGCTGGGACACCGTCGAGGCGAGCGGGGCCGGAACGGTCTACTCGTACGTGGTGATGCACCACCCGTCCTTCCCGGCCTTCGACCCTCCCTACGCGGTAGGGCTGATCGAACTGGCCGAAGGCGTACGGATGGTCAGCAACGTGGTCGGCGTCCCGTACGACAAGGTCCGCATCGGGATGCCGGTACGGCTGGAGTTCCTGCGCGTGGACGCGGAGCTGGAGCTTCCGGTCTTCCGGGGGCTGCCCGGAGGGGAGGGCTGACATGGACTTCACGCCCACGCAGGAGCAGGCCGCGGCCCAGGGCCTGGCGGCGCGGATCTTCGGCGATCTCGCCACGCACGAACGGCTCACGGCCGCGGGCGGGGACAGCGACCCCGAGCTGTGGAAGGCCCTGTGCGCGGCCGGCCTGCTGGAGGCGGTCGAGGAGACCGGGCTGCTCGGTCTCGTCCTGCTCGCCGAGGAGCAGGGCCGGACGACGGCCCAGGTGCCCTTCACGGCGAGCGCCGTGTACGGGCTCCTCGCCGTCGCCCGGCACGGCACGGACGAGCAGCGTGCGCGGCTGCTGCCCGGGCTCCGGGACGGTACGACGGTGGTGACCGGGGCGTTCCCGGACACCGGACGGATCAGGGCAGCCGAGACGGGCCCGGACGGCGGGGGCCTGCTCACCGGGACGGTCGACCGGGTGCCGTGGCTCAGGGACGCCACGCACGTCCTCCTCCCGGACCAGGACGCCGCGCTCTGGCTCGTCCCGCTGTCCGCGGCGGCCGGGCGCCCTCCGTCCGACGGAGCCGTGCCCGGCGCGAGCCCGCCGCCGGTGACCGGCGCCCCCTCCGATCCCGCCCCGCTCTCCGATCCTGCCCCGCCCGCCGTGACCGTCACGCCCGTCGAGCTCACCGCGCCCTGGGCCGCGGGGCGGCTCGTGCTCGACGGCGCCCCGGGCGAGCGGCTCGGTGCCGCCGGGGCGGACGGTGCCGCCGGCGCGGTGGTCCGCGCCTCCGTGCTGGCCGCGGCCAGGATCGCCTTCGCCGGGCTCCAGGCCGGGGTCTGCTCCGGCTCGCTGGCCCGCGCCGTCGCCCACACCACGGTGCGCGAGCAGTTCGGACGCCCCCTCGCCACCCGCCAGGCGGTGCAACTCCGCGCCGCCGACGCGTACATGGACACCGAGGCCATCCGCGTCACCGCCTACGAGGCGGCCTGGCGTCACGACCGGGCCCTGCCGGCCCAGGAGCACGCGCTGACCGCGGCCTGGTGGGCGTCGGAGGCGGGCAAGCGGGTCGTCCACTCCGGACAGCATCTGCACGGCGGCATGGGAGCGGACCTCGACCACCCCGTCCACCGGCACTTCCTGTGGGGCAGACAGCTCGACGCGTACCTCGGCTGCGGTACCGAACTCCTCGCCGAACTCGGCGACCTGCTCGCGAAGGGAGAGCCGTCATGAACGCCGGAGACGTCCTGCCGTCCCTGGAGATCCCGATCACCCGCACCCTGATCGTCGCCGGGGCGGTCGCCTCGCGGGACTACCAGGACGTGCACCACGACGCCGAGCTCGCCCGGGAGAAGGGCTCCCCGGACATCTTCATGAACATCCTCACCACCAACGGGCTCGTCGGCCGCTACATCACCGACCACCTCGGCCCCGGGGCCGTGCTCCGGAAGGTGGCGATCCGGCTCGGCGCGCCCAACTACCCCGGGGACACGATGACGCTGACCGGGACGGTCGCCGAGGTCGACGGGGACACGGTCCGGGTCCGCGTGGTCGGGGCGAACGGGATCGGCCACCACGTCACGGGCACGGTGACGGTCACCCTGCCCCCGCCCGGTACCGGCGGCACCGCGGCCGCCGCACCCGCCACCACAGCCGCCGCACCCGCCGCCGGCACCACGACCGCCACCACCTCCGCCTCGGCCACGGAGCCCGCCTCGGCCGCGGAGCCCGCCGCGGCACACCGGAACGCACGGGAGGAGCGGGCATGAGCGTCCGCAGGGCCGACAGCCTCGGCGGCCGGGCCGCCATCGCCGGCATCGGCGCGACCGAGTTCTCCAAGGACTCCGGCCGCAGCGAGCTGAAGCTCGCCGTCGAGGCGGTGCACGCGGCGCTCGACGACGCCGGGCTCGACGTCGCCGACGTCGACGGCATGGTCACCTTCACGATGGACACGAGCCCCGAGATCACGGTCGCCCAGGCCGCCGGCATCGGGGAGCTCTCGTTCTTCTCCCGCATCCACTTCGGCGGCGGGGCCGCCTGCGCCACCGTCCAGCAGGCCGCCCTCGCCGTCGCCACCGGCGTCGCCGAGGTCGTCGTCTGCTACCGGGCGTTCAACGAGCGCTCGGGCCGCCGCTTCGGCTCCGGCGTCCAGCAGCGCGAACCCTCCGCCGAGGGCGCCGCGCTCGGCTGGCAGCTCCCCTTCGGGCTCCTCACCCCCGCCTCCTGGGTGGCCATGACCGCCCAGCGCTATCTGCACACGTACGGCCTGACCCCCGAGGCGTTCGGCCACGTGGCCGTCACCGACCGCCGCCACGCCGCCCGCAACCCCGCCGCCTACTTCCACGGGAAGCCGATCACCCTCGCCGACCACGCCGCCTCGCGCTGGATCGCCGAGCCGCTGCGCCTCCTCGACTGCTGCCAGGAGACCGACGGCGGACAGGCGCTCGTCGTCACCACGCCCGAGCGGGCCCGCGACCTGCGCCATCCGCCCGCCCTGGTCGTGGCCGCCGCGCAGGGTGCCGGGCGCAACCAGGAGGCGATGACCAGCTTCTACCGGGACGACCTGACCGGTCTGCCCGAGATGGGCGTGGTGGCCCGGCAGCTGTGGCGGACGTCCGGACTGGCCCCCGGCGACATCGACGTCGGCATCCTCTACGACCACTTCACGCCGTTCGTCCTCATGCAGCTGGAGGAGTTCGGGTTCTGCGCGCCCGGCGAGGCGGCCGGTTTCGTGGCGGCGGACCGGTTGCCGCTGAACACCCACGGCGGTCAGCTCGGGGAGGCGTACCTCCACGGGATGAACGGCATCGCGGAGGCGGTGCGCCAGATGCGGGGCACGTCCGTGAACCAGGTGCCGGGCGCGTCGCGGGCGCTGGTCACGGCGGGCACCGGGGTTCCCACGTCCGGGTTGATCCTGGGCACGGACGGCTGAGGAGTCGGCCCGAGCGGTGGCCGGGCCGGGCGGGCCGTTCTTCACTCGCCCCATGAACAGCTCCCTGGCCGCGACGCCTTACCGCGACCGGTCCGTACGGGCGCGGCTCGTGCAGGCCGCGCTCGCCGTCGCGCTGCTCGTCGCCCCCGCGACGGCCGCCCCCACCCCTCCGACCGGCTCCGCGCGCGGAGCCGGTCCCCCTCGGACGGCCGGATCCGAGGCCCGGGGCGCCCCGGCGGCCCCGGGCGGCGACCCCGTCACGTACCGGTACTTCACCGGGAAGGGCTTCGACACCTGCGAGGCGCCGTCGCTCGCGGTGATGGAGGCCTGGCTCGCGTCGCCGTACCGGGCCGTCGGCGTCTACTTCGGCGGTCGCGGCCGGGGCTGCCCGGCGCAGCCCAACCTGACCTCGCACTGGGTCGCCTCGGTGCACGCCCAGGGCTGGCGACTGCTCCCGGTCTTCGTCGGCTCGCAGGCGCCCTGCGTCTTCGCCCAGAACAAGAAGCACGTCCCGATCGGCGACGACCCCTGGACCCAGGGCACCCAGGAGGGGGCCGACGCCGTCCGGGCGGCCGCCGCGCTCGGGATCACGCCGGGCAGCGCGCTCTACCTCGACATGGAGGCCTATCCGCTCACCGACTCCGCCTGCACCGAGACCACGCTCCTCTTCGTCCGGGCCTGGAACCGGGAGGTCCGCGGGCAGGGCTATCTGCCGGGCTTCTACAGCAGCGCCGACAGCGGTGTGCAGCACATGGAGGAGGCGCGGAAGGCCGGCTACGAAGACCTCCCCGCGGTGATCTGGTTCGCGCGCTGGCTGGGCGAGCCCGCCCTCTACTCGGAGAGCGCCCTGCCCATGCCGGCCTGGCTGGAGCACGGCCGGATCCACCAGTACGCGGGCAACGTCCGCGAGTCCCACGGGGGCCGCACCCTGACCATCGACCGGAACGCCGTCGACGGGCCGGTCGCCTCCATCGCCTCCGGCGACCCGTTCGACTCCGTCTCCCACTGACCGGCGCCCGCCCTCGCCCCCACCGGCCGACCCGGTGGGGGCCTCCTCCCCCCGCCGCCCCCGGGGCTGCCCGCGAGGTCCTGTCCTGCCTGCGGCGCGGGGCCACGCACCCGCTCGCACCCCGTCCCGACCCTGAGTGGCTCCTCCACCTTGAGGAGGTCCAGCTGTCCCCACCCCTACAACCTGAGGCGGAGTGCGGGTCGGGACCTGGGGCCGATCCCCCGGCACGCGCCCGCTCCTAGCGTGGAACCATGACTCCGCCACCCTCTGGCCCCGTCTGCACGGGCGCGTCCAAGGCCGCCACCGGTGTCGCCGCCGCGCCCGCCGGCCGCGCCGCCCTGGCCGCCGGCTACCCGTCGTTCGCCACCTACGTCCGGGCCCGCGGGCCCGTGCTGCTGCGCACCGCGCGCTCGCTGACCGCGAACCCGTTCGACGCCGAGGACCTGCTCCAGACCGCGCTGACCAAGACCTTCGTGGCCTGGGAACGGATCGAGGACCACCGTGCCCTGGACGGGTACGTCCGCCGCGCGCTGCTGAACACCCGGACCTCCCAGTGGCGCAAGCGCAAGGTCGACGAGTTCGCCTGCGACGAGCTGCCCGAGCCGGCCGGACTGCCCCAGGCGGACCCGGCCGAGCAGCAGGTGCTGCACGACGCCATGTGGCGGGCCGTGATGAAGCTCCCCGACCGCCAGCGGGCGATGGTCGTCCTCAGGTATTACGAGGACCTGAGCGAGGCGCAGACGGCGGAGGTGCTCGGTGTGTCGATCGGCACGGTCAAGAGCGCGGTGTCGCGGGCGCTCGGCAAGCTCCGCGAGGATCCGGAGCTGACTCCGGTGCGGTGACGGCTGCCCCGTGATCCGTCGCCGCGGGGCGGATTCCGTGCCGGACGGAAGGCCAGGACGGGCCCGGCGCACCGCCCCCGCCAGCGATCACTGGCAATTTCCGTACTCCCGGGTAGTGACATACCGCGTGGTATGTGCGCAGAATCTGCACACCCTTACTGCCACGTAGCGCCCACCGGGAGGACGCCGTGCTGAGCACCATGCAGGACGTACAGCTGACCGTGACCCGCATCCTGAAGCACGGGATGACGATCCACGGGAAGTCACTGATCACCACCTGGACGGGCGAGCCCGAGCCGCAGCGCCGCACCTTCGCGGAGACGGGCGCACGTGCCACCCAGCTGGCCAACGCCCTGCGCGACGAACTCGGAGTCACCGGCGACCAGCGGGTCGCCACGCTCATGTGGAACAACGCCGAGCACGTCGAGGCGTACTTCGCGATCCCGTCCATGGGCGCGGTCCTGCACACCCTCAACCTGCGGCTTCCCCCCGAGCAGCTGGTGTGGATCGTCAACCACGCCGCCGACCGGGTCGTCCTCGTCAACGGCTCCCTCCTCCCGCTCCTCGCGCCGCTGCTTCCGCACCTGCCGACCCTCGAGCACATCGTGGTCGCGGGCCCCGGCGACCGTTCCGTCCTCGAGGGCGTCGCGCCGCGCGTGCACGACTACGAGGAGCTGATCGCGGGCCGGCCCACCACCTTCGACTGGCCGGAGCTGGACGAGCGTTCGGCCGCGGCCATGTGCTACACCTCCGGCACCACCGGCGACCCCAAGGGCGTCGTCTACTCGCACCGCTCGATCTACCTGCACTCCATGCAGGTGAACATGGCCGAGTCGATGGGCCTGACCGAGAAGGACACGACCCTCGTCGTCGTCCCGCAGTTCCACGTCAACGCCTGGGGTCTGCCGCACGCCACCTTCATGACCGGCATCAACATGCTCATGCCGGACCGGTTCCTCCAGCCCGCCCCGCTCGCCGAGATGATCGAGCGCGAGAAGCCGAGCCACGCCGCCGCCGTCCCCACCATCTGGCAGGGCCTCCTCGCCGAGGTCACCGCCCACCCCCGCGACCTGTCCTCCATGAGCCAGGTCACCATCGGCGGCGCGGCCTGTCCCCCCTCGCTCATGGAGGCGTACGACAAGCTCGGCGTCCGGCTCTGCCACGCCTGGGGCATGACGGAGACGTCCCCGCTCGGCACCATGGCCCACCCGCCCGCCGGACTGACCGACGAGGAGGCGTGGCCCTACCGCGTCACCCAGGGCCGCTTCCCGGCCGGCGTCGAGGCGCGGCTGGTCGGCCCCGGCGGCGAACACCTCCCGTGGGACGGCGAGTCGGCGGGCGAGCTGGAGGTCCGCGGCACCTGGATCGCCGGCTCGTACTTCGGCGGCGTGGACGGCGAGGCGATCCGCCCCGCCGACAAGTTCAGCGAGGACGGCTGGCTGAAGACCGGTGACGTCGGCGTCATCAGTCCGGACGGCTACCTCACGCTCACCGACCGCGCCAAGGACGTCATCAAGTCCGGCGGCGAGTGGATCTCCAGCGTCGACCTCGAGAACGCGATCATGGCGCACCCGGAGGTCGCCGAGGCCGCGGTCGTCGCCGTACCGGACGAGAAGTGGGGCGAGCGCCCGCTGGCGACCGTCGTCCTCAAGGAGGGCGCCACGGTGGACTACGCGGCGCTGAAGGAGTTCCTCGGGCAGTCGGTCGCCAAGTGGCAGCTGCCGGAGCGCTGGTCGATCGTGCAGGCGGTGCCGAAGACGAGCGTGGGCAAGTTCGACAAGAAGGTGATCCGCCGGCAGTACGCGGAGGGCGAGCTGGACGTGACGCAGCTGTAGCCCCCCGAGGGCCGTGACAGCGGCGGGAGCACGAAGGGGAGGGGCGCGACGCCCCTCCCCTTCGACGTGTGGCCGCCCTTCCGGGCTTCCCGGGCCTCGCCCGGCCAGGACCAGGTCCAGGCCCGGACACCCCCTAGTTGGTGCCGATCTTCGCGAGCAGGTCCACGATCCGGGCCTGCACCTCGGTGGTGGTGGAACGCTCCGCGAGGAAGAGGACCGTCTCGCCCGCCGCGAGCTTCGGCAGCTCCGCCTCGTCGAGACCGGTCGAGGTGTAGACGACGAGCGGCGTGTGGTTCAACTGCCCGTTCGCCCGCAGCCAGTCGATGATCCCGGCCCGCCGGCGACGCACCTGCATCAGGTCCATCACCACCAGGTTCGGCCGCATCTGCGTGGCCAGCGTGACCGCCTCCGAGTCCGCCGCGGCACGCGCCACCTGCATGCCGCGCCGCTCCAGGGTCGCCGCGAGCGCGTCCGCGATCTCGTCGTGCTCCTCGATCAGCAGCACGCGGGACGGGTGCTGCTCGCTGTCCCGCGGGGCGAGCGCCTTGAGCAGGACGGCGGGATCGGCGCCGTACGCAGCCTCCCGGGTCGCCTGCCCGAGCCCGGCCGCGAGCAGCACCGGCACCTCGGCGGCGACGGCCGCCTGGCGCAGCGACTGGAGCGCGGTCCGGGTGATGGGGCCGGTCAGCGGGTCGACGAAGAGCGCGGCGGGGAACGCGGCGATCTGCGCGTCGACCTCCTCGCGGGAGTTCACGATCACCGGGCGGTAGCCGCGGTCGCTCAGCGCCTGCTGCGTCTGGACGTCCGGGGCGGGCCAGACCAGCAGCCGGCGCGGGTTGTCCAGCGGCTCCGGCGGCAGCTCGTCGTCGACCGGCTGGGGCAGCGGCCTGTTGGCGACCTCGACCGCGCCGCCCGGACCGTCCAGCGGCTCGGGCCCCTCGGCGGAGCCCTCGGCGGGCGCTCCTATGGCGTACGAGCGGCCCTCGGGGACCGAGGGCACCCGCTTGGGCGCGGTGCCCGGCTGCGGATGGGGCTTGGCGGCGGTCTCCGTCGCCGTCCCGGCCGCCGTCGCGGCCGGCTGGGCGGTGCCCCCCTCGGGCCGGGTGGCGAGCCTGCGCCGCCGCCCGGAGCCGTTCGAGGCACCGTTCTGACCGCCCTGGGTGCCCTGGCCGTTCTGGGTGGCCTGGCCGTTCTGCTGCGCGGCGATCTGCTGGGCGAAGGGGACGCCCTGCCCGAGCGTGCGCACGCTGAACGCCCGGCCGCTCTGCGTGGTCGTCACGTCGGTCGGAGCCTCGGCGGGCAGGGGCTGTGCGGGCGTCGGGTGCGCGGACGTCGGCCGGGCGGGTGTCGGCAGCGCGGGCGGCAGCGGTACGGAGCCGGTGCCGCCGGCCGGGGTTCCGGCCTCCTGGGCGGTGGCCGGCGTCGCGGCGGGCGCCTCCTGCGCGGACTCGTCCCGGACGGCGGCCCGGCGCCGGCCGGTCGGTCCCGGCAGCGGGTGCGGCTGCGGAGGCGTGTGATCGGTGTCCGGGCCGGACAGGGCGGCGTCGTGCCGCCCCTCGTCGCCCACCACCATCGGCGCGGGCATCGGCATCGGCATCGGCATCGGCGCGGGCATCGGCGCCGGGCCCGCGGCGGGCACGAGTCCGGACGGCTGCGGGGACCCCGCCGCCGACACGGGCGACAGGCCCGCGGCGTCGCCCCGGTCCGGGTCACCCCGGTCCGCGTCCGCCGGCGGCAGCGCGAACGGCGTGCGCGGACCGGACTCGGCCGCCGCCGCCCGCTCCTGAGCGGCGGCGAGCGCGCGCCGCCTGCGACCGGTGGGCCGGCCGTCCCCGGTGGGCTCCCCGGCGCCCGCGACGGCGGGCAGCGCGCGGGCCAGGGCGGGTGCCTCGGCGGGCACACCCTGCGGCGGCACGGTGTTCCCGAGCGCGGCGCGCCCCTGGGCACCTTCGGCCGCGGTCACCACGGCGCCCTCGGCGGGACGGCCGCGACGCCGTCCGGTGGGCTCGGCCGCGACCGGCACGGCGCCCGCGCCGTCGCCGGGCAGGGCCTCCGGACCGGCACCGGGCGTGTTCGTACCGGCGTTCTGGGCCGGGATCAGCTCCGCCGGACCCTGAGCCGCCTCCGTACGCCCACGACGGCGCCCGGTGGGCTCCACACCGCCCTCGACCGCCACGGGGCTCTCCAGGAACGCGTCGGTGGACGCCCGCCGGGCGCGCCGCCGTCCGCCGCCCTGGGTCTCCGAAGCCTGCGCGGGCAGGGCGAGCTGCCCGCCGCCCCCGGAGCCGTCCTGCGGCACGGGCCGCGGCTCGGGTTCGGGAGCGGGCGGCGGCGCCACCGTGCCCCGGCCGGCGCCGAGCGGCACCTCCAGGACGTACGCGCTGCCGCTCATCCCGGGCACCTCGTGCGTCTGCACCACACCGCCGTGCGCGGCCACGATCCCGCGCACGATGGGCTGGTGGACCGGGTCGCCGCCGGCGTACGGCCCGCGCACCTCGATCCGTACGACGTCTCCGCGCTGCGCCGCCGCCACCACGATCGTGGAGTCGACGTAACCCGTACCCGCCACGACCTTGGCCTTGCCGGTCGAGTCGACCCCGGCCACGTCCGCGACCAGGTGCGCCAGCGCCGTCGCCAGCCGTCCCGCGTCGACCTCGGCCTCGATGGGCGGCGCGTGCACGGCGAACTGCGCCCGGCCCGGCCCGATGAGCTCCACGGCCCCGTCGACGCCGGCGGTCACGATGCCGTCGAGCAGCTCCACGCTCCTGGTGAGCTCCTCCGCACCGGCGTCCAGCCGCTGGTACCCGAGGACGTTGTCGACCAGCGTGGTCATCCGCGCGTATCCGGCGGCCAGGTGGTGCAGCAGCTGGTTCGCCTCCGGCCACAGCTGGCCGGCGTCGTCCGCGGCGAGCGTGGACAGCTCCGCGCGCAGCTCCTCCAGCGGCCCGCGCAGCGACTCGCCGAGGACGGCCGTCAGCTGCTCGTGCCGGGCGGTCAGCGCCTCGAACCGCTCGTTCTGCCGCTCCCGCTCCGCCGCGTGCCGCTCCGTGAGGTCGGCGACCTCCGTGGCGTGCTTCTCGGAGAGCTTCTCGTAGGGGCGCCGGTCGGTGAAGGTCATCACCGCGCCGACGAGCTGGTCGCCGTCCCGTACCGGCGCGGTCGTCAGGTCGACCGGCACCCGGTCGCCGTTCTTCGCCCACAGCACCTGCCCGCGGACCCGGTGCTTGCGCCCGGACTTGAGCGTGTCGGCGAGCGGCGACTCCTCGTACGGGAACGGCTCGCCGTCCGGACGGGAGTGCAGGATCAGCGGGTGCAGCTCCTTGCCGCCGAGGTCGCTGGCGCGGAAGCCGAGGATCTGCGCGGCGGCCGGGTTGACGAGCACGACCTGCCCGTCGGTGTCCGTGCCGACGACGCCCTCGGCCGCGGCGCGCAGG
Organism: Streptomyces sp. NPDC048338; assembly: GCF_043201055.1. Classification (NCBI taxonomy): domain Bacteria; kingdom Bacillati; phylum Actinomycetota; class Actinomycetes; order Kitasatosporales; family Streptomycetaceae; genus Streptomyces; species Streptomyces sp. NPDC048338. The sequence continues at coordinate 613,426 of NZ_JBICYQ010000003.1, forward strand.
ATCATCTCGGTCTGGCGCTGCGAGCGGGCGAGTTCGGCCTCGGTGTCGAGCGTGCCGGTGAGGTCCCGGACGACGAGCATGAGCAGCTCGTCGCCGGTGTAGCCGGTGTACGAGTCGTAGGCCTCGCGCCCGTCCTCCAGATTGGCGCTGGTGACCTCGACGGCGAACTCGCTGCCGTCGGTGCGGCGCGCGATCATCCGGGTCGGCTTGGTACGGCCCCGCTCGTCGGCGCCCTCGGGCAGCCGCATCGACCCGGGGATCAGCCGGGAGTCGAACGTGGGCAGCAGGTCGAGCAGCCCGCGGCCGACCAGAGCGGTGCCGGGGGTCTCGAACATGCCGAGGGCGATGGTGTTGGCGTTGACGACCGTGCCGTTGCAGTTGACGAGCACGAGGCCGTCGGGGAGGGCGTCGAGTATCGCTGCGAGGCGAGCAGCGCCTCGGGATGGCCTGCTGCTCACGACGACGCTTCCTCCCTGACCCACTGCACCTTGCCTGGCGGCTGGCCGCCCATCTTGCCCCGCGGGCCGCAGCCTGTCACTGAGAGGGAGTCTAAGGGCAGGCTCGACGGGCGTGGGGCACGGTCGCATGCCTCCGGCAAGATCCGACCGTCATCCTCACGTCACCCCCGCACGATCGGCAGCACCGGCTCCAGGTTCTCCCAGCGGTCGATCTCGCAGCCGTCGGCCCGGGAGAAACGGGCGTCCACGCTGCGGCCCTGCCACTTTCCGGTGATGTGGGCGAGGGCCGGGCCGCCGTACTGCTGGGTGCAGAGCCGGTCCTTGCCGACCGGCTGGAAGGGGTCCGTGCCCTGCCGCGCGATCTGTTCGAGCCGCCGGCAGGCGTCCTTGGCGGCCGGGTGGTTCCCGCCGGCCCGCCCGTCGCACTCGAGCCGGAAGGTGCCGTCGGCCTTGGGGTGCCCGCTCTTGGAGACGGTCACGGTGAGGCCGTCCGCCTCCGCCAGCAGCGACAGCGGCGGAATCGGCCCCAGCACCGGGGCCTCGACGGCGCCGGCGGTGGGCGCGGCCGAGGCGGTGGCGAGGGTCGCGAAGGTCGCGAAGGTCGCGAGGACAGAGCGGCGCAGCATACGAACTCCAGGGACGCGGGTGGCAGGCGGTGATGCCCCACTCCCTCTAACGCTCCGTACTGCCGTTCGTTGCGCAACCGGAGTGCGCCGCGGGGCTTTGCCCTGGGCCCGGGAGGACTAGTACGGTGAGAAGCGATTGGTGACGCACGGCTCGCCTGTGTCATCATCTGCACGCACCGTCCGCGCCCGCGCGGGGTGCATGGAGGCGTCGCCTAGTCCGGTCTATGGCGCCGCACTGCTAATGCGGTTTGGGCCTTAAAGCCCATCGAGGGTTCAAATCCCTCCGCCTCCGCCCCTACCGAAGCCCCGGCCCCACGGCCGGGGCTTCGGCCGTTTCGGGGCGCGCACGGGTCTTGCCTTTCCCGACCCTCACCCGGTCCGGGCTCGGACCCCGTTCGGGCCCGTACCCGCCCCTTCCGGCCGTGGGGAGCGCGCTCCCCCTTCACCCGTCCGGCGGGCACGCCACCACTCTCAGAGGGTGTTTTCGCAGGTCAGAGGGGGTCTGGCTAATGGATTTCGCGTCACGGCGCAGGTCATGTAATGTTGTCCACGCAACGCCGACCGGCAAGAAAAAAGCCGGGAAGCACAAGCACTCGTAGCTTAACGGATAGAGCATCTGACTACGGATCAGAAGGTTGCAGGTTCGAATCCTGCCGAGTGCACAGCATGAGAGGCCCCGGACGAAAGTCCGGGGCCTCTCGCGTTGCCGGGTGATCCGCCGCGGTGACGGGGTGGCAATCCGGCGCGGGTGCGGGGCCCGTGGGGCCCACGCCCCTGCCCCGCGGACTAGCGGCTCGGGGGCGTCGGCGGGCGGTCCCGGTGGATGGCCGCCACCACGGCGGTCACGCCGGCGGTCACGGCGAGGCTTCCGATCATGACCATGCCGACGCCGATCACGTAGAGGCCGCTGGAGTCGTCCGACCAGTCGTAGAAGGCGGCGACGGTCAGCCCGGCCGAGGTGCCCAGGACCGCGTCCGCGAAGTAGCCCTTGGCCGCCGCCCAGTACACCGGCACCAGCAGCGTCAGCACCAGCCCGATCACCTGCCAGGCCTCGTACGGGCCGGTCGTCGACCCGTCGGGGTGCACGTCGCGGTGCTGGTCCCAGCCCAGCCAGGCGGCCCACAGCGCGAGCGCCGCCAGGGCCGTCGTGAGTGTCGCCGGCAGCCGGGGGGTGAGGTTCCGAGGTCCTTGTCGCATGGTCCCAGCGTCGCCGCTCGTGCCCGTGCCCGGGCAGAGCGCACCTACTCAGCTTCACCCGGGTGTTGTGACTCAGGAGGGCCGCGTACGCGATCGGCCGGCGGGCGCGGTCCGGTTCGTGGACACGGCGCGCGACGGACCGGGTACCGGGCTCGTCCTCGTCGGTTTCCGGCTCAAGGCGGCCGGCACACGGTCCTGACCGCGCCAACGCGGCCGGATCGCGACCTGTCAGGACCGTGTCCCGGCGCTCACACTCGGGCGTATGGGGGCGACAGGGGACTTTCCGGGATCGGTCTGCCAGGGGTGTGCGACGGAGGGCACGGGCGTGCGGGCGCGGGGCCGGATCAGTCTCATGGCCGTGCTCTGCGACGACTGCTGGAACCGCGCCGCCAACGACCTGGCCGCGGACGAGGGCGCCACGGCCGCGCCCCGGCCCGATCCGGATCCCGAGGACACGGCGTGGATCGAGCCGGCGCCCTGCCGGGAGTGCGGCGCAGAGGTGCGGGTGTTCCCGACGAACTACGACCGCTGGATCGTGCTTGCCACCGTCGAACTGCCCGCCAAGGACGTCCTCCCGCGGTTCCGTTGGCGGCTGGTGCACGGGCAGGACGGGTCGGTGGCCGTGCGCGTCCGGGGGATCGAGCCGGCGCTCGGTGATCCGGTGGTTCCGGACCACCGCATGCTGTGCCCCGCGGAGGAGGCGTCGGCCCGTCCGTGAGACACCCGGCTTCCGGCAGGGGCGGGTGCGCGTGCGGCTTCCGGAACCCGTACGCGCCCGGGCGCCCGGGCGCGAACGCCGCGGCCGTGGTCCCGTGACGCAGACTGGTCGCTCCGGAGGCGTGGGACGGGAGTGGGCACGTGGTGTGGCGGTGTGCCGGGTTGCGGTGGAGCGGTGGCGTGCCGGGACTGCGGTGGGAGGGCGGGCGGGTGTCCGCGCTCGGCTACGGGCAGCAGCTCGGTTTCCGGGCCGTGGGGCCGCGCCGGTGCCCCGGAGCCCGTGGGAACCCCTGCCCGCTCGACGCGACGGTGCCCGCCCGCAGCACCGGCGGCCGGTGCCCCGAGTGCGCGCGCCTCGACCGGCTGCACTCGGTGGCGGCGGACACGACCGCCGACGACCCGCGGCCGTACCGCGTGTACCTCGCCTGGTTCGGGCCCGGGATGGTCAAGGTCGGGATCACGGCGGAGGCCCGGGGCGACGCCCGCCTGCTGGAACAGGGGGCCGTCGCGTTCGGCTGGCTCGGGCGGGGCCCGCTCATGGCCGCGCGGCGGACCGAGGAACTGCTGCGGCACGCGCTGAAGGTGCCCGACCGGATCCCGTACGCGCAGAAGCGCGCCGTACGCCACGACCTGCCGCCCGTCGCCGAGCGCGCCCGCGAGATCGAGGAGCTGCACCGGCGGGCCGTCGGGCTCGCCGGATGGGCAGAGACGCTGGAGCCGCTTCCCCCGCGGGTGCACGACCACGGCGAGGCGTTCCGGCTCGACGCGCTGCCGCCGCTCGACGGCTCCGTCGCCGAACTCGTCGACGGCGGAGCGGTCACCGGCCGGCTGCTCGCCGCCGCCGGCCCCGACCTGCACCTGCTGGACCCGGCGGGGCGGGCGCTCGCCCTCGACACCCGGCTGATGAGCGGCTGGGGACTCGTCTCCGCCTCTCCCGGCGCAGCCGTCTCCGTACCGGTCCTCGGCCCCACGCCGCAGCGCCAGGACGGCCTCTTCTGACCCGCAGGGGACCTGCCGAGGTCCCGCCGCGGACCCGCCCCCGCAGCACCGGCACGGACCCGCCGCGGACCGGTCCCCGCAGCACCGGCGCGGACCCGGTGCCGCCCGTCCGACCGCCCCGCCCGGTGACCGTAAAGACTTGGATCCCTTTCGGCGACCCCCGTGGACAGGCCCGCCTCCCCCGGCCCAAGGTGATCCACATGACCCCGAAACCGGTGGCGGGCCTCGAACCGCCCTACTACACGGCTGTCTTCACCTCGGTCCGGCCCGACCACCCCGAGGGCTACGCGGAGACCTCCGCCCGGATGCAGGAGCTCGTCCAGGAGATCCCCGGCTACCTCGGCTACGAGTCCGCCCGCACCCCCGGCGGCCTGGGCATCACCGTCGCGTACTTCCGCGACCTCGACGCCCTCACCGCCTGGCAGCACCACGCCGAGCACCAGGCGGCCAAGCGGCACGGGCGGGAGCATTGGTACGAGAGCTACAGCGTCCACATCGGCAGGGTCGAGCGGAGCTACGGCTTTGAGCGGAACTGACCCCCGGGCCCTCGCCGAGCGGCTGGGGCTCCCCGGACTCGTCGACGTCCACACCCACTTCATGCCCAAGAACGTCCTCGACAAGGTGTGGGCGTACTTCGACGCCGTCGGGCCCCTCACCGGCCTGGAATGGCCCATCACCTACCGCGAGGAGGAGGAGCGCCGGGTCGCCCTCCTCAGGGAGTTCGGGGTCCTCGCGTTCACCTCGATGCTCTACCCGCACAAGGCCGGCATGGCCCGGTGGCTCAACGGCTGGGCCGCCGACTTCGCGGCCCGCACCCCGGACTGCCTGCACACGGCGACCCTCTATCCGGAGCCGGAGGCCGCCGGATACGTCCGGCAGGCCCTGGACGGCGGGGCGCGCGTCTTCAAGGTGCATCTCCAGGTCGGTGGCTTCGATCCCAACGACGAGCTGCTGGACGGCTGCTGGGGCGCGATCGCCGAGGCCGGCGTGCCGGTGGTCGTGCACTGCGGCTCGGGACCCGTGGCCGGCAAGTTCACCGGGCCCGGTCCCGTCGGGCGGCTGCTGGCCCGCCACCCCGGGCTGAGGCTGATCGTCGCGCACATGGGGATGCCCGAGTACTCCGACTTCCTCGACCTGGCCGAGCGGTACGAGGGCGTCCACCTGGACACCACGATGGCCTTCACGGACTTCAGCGAACGTCTCGCGCCGTTCCCCGCGGACGAGCGCCCGCGGCTGCTGGCCCTCGGCGACCGGATCCTCCTCGGCTCGGACTTCCCGAACATCCCGTACCCCTACGCCCACCAGCTGGACGCGCTCGAAGGGCTCGGGCTCGGCGACGACTGGCTCCGCGCGGTCCTCCACGACAACGCCGCCGAGCTGTTCTCGCTGCCCCGGGGGCGGCTCCGGGAGGGGGCGCGCGACGGCCGGTCCGGGGGAGCGGACGGTTCTCAGGGAATTCACAGGTAAGCGAAAGGGAGATCTCAGTACCGGCGGACAGCGTGGGAGCATGACCGCCATCACGCCGCATCGGCGCACCGACATGCTCCGGCCCGACGGCTCCGCCGTCCGTGTCCTCGTCGTGGACGACGAGGCGTCGCTGGCGGAGCTCCTCTCCATGGCCCTGCGCTACGAGGGCTGGCAGGTCCACAGTGCCGGCGACGGCGCCGGGGCGCTGCGCGTGGCGCGGGAGTTCCGGCCCGACGCGGTGATCCTCGACATGATGCTGCCCGACATGGACGGCCTGTCCGTGCTCGCCGGGCTGCGGCGCGAGCTGCCCGAGGTGCCGGTGCTGTTCCTGACGGCGAAGGACGCCGTCGAGGACCGGATCGCCGGGCTCACGGCGGGCGGCGACGACTACGTCACCAAGCCGTTCAGCCTGGAGGAGGTCGTGGCACGGCTGCGCGGGCTGATCCGGCGTTCCGGCGCCGCGCAGGCGCGCAGCGAGTCGCTGCTGGCCGTCGGCGACCTCACCCTCGACGAGGACAGCCACGAGGTGACCCGCGGCGGCGAGTCGATCCACCTCACGGCCACCGAGTTCGAGCTGCTGCGGTACCTCATGCGCAATCCCCGCCGGGTGCTCAGCAAGGCGCAGATCCTCGACCGGGTGTGGTCGTACGACTTCGGCGGCCAGGCCAACGTCGTCGAGCTGTACATCTCCTACCTGCGGCGGAAGATCGACGCGGGGCGCTCCCCCATGATCCACACCCGGCGCGGCGCCGGGTACCTCATCAAGCCGGGGGAGTAGCCGCCGCATGTCCGCCCCGTCCCCGCAGGGCCCCGCCCCGTCCGTGCCGGTCTCGTCCCGTCCGGCCGCCCCGCGTGCCGCGCGGCGGCGGTCCCCGCGGACCGGGCCCTGGTCGCTGCGGACCCGGCTCGTGGTCTCGGCCGTCACCCTGATCGCGGTCGTCGCCGCCGTCATCGGGACGGTGACGACGCTCGCCTTCCGCTCCTACCTGTACGACCAGGCCGACCGGCAGCTGCGCAGCGTCTCGAACCGGGCCGCCGGCCCGCCCGGCGCCCCCGACGTCCCGCAGAGCCCGCAGAGCCCGCGGAGCCCCCTCGGCTTCGTCCTCGGGCCGGGCACTCCGCTGGGCACGGTCGGAGCGGAGGTCGTGGACGGCGAGCTGAAGGAGGCCAAGGTCTTCGACGGCAACGGGGAGACGTACGACGGCCCCCAGTCCACCTCCCTCGACGCGGCCCAGCGGACCGCCCTCGCCGCCGTCCCGCGCGACGGCGAGCCGCACACGGTCGAACTCCCCGGCGGTCTCGGCGACTACCGGGTGGAGTACGCCTCCGGCGCCCGCGGGGACTACCTCACCGGCATACCGCTGGCCGAGGTCCAGGACTCGCTCTCCACCCTGGTCCTGGTCGAGTTGAGCGTCACCGGTGCCGGGCTGGTCGCCGCGTCGCTCGCCGGCGGCGCCTTGGTGGGGATCGCCCTCCGGCCGCTGCGCCGGGTCGCCGCGACCGCCACCCAGGTCTCCGAACTCCCCCTGCACAGCGGCGAGGTCGCGCTCGACCAGCGCGTGCCCGAGGCCGATCCGCGGACCGAGGTCGGGCAGGTCGGCGCGGCCATCAACCGGATGCTCGACCACGTCCACTCCGCGCTCCACGCCCGCCAGCAGAGCGAGACCCGGGTCCGGCAGTTCGTCGCGGACGCCAGCCACGAGCTGCGCACACCCCTGGCCTCGATCCGCGGCTACGCCGAGCTGACCCGGCGCGGCCGGGAGGAGTGCGGTCCCGACACGCGGCACGCCCTCGGGCGGATCGAGTCCGAGGCCACCCGGATGACCGGCCTGGTGGAGGACCTGCTGCTGCTCGCCCGGCTGGACGCCGGCCGCCCGCTGTCCCGCGGGAGCACCGAGCTCGCGCCGCTGGTCGTGGACGCCCTCTCCGACGCCCGCGCGGCCGGCCCGGACCACCACTGGCGCCTCGAACTCCCCGGGCACGCCGTGTCGGTGGAGGCGGACGACGCCCGCCTGCACCAGGTCCTCGTCAACCTCCTGGGAAACGCCCGTACGCACACCCCGCCCGGCACGACGGTCACCGCCCGCGTGCGGGAGGACGGCGACCGGGCCGTGCTGGAGGTCGAGGACGACGGCCCCGGCATCCCCGCGGACCTCCTCCCGTCCGTCTTCGAGCGCTTCGCGCGCGGCGACGCCTCCCGGGCACGCCGTGCGGGCGGCGGGAGCACGGGTCTGGGCCTGGCGATCGTCCGCGCGGTCGCCGTGGCGCACGGCGGCGAGGTGACCGTGCGCAGCAGGCCCGGCGCGACCGTGTTCGCCGTGTCGCTGCCCCTCGGCAGCGCCGCGGAGGACACCGTCCCGGCGGCCGGCGCCTCCGACTCACAGGCAGGGCACAGGCTCATCACACAGCCGTGACAGCGGCCCCGGCGAGGGTCGTGGCCATGCGAACCCAATCGACAACGGGACCCACGCCCGGCACCCTTCCCGCCCGGGAACACCTGCCCGTGGGCGCGGCCGGGCGGCCCGTCCTCGACGTGGTGATTCCCGTCCACAACGAGGAGAAGGACCTGGAGCCCTGCATCCTGCGGCTCCACGAGCACCTCTCCCGCACCTTCCCCTACGGCTTCCGGATCACGGTCGCCGACAACGCCTCCACCGACGGCACCCCGGTGGTCGCGGCGGGCCTGGCCGACGAACTGCCCGAGGTGCGCGCCGTGCGACTGGAGCAGAAGGGGCGAGGCCGTGCGCTGCGGACGGTGTGGTCGCACTCGGACGCGCCCGTCCTCGCCTACATGGACGTGGACCTGTCCACGGACCTCAACGCGCTGCTGCCGCTCGTCGCGCCCCTCATCTCCGGTCACTCGGACCTGGCGATCGGCTCCCGGCTGGCGCGTTCCTCGCGGGTGGTGCGCGGGCCGAAGCGGGAGTTCATCTCCCGGGCCTACAACCTGATCCTGCGCGGCTCGCTCGCCGCCCGCTTCTCCGACGCCCAGTGCGGGTTCAAGGCGATCCGGCGTGAGGTGGCCGAGCGGCTGCTGCCGATGGTCGAGGACACCGGCTGGTTCTTCGACACGGAGATGCTGGTGCTCGCCGAACGGGCGGGGCTGCGGATCCACGAGGTCCCCGTCGACTGGGTCGACGACCCCGACTCCAGCGTCCACATCGTGCGGACGGCGAGCGAGGACCTGAAGGGCGTCTGGCGGGTGGGGCGGGCGCTCGCGACGGGTTCGCTGCCGCTGGACCGGCTGGCCCGCCCCTTCGGCGACGACCCGCGGGACCGCCGGCTCGCCGGGGTGCCGCGCGGACTGGCCCGTCAGCTGGTCGGCTTCTGTGTGGTCGGCGCGCTGTCCACCCTCTTCTACCTGGCGCTCTACTCGCTCTTCCGCACGGGCGCCGGCCCCCAGCTCGCCAACGCCGCCGCCCTCCTCGTCTCGGCCGTCGCCAACACCGCGGCCAACCGGCGCCTGACCTTCGGGGTGCGGGGACGGGACCGCGCAGTGCGCCACCAGGCGCAGGGTCTCGTGGTCTTCGGCATCGGTCTCGCCCTGACCAGCGGTTCGCTGGCCGCGCTCGGCGCGGTCGGCGGCGACCCGGCCCACTCCACCGAGCTGGCGGTGCTGATCACCGCCAACCTCGCCGCGACCGTGCTGCGTTTCCTCCTCTTCCGGCTCTGGGTCTTCCCGGACTCCGACTCCACCGCAAGGACCTCCCGATGACCTCGACGACTCACGCCCGGCCCGCCCGCCCGTGGCCCGTACGGCTCTGGCGCGGGCGGCCCGACGACGCCCCCTGGGTCCGGCCGGCCTTCCTGGGCCTCCTGCTGGCGACCGCCGCGCTCTACCTCTGGAACCTGAGCGCCTCCGGCTACGCCAACTCCTTCTACTCCGCGGCCGTGCAGGCCGGCGGCGAGAGCTGGAAGGCCTTCTTCTTCGGCTCGCTCGACGCGGCCAACGCCATCACCGTCGACAAGCCGCCGGCCGCTCTGTGGCCGATGGCCCTGTCCGTCCGCCTCTTCGGGCTCGGTTCCTGGCAGATCCTGGTGCCCGAGGTGCTGATGGGCGTGGCGACCGTGGCGGTCCTGTACGCGGCGGTCCGGCGCCGGTTCGGCGCGGGTGCCGGGCTGATCGCGGGCGCCGTCCTCGCGCTCACGCCGGTCGCCGCCCTGATGTTCCGCTTCAACAACCCGGACGCGTTGCTGGCGTTGCTCATGACGGTCGCCGTCTACTGCGTCCTGCGGGCACTGGAGCGGGGCGGGACGAAGTGGCTGGTGGGGGCCGGGGTGGCCTTCGGATTCGCGTTCCTCGCCAAGACGCTGCAGGCGTTCCTCATCCTGCCGCCGCTGGCCCTGGTGTACGTGGTGTGCGCGCCCGGCGGCCTCGGCCGCCGGATCGGCCGGCTCGCGCTCGCCGGCCTCGCGATGGTGGTGTCCGCCGGGTGGTGGGTGGCCCTGGTCGAGCTGTGGCCGGCGTCCTCCCGGCCGTATGTCGGAGGCTCGCAGAACAACAGCTTCCTGGAGCTCACCTTCGGCTACAACGGGCTCGGCCGGCTCAACGGCGACGAGACCGGGAGCGTGGGCGGCGGGGCCCGCGGCGGGGGCGCCCCCGGTGGCGCCGAGTTCGCGGGTGGCGAGCTGCCGACCGGGGCGGGCATGCCCGGTGGTGGCGGCCGTGGTGGTGGCTGGGGCGAGACCGGCATCGGGCGGATGTTCAACGACGCCGTCGGCGGCCAGATCTCCTGGCTGCTGCCGGCCGCGCTGATCCTGCTGGTCGCCGGTCTGCTGGTCACGCGCCGCGCGGCGCGCACGGACACGGCCCGCGCCGCGTTCCTGGTCTGGGGCGGTTCGCTGCTGATGACGCTGGCCGTCTTCAGCTTCATGGCCGGCATCTTCCACGAGTACTACACGGTGGCTCTCGCGCCGTACATCGCGGCGCTGGTCGGCATGGGCGCCGGCGTGCTGTGGGAGGAGCGGACCCGCTTCGCCGCCTCGGCGGCGCTGGCGGTGTCGGTCGCGGCCACGGCGGCGTGGAGCTGGGTGCTGCTCGGCCGGACGCCGGACTGGCTTCCCTGGCTGCGCTGGGCGGTGCTGGTCGCGGGTGTGGTCGCGGCCCTCGGGTTGCTGCTCGCCGGCCGGGTCGACCGCCGGATCGGGCTCGGGGTCGCCGGTCTCGGTCTGGCGGCGGGGCTCGCGGGACCGTTCGCGTACACGCTGGCGACGGTCGACGCGGGCCACCAGGGCTCGATCGTGACGGCCGGTCCGGCGGGTGGCGCCATGGGTGGCCGGGGTCCGGGCGGCGGTGGGCGGATGGCCGCCGCGGACGGGCAGGGTGGCCGGAACGGCCAGTTCCCCGGCGGTGCCATGCCGGGCGGCCAGGGCGGCCAGGCGGGTCAGGGCCCTGGCGGCGGCACGGGCATGATGCCCGGCGGCCAGGGACAGGGCATGCCCGGCGGTACCCCGCCGCAGGGCACACAGGACGGCCAGGGCGCGCAGGACGGTCAGGGCGCGCAGGACGGTCAGGGGCGGCGCGACGGCGGCCTCGAAGGCTTCGGCCCGGGCGGTGGCGGCGCCGGCGGTCTGCTGAACGGCGCGAGCGTCGGCTCCCGGGCCAGGGCCGCGCTGCTCGACGGCGCGGACGACTACACCTGGGCCGCCGCCGCGATCGGCGCCCAGAACGCCGCCAGCTACCAGCTCGCCACCGAGAAGCCCGTCATGGCGATCGGCGGATTCAACGGCAGCGACCCGTCGCCGACCCTCGCGCAGTTCAAGCAGTACGTGGCCCAGGGGGAGATCCACTACTTCATCGGCGGGGGCGGCGGAGGGGGCACGGGCCCCGGTGGCGGCACGAGCTCGGAGATCTCCACGTGGGTCACCGCCACCTTCGAGCAGGTCACGCTCGACGGCTCGACCTTCTACGACCTGACCCGGAAGAAGTAGCCCCGGCGGCGGGATTCCCGGAGGGAGTGGCCCGGAAGTCAATCGCTATACAGCGTAAGAGCCCCCTTGTACGGTGTACGAGTTCGACTCACGTACACCGTACAAGGGGGCCTCATGACGGCGACGACCGCCGGTACCGAACCCACCGCCGGACAGACCACCGGCGGCCACCCGCAGCGCTGGCTGATCCTGGGCGTCATCTGCCTCGCCCAGCTCACCGTGCTCCTCGACAACACCGTCCTCAGCGTCGCCATCCCGTCGCTGACCTCCGAACTCCACGCGTCCACCACCGACATCCAGTGGATGATCAACGCGTACTCGCTCGTCCAGTCCGGCCTGCTGCTCACCGTCGGCAACGCCGCCGACCGCTACGGCCGCAAGAAGCTGCTCGCCGCGGGCCTCGCGCTCTTCGGCCTCGGCTCGCTCGCCGCCGGCCTCGCCGGCACCACCGCCCAGCTCATCGCCGCCCGCGCCGGCATGGGCGTCGGCGGCGCACTGCTCATGACCACCACGCTCGCCGTCGTCATGCAGATCTTCGACGACTCCGAGCGGGTCAAGGCCATCGCGCTGTGGTCCACCGTGGCCTCCCTCGGCTTCGCCGGCGGACCGCTCATCGGCGGCGTGATCCTCGACCACTTCTGGTGGGGAATGATCTTCCTCGTCAACCTCCCGGTCGCGGCCGTCGCACTCGTCGCCGTGCTGAAGCTGGTCCCCGAGTCGAAGAACCCGCAGGGCGAACGCCCCGACCTGCTCGGCGCCCTGCTCTCCACCATCGGGATGACCGCCGCGGTCTACGCGATCATCACCGGCCCCGAGCACGGCTGGACCTCCGCCGAGGTGCTGCTGCCCGCCGCCGTCGGGCTCCTCGTCCTCGGCGCCTTCGCCCTGTGGGAGCTGCGCACCCCGCACCCCATGCTCGACATGCACTTCTTCCGCAACCAGAAGTTCGTGGGCGCCGTCGCCGGCTCGATCCTCGTCGTCTTCGGCATGGGCGGCTCGCTCTTCCTGCTCACCCAGCACCTGCAGTTCGTCCTCGGATACGAGCCGCTGGAGGCCGGCCTGCGGATGGCCCCGCTCGCGCTGACGATCGTCGCCCTCAACCTCACCGGGATCGGCCCGAAGATCGTCACCAGGCTCGGCGCCCCGCCCACCGTCGTCCTCGGCATGACCCTGGTCGCCGGCGGTCTCACCTCCATCGCGCTGCTCGGCGGCGGCACCGACGGCAGCTACGGGGGCATGCTCCTCGGCCTGCTCCTCATGGGCGGCGGCATCGCCGTCTCGTCCCCCGCGATGGCCAACGCCATCATGAGCGCGATCCCGCCGGAGAAGGCGGGAGTCGGCGCCGGCGTCAACGGCACGCTCGCCGAGTTCGGCAACGGCCTCGGCGTCGCCGTGCTCGGGGCCGTACTCAACGCCCGCTTCGCGACCCTGGTCGCCGTCACCGCCACCTCGCTCCCCGCCGCACTGGCCGCGGCCGGCACCGACGCCGAACGGGCCGGGATCTCCGACGCCTTCGCCTCCGGACTCCAGACCAGTCAACTCGTCGGCGCGATCGCCGTCTTCGCGGGCGGCCTGCTCGCGGCGGCGCTGCTCCAGCGCGCCGAACGCTCGGAGAAGCGGTCCGCGGCGGTGGCGGCCGAACCGGACACGGCCGCTGCATAGCATGGGAGGGGACCGCTGACAGACGGAGGAACGCGATGGTCAAGGCAGCAGACCGGGCCGCGAACCCGGCGCGTTCCAGCGTCTGGCTGGAGAAGAGGGCCGCCCGCGCCGGAGGCGGCCCCGCCGGCCTCGACCGCGACCGGATCGTCGCCGCCTCGATCGGGATGCTGGACGAGGAGGGCCTCGCCAAGCTGTCGATGCGCAAGCTCGCCACCGAACTGGGCGTCACCGCGATGTCGCTCTACTGGTACGTGGACACCAAGGACGACATCATCGAGTTCGCCCTCGACGCCGTCTACGGCGAGATCGACCTCGACGCGATCGACACCGCCGGCGGCTGGCGGGAGCGGATGCGGGCCCTCGCGCTCGCCTACCGCCGGATGCTCGTCCGCCACCCCTGGGTGTCCCCCAGCGCCGGTTCCTACATGAACATCGGCCCGCACGCCCTCGCCGTCGCCCGCAGGATCCAGGACGCGGTCCGGGACACGGGACTGCCCCTGAACGGCCAGCCGGGCGCGATGTCGGCGGTCTTCCAGTTCGTGTACGGCTACGGGACGATCGAGTCCCAGTTCGAGCGCCGCGCGGCCGAAGCCGGCATGTCCCAGGACGAGTTCTACGCGCAGTCCGTCGCGGCCTTCCGAGGCGACCCCGAATTCTCGGTCCAGCTCGAAGGCATGACGGAGATCCTCGACGAGCGCGCCACGCACGGCGACGTCAGCGACATCTGGGAACGGGACTTCGCCTGCGCCCTGGACATCCTGGTCGCCGGCATCGAGGTCATGGTCGCCCGGCACGCCGGGGAGACCCGGGCATGACATGACGGAGCGGCGGGCCGTCCCCTGCCCGCCGCTCCGTACCCGACCCGGCCGCGCCTCCGCTCGAAGCACGGCCGGGAGTCTTCTCAGTCCTCCTGCGGGGCGGTCACCGTGCTGCTGCTCTTCAGGGCGACCTCCTTGATGAACAGCGTCACCAGGAAGGCGAGCAGCGCGAAGGGCGCCGAGTAGAGGAAGACGTCCGCGACACCGTGTCCGTACGCGCTCTCCATGACCGTACGGATCGGGGCCGGCAGCTTGTCCATGTCCGGGATGCCGCCTCCCGAACCGCCCTGGCCCAGGGCCGCGGCGGCCTTCGGGCCGAGCGCCGTCAGCCCGTCCTGGACGTAGTGCGTGACCCGGTGGGCCATGACCGCGCCGAGCGCCGAGACACCGATCGCACCGCCCAGCGAGCGGAAGAAGGTGACGACGGACGAGGCGGAGCCGAGGTCGGACGGGTCGACCTGGTTCTGCGTGCAGAGCACCAGGTTCTGCATCATCATGCCGAGGCCCAGACCCATCACGGCCATGAAGACGGCGATGTGCCAGTACTCCGTGTCGTAGCGGATCGTGCCGAGCAGGCCGAGGCCGCCGGTCACCAGCACGCCGCCGCTGACCAGCCACGCCTTCCACTTGCCGGTCTTGGTGATGATCTGGCCGGAGACGGTGGAGGAGACGAAGAGGCCGGCGATCATCGGGATCGTCAGGACGCCGGACATCGTCGGGGACTCGTTGCGGGCCAGCTGGAAGTACTGGCTGAAGAAGACCGTGCCGGCGAACATCGCGACACCCACGAAGAGCGAGGCGAGCGAGGCCAGGGTGATGGTGCGGTTGCGGAAGAGGCGCAGCGGGATGATCGGCTCGTCGGCCTTCGACTCGACGAGGACGAAGAGCGCGCCGAGCAGGACCGCGCCGCCGACCATGGCGGCCGTCTGCCAGGACATCCAGTCGTACTTGTCGCCCGCGAAGGTCACCCAGATCAGCAGCAGCGACACCGCGGCGCTGATGACGGCCGCACCGGCCCAGTCGACCTTGACCTGACGCTTCACGACGGGGAGCTTCAGGGTCTTCTGGAGCACCAGGAGCGCGATCAGCGCGAAGGGCACACCGACGTAGAAGCACCAGCGCCAGCCGAGCCAGTCGGTGTCGGTGATGACACCGCCGAGCAGGGGGCCGCCGACGGTGGCCACGGCGAAGGTGGCGCCGAGGTAGCCGCTGTACCGACCGCGCTCACGCGGGGCGATCATGGCGGCCAGGATGATCTGCGACAGCGCGGTCAGACCGCCGACGCCGATGCCCTGGACGACCCGGCAGGCGATGAGCATGCCGGTGTTCTGCGAGAGACCGGCGACGACCGAGCCGCCGACGTAGATGAGCAGGGCTATCTGGACGAGCAGCTTCTTGGAGAAGAGGTCCGCGAGCTTGCCCCAGAGCGGGGTGGTCGCGGTCATCGAGAGCAGCGCCGCTGTGACGACCCAGGTGTAGGCGGACTGGCCGCCGCCGAGGTCGGTGATGATCTGCGGGAGGGCGTTGGAGACGATCGTCGAGGACAGGATGGCGACGAACATGCCGAGCAGCAGCCCGGACAGCGCCTCCATGATCTGCCGGTGCGTCATGGGAGCGCTGTCCCCGTGACCGGTGACGCCGTCCCGCACGCCGACGTCGGGCGTGGTCGTAGCCATGAAGTTCCTTTGTTTCCGAAGTCTCAAGCCTGGAGGGCCCGGCAGTCCCCGAAGGAGTCCCGGAGGCGGGCCAGCAGTGTGGCGAGCAGTTCGACGTCGTCGTCGGACCACTCCGCGAGGTTGCGGGCGAATGCCCGGGTCACCCGGTGGTTCAGTTCGTCGAGCATGTCCCGGCCCGCGGCCGTCAGGCGCAGGATGCGGGAGCGCCGGTCGCCCGGGTCGGGCAGTCGCTCGACCCAGCCGTGGTCCACGGTGTTGGCGACGTGCCGGCTGCACACCGACATGTCGACGGCCATGAGTTCGGCGAGCCGGCTCATGCGCATGTCCCCGTGGTGCCGCAGGAAGGCCAGCACGGCGGCCGACCCGCCCTGGCACTCGACGGGGAGGACGCGCGCCATGCCGCGTTTCACGGCGCCGATGGCGCTCACCTGGCGGGCGAGGTTCTCGTAGCGGCTGCTCTGCGTCTCCAACGGGCACCCCATGCATGTTGTTGCTTAGGGCAACCATAGATATCGATGGTTGCTTCAGGCAAACTAAATCGGTCAAACGGCGCTAAAGAATCGGCAAAGGTGGGTGAAGCGCGGGGGAGCGGTGCCGGAGACGTGCCGGAAGGGGAGGGAGGGGCGGGCGGGGGTTGGGGCCGGAACCCCCGGTTCGCTAGGGTCCTGCTCCATGGCACACAATCCCCATGCACCGCAGGGTCAGGGTCCCGAGGGTGGCTACGACCCCTCCGGCAACACGCAGATGTTCCGCGCCTTCGTCGACGAGGGTGCCCCGCAGCGCCAGCAGCAGGCGGCCCCTTCGGCCGGCCCGCGCGTCGGCCTCATCGTGGGAGTGGCCGTCGTGATCGCGGTCCTCGCGGGAGTGGCCTGGCTGGCCCTGGGCTGAGGCGGGGGGCGCTTGGGGGCGCGGGTCCTGGCTCTTGGGGTGGGCCGGTCTTGGTTTGCTTCTGGTGGTTGGCCGCCCTCTCTCCGAGTGTGGCGGGTTGCGGCGCCGCTTCAAGGGCGCTCCTTCGTCGCGTCGGCTTCGCCGATTTCGCTTCGCTCCACCCTTGACCCGTCGCCTTCACCCGCCTTTTCACACTCGGAGGGCGGCCCGGGGAGGGGCATCCGCTCCGGGGCCCGGTGGGCCCCGGGCGCCGTAGGCGGCCGTCGGGCCCGGGGGTGGTTCAGCGCACCCATTGAATGGGGTGACCCGGCGCGGCTTAGCGGGTGCCACTCGATTCCTGACGGGGATTCATGCCCCGCTGGTCAATGTCCGGTGGGGGTGAAGCCGAATCCGCAGCCGTCATCGCCAGCTCGGGCCAGGGCGGATCCCATCCACCCCACCCGTCCCATCGCCGGTCTGGGATCGGCTGCTCGATGACGCTACGGCGTACATTAAGCCCCCCGAGAGTCCGATATGCCCCGTGAAGTCCCATATCCAGCCCGGTTACCGCAAGTAATGTACGTGCTAGCGTCATTCAGGATGACTCCACCCACCGGGATAGACCAGACCGGATCGGATCGGCCGGGCTGGGACGTCAACTCTCCAAGGGCTCGCGGATTCGGCTTCACCCCCACCGGACAATGACCAGCGGGGCATGAATCTCCGCCAAGACACGACGGATTGCCGCTAAGCCCTGCCGGGTCACCCCATTCAATGGGAGCGGGAAGCCACCCCCGGACCCGACGGCCGCCTACGGC